>NZ_JAUJPV010000001.1:0-829419 GCF_030481585.1 Burkholderia sp. AU45388 | reverse complement strand
CCGTCGACCCGTGCGCGCACTTGCGCGACGAGGAATGCACTGGTGCGGCCCGGCAGGTCGGTGAAGACCGGTACGGCTTGCGGCTGGACGGTGACGACGCCGACTTCCGGCGTTTGCGGCGGCGGTGTCGATTCTTTTTTCCCGCACGCGGCCAGGAAAACGGCAGCCGTTGCGACAGTGATTAAGCGGTATGGAACCCGTTCGACGCGCATGGAGCGACCTCTCACAATTAGACGACCTTCAATGGGAATCACCAGATCTCCTCATGGTCCTGACGCGCGGCGAACCTGCAGCTTCCAGTTCGCCGCGGATGCGGACACGTGTTGCGGATGTGCGTTGCACCCTGCGGAGCGTTCGTTCGCCGAACTGCTTCCGAAAAAAGAACGGCGAGCCCGCGGCCCTGGCGGGCGCGCGTTGCCGCGGGTTCGGCCAGACTGCTAGCGCGCGGGCCGGAATGCGGCGCCGACGAATTCGATGAACGCACGCGCGGCGGCCGGCAGACGTGCGGCACGTGCATGCGCGAGCTTCAGCGTGACGGGCGCGAGCGGATGGAGCGGGGCCACGCGCACCAGCGTACCGGCCGCCAGATCGGCATCGACGAGATACGCGGGCAGCACCGCCGCACCCATGCCGGCCACGGCCAGCCGCCGCGCCATCTCGAGATGGCCGACGCCCGTATTGCCGGCCGCCGCGCCGGATCGAATCCCGGCCGCGGGGTCGTCGTCGGCCGCCGGCAACTCCAGCCGCACGGTCGCGATGTCCGGCCAGTCGCCGGACGCGGCCGCGCCGCCGTGCGCGGCGACGTAAGCCGGCGCCGCGACGCGCACGGATTCGTACGCGGCCAGCGTATGCAACGCGTGCGCGCCGGACACCGGCATGCCGTCGGTCAGGAACGCGACGTCGATGTCCTCGCTAGTCAGGTCGACGTGGGCATCGGTCAGCGTCACGGTCGGCCGCACGTCTGGAAACCGGTGCACGAAACGATCGAGCAGCGCGCTCAGTTGGCTGAGCCCGAACGCGACCGGAGCGGCCACGCGCAATACGCCTTCCGGCTTGCTGCCCATCGCGACGAAACGGCCGTCGATCTCGTCGATCGCACCGAGAATCCGCTCGACGCGCGCGAGATACAGCTCGCCGATTTCCGTCAGCGACTGGTGGCTCGTGCTGCGTTGAAGCAGGCGCGCACCGAGGCGCGTTTCGAGCGCATCGACCAGCCGGCTCGCCATCGCCGTCGACACGCGCAACCGCGTCGCCGCCCGGCGAAACCCGCCTTCCCTTGCCACCGTCACGAATGCCCGAATCGATTGAAGTTGGTCCATTTGTCCGGATTTCCCTGCGCGGACGACTGCCCGTCTACCTGCACCCGACGCCGCGCCACAGCCGGCCCGCATCGGCCTGGCCAATACGGCGGCCCCGACACCGGCTCAGCCGGGTCGGTCGGGACGTTCGCAACGCGCAAGCGCGGCTTGCAACGGACGCAAACCGGCCTCGGTAAGCCCGATGCACGATCGTTCAATAGCAGTCCTGAGTCTTTCCCGGCGATTCGCGGCGGCAACGCACGCGGCAAGGCCGGCGGCGGCCGCGCGTCACGCGGGCGGGGTTGCCCGCATCATCCGGGCACGCCGAATCGCATTTCCTTCAGCAGGTGCAATGGTAGGGAAACCGCGGGCAAATGGCTTGCCCGATCCTGCGATTGTTTTGCCTTAATTTCCGAATTTGTGCGCCGCACACCATGCGACGACAGGCGACGCGGCCGCCGACCATGCAGGTCCGGATGATCGGGCTAATTTCGGACAGGTTTAGGCAATCCCGCGCACGCAACTGGCCGTACGATGTGACCGCCGTGCCTGCGCGCCGGCAGCGAACCGCAGCGCGCGCATTGCATCGCCCACTCCGCCAACCGCTCACGCAACATGGAAATCGACGCCCGAACGCCGCCGCAACCGCGCCACCCACCGGATCACGATGCTCGATCGGCGGCCCGATCGCCGGCTGCCCGGCTCGCGGCGCTGATCGCTGCGTACGCGCCGCACGACGGCATGTTCGACCTTCCGCTGCGCGGCATGCGCGTCGCGCGCGCGTCCGCGCCGCCGCCGCAGTGGAGCCACGGCGTGCACCACGCGTGCCTGAGCATCGTCGGGCAAGGCGCGAAGTCGATGCGGGTGGGCGAGGATACCTACACGATCGACGAATCGCGGATGCTGGTCGCCACGGCCGACCTTCCCGTGACCGGACGCGTGACGCGAGCGAACCCGGCCGAGCCGTTTCTTTACGCGCAGCTCGAACTCGATCCGCACCGCATCGCGGCGCTCACGCCCGTCGTCTTTCCGCGCGGGCTGCCGAAAGCCGTCGACTCCCGCGCACTCGACACGCTCGATACGACGCCCGAAATCGTCGACGCCGTCGCGCGGCTGATGCAACTGATCGCACAACCGGATGACCTCGACCTGCTCGCACCGCTGATCGTCGACGAAATCCTCATCCGGCTGCTGCGCGGCCCGTCGGGTGCGCGCGTCGCGCAGATCGGCGACGCCGATTCGACGACCCAGCGCATCTCGCGCGCCGTCGCCTGGATTCGCGACCACTATCTCGATCCGATGGCGGTCGACGCGCTCGCGCGCCAGGTGGAGATGAGCCCGTCGACCTTCCACCATCACTTCCGTGCGGTCACGTCGATGAGTCCGTTGCAATGCCAGAAGGTGCTGCGGCTCCAGGAGGCGCGCCGCCTGATGTGCCTGTCGGCGATGGATGCGCGGCAGGCGTGCCGCAGTGTCGGCTATGTAAGCGCGTCGCAATTCAGCCGCGAATATGCACGGCTGTTCGGCGATGCGCCGGGCCGCGACGTCGCGAGGCTGCGCGGCGAAGCGGTGCCGCTGTCGCGCGTCGCACCATGAACGGGTATCGCATGAAAACGCTTTCGTAAGGACGTGCCGGTGGCCGGGCATCGCTGTCCGGACCGCTCCGCGCCCATGCATTCGTCGCCTGCCTTCAACACAGTACTGCGAATTATTTAAATTGAACCGAAAGACAGGGCTCGGCACTCACGCATCGATCATGCGTGAATCAGGAATGACGGGACACGCAGCAAGCGTTCAACGCAGCCTCGTCGGCGGCCAGCATCTCCGGCACGCATTCCCGCAGGAAATCGACGAACGTGCGGATCTTCGCATCGAGATACTGACGCGACGCATATAACGTATAGGCCGTCAGCTTCTGCAACCGGTAATCGGGCAGCACGCGCACCAGCGCGCCGCTCGCGAGCGCGGGCAGCGCAGCCGACATCGGCAGCGAGCCGATCCCGAGCCCCGCGCGCAGCGCGGTGCCGAGTGCATCGGCGATATTCACCTGAAAATCCGGCGTCGGCAATTCGACCGTTTCGCGGCCGTTCGGGCCGTCGAGATGCCAGCGGTCGCGCGGAAACAGCGGCGTGACGAGCCGCAGGCACGCATGCCCGGCGAGATCGCTCACCGTGCGTGGCGTGCCGCGCGCCTTCAGATAGTCCGGCGACGCGCACAGCACGCTGCCCACGTCGCCGAGCCGCTGCGACACCAGCCCGGAATCGGGCAGCTCCGTCGTGCTCAACTGCAGCGACACGTCGTAGCCTTCGTCGATGATGTCGGGCACGTGCTGCGACAGCGTCAGCTCGACGGCGACCGACGGATAGCGTTCGCGGTAACGCACGACCGCGGGCATCACGTAGGACTGGCCGAAACTCGTCGTCGCGTGAACGTGCAGCCGTCCGGACGGTTTCGCCTGTGCATCGGCCGCCTCGGCTTCCGCTTCGTCGATATAGCCGAGGATGCGCTGGCAGCGGTCGAGATACCGTTGCCCGGCATCGGTCAGCGCGATGCGGCGCGTGCTGCGGTTGAGCAGGCGCGTGCGCAGATGCGTTTCGAGTTGCGAGACCGAACGCGACGCATAGGCCGTCGTGATGTCCAGACGCTGGGCCGCGCTCGTGAAGCTGCCCTCTTCCGCGACCCGGACGAAAATGCGCATCATCTGTAACGTGTCCATCGACCTGCCCCCGGGGATTGTCACGTCGCGCCGCCGTGCGGCCGGGGCGCCGGCAGCACCGGCACACGCCGGTCTGGCGCGAATTGTGCGGAACAGTACAGCAGCGTTGCAGGCGTGTCCAGTTCGCCGTATACGGCACGATCCGTGCTGCCGAATCGTGCCGCGGAGCCGCTCGCCGCGCGGCATCCGGGCCGGGCGGGCCTGCGTATCGAAGGTGCCGACGGGCCAACCGCGGCAGTCGGCAAAACTACCCGCCGACCATGATCCCGCTTTCGATCGACGCGCTGCGCATCTCGCGCATTACGCGGCGGCCGCCACGTCGAACGGATTGCGCAACACGATCGTGTCGTCGCGCTCCGCGCCGGTCGTGATCATCGAAACCGGCGCGCCCGCCACGGCTTCGATATGCGCGATGAAGTCCTGCGCGGCCCGCGGTAGCGCCGCGCGCTCGCGCACGCCCTTCACCGAGCCTTCCCAGCCTTCGAACCGTTCGTAAACCGGCTTCGCGCGCGACTGCGCATCGAGGCTCGCGGGCAAATGGTCGACGCGCGCGCCGTCGAATTCGTAACCGACGCACAGCCCGATCGACTCGAAACCATCGAACACGTCGAGCTTGGTAAGCGCCAGCGAATCGATGCCCGAGATTCTGACCGCCTGACGCAGTTGCGCGGCATCGAGCCATCCGCAGCGTCGCGGCCGCCCCGTGTTGACGCCGAACTCCTGTCCGCGCGCACGCAGCATTTCGCCGGTCGCGTCGATCAGCTCGGTGAGGAACGGTCCGCCGCCGACCCGCGTCGCATACGCCTTCGTCACACCCAGCACGTGGCCGAGCTTCGTTGCACCGAGCCCGGTGCCGGCCGCCGCGGCCGATGCCACGGTGCCCGACGACGTGACGAACGGATAGGTGCCCCAGTCGATGTCCAGCATCACGGCCTGAGAGCCCTCGAACACAATACGTTCGCCGCGATCGGTCGCGTCGTTGAGATCGGCCCAGACCGGACGCAGGAACGGCAGGATCTTCGGTGCAAGCGCGACGAGTGTCGCCAGCATCGCGTCGCGATCGTATTCGTCGAGCCCGAGGCCTCGGAACCACGCGTTGTGATGGTCGACGAGCACGTCGAGTTTGGCCGCGAGCCCGCCCGGCTCCGCGAGATCGCCGACACGCAGCCCGCGACGCCCGACCTTGTCCTCGTAGGCCGGCCCGATCCCGCGCAGCGTGGTGCCGATGGGTTCGCGACGCAAACGCTCCTGCGCCTCATCGATCGCACGGTGAATCGGCAGCACCAGCGTCGCGTTCTCGGCGATCGACAGGTTCTCCGGCGTTACCGACAGCCCGAGCGCGGCCATCCGCCCGATTTCCGCGAGCAGCGCTTCGGGATCGAGCGCCACGCCGTTGCCGATCACGCCGCGCTTGCCGCGCACGATGCCGCTCGGCAGCAGAGCCAGCTTGTACGTGTGGCCGCCGACGACCAGCGTGTGGCCCGCGTTGTGACCGCCGTTGTAGCGTGCGACGAGATCGGCCTGCGCCGCCAGCCAGTCCACGACGCGCCCCTTGCCTTCGTCGCCCCATTGGGCGCCCACGACCACCACGTTCGACATGCTCCGTACTCCATGTGAGAAATTCAGACACTCGTTCGGCCCGGTTGGCCGTTTGTGTGCCATATTGGCGGAGCATGATCACCCGATCAAACGATTAAACCTGAACCGTCGTGTGAGTAAATGTCACGCGAAACGATGCAATGGCCCGACGACTCCCTCCGTTGAATTCGCTGCGCGCGTTCGAAGCCGCCGCGCGGCTCGGCAGCTTCACGCTGGCCGCCGACGAGCTGTGCGTGACGCACGGCGCGATCAGCCGGCACGTGCAGCAACTGGAAGCGTGGCTCGGGCGGCCGCTGTTCGAGCGCCACAACCGGCGCGTCGAACTGACCGCCGCGGGCCGCGCCTACCTCGCCGAGGTCGGTGCTTCGTTCGACCGGATCGCGCTTGCCACCGCGCAGCATTTCGGCCACGCGCAGCAGCGCGTGCTGCGCGTCAGCGCGCCCGCGACGTTTTCGTTGCGCTGGCTCGTCCCGAAACTGTCGTCGTTCCAGGTCGCGCATCCGGCCATCGAGGTGCGGCTGTCGACGTCGAACGAGCCGATCGACAAGCTGCGCGACAAGGTCGACCTGATCGTTCGCGGCGGCCCACAGGCCATCGACGGGTACGTCGCGGAGGAATTCCTGTCCGAAGTCCGGCTGCCGGTGTGTGCGCCGAAGTTGCTGGAGGGCCGGTCACTCGACACGCCTGCCGATCTCGCCGGCTTCACGCTGTTGCACGCGGCAACCTATCCGGGCATGTGGCCGGAGTGGCTGGCGGCGACCGGGCAGCCGAATCTCGTACCGCGGCATTCGCTCACGCTCGAGCATTTCTACCTGACGCTGCAAGGCGCGCTTGACGGGCTCGGCGTCGCGATGGGGCCGATCGCGCTCGTGGCCGACGACATCGCGGAAGGCCGCCTCGTGCAGCCGTTCAGCGAACCGGCACTGCCGCCGTGGCGCTACTTTACGTATGTGGCGTCCGCGCGCGCGGACGACGATGCCGTACGCGCGTTCAAGAACTGGCTGAAGGCAACGGGCAGCGCGACGGCGTCGGGCGGGCGGCGCTGACTGTCCCTGCCTGGGTGTCGTACATCTTCACGACACGAAGGATTCCAAATCGAATTGGAAAAACGTGGGGAATGAGTTTGCCTTCGTGCATCGCGCGACCGCGACACATGCGGCAAGCCGTGGACGAACCGTGGCTTGCCGCCGGACGACGCTTACTGGCTTGCAGCGCCGGCCTTCTTCTCCGCGTTCTGCAGGTTTTGCGGATAGTTCGGATCATTGGCCGCCGGCTTGTAACCGGCGTCTTCGAGTTTCTTCAACTCGGCGGTGTTCTTCGCACGCGCAGCCTTGTGTTCGGCTTTGCGTTTGGCCCTGGCTGCCTTGCGCGCTTCGCTCTTCGCGGCCTTGGCGTCCTGTGCGGCCGGCGCGCTGGCGGTTTCCTGCGCAAACGCCGGCGCCGCCGAGCCAAACAGGAAAGCGGCTGCGGTAGCAGCCAGCGTGAGTTTTCTGATCTGGATTCGCATCGCTGAACTCTCTTTTTTGATGACTATCACGGTTTGAAAAACCATCGAGATACCGCCCCTGCCCTGACTAGTCGTCATGTCGCAGTCAGGACCCGAGCATCATAACCGTGTCGCAAAAATTATGGCGTCAACGTGCTGACGGAATTCGGGATACACGTATGGGAGACGACGCGGTCGGTGCGCTCGATGACGGCAACCGCGGTACTCGATGCGGTGCGACGCGCCGATGGGCGTTTCACTGGTGGTGATATCGATACACTCATGCGCGACGTGAGGATCGTCGTGCTTTCACGATCACCGCAGCAGCAGTCGATCAGTGCGCAACGTTATCGGTCGATGCCGCTCGGGCGACGGTTTCTCCCATAAACGACCACGATTCGTTTCTTCGACGGTCAAGCCGATTACGTGGCGTCGTCGTGGCGTGCGGTGATCCATTCGGTACCGCTTGCCGCACTGTGGTGCGGAAGGTTGCCGCTGTGTGGAGACAAAGCGGGTTGTCGACCCGCAGGTCTGACGAAAAAGGCGGGGCTGCGCGAGCGGTGAAGACATCGGCCCGAGTAGCTGCACGAATGCACTGAAACCGCTCATGAGCGTGCAGCGCTCGTCGGTCGATATGTCCATCGCCAGGAGGCCTGTCCGTCTGTGCAACCGGCTTGCCGACCCTCAGGCGTCACACTGGGATGCCGGTCGTTTCTTGTTTGCGATGGTTCCTTATGTGGACGAGGGTTGAGATCCACACAGCTTGCTTATACCTGTGCCCCGGCCCGGTCGGTGAGCTTTTACGGGAATCCGGTCCTTCGGAAGGTGAGCATGTTCGGGAGCATCGAGGAATTCGATTGCGGTGAGTTTCGGCACGCACGACATCTTCACGTTGGCTCGCAACGATGCCCACGGACCGAGCAGGACTTCGCTGGTGGTGTTCCAAAGGTAGAAAAACGGACGGGATGCGGGATGGAAAACAGCCGGGATCGGATTCCTTCGGGCACAGTCCACAGGGCTAAATTTGGCGAGCGGCATCACACGCAATTGACAAAACTTTGTCCGGAGACGAGGCCGCGCGAGTACAAAAAACCATTCGCGGGCAGTCCAGGATGATTTCGAACTGCTGTGGAGGATGCCACTGGATTCGCCCGGCTCGTCAGTCACAGGTTCAGAGGGTGTCACGAGGCGCGGTTTGGAGTCCCATAAACGGGAACCTCTCCGGCGAATCTGGGAATTTCCTCCCATAAGTTTCTACGTTTCACCATTTGTGAGTGGGCACTTACCTCTTCGGAAGGCCTTGTCAGACCTAGAGCCTTCTAGAGACGGTATGTCAAACAAGGCCAACTAGGCCTGTATCGAGGAATCTTGACGGTGGATGTCCCACAGACGACTCCCATGGGTAGCGGTTTATGGGGTTCGTCTTTCTGTGCAAGCACACGTGTGTTTACATCTTTGGTAAACCACGTTTACTTCTTTAACTACTTTTAGACGGCTCACAGTCTTGTCTGGTAAGGCTTTGAGGGGTGTTCGGTACCCATTTATGGGAGCACAGGTGGAAGGGTTTGGGGCTTCAGGTCTGTGGATTTGGGGGTTGGGGTACCGTGTTGTGGGGAAACAGGGTTGTGGATATGGGGCCAACGTATCCGCTTATGGGAAAGCGACCGTAAATCGCGGTGGGTAGTCGTCTATGGGAACACATGAAGGTAGCCTTTTATGGGGTGCTTTTCCTGGTTGATTGTCCGGAACATGCACAGCGATTTTCCTTGGGTAGCCAGTTATGGGGGATCTGGAAGGTACCTATTTGTGGGAGCCGGTCTTGACCAATTTGCTGCCATTCGCTCGAAGGCTTCGTGAAGATTTCCCATAGACAGGGCCGATGCCACGGACAGGTTACCTTCTATGGGGAAAACGAATGGTTGCCGTTTATGGGGGCGATTTACACCTTCAAGCCGGAGAGCGACGCTGTCGACCATGCGGACAGGTACCCGCCTATGGGAATCGACGAAGGTAGCAAGTTATGGGAGAAAACGGCGGCCGTGTTGCGAGGCACCACGAATCTTCCCCGCGATCTCGATTCCGCTCGTTTGCCCCCATGGATGGCTACCTTCGCGCGGCAAATCTTGTGCCGGGTTGCCCTGCCGGTCCAAGAAAGGTAGCAGCTTCTGGGATGTATTTTGATCAAAAGGTAGACGGATATGGGGCTCTGAATAAGTCGCCAAACGCGAATTTTTCCTTATTTCTCTGATAGTTGGATCAGATAGTGAAAGTGATGCTGGAGCAAGGGCGTTGCTCCGTCGCGCGAAAAGGTATAAAGTCCGCTCTCAATAAGGCAACCTTACCCGGACACCACGATGCCGCGCAAGCCAGCAAGCAAAGGCTCAGACAAACAGGTTTCGCTGTTTCAGACACCCGAGCCGCCCGACTTGCTGCGCAAGGCGGTTCAGGCGATTCATATCGCGCCGAAGTCGGGAAAGATCGGTCTGCAGCAGCGCAAGATGTTCAGCTCGCTGATCAAGAATGCGCTTCGGCAGGAGGCGTTCGAACCGGGCCGGACGAGCTTTTCGATCTCGATCGCATCGCTGTCGCACGAGAGCGGGCTCAACAGCAACAACACCAAGTACGTGAAGGATACGGTCAACTCGTTGATCAGTACCGTCGTCAACTGGGACTACCTGGCCGCGGACCGTTCGACGGTCTGGAAAGCGTCGGGCCTGCTCGCCGGCGCGGAACTCGAGCAATCGGTGCTGAAGTACAGCTTCTCCGACCAGATTCGCAGCGAATTGCTCAATCCCGAAATCTACGCGCTGATCGATATGCGGATCGCTCGCGAGTTCCGGCGATCGCACTCGCTCGCGCTGTGGGAAAACACGGTGCGCTACGAAGGGATCGGCATCACCGCGAAGATTCCGCTGCCGAAATTCCGTGACCTCATTCTCGGTCAGGACAAGGCATCGCAGTCCTACAAGGAATACAAGCTGTTCAAGAGCAAGGTCCTGGTGCCGTGCATTCAGGAGGTGAACGAAGTATCGGACCACACGCTCGAGCTGATCGAACACAAGTCCGGCCGCAGCGTGGAAGCCGTGCAGTTCAAGGTGACGCGCAAGCAGAGCACCGATACGGTCGAAGACGGTGACGTCAAGAACGAAGCGTTGGTCGAGGAGGTCGCGAAGTTCGGCATTCCGCGTTCGGAGGCGCGCCGGCTGATCACGCAATACGGCGTACAGCGCATCAAGGCGGCGATCGCCTATACGCTCAATCGGACCACGAAGAAAAATGCGGCGCCGGTCGACAACGTCGCCGCGTACTTCCGCAAGGCGCTGACGCACGGTTACACGCTGGCCGACGGCCAGGGAACCGAAGCCGTCGCACCGGCGAAGGAATCCGCGCAGAGCAAGCAGGAACAGATTCGCGACAAGTATCTGGCGGCGAAGGTCGAGGAAGCCGGCGCGTATTTCCGCGAACTGGAGATCGACGACCAGACCAAGCTGATCGAGCGTTACAACGAGACGGTGGCGGGTTCGAAGGACCTGACGCTGTCACCGAAGAAGAAGGCGAGCAAGCTCGCGCAGACCAGCTTCTTCCGATGGCTGGCGCTCGATACGTGGGGCGAGCCGACTTCGGACGACCTGCTCGAATTCCTGCTCAAAAGCAGTCTCGCAGGCAACTGAACGCGGCCTCGCCGTCGCACGCGCCGTGCGCCGGACCGTGTTGCGGTCCGGCTTCGCGACGCAGCGCGAAGGCGAGGCGTTTTTGCGGCGGCGCGTTACTTTGGCGTGGCCGCCGCCAGATCGGCGACGTATGCGTCGATGACGGTCTTGAGCTTGTCGGCAAGCGCTTCCTGGTGGGACGCGTCGACGCCCTTGAGTTGCAGATCCAGACGTCCGTCCGGATAAGTCTTCAACTGGCCGATCGCGCGCGATTCGAGCGCGAAGTCATGACGGACGCTATAGCGCGTGCGGCCGGCCTTCCTGGCGCCGTCGCTCTGCGTACGCAGGAAGTTCTCGAGATCGCGGACGGATTTTTTCCGGTCGATCACGGCCGTCAGCAGCCGGTCGGCCGTCGGCTCGCCCAGACGTTCGAAGATCAGCTTCAGGAAGTACGCGGCCTGCAGACCGACCACGTCGTTCGCACTCGCCATCCGCTCCAGCAGCGTGTTCGGCAGCGCGTTCAGCGACAGCGTCTTGCTGATCGATGCCTTGTCCTTGCCGATTTTCTCCGCCAGCGTGTTCTGGTCGGCAAAGACTTTCTCGTCGAGGAGACGTTTCCACGCAACCGCATCGTCGAAGATCGTCTGGCGTTCGTGATCGTGGTTCGCCCGATACGCGATCGTATAGAGCTGCTCGGGCGTGTGATCCGTGCGGAACGTCGCATTGATCGTCTCGTCGCCGTTGATGCTCGTCGCACGCAGCCGGCGTTGGCCATCGATCACGACGAGCTTGCCGGGGAATTCGGGAAGCCGCGTGACCTTGATCGGCTCGATCTGCCCTTCCCGTTTCAACGTCAGTGCGAGCTCGTGCAGGCTCGACTCCGAGTAGAACACGCGCGGGTTGAACGGGTTCGGGATGCAGTCCTTGACCAGCACCTTCCGCGGCGCGCCTAGATCGGGCGTACCGGTGGGCGCGGTTGCGATCGGTGCGCTGGCGGGTGCCGCTTCGACGGCGGCAGTCGGTGCGACCGCCGGCTCGGGTAGCCGCGTTTCGAGCGCCGCGTTTTCCTGCGCGAGGCCGCGCAACAGGCCGGCTGCCAGATGCAGGTTGCCGGTCGGTTTCTTGTCTTTCGAGGTGTCCTTAGCCATGGGCGGCTCCGGTAGCGCGCGTCGACGCGATGTATTGGGCCATTTCCGTGACCAGCTTTTCGATTTCCGCGCGGGCTTCCTTCAGGCCCTTCAGGTATCGATTGTGGTGATGGATCGTGGTGCCGAGCGCGAACGTCTGACGATAGACCTCGCGTTGCGCGATCTGGCTGTCGAGCAGATGCTCCCCTATTTCTTCAGCCCGTAAAATTTTTAAAATTTCTTCACGCATTTTAGTTTTTCCATTAACGCTATTCAGCATTAATGCGGAAGAAAGTTGAGGATTTCGAACGGCTCGCATCGACTCGATCATGCGGATCATCGCGACCGTGCTGTACAGATCGGCTGGCGACGGCGAAAGCGGCACCAGACAGAAGTCCGCCACTTCGAGGACGGAGGCAATACGCGGGTCTTCCAGGTTGCCGGGGCAGTCGACGACGATCACGTCGTAGTTCGCGTCCTGCTTCTTGATCTCACCACCGATGCCGCGACCGGCAGGCGCCAGCGACAGGACTGTCATCGGAAGCGTGTTCTCGCCACTCGTGACCCACCGGACGGAGGTGCCTTGAGGATCGGCATCGATCAGTGCGACCTTGTTGCCGCCGGCTTCGAAGGCCGCTGCGATGTTGACGGAGATGGTTGTCTTTCCAGTACCACCTTTTTGATTACTGACGGCGATCTTGAAAGCCATTGAATTCCTCCAAGGAGTTTTGCGTAATATATGCAGTTATTCGTGGAATGTCCAGGTAAGTGTTCAATACCGTCTATGTTTTATTGACCGTTGTGGTTGTTACGTGACAAATCGGCCGAATGGCCAGACGGTGTTCGCAAATAGCGACTCAACAAAAAACATCGATGCCGATCGCAAAAGAACGAATGCGCAGGAATCTCGCCGTCTTTACTGTCTATAAGCCGTTGTGCAGAGAGGCGGCGTTTTGTCGTGCATCGGTCTCATTTGAAATCTGATACGAGACCATGTCGATGCTGGAATTGGTCGCGAGGAACAGATGGTTGTCACGTGACAAGTCGCTGAACGCCTCAGTTTCTCTAGGGGCGTACGTGTAACGGGAAATCTTCGATACGGTTGCGTCTCGGGCTTCCACGGAAATCTCTTCACTTCAATTACTAATGTACGTGATGCGTGACCATGTACGCCTTTCCGTCGTGCGATGAGTTGTCACGTGACAAATGGATTCGAGCGCGCGCCACCTGGGGATTTAGCGATCATCAAGCGATGGTCATAGTTGATGCGCACCGGTGGTGTAGGCGGCATACCGCTGGGCGTAAAAACATCGCCCGTAGCTTCCCGTTCTCCGGCTCGTCGGTGAATCGCTAGGAGTTGTCACGTGACAACAGGAGCCGACGTCCAGAAGACTTGCGTGGTAGGCCGCTATATGAAGCGAAGTGTCCCGCGCGGGATTGAAAAGGAGCCTCTTGGAAGCGAGGGCCGCACTTCTTCGAGTGGTGATTCCGCTATCGTCGAGTGCGCTCACGTGTCGAAGCTATGCTGCTGACCAGCTGTCGAGGTGCGCCCCAAAAGGCGGTATTGTGGAGTGTTGATATGTCCCCATTTTATGGGGTGAAATTGGATGTACGGCTTGTGTCGGTCAATAGGGCAGGGCGTGGCAAATCACCTCGCTCCGGCCTGGAAAGGCTCAATATGCCCGAGTTCACCGTGGATATCGGCCGCAATAGGCGGTGAAACCATGTGTCAGTGGCATGTGACGACCCAAATGCGTCAGGTCGTGAAACATTCGCCGAAAATCGATGCCTGCCGGAAATCCTTGTGCGGCAAAGGCTTGCGCCATTTTCTTCATCCTGTTTCACGCTAAATGAGCACGATGAAGCTTGGAAATGGGGGCGTATGCTATTTCAGAGCATCGGCGTTAGGAAGTGGAGGAATTGCAGACAAATTTGTCGTGTTTGATACGTGATTTGTAGTCTACGAAACGTGTTTCGGCAATGCGCTGCTGGATGTCATCAGCGTGTCGGAGAATCAGTCCACCGCAGAGTCGCTTCGAACCGCCAATTCAGCGCGAGATGCACGGGTATTTAGCGCCAGTTGTCACGTGACAACGCCTGTGCCGCGCCCCAGATTCGGGAAGTCGCGGAGTATGGGGAGAAGAATTGGCAGGCAGGACGCTGGGACCGCAGCCGATACACGTAGTCTTGGGAGGGGACGCGACTTCCCTCACAACCTGCAGGCGAAAATCCCATCCCGCACTTGGCGGATCACATCAAAACCGATACATCGCCACAGTCAGCGGTCGCGATCAATAACTCGCCACGATCGACAGAGCGACGTCCGCACCCCCTCGCAGGCTATCGATATCCCTTCGCGGGGAATTACCGAACAGCCGACTATATTCCCGATTGAACTGGGTCGGGCTCGCATACCCGACCCTGAACGCCGCCGACGCGGCGTCGAGGCGCTCCGCCAGCAGCAGCCGACGCGCCTCGTTGAGCCGTATCCATTTCTGATACTGCAACGGACTCATGCCGGTGAGCTGGCGGAAGTGATGATGGAAGGTTGAACTGCTCATCTGAACTTGCGCCGCGAGATCATCGACACGCAACGATTCATCGTAGTGAGCGCGTAACCACCGGATCGCGCGCGACACGCGGTTGCACTGACTGCCGGTGGATGCAATCTGGCGCAGGCGGGCGCCCTGGTCGCTCGTCAGCAGCCGATAGTAGATTTCCCGCTTGATGTACGGTGCAAGAACGGCAATGGCGTTCGGGTCGTCCAGCAGCGCGAGTAGCCGGTTCAGCGCGTCGTACAGCGGTTCGTTCATGTCGCCGACGACGAGGCCGCGGCCCGCTGGAGCATCCTCGTGATCCGGCGCGACTTGCATCATCAGTTCGGCCATGACGCGGAAATCGAGCTTGAGGCCGAGCCCGAGAAACGGTTTGTCGGGGCTGGCCTCGATGATTTGCGTCGAACCGGGCAGATCGAGCGACGTGATCAGAAAGCGGTCGGCGTCGTAGATGTAGGCATCGCCGCTCTGCATGACTCGCTTCGCGCCCTGAACGACGAGGCCGAAGCTCGGCTCGACCATGCATTCCATCGGCAGCGTCGGCGCTTCCCTTCGATGAAAGCTCAGGTTGGGAATGGCCGTATTGAGGTGATCGACGCCTTCGGTCCATCTCGCGACGCGCTCTGCGAGCGTTTGTCGCAATTCGTTCTCGCGGCTGCGGCGGGTCGAACGGCGGTCTGCGTGGTCGAATGCCGCGATGGCGACGTCGTCGCCTCGTTGGTCGGGTATGTATCGGACGGATACCGGATGCATGACTCTACTCAGGTAATCGGGTCGACAGGCAGGCCGTCGACGTGCAGGGGGAGGCCGGCAACGCGTTCACCACCCGGAGTCGCGGCGCGGCCATCTTGCCGGAGAGCACGCGCAGCGACTGGCGGACTATTTCGTCGCCTGCGATGCGCAAAGCTGCCAGCGTCGCGTTTTCGCCGCCGGTGCTGCCGCGCGCTCGTCGACCGTGCGCCACCAGCGCTCGCCACGATGGGGTGCGCCGAGATCGAGGCGTTCGCCCATCCGCGGTGTCGACAGCTCGATGCCGCGCACGAGCGCCAACGCCGTGACACGCTCGAATGGCTCCTGCCAGCGATGCATGGCGAGATCGAACGTGCCGTTGTGGATCGGGATCAGCCAGCGTCCACGCAAATCGATGTGCGCCTGCACGGTTTCTTCCGGTTGCATGTGCACGTACGGCCATTGCGCATCATAGGCGCCCGTTTCGATCAGCGTGACGTCGAACGGCCCGAGGCGCTCGCCGATCTCCCGGAAGCCGTCGAAATAGCCCGTATCGCCGCTAAAGAACAGGCGCAAATCGTCGTCGACGATCACCCACGACGCCCACAGCGTACTGTTGCCGTCGAACAGGCTGCGTCCCGAGAAGTGCTGGGCGGGCGTTGCCGTCAGCGTCACCCCTGCCACGTCCATGCTTTGCCACCAGTCGAGCTGGCGCACCTTGTTCGCGTCGATCCCCCATTCAATCAGCCGATCGCCGACGCCCAGCGTCGTCACGAACACGTCGGTGGTGGCGGTCAGCGCGAGCACCGTGTCGCGGTCGAGGTGATCGTAATGATCGTGCGACAGGATCACGCCGCGTAACGGAGGAAGCTCTTCCAGCGCGATCGGCGGCGCATGAAAGCGCTTGGGACCCATACGCCGAAACGGCGACGCGCGCTCGGCAAACACCGGATCGGTCAACCAGAATTCGCCGCGCAACTTCAGCAACAGCGTCGAATGGCCGAGCCGGTACAGGCTGCGATCGGGCGCCGCGTCGAGTTCCGCGCGGGTCAACGAATCGACGGGCAGGGTGCCGGCGGGCACGGTGTGACGCGGCTTGTTGACCAGCATGTTCCACGCAATGCCCAACGTCTTGCCCAATCCTTCGGCGGGCCGTGGCGCGACATTGGCAAAGCGCTCGCCATTGTGCTGCGGCGAACCGCCGGACAGCGCCCGGCCACGTCGGGCGGCCGCGAGACCCAGAATGCGGTGAATCAAAACGAGAGGCGATGCCATGTCCGGTTCGTCCGAAGAATAAAGTACACTAAGCAGTGTAGTTTATTTTTGGGATAAGTAAACTGCCCGGTGTAAAATTTCTCCATGGATACCAGCACTTCCCCTCAGCGCCTGACTGACCGAAAGCGCGTGGCCATCGTCGATGCGGCAATCGAGGAATTTCTCGCCGCCGGCTACGATGCGACGAGCATGGATCGCATTGCCGCGCGCGCGGGCGTGTCGAAACGAACCGTCTACAACCACTTTCCGGGCAAGGAAACCCTGTTCGCCGCAATCCTGCACAAGCTGTGGGATGCGACCCGGACCGGCAGCTCGCCGACCTATCGCGCCGACGTGCCGCTGCGCGAGCAACTGCTCGCGCTGCTCGACCGCAAATTGCGGTTGATGAACGACGAAGCGTTTCTCGCGCTGGCGCGCGTCGCGATCGGCGCGGCCATCCATTCGCCGGAACGAGCGCGCGACATGGTCGAACGTCTCGGCGAGCGTGAGGAAGACGTCACGGTCTGGGTGCGTGCGGCCGCGGCGGCCGGCCGTCTGTCGGCCACCGATCCGGTGTTCGCCGCGCATCAGTTGCATGGCGCCGTGAAGGTATTCGCGTTCTGGCCGCAGATCACGATGGGCCAGCCGCCGCTGACGGCGCAGGAGCAGCAGAAAGTGGCGGAATCGGCCGCCGACATGTTCCTCGCGTACTACGCGCGACCGGACGACGGCGCCGCGTCGCATCGCACGCAGGACTGAACCCGCATCCTCGAGCATCCGGAAGCGCGGGCCAATCGAAATCGTTGCGATGCGCGAAACCCGCCGACTCGGAGAAAACGAACGCACAATCGCACCTAACCGTGCCGACCGACCATCCGGCCCCAACCCGGCGATACCGTCCGCGCCCCCGAAGCCGACTGCGAGCAACGACCCATGAAGACGCTGTTGATCGTCTATCACACGATGACCGGAGGCACACAGCAGATGGCCGAAGCGGCTGCCGGTGGGGCTCGCGAGCAGCCGGGCGTCGACGTCAGGCTGCAGCGCGCGGACGCGACGAGCGCCGACGATGTGCTGGCGGCCGACGCGTACCTCTTCGCGACGCCGGAGAATCTTGCGGCGATGTCCGGGCTGATGAAGGATTTCTTCGATCGCTGCTACTACGCGGCGCTCGATCGCGTGAACGGCCGCCCGTATGCGGCGATGATCTGCGCGGGAAGCGACGGACAGAACGCGTTGCGGCAGATCGACCGGATCGCGACCGGATGGCGGCTGAAGAACGTCGCGCCCGGGCTGATCGTCTGCACGCATGCGCAGACGCCGGCGCGTATTCTCGCGACGAAGACGATCGACGGCGACGCGCTCGCGCGCTGCGCCGAACTCGGTGCGGGCCTCGCTGCGGGGCTTGCATTGGGCGTGTTCTGATGACGGATGCGGCGGCGCCGATCTGCCGAATCGACGCAGGCTGGGTCTGCCGCCGGCCGCGCAATACCGATTCCGCCAACGACGCCGAACCGCCGAGCGCCGAGGCTTCAGCGGCCCTTTGCCGTTGCCGAAGGCCGGTGGTATTCGGGCCAAAGACGTTTGACGAGATCGCGCGATGCGCCGTATGCATGGCAACTGTCGATTTTGAGCGGCTTGCCTTCGCTGTCGCGGTAATCGAGCGACGATCGCCGCATGCCGACCATCGTCTGATAGGCGGTCGTCGCGATCGGGCCGAGCAATTCCTTCAGGTGCGTGCACGTATCGCAAGACGGCAGGCGCTTGCGTACCTCGCTGTTCCAGCCCGCACTGATGTTCAATCCGACGAGCGCCTGCAGCGAGTCGCCGCCGCCTGGACATTGCGCGTACGGATGCGAACGGATGAACGTGGATACGGCGCGCACGACCATGTCGACGTCGAAGACCAGCGTCACACCAAGATCGTGGAGCGGCGTCAGCGCCGCGACCGTCCGCGCGCCGCCGGGCGGCGTGAAATCGCTGGTCTTGCGGTCCGCGAGGCAGGCCGTGACTTCGAACAGGCCATCGCTGCGCCGATAGCCGCGCATGTCGATCTGCCGATGGTGGATCTCCTCGCGCGTGATGCCGTCGTGCGGGGTGTCGTCTTGGGAAACCATGCATCCGCTCCATCTCGTGTAACCGGGTCTTTCGCAGGCAACGGGATCGCGCGCGCCGATCGGGCGCGCGGTGAAAAACAGGCGGGACGTGCTGCCAACGAGGTCGATTTGGCCATACTACGCACTTTCCGATATTTTCGTTCGCGACCCGATCGATGCGGACGCAACGAATCGGACCCCGAGGTCGGCGCAAACGTGGGTCAGGGGGAGTGTCGCGCGACGTCGGGGGTCAAGCAACGCTTTGCGGATGCGACACGACGCTGTCCGACGGCTGTCGCGCGGAAGATCGCGCGTCCCGTTGAGCATTCGCATGGCCCGATTTCCGGTCGGGCCGCGAATGGCGTGACATCCGGAAACGTATCCATATAATGCGCAACACGACCGCGCGGACGCATTTCCGGCGCCGCGGCCCGGGCAAATGCGGACCGGCGAGTCAACCGGCCGTCCCGCGTACCGGTATACTTCCACTCCTGCCTTGTCCGGCATCGAGGCCGGGTGCCTGAAACAGAGTGGCGTGCGCGATGCGGCCCCGTCGTGTTCCGCACCGGCGGCAGGCCGGCCGCACGCATGGCGGCGTTGCTTTTGCGCCGCGCGGCATGGCCGCACGAACCACACCTTATATTCCTGGTGGATTGAATTTATGGGTTTTGAACAACTTGCCGAATTGCGGGCGCAGCTCGCAGCGAAGGCCAAGCAGGAGCGCAACGCGAAGCGGCCGGCGGCGCCGACGGACGCCGGTGCGAAGCCGAAGTCCGGCGACCAGCCGTCCCGCGGCGCCAAGCCGGGCGCTGGCGCGAAGGCGCAGCATCGGGCGAAGCCTGCTTCGGCGAAGCCGTCGGCGCCGGTCGATCCGGTCATCGTCGCAATCGGCAAACTGCAGCGGAAGTTTCCGCGCGCGTTCCCGAAGAATCCGGCCCCCAAAGTGCCGCTCAAGGTCGGCATCTGGGACGATCTCGCACGCGAAGCGCAGGCCGTGGGCCTCAATGAAGCGGAACTACGCGAAGCAATGTCGACGTGGTGCCGCGGTAACCGCTACTGGTCCTGCCTCGTCGAAGACGCGGTGCGTGTCGACCTGCAGGGCAACGAAGCCGGGCGCGTGACGCACGACGACGCGGCGCGCGCGCGCCGTCTGAAGGCTCGCCGCCCCGGCGGCAAGGGCGCGGCACAATCGGCCAAGGGTGCGCCGCAGCAGCCGAAGGCCGAGCAGCAGGCCGAGGCCGCTGCCGCGCCGCAACCGGCGCAAGCCGAAGCGGAAGCGAAGGAGCAGACCGACGCCACGCAGCAGGTCGAACAGCAAACGGCCGGCAACGAGTAATCCGCACCGCGTGCTGCATACCCGCTGCAAGTCGCGGCGGCGCATGACACGACGGACCGACCTGCGTCGACAGACGCAGGTCGGGACTACCTCCACCGGCGCTGAATCTGCCGGTACATCCCCTCCCTGTCGAACACGGATAACGCGAACGGACGATTCACGTTCGTCGGTCGGCGTCGGCACGCATGATATGTCGACTGCGTCGTTTGTGTTCCAATGCTTCGTATACCTGAGCAATAAAGCGGCCTCTACCAGATAATTCGCGTTACGAAATGATGAAACGGGACGCGTCGATCGACGCGCAAGCGATGCCGCCTGTTCCTCGCGACACAATGGCGCGCGATAATCACGACTGAACTGGATCGTCGCCCCGCGGGCAAGCCGATCGCGACGATACACCCCGTCTTTCGAAAAGTAAGGCAAGCCCGTCTCGACCCAAGGCCACGCCCAGCGTCATCAACGTCGACTCAACCCGAACCATGAACCCGAGACATTCCGCGATTTTCGTCGCGCTCGCGGCTGCCGCGCTGTTCGGCGCCGCGACACCGCTCGCCAAGGCGCTGATCGGCGCGATGTCGCCGTTCATGGTCGCCGGCCTCTTCTATCTCGGCAGCGGTGTCGGGCTCGGCATCGGGATGCTGCTGCGCCGCTGGCACAGCCGTCGTGCACCGGCCGCGGACGCCGCGCCGTTGCAGCGGGCCGACTTGCCGTGGCTGGCCGGCGCGATCGCCGCGGGCGGCGTGGCCGGCCCCGCTCTGTTGATGCTCGGGCTGTCGAGCACGCCGGCGGCCACGAGCGCGTTGCTGCTCAATCTCGAGGGCGTGCTGACGGCCGTGATCGCGTGGCTCGTGTTTCGCGAGAACGTGGATACGCAGGTATTCCTCGGCATGGTGGCGATCGTCGCAGGCGGCACGCTGTTGTCGTGGACGCCGGGCCGGGCCGGCGTGCCGGTCGGCGCGCTGCTGATCGTCGGCGCATGCCTGTGCTGGGCGATTGACAACAACCTGACCCGCAAGGTGGCCGCGAACGACGCGATGGTGATTGCGTGCGTGAAAGGGCTGATCGCGGGGCCGGTGAATGTCGGCATCGCGCTGGCGACCGGCGCGCCGCTGCCCGCGATACCGGTCACGGCCGCGGCGATGCTGACGGGGCTCGGCGGCTACGGGATCAGCCTCGTGTTGTTCGTCGTCGCGCTGCGTCATCTCGGCAGCGCGCGTACCGGCGCGTATTTTTCGATCGCCCCGCTGTTCGGGGTCGTGCTGTCGTTGCTGATCTGGCCGGCGCTGCCGCCCGCGACGTTCTGGTTCGCGGCCGCGCTGATGACGCTCGGCATCTGGCTGCACGTGCGCGAACGGCATGAACACACGCATGTGCACGAGCGGCTCGAACATACGCATCGGCATCGGCACGACGACCATCACCAGCACGCGCACGACTTCCCGTATGACGGCGACGAACCGCACACGCATCCGCACGTGCATCTGCCGATCACGCACAGTCACGCGCATTTTCCGGATATTCATCACCGGCATCGACACTGACCGTGTCGCGCGCGATGGGCGCTGCGGATCGCAAGGTGACCGTTTATGGGAAACGCAGTCAGCCGTTTCCCCGAATGCCGCGGGCCGTCATCATGCCGTCGACGTGTGTGTCGGCATTCGCGTGCCGGAAGCGGCTGCCCGTCGCCGGATCGGGTTCGACGTGGGGAATGTGCTTCGGCAACCGGTCCGCGATTTGATGACTATTCAGCCGTCGTTGCGTGAGATACAGGCGATTCGCGGCGTTTCGCCGAAGCGGAATGTGGCGTCGAAATCGTGTCACGGCAGGCTCGCGCTTGCCTTGCCGATCAAGACGGCTTTTGCGGCTGACGATGCGACGACACAGGCGGCGTCAAGCGTCGCGACGGGAACTATCGCGCCGGAGGAAAGCAGACACCGAAATCTTCGCAGCCCGGGCATCCGGGTGCGGGCCCGGGCGGCACGCCGCGCGATGCGGCCGCTTCCTGCGCGAGGAATTTCTTCCAGCGCAACTGAGCGACGTTGCGCGCGGCGAGCGCGGGGAAAAAGCGCTCGAGCATCGCGGATACCGCGTCGCGCCCGTCGAGCCCGAGGTCGCGCCACAAATGGTCGGGACGCAGGCACGCATGCGCGATGATCGACGCGAGGCAATCGGCATCGTCGCGGGCGACGGCGGGATTCGTGTCGCCCATCAGCCGCGCGCGCAGCGTCGCGACGAATGTCGAGGGGGCGGCCGGCAATGGCGACGGCGCGACCGTCCGCATGAGTGCAGCGGTATCGACGGGTCGCAGAGGCGGAAACTGCCGGGTCAGCAGGCCGGCGAACTGGCCGGGCGACAAGCCGAGCAGCGACAGTTCGTTGCGGCACGCGCGCGCCGTCACGAGCGCGCCGAACAGCCGTGCATCGGCCGCGTCGGCGTGAGCCGCAGCAGCTTGCAGCGACCGCAACGCCTGTTCACGCGCGCGATCGGCCGGAGCGGTCACCGCGCACCTCCTGACGAGAACCGGGCCGCACGCATGCGCGGCGGCCGATGAATCGCGGTCGCGATCGTCACGCGATCACTCGACGCCGACGATCACGCTCGATGCCTTGAAGATCGCGGATGCGGCGGCGCCGCTCGCGAGCCCGAGACGATCGACGCTGTCGTTGGTGACGATCGCGACGATTTCCGCACCGCCCGCCGCCCGGATCACGACCTCCGAATTGACCGCGCCCTTCGCGACCGACGCGACGGTGCCCGCGACGCAGTTGCGGGCCGACACCTTGCTGCTGTCGACGTCGACCATCACGATGACCGACGACGCCTTGACGAGCGCGAACGCGTTCGTGCCGGCCGCGAGGCCCAGCGACGCCGCGCTGCCGTGGGTGATCACGGCGACGATCTCGAGGCCGTCCTGCGTGCGCAGCGTGATTTCGTCGTTGACGGCACCGGGCTCGATGGCGCTGATCTGGCCGGAAAATTGGTTGCGGGCGCTCGTTCGCATGATGACGCTCCGGGTGGTTGCCGCGGCCGGGCCGGCTGCGGCGGCAGGTGATCGGAAATGCGTCGGCCAGTGTACCGTCAACGCCGGCCCCGCGAATACCCTCGCGCGAATCGGTTCAACCCCTTGCCGCGGGGCGTTTCGTCATGCATGCGAGATATGCCGATGCCGATGTTTCTACGGCGCTGACGTGCCAGCCACGGGTGCGGTGGTCGCAGCACCGGTGTCCGCCGCGGCCGTTGCGCCGTCGCCGTCCCAACCGCCGCCGAGCGCGAGGAAGAGCCGCACCTGGTCGGCCGCGACCTGGCCTTCGGCCGCCGCGACCTGCGCCCGCACGCTCGTCAACGTGCGCGTCGCGTCGAGATCGGCGATGAACGATTCGCGGCCGGCCGCATAGAGACGATGCGTTTCGGCGGCGGAATTGCGGGCCGATTCGTACGCGGTGCGCAGCGCATCCGTGCGCTGCACGTCGGCCGCGTAAGTCGCGAGGCTCGACTGCGTTTCGCGTAGCGCATTCAGCACGACGCCGTCGAAGTGTGCGAGCGCGCCGCCGGTTGCGGCTTCGGCTTCGCGTACGCGCGCACGCTGGCCGTTGACGGGGAACGACCAGCTGATCAGCGGTCCGAACGACCAGCGATTCGTGGTGGACGAGAACAGGTCGGCGGCGACGCCGACCGAACCGGCCGACGCACCGATGCTGACGGACGGGTACAGCGCGGCGGTCGCCACGCCGATCCGAGCGGTCGCGGCGGCGAGCTGACGTTCGGCTTCGCGCACGTCGGGCCGGCGGCGCAGCAGCGCGGCGCCGTCGCCGATCGGAATCGGCTGACGCAGCCTCGGCAGGCGTTCGCATTCGGCAGCGGCTTTCGGCAGATCGGCCGGCGCGCGGGCGAGCAGCGCGGCGAGCTGGTACTGCGCGACCTTGCGGCGGCCTTCGAAGCGCGGGATGTCGGCGGAGAGCGTCCGCACCTGCGTCACGCCGCGCGTCACGTCGGTCTGGTTGCCGCGCCCCGCATCGCGCAGCCGCTGCGACAGCGCGACGCGCTGCTGCTGCAGCGCGAGCGACTGCTTCGCGATCGCCAGTTCCTCGCCGGCCGAGCACGCTTCGACATACGCGCGTACGACGTCGGCCACGACCGTGATGCGCGCGAGGTCGCCGGCCGCCTTGACGGCCTCGCTGTCCGCGCGTGCGGCTTCGACGCCGCGCCGCAGCTTGCCGAACAGGTCGAGCTCGTACGACACGTTGATGCCGACCGCGCCTTCGTTGACCACCGGCAGCTTGTTTTCGAGCAGGTATTGCTCGGCCGATTCCTGTGCGCGCTGCACGCCCGCGTCCGCTTTGCCCGAGAAGCCGCCCTGTTCGTTCGCGACCACCAGCGCCGCGCGCGAGCGCGCGAGGTTCGCCGCGGCGACGCGCAGGTCGGTGTTCGACTTCAGCGCATCGCGCACGAGCCCGTTGAGTACCGGGTCGTCATACAGCTGCCACCAGTTGCCGGGCACCGCGTCGCGCGACACCAGTGCGCCGTTCGCGTCGTCGAGCGCATGGTTCGCGAGCGGCGCATTGACGTACGCCTGTTGCGGCAGTTTGTAGTCGGGGCCCACCGACTTGCACGCAGCGAGTGCGAGCGCAAGCGGGGCGAGCGTCGCCGCGACGCGCAGACCGGGCCGCTTCATTGCGATGCTCCCGTGGCGCTGGCGGGCGTACCGGACGTCGCCGAAACCGGCGCGGCCGCCGACGTGGTGCTTGCGCCAGCCGGTTTCGCGTCGTCGTTGCGGCGCGTGTCGGCGCCGCGCATCGACACGGTCGCGGTACGGCCCGCGATCATCCGGAAATCGTCGGGCACCTCGTCGAGCACGACGCGCACCGGTACGCGCTGCGCGAGCCGCACCCAGCTGAACGCCGGGTTCACGTTCGGCAGCAGGTTCGCGCCTTGCGTGCGGTCGCGGTCCTCGATCGCGGCGACGATGCTCTGCACGTGGCCGCGCAACGCATGCGGCTCGCCCATCACGATGATGTCGACCGGCTGACCGATATGGATGCCGCGCAGCTTGGTTTCCTCGAAGTAGCCGTCGACGCGGAACGAGTTGCGGTCGACGACCGACAGCACCGCGCGGCCGGCCGGTACATATTCGCCGACCCGCGGGGCGCGGTCGTTCAGGTAGCCGTCCACGGGACTCACGATCGTCGTGCGCTGCAAGTTCAGCTTCGCGGTATCGAGCGACACCTGCGCATCGGCGACGCTGGCTTCGCCCTGCTCGACGCGCGTGCGGCTTTCCTCGACCTGTTCGCTCGCGACCAGGTTGCCGAGCTGCAGGTTGCGCGCGTATTCGCGTTTCGCCTGCGCCAGCGTCGCGCGTCGCTGCGCGAGCGTCGCTTCGGCGAGCCGTTCCGCGAGCGCGTAGCGCGCCTGGTCGATCACGAACAGCACCTGGCCGCGCTTGACCTCCTGGTTGTCGGCGACCTGCACCGACGTGATGAGGCCCGACACGTCCGGCGCGACCTGGATCACGTCGGCGCGCACGTGCCCGTCGCGCGTCCACGGCGAGAACATGTAGTAGTTGATGATGCGCCACAGCACGAGGCCGGCCACGACGACGACGATCAGGGTGAGCAGGACTTGCCCTGCCGAGAGCCAGGTTTTTTTCACGTTAGGTAGCCACGAGTTGGTGGGACACGATCACGACGGCGGCCAGCACGAACACGTAGATGCCGAGGTCGAAGATCGAACGGTGCCAGACGAGGCGGTAGAAGCCGATGCGTTCGAGCACTGCGCGCACGACGATGTTGATCAGGTACGCGATCAGCATCAGTACGAGCGGGGCCGGCACGAACACGCCGAAGATATCGATTTCGCCGATCATGGTCGCGGTTGGAAGGACAAGGTGGAAAGCCGGTTCATGCGCGCGCTCCGTCCGGCGCCCGCGGCGCTTGCGCGGCCGCGGCCGGATACAGCGACAGACGCATGCCGACGAGCGCATGCAGCGTGTCGCGCAGCCGGCGGTGCGTGGCCGGCGTCTCGGGCGTGGCTGCGCCGTCGGCCGGCGCGGCGGCCGGCAGGTTGCGGCTGGCCACGCGCCGCAGCGCGTCGTCGATCGTCGCGAGCAGTGTGGGCGGCGCGGGCTGGCGCGCGTTCGCGGCCGCGCAGCGCGCGTAGTGATCGGTCACGCCGGCCAGCACGCGATCGATCGCGTCGGGCACGTCGCCCGACAGCCGGCGCCGCGAGCGGCGCAGGTCGAGCGCGTTCAGCGCGATGCGCAGGTCGCGAAAGCTTTCGATCGACGGGTGGCGATGATCGTCGGACGCGCCGAGGCGCGGCAGCAGTTGCGTGACGCGATCGAGCATCCGCGACGCGTGGTTGCGCTGATCGTCGAGCGGCTGCGTCGACGCCGAGCGCGCGACGTCCTCCCAGCCCGAGCGCAGCAGGCGCCGTACCGCGAGTTCCGCACCGAACGGCCGCGTCGCGCGCGTCCACACGTACGCGAACAGCAGCCCGGCGACGCCCGCGAGATTACTGTTCAGGAACACGAAGAAATCGGCTTCGTATGCGCTCTGGATGCTGATGAAGGTGGCCGTGTTCACCGCGACGAGCATCGTCACCATGTTGAACTGCGGGCGCGGCAGCAGCGTGCCGATCAGGATGAACGGGCTCGCGAACATCAGCACGAGCATCGCGAAATCGTGCACGTGCGGCAGCACGACGAACAGGTACAGGCCGGCGAACACGACGCTCGCGGCGGTCGACAGGAAGAACTTGAACACCAGCGGCGCGGGCTCGTCGAGCGCGGCGAAGAAGCTGCACGACACGGCCACGAGCGTGACGGCGGCCGCGCCGTCGTGCCAGCCGGACGAGATCCACAGCCAGCACGCGAACACGATCGCGAACACGACGGTCAGCGTCGAGAACAGCATCATCCCGCGATCGAAGAAGCGCTCGGAGCCGCCGAGCCGCCAGTGCCGGTAGCGCGGCTGCCACACGCCCGACTCGTTCGCGATCAGCGCGCGCAGCGAGCGGCAGTCCTGCCAGATGTCGATGACCTGGCGCAGCCGCCACAGCGCGTTCGACAGCAGCGCGCCGTCCCAGCTCGCCAGCGCGCTGTCGGGCGGCTGCAGCAGGGCGATGCGCTCGCGCAGGTCGTCCGCGACCGGATCGTGGGCCATGTCGCCGTCGGAGCCGGTCTTCACGGCCGGCAGCGGCGCGTCGAACCATTTCGCGGCGTCGGCCAGCAGCGCGTCGAGCGCGGGCGGACGCACGTGCAGGTCGCGCATCAGCGCGATCAGCGGATCGGCGAGCGACGACATCAGCGGCAGGAACAGTTGCATCCGGCCCGCGAGCGCCTGCGCGCGCGCGAGGACGCGCGGATGCGCATGGTCGTAGCCCAGCTGGCTCAGCAGGAATTCGAGGCCGGTGATCGTCGCGGCAAGCCGCTGCCGGCACGCGGACAGCGCCTTGCCGGCCAGGTGCCCGGACAGCGTTTCGCGGCCGTAGAACGCGGCGTCCTTGAACCACGCGTCGGTGCGCTCGATCAGCGTCGGCGCGAGCCGGTTCGGGAACACCGTGCTGCCGACCACGCTCGCGCACACGATGCCGAGCACGATCTCCTCGGTGCGCGCGATCGCGACGTCGAACACGGTGGACGGATCGGTGACGGTCGGCAGCGCGATCAGCGGCATCGTGTAGCCGGCGAGCATGAAGACGTAGCTGCGCGCGGTGCGGTCGGAGATCGCGAGGTACAGCAGCGTGCCGCACCAGGTCGCGACGATGATGCTGAACAGGAGCGGCGTCTCGACGAACGGCGGCACGAAGAAGATCGCGGCGGCCGCGCCGAGCGCGGTGCCGAGCGCGCGGTACAGCGCCTTCGAGCGCGTCGCGCCGACGAACGGGTTCGACACGATGTAGACGCTCGCCATCGCCCAGTACGGGCGCGGCAACTGGAAATACAGGCCGAGGTACAGCGCCAGCATCGACGCGGCGAACGTCTTGCCCGAAAACAGCCAGTCGCGAAGGCTCGGATAGGTCATGTCGCGGAATCGGCGCTGTGGGACGGGTGCGACGCAGGAGGCTGCGCGTCGGCTGCGTTGAACGCGTTCAGCACGCGCAGCGTCGCTTCGAGATCGGCGCGCGATACGCCCTTGAGCACCTGGGCGCGCAGCGCGCGAAGGTCTTCTTCCATCTTCGCGGTGACCGCGCGGCCGGCGGCCGTCAACGAGATCGTCTTCGCGCGGCGATCGAGCGGATCCTCGTCGCGGCGCGCGAGGCCGGCCGCGCACAGCTGGTCGAGCAGGCGCACGAGCGACGGCCCTTCGATGCCCACATGTTCGGCGAGCGTGCCTTGCCGCACGCCTTCGCCGAGGCGCCCGGCGATCAAGAGGGGCGTCGCGCAGGCCTCGGAGACGTTGTATGCGGTCAGCACACCGTCGCTGGTGCGGCGCCACTTGCGCGCGGTGAGCACGAGCAGGCTGCTGACGGCGAGGCGGAGGTCGTGCAGGTTGGTCATGGACGAGATGATAGGGGCAAAAATATTCGATAGCAAACTATCGTTTTTGTCGCCCGGATGACACGTCGCATGTCGCACGGCCGGCCGTGTGAAGCAATCCAGGTGGCGTGTCGGCCGTGATCAAGTTGTAAGGCTGGCGAACCGAATGCCCCGCGTATGACGTGGCGACTATATTGAATAATCAGACGAGAGCGGGCCGGCGGCACGAAGCGCGGCCGCGTGCGTCAGGGCAAATTCGAAGCCCGCGCGGCGTATTCCGCGCGGGTAGTGCTTGCGACGCCCCTCGAACGATAAAGGTGTGCGGGCCCGTTTCTGTTTGGGCACGCCGATTGCACAGTCCGATTCGCCCAGGAACGTCCTGCTTTCGCGCACGGTTGCGCCGGGACAATATTTTCCGGGTGTCTTTCCGCTCGACCGTGCGCAAGCCATGACGGAGACCCATGTGCGTGTCCGGTCTCCATGCCGGTTCGTCGGCTGGATATTCACTAGACGCACGGGTTATCGGAATTTGGGAAACGCTTGAGCGGGGCCAACGGACCCGGTTCGAGCGGGACGAAGAAGCGTAAGGGCGTCGATTGTGTTCGAAGCGGACATTCGCAGTGCGGTTCGGCCGGGAACCCTTAGTCCGGTGGTAGCACCAATGCCTCGCACCCGGTATCTGCAACGAATGTCGCAAGCAATCGTGCCGACCGCGCCGGATCGGGATTCTCGGCGAACAGGTGCAGTGCGCGCGGTGGCTCGAACCACGTTTGTCCACTCGCATAGTCGACTGGCGCTCCGCCCTCCAGTTGAGAGCGGATGGCCCCTTCCAGCACGACCGCCACGACCGAACCCGGGTGACGATGCGCGGGCGTAAAGCCGAGTGGCGGAAAGTCGACGATGGCCGTCGTGACCGACTTGCCTGGAGCGTTAGGCAGGGATTCGCATGACAGAACCTTGACGGTGGAAGCGGGCCGGTTCGTGGCGTCGGCATTCGGCGATGCATTGGATAGCAGCCGCTCGCCGCCGCTACCGCAGATGTCCGTCAGCCAGTCGACGGCTGAACGCGGCGCCGCCGGGCCGAGCGTCAGCGCCGCTGCCGCCAGCGCGGCAAGCATCGTGGACTTGCCGGCCAGGCGACGCCGGCGCGGCGGAAGCGGCCATGCACGCGGGTTCATGCGCGCGTCGCCGATCGCATGTCCGGCGACCAACCGAGCTCACGCTTCGCCTTGGCGCTGCTCACCTCGGCGTCGTCCTGTGCGATGTTGAATACGCCTGCCGCGCCTCGTTGAAGCGCAAGCAACGCCGCATACGCAGCGGCTTCGACGTGCAGCGGGCTTGAGCCAGTCGGGGCATCGGCACCCGTGCCCGGCCCGTAAATCTGTCCGTACCTGAGTGCCGTACCCGTCAGCGGCGCCGTCGTCAGCACGTGCCGCTCCAGCGCGGCGACACCCCGTACGCTTGTCCCGCGCGTGCCTTGCGCATCGAGGTCGAGCGGGCAGTTTTCGTCGTAGGGCGTCACGCCTGGCCGATACGCCCACGCAATGCTTTGCGCGATCATCCGTTTGCTGCCGGCTGAAATGGCCGCTGCGACCAGGTTGCGTGTTCCCTCGTCGCGTATGCGGGCATTCGCCGCCACCGCCCGAGCCATGAGGGCGGGGTCGAGTCCGGAGGGCAGGTCGGTCAATTGATGAATCACGCTGTGCGGGGCGATGCGAACCAGCGCGTCGCGGAGCGCGGCCGCATCGAATACATCGACGACGACCGGCGTGACCCCTGCGTCTTCAAGCTTTCTCACGCGGTCCGCGCGCCGGGTGCTACCGAACACCGTATAGCCCGCGGCGATCAGCAGCGGCACGAGCGCGGTGCCGATGGCGCCGCTCGCGCCGGCTACAAAAACCCTGTGTGTCATTTCTTTCTCCTCTCTGCGATGGCGAGCGCTTGCAACGGTATGGCGCGCTTGCGACGAGGAGCAGGGTAAGGCTGTTAATGGTCGCGAAAAAGGTCCATTATTGCGATATTGACTGAGCCAATTTGAAAAGGTGACGATGCGTCGAGCCGAGCAGATCGAACTTGCACTGGCGCCGCGACCGCCCGGTACGTCGCTGCAACGCTGGCTCTATGACGAACTGCGCTCGGCGATCTTGACGGGCCGGTTGTCGCCCGGTGCGCGCCTGCCTTCGTCGCGTGATCTCGCGGCACGATTTGCGTTGTCGCGCGGAACAGTCCTCAGCGTGTTCTCGCAACTCGATGCCGAAGGCTATTTGACGGCCGCCACCGGCCGAGGGAGCTTCGTCGCGCCCGAACTGCCGGACCGACGTATCGACAGCAACGATCGGGTATCGACCAAAAAGCACGATGGACGATCACGCGCGCAGGCGCGGGACGGCGATCACGATGGCGCTGCGCGAGCGCGTGGCATCGCGCTCTCGAGCCGGGGCCGTCTGCTTGCGCAAACCCCTTTTCAGGTGAACGGCCGTGTAAGTCCGGCGCGGGCCTTTCGTGCCAGTCAACCTGACCTCGATGCGTTTCCGTTTGAACTGTGGGGCCGGCTGGCGGCGAAGCGCGTGCGTCGCACACGTCGAGATCTGCTTGGCGACGGCGAGGCGCAAGGTTATCGTCCACTGCGCGAGGCTATCGCCGCGTATGTCGGAATGTCGCGCGGTATTACCTGCACGGCGGATAACGTCGTGGTGCTCGGCAGTGTCCAGCAGGCTATCGATCTCGGCGCGCGTCTATTCCTCGATCCGGGAGACGCGGCATGGATCGAAGATCCGGGCTACCCTGGCGCGCGCTTCGTGCTCGAAGCCGCGGGCGCCCGGGTCGTCGGTGTGCCTGTCGATGCTGGCGGCGTCGACGTGGACTGGGCGCGGCGGCACGTCCCCGACGCGCGTCTCGCGTATGTCACGGCCGGGCGGCAAGCGCCGCTGGGGCCTCCGCTCGCGCTGGAAAGGCGGTTGTCGCTGCTCGAATGGGCACGGGATCGAGGCGCCGTGATCATCGAGGACGACTATGACAGCGAATTCCGCTTCGAGGGCCATCCGCTGGCCGCAATGAAGAGCCTCGACCACGATGGACACGTGATTTACTGCGGCACGTTCAGCAAATTGATGTTTCCGGCGTTGCGTACCGCGTACGCGATCTTGCCCGACCGGTTGGGCGATTCCTTCGTGGCCGCGTTGTCGTTGACGGCTCGGCATGTGCCACTGGATCAGCAGTCGGTGCTGCATGAATTCATCGCGGACGGTCATTTTGGCAGGCACATCCGGCGCATGCGCATGCTGTACGGAGAGCGCGCCGAAGCGCTGAAGATGGCCGCCGCCCGGCATCTTTCCGGGCTGCTGGAGGTTCCGCGAATCGTCGCGGGGCTCGATGCGGCGGCCTTCTTGCCATCCAACGTCGACGACGCCGACGTCGCGCGCCGTCTGGCGCGCGAGGGCATCGAGACACGACCGCTGTCGCTCTATGCGATCGACCGTCCAGGGCCCTCTGGGCTGGTGTTGGGTTTTGCAGCCGTCGGCAGTGACGCGATCCAATCGGGAGTGATCACACTTGCGCGTGTGCTGGCGCGTTGACGGGGCTGAATCGTAGCCATCGTCAACGCGGGCACGTGTGCGACGTGTTGACTGCCCGCGCAGGCCGCAGCCGGCTCGCCGCAGCGCCGACCGGCGAACGGCGGTAAGCTGCGCGCTGCCACGCCGGAATCCCCGGACCTTGCCGCGCGTGGCGTCCCTTTTTTCACCCATCCTCAGGAGCGCATATCGTGGCGACCTACATCGTTTTTACACGGGAAAGCACGCAGGACCAGCATGAACTCGACCTCTACTCGAGCCAGGTCGGTGCGACCCTCGCCGGCCATCCGGTGAAGGTGCTCGCCGCCTATGGGCCGCAGGAAATCCTCGAGGGTGAAGGCCCGGAAGGCGTCGTGATCGTCGAGTTCCCGTCGAAGGAGGCCGCGCACGCGTGGTACCACGGCCCCGAATACCAGGCGGTCGTCCAGCACCGCTTCAAGGGCGCACGCTATCGCGCGGTGCTGGTCGAGGGCGTCTGAACGCGGCGGCGCGCGCCCGTTACCGCACGTGCGGGAGCAGCGCGCGCAGCCAGTACGATACGGCCACCGCACCGCCATCCGGCGTGCCGATCGCGCGCTCGCCGAGATAGCTGGCCCGTCCCGCGCGCGGCGTCATGCGCGCCGTTTCCTCCGCGCCTTGCTCGGCCGCGTCGACGGCCGCCGCCCAGGCGCTCGCGGGCTCGCGATCGTCGTCGAGCGCGCGGGCGAATGCATCGGCGGCCGGCACGAGCGCATCGAGCATCGTCCGGTCGCCCGCCTGGGCGCCGCCGAGTTCGCTGATGGCATCCACTGCCGCGCGGAACGCCGCGGCCCAGTCGCGCGGCGACGGCTCGGCGCGATCGGCGACATCGGCCAGCCGGCGCGACGCGCGCAGCAGCGCGGTCGCATAGAACGGCCCGGAACTGCCGGCGATCGCGCGCCGCAACGCGGCGCCGAGCGCCGCGAGCGCACCGGACGGCGTGCCGTACGCGGTGTCGGGCAATTCGAGGATCGCCTGCGCGGCGCGCCGCATGCTCGCGCCGAGATCGCCGTCGCCGGCTGCCGCATCGAGATCCGTCAGCGTCTGCTCGTGATCGATCAGCGTCTGCGCGACCGCGTGCAGCGCCGGTTGCAGGCGCGCGGCCCACGCGCGCCCGGCCGCATCGAGCGGTGGCATCGGCGCATCCTGCGACGCGTTCGCCGCCACGCGAATCCGCGTGTTCACGATGCCGCCGCCCGGCCATGCGCGCGCCTGCGTCGGCGCGTCGAGCAGCGCCGCACGCTCGTCGTTCAGCCGCAGCACCGAAATCGAGCAGCCCGGCATGTTCAGCGCGGACAGGAACGTGCCGGCCCACGCGCGCGCGACGACGATGCCGCGCCGGCTCAGGTTGTCGAACGCGGCGCGCAGCACGATCGCGAGCTCCATGTCCGGCGTCGCGCCGAGGCCGTTGACGAACAGCGCGACGCGTTCGTCGCGGTCGAGCACGAGATCGGCGACGATGCTCGACAGCAGTGTGTCGGCCAGCGCGTCGGCCGGCAGCGGCGCGCGGCGCTCGACGCCTTTCTCGCCGTGGATCCCGAGGCCGAGCTCGATTTCGTGATCGGCGAGGCTGAAGCCCGACTTGTCGGCGCCGGGGATCGTGCAGCCGTCGAGCGCGACGCCCATCGTGCCGAGCTCGGCCGCCGCGTCGCGCGCGATGCTCGCGACGCGGGCAAGCGGCAGCCCGTGCGCGGCCGCCGCGCCCGCGAGCTTGTGGATCAGCACGGTGCCCGCGATCCCGCGTCGCTGGCCGCGCTCGACGCGGCCGCGCAACGACACGTCGTCGGCGACGATGACGGTTTCGACCGGAATGCCTTCCGCGCGCGCAAGCTCGGCGGCGAGCCCGAAATTGAGCCGGTCGCCTGTGTAGTTCTTCACGATCAGCAGCGCGCCGTTCGGGCCGGCGCTTGCGCGGATCGCGGCGAGCACGGCATCGGTCGACGGCGACGTGAACACTTCGCCGCACACGGCCGCGCTCAGCATCCCTTCGCCGACATAGCCGCCGTGCGCGGGCTCGTGGCCGCTGCCGCCGCCTGACAGGATCGCGACCGGCCGCTGCGACGGCTCGGGCAGCGGCTGGCGGACGAGCACGTGCTCGTCGCCGAGGATCGCGAGATGCGGCGATTGCCGCGCGATGCCTTCCAGCATTTCTCGCACGACGTCGGACGGGCGGTTCACAAGCTTTTTCATGGCGACGGGTTCCGGACGGGTGAACGGGGCTCGGCCGGACGCGCACGGGCGCCGGACGGCTTTCGTGTTGCGGAGGATCGTGCGTGGCCTGTTGTCGGTCGCGGCCGGTCGCATCACGGCGACCGGATGCGGGGCGGGCAACGAAGCGTACGCTTCGCGCCACGATACATCAGGTTCGGGCGTCGCGACACGGATCGCGGCGCGATGGCGTGATGGCGCCGGGGCGGAACGGCGGCGTGCGCCGGAGGCGGCTATTTCAGCGCGGTGATGGCCTTCGCGCGAATCAGCCGCGCGCGCAGCACGTTGCGGCTGATGCCGAGCAACTGCGCGGCCCGGATCTGGTTGCGATGGCTGAATTCGAACGCGACGCGCATCACGGTGTCCTCGATGTGTTCGAAGAGATTGCCGTGCCCGGCGTCGAACAGGTCGCGCAGCGCGTGTTCGAGCGCCGCCTGTGCATCGGCGGACGAATCGGCCACGGGTGCGGAAACGGCCGGCAGACACGGTGGCGCGATGGGCAGGTCGGTGTCCTGCAGCGCGTCGTGGCGGCTCAAGAGCAGCGCGTGATGGATCACGTTTTCCAGTTCGCGGATATTGCCGGGCCAGCCGTGCGCCTCGAGCCGGCGCTCGGCGCGCGGATCGATGCGGCTCGGCCCGCCGCCGAGCCGGTCGCGGTACATGTCGAAGAAGTGATGCGCGAGCGGCAGGATGTCGCCCGGGCGGTCGCGCAGCGGCGGGACCGCGAGCTGCACGACGTTGAGCCGGTAGAACAGGTCGCCGCGAAAATGCCCGGCCGCGACGGCCTGCTGCAAGTCGACGTTGGTCGCCGCGACCACGCGCACGTCGACCGGAATGCCCGTGCGCGAACCGAGACGCACGACCTCGCGCTCCTGCAGCACGCGCAGCAGCTTGACTTGCATCGCAAGCGGCAGGTCGCCGATTTCGTCGAGAAACAGCGTGCCGCCGTGCGCGGCCTCGAACCAGCCCGGCTTCGCGCTGAATGCGCCGGTAAACGCGCCCTTCTCATGGCCGAACAGCTCGCTGTCGACGAGCGTTTCGGAGAGCGCGCCGCAGTTCACCGCGACGAACGGTCCGTCGCGGCGGGCGGCGAGCTCGTGAACGTGGCGTGCGATCAGCTCCTTGCCGGTGCCCGTCTCGCCGACGATCAGCACGTTCGCGTCGCTTGGCGCGACGCGGCGAACCTGTTCGAGCAGCGCGAGCGAACGCGGATCGGCGAACACCTGCGCATGCGCGCGGGACGGCGCGTGACGTTCGGGCTGCGTGAGCACGGGCGCCGCGGCCTGAAGCCCGGCCGGGTCGCGGGAAGCGGTGACGACACGAAGATTGAGCGGGCGCGGCGATGCGGAAAGGGAAGTCATGGCGATGAACCGTTGGATGGCCGGGCAATGCGGGCCGGCGGCTGCGTGATCAGCAAAGTGTTGAACGTTTCGTCGCGCGGGAAAAGCATCGATTTCTGATAACCAAAGCGCGATTGCTGCGGAACCCGCAATGGCGCGGAAGAGGGGCGGGGCAGTGATGTCGCGGCATCAAATTCAGCGCTATCGCGTGCGATGCGCTGCTGCCTGACCAGCAGCGCATCAGCAGACCCGCTGCCCCGGATTCATCGCGTGACGGAATATCGATGTGACGCGCGAACGGGAACGCTTGTCGTTGTCGCGCATTAGGCCGAGCGCCCTTTCCGGCGGGCGATGGCGAAAAGATTCGTGATGCAGAAGACTGTTCCGACACGCCCCCGCACCAATGGCACGCTCCTTGCTGACCCGAACCGGTATCGCCGCACCGCACGCGGCTCCACCACGGGAACGCATTGCATGAGCCACACCCTCAACGTCGTCGCGATATCGGGCAGCCTGCAGCGGCCGTCGCGCACGCTGGCGCTGACCGACGCGATCGTCACGGCGCTCGGCGCCGCGCTGCCGATCGATACGCGGCTGATCGAACTCGGCGAGATCGGCAGCCGGCTGGCCGGCGCACTCACGCGCGCACAGGTGCCGGCCGATCTCGATGCGCTGATCCGCGCGATCGAGACGGCAGACGCGCTCGTCGTCGCGAGCCCGGTGTATCGCGCGTCGTACACGGGCCTCTTCAAGCACCTGTTCGACCTCGTGCGCCACGACGCGCTCGTCGACGTGCCCGTGCTGCTCGCGGCCACCGGCGGCAGTGAGCGTCATGCGCTCGTGATCGATCATCAGCTGCGCCCGCTGTTCAGCTTCTTCCAGGCGCGCACGCTGCCGATCGGCGTGTATGCGTCCGAAAGCGATTTCGATCGGTACCGGATCGCGAACCCGGCGTTGCGCGAGCGCATCGCGCGCGCCGTGGAGCGTGCGGTGCCGCAACTGCGCCCGCACGCGCTTTCCGCCGCGGCCGCCTAAGCCGCTTTTTCATTTCCCCTTCGACCAGGACACCTTCATGAGCCTTCCCGACCCTTCCGCCGACGGCGTCAAATTCGCGTACTGGGTGCCGAACGTCAGCGGCGGCCTCGTCGTCAGCACGATCGAGCAACGCACCGACTGGAGCCTCGAATACAACCAGAAGCTCGCGCGCACGGCCGAGGCGGCCGGCTTCGACTACGCGCTGAGCCAGATTCGCTTCACGGCCGGCTATGGCGCCGAATACCAGCACGAGTCGGTGTCGTTCAGCCAGGCGCTGCTGCATGCGACGACGAAACTCAAGGTGCTCGCCGCGATCCTGCCGGGACCGTGGCATCCGGCCGTGGTCGCGAAGCAGCTCGCGACGATCGACCACATCTCGAACGGGCGCATCGCGATCAACGTCGTGAGCGGCTGGTTCAAGGGCGAATTCACCGCGATCGGCGAGCCGTGGCTCGAGCACGACGAACGCTATCGGCGCTCGAAGGAATTCATCCAGGCGCTCAAGGGCATCTGGACGCAGGACAACTTCACGTTCAAGGGCGACTTCTACCGCTTCAACGATTACACGCTGAGCCCGAAGCCGGTGCAGAAGCCGCATCCGGAAATCTTCCAGGGCGGCAGTTCGCGGGCGGCGCGCGACAACGCGGCGAGCGTGTCGGACTGGTATTTCACGAACGGCAACACGCCGGAGAACCTGAAGGCGCAGATCGACGACATCCGCGCGAAGGCGGCCGCGAACGACCATCGCGTGCGGATCGGCGTCAATGCGTTCGTGATCGCGCGCGACACCGAGGAAGAAGCGAAGGCCGTGCTCGACGACATCATCCGGCACGCGCACGTCGAGGCCGTGCACGCGTTCGGCGATGCGGTGAAGCAGGCCGGCAACGCGTCGCCCGAAGGCGAGGGCAATTGGGCGAAATCGACGTTCGAGGATCTCGTGCAGTACAACGACGGCTTCCGCACGAACCTGATCGGCACGCCGCAGCAGATCGCCGAGCGGATCGTCGCGCTGAAGGCGATCGGCGTCGACCTCGTGCTGGCCGGATTCCTGCATTTCATCGAGGAAGTCGAGTACTTCGGCAAGCGCGTGCTGCCGCTCGTGCGCGAACTCGAGGCGCAGCGGCAGGCCATTGCCGCGTGACGTCGACCCGCCGCCCGCGCGCGGCCCGCGATCGTGCGGGCCCGCGCGGCGGCACGACGCTTACGCGATGCCCGCCATTTTCGATGCGTCGATCATCATCTCCACGCCGAGGCCGCCGAGCACCGCGCCCATGGCCCAGCGCTGCGCGAGCAGCAGCGTCGGACGGCCGTGCAGGAACGTCGCGAGGCTACTCGAACAGATCGCCACCATCCCGTTGGCCGACGCGAACGCGGCAATCAGCAGCGAGCCGAGAAACAGCGACTGGCCGAACACGCTGCCTTGCCCGTAGTCGATGAACTGCGGCAGCAGCGACACGAACAACATCGCGAGCTTCGGGTTCAGCACGCTGGTCGTCGCGCCCATCGCGAGCAGCCGCAGCGGCTGCTCGTTCGGCAGCGTCTTCACCTCGAACGGCGAGCGGCCGCCCGGCCGCACCGCCTGCCAGGCGAGGTACAGCAGATAGGTCGCGCCGACCGCGCCCAGCACGCTGCCCGCGTAGGGCACGCTCATGAACAGCGTCGTGATGCCGAACGCCGCGGCGAACATGTAGAACAGGTAGCCGAGCATCACGCCGGCGAGCGAAACGAGCCCGGCCGCCCGCCCTTGCGCGATCGAGCGCGACATCACGTAGACCATGTTCGGCCCCGGCGTGACCGCGAGCATGCCGCCGATGACGAGAAACCCGTAGAGCGATCCGGACGTGTGCATGTTTTCCGCTTCCTGCGTCGAATGAGTGCTGACGGCGTTCATTGTCCGGCGCTGGAGGGGAACAGTAAAACGGGATAAACTGAATCGATTGATCAGTTTTTCTGAATAGAAATGAAGAAGCTCGACCTCGATGTGCTCGCGATGGTGGTGGCCGTCGCGGAATCCGGATCGTTCGCGCAGGGCGCGCAGATCGTGCACCGGTCGCCGTCGGCGGTGAGCATGCAGATCAAGACGCTGGAAGACGCGCTCGGCAAGCCGCTGTTCATTCGCGACACGCGCAACGTGACGGCGACCGACGACGGCAGGAGGCTGGCTGACTACGGCCGCCGGATGCTCGCGATGCGCGACGAGGCGTGGGCGTCGGTCGTGCGTCCTGAGATCCGCGGCCGCGTGACGATCGGCGTGCCCGACGATTACATCTCGTCGCTGCTGCCGCAGGTGCTCGGCAAGTTCGCCGCGATGCATCCGCGCGTGGAAGTGCGCGTGATCGGCCAGCCGAGCAACGCGCTCGTGCCGATGCTCAAGGACAACACGGTCGACCTCGCCTGCCTGACCCGCGTCAAGGGCGTGTCCGGCGAGCTGATCCGGCTCGAGCCGATCGTCTGGACGGGATCGCCGAAACGGAACGTGTGGGAGGAGCGGCCGCTGCCGGTTGCGCTGTTCTCGCACGGCAGCACGGCGCGCGATCATGCGATCAAGGCGCTGAACCGGCGGAAGATCCCGTACCGGATGTCATACGAAAGCCCGAGCTTTCTCGGGCTGCTCAGCATGGTCGAGGCCGGCCTCGCCATCGCGCCGCTCGCGCGCTGCTGCGTGCCCGATCACCTGCTGCAGTTGTCGGAGAGCCACGGGTTGCCGTCGCTCGGTGAACTCGAAGTCGTGCTCGCGCGCAGCGCGCAGTCGGCGCGGCCGCCGTGCGACTACCTCGCCGAGCAGATTCTCGGCCAATGGCGTGCGTGAAGCCCGCCTGCTCGCAGCGCGTCAGCACGACGCCAGCAGCCATTCGCGGAAGGCGACCAGCGATGGCAGCGTGTCGTTGCCCGGCGGGTAGACGAGGTAATAGCTGCGCTGGCTGGTAATCGCTTCGCCGATCGACACGAGCTCGCCGCGGCTCAATTCGTCCTCCACGAGCATCTTCGGCACCAGCCCGATTCCCATTCCCGCGCGCACGGCCTGGATCAGGTGCGACGTCAATTCGAAGCTCGGGCCGACGCGCATCTGGCGATGGTCGAGCCGATAGTGCGAGAACCACTCGGCCCAGGCCTGCTGATTGCTCGTCACGCCCAGCAGCGTCTGCTTCGCGGCCCAGGCCGGCCTGCGCGCGTCGGCCTTGCGGCCACGGCCGGTATTGGGCGGGGCGATCGCGACCAGGAACTCGTTGTACAGCCGATGCGCGTGCAGGCCCGGCCAGTCGCCCGCGCCGACGGTGATCGCCGCGTCGAGATCGTCGTTGAGGAAATCGATCGCGCCGATCCGTGAATGCAGGTGGACGGTCATGCCCGGATGCGCGGCGTAGAACCCGTGCAGGTGCGGCAGCAGCCATTTCGAGCCGAAGGTCGGCAGGGTCGCCAGCCGCAGCGAGCCGGCGCCCGCCTGATGCGACATCGCCTGCAGCGTCGCGCCGCGAATGCGCCCCAGCGCGCCGCTCAGCTCGGCGAAGTAACGACGGCCGACTTCGGTCAGCTTGACCGAGCGGCCCTCGCGCCGGAACAGCGGCACGCCGAGCTGATCCTCGAGCGTCTGCACCTGCCGGCTGATCGCACTCTGGCTCAGCGACAGCTCGTCGGCCGCGCGTGTGTAGCTTTCATGCCGCGCGGCGGCCTCGAATACGAGCAGCAGCGACATCGACGGGGTGAGGCGGCGGTAATTCATGAGTTTTATGCAAGTTTCGCCGGTCGAGAATTCGTTTGTTTCTGGTGGAATATCGAAAGATACTGGAAATCCCGGTTGCGCGGAAACTTGCCAAAAAATCATGTTTTGGCGCGCGAACCGGCCGGCTCCACCCCATTGCGTTTTTGCCCCATGTCGATCGTCCCGTTGCCTCGTCCAGCCAGCCCGTCCGCGAACGTTTATCGCGATTTTCTCGCCGCGCTGCAGGCGGCCGGCTTTGCCGGGGAAATCCATGCGGACCACGCGAACCGGACCGTGCAGGCCACCGACAACTCGATCTACCAGCGCCTGCCGCAGGCGGTGGTCTGCCCCGCGCATGCGGAAGACGTCCAGCTGCTGGCCCGGCTGCTCGCCGAGCCCGCGCATCGCGACGTCGCGGTCGCCGCGCGCGGCGGCGGCACCGGCACCAACGGGCAGTCGCTGACCGACGGCATCGTCGTCGACCTGTCGCGGAACATGAACCGGATCCTCGACATCGACGTCGCGCAGCGCCGGGTGCGTGTCGAGGCGGGCGTCGTCAAGGATCAGCTCAATGCGGCGCTGAAGCCGCACGGGCTGTTCTTCGCGCCGGAGCTGTCCACGTCGAACCGGGCGACCATCGGCGGGATGATCAACACCGATGCGAGCGGGCAGGGCAGCTGTACCTACGGCAAGACGCGCGACCACGTGCTCGAACTCGATGTCGTGCTGATGGGCGGCGAGCGGCTGCACAGCGACGCGCTCGACGATGAAGAACTGGAACGCCGCTGCGCGCGGCAGGACCGCGTCGGCAAGGTCTATCGCACCGCGCGGCGCATCAGCGACGACAAGGCCGCGCTGATCGACGCGAAGTTTCCGAAGCTCAACCGCTGCGTGACCGGCTACGACCTCGCGCACCTGCGCGAAGCGGACGGCCGCTTCAACCTGAACAGCGTGCTGTGCGGCGCGGAAGGCTCGCTCGGCTTCGTCGTCGAGGCGACGCTCAACGTGCTGCCGATCCCGACGTTTTCGGTGCTGGTCAACGTGCGTTACGCGGGCTTCATGGACGCGCTGCGCGACGCGCGCGCGCTGCTCGAACTCAAGCCGCTGTCGATCGAGACGGTCGACTCGAAGGTGCTGATGCTCGCGATGAAGGACTTCGTGTGGAGCAGCGTGGCCGAGTATTTCCCGCAGGACGACGCGCGTCCGACGCTCGGCATCAACCTGATCGAATTCAGCGGCGACGACGAACGCGACGTCGATGCGCGCGTGCGCGCGTTCGTCGAGCATCTGCGCACCGATACGAGCGTGGAGCGCCTCGGCCACACGCTTGCCGCCGGCGACGAGGCGGTGAAGCGCGTGTATGCGATGCGCAAGCGGGCGGTCGGGCTACTCGGCAACGTGCGGGGCGAGGCGCGTCCGCAGCCGTTCGTCGAGGACACCGCGGTGCCGCCCGAGAATCTCGCCGCGTACATCGCCGAATTCCGCGCACTGCTCGACGGCCACGGGCTGCAGTACGGGATGTTCGGCCACGTCGACGCGGGCGTGCTGCACGTGCGCCCGGCGCTCGACATGAAGGACCCGAAGCAGGCGGCGCTGGTGCGGCCCGTGTCGGACGCGGTGGCCGAACTCACGCGGCGGCATGGTGGCCTTTTATGGGGCGAGCACGGCAAGGGCGTGCGCTCCGAATATGCGCCGGCGTTTTTCGGCGAGCTGTATCCGTCGCTGCAGCAACTGAAGGCCGCGTTCGATCCGCACAACCAGTTCAACCCGGGCAAGATCGCGACGCCGCCAGACTCGACGCTGCGGCTGCTGAAGATCGACGAGGTGCCCACGCGCGGCGACCACGACCGTCAGATCGACGAGCGCGTGTGGCAAAGCTACGGCACCGCGATGCATTGCAACGGCAACGGTGCGTGCTACAACTTCGATCCGGACGACGCGATGTGCCCGTCGTGGAAGGCGACGCGCGAACGCCTGCAGTCGCCGAAGGGGCGCGCGTCGCTGCTGCGCGAATGGTTGCGTCTGCAAGGGCTGGCCGGCGTCGACGTCGTCGCGGCGGCGCGTGCGCGGCAACCGTTGCTGCGCGGGCTGGTCGAGCGCTGGCGCAACAGCCGCAACGCGCGTCGTGGCGGCGCGGATTTCTCGCACGAGGTGTACGACGCGATGGCCGGCTGCCTCGCATGCAAGTCCTGCGCCGGACAGTGCCCGGTCAAGGTGAACGTGCCCGAGTTCCGCTCGCGCTTTCTCGAGCTGTATCACCAGCGTTATATGCGGCCGCTGCGCGACTACCTGATCGGTTCGCTCGAATTCACGATGCCGTGGATGGCGCGCGTACCCGCGCTGTACAACGGGCTGATGGGTGCCCGCTGGGTGCGGACGCTGCTCGAGCGTCGGGTCGGCATGGTCGACAGCCCGCTGCTGAGCCGCTTCGATCTCGCGGCCGTGATCCGCGCGTGGCGCGTGAAGCCGGCCGACCCGCACGCGCTTGCCGCGCTGAGCGATGCGCGGCGCGCGCGCAGTGTCGTCATCGTGCAGGACACGTTCACGCGCTATTTCGATACCGAGCAGCTCGCGACGCTGATCGAGCTGGCGGCGCGGCTGGGCTTTCAGGTGTGGCTTGCGCCGCTTGCGCCCAACGGCAAGGCGCTGCACGTGCAGGGGTTTCTTCGCGCATTCGAACAGGCCGCGATCCGCAACGCGACGCAACTGGCCGCGCTGGCGCGCTCGGGTGTCGCGCTGGTCGGCCTCGATCCGGCGATGACGCTCACGTATCGGCAGGAATACCTGAAGGTGACGGGGCTCGCCGACGTGCCGAAAGTCGCGCTGCCGCAGGAATGGCTGCTGGATGCGCTGCCGGAAGCCGGAGCGGGCGGGCCGACGGTTTCGTATCGGTTGCTGCCGCACTGCACCGAGAAAACCAACGCGCCGGACAGCGGCAGGCAATGGGCGCAGGTGTTCGCGCGTCGCGGGCTGCGCTTGCAGGTTCAGGCGACCGGGTGCTGCGGGATGTCGGGCACGTACGGGCACGAGGCGCGCAATCTCGCGACGTCGAAGACGATCTATGCGCAGTCGTGGGCCGCGCACGTCGACGGGGCGCACGCGGAAGGCGAGGCGCTGGCGACCGGGTATTCGTGTCGCAGCCAGGTGAAGCGCCTGTCGGCGAAGCAGGTGCGCCATCCGTTGCAGGCGCTGCTCGATCACGTGCGGGCGGTGGGGTAAGAACAGGGCGGTGCAGAGCGCACGGCCGGCAACGGGGCGTCGATCGCGTGTCGGGCGGCCATCCCCGTGCCGCTGTCGACCTTCGCCGGCGCGGGTCAGGCGTCGGCTTTCGCCGCTTTCCGCGCGCGCGGTTTTTCGGCCGCGGGAAACACGCCGACACCGCGCGGCCGTTTCGGCTCGATCCGCATTTGCCGGATCACGCGCCGGAAGTCGATCTCGTGCGCGGCCAGCGTGCCGATCAGTTTCGCGATGACCGCGAGATGGGAAGGGACGGTGCCCTTGCTCGAATAGTTGGTAATCGAACTTTCGTTCATCCGGATCAGACGGGCGAACTCGCGCGCCGTCAACTGCGCCTTCTTCAACTCCTGTTGGAATTCCGCATACGCCATTGCACACATGATGCTTCGTCTCCGTGAATCTGAAATCGGCCCGCGCGGCGCCGGCGCCGACGAGTGGCGTTCCCGTCGTGCCGGCGCCGCGTCGGGTTACATCTTCACCTGGTCGAGGAAGGTCTTCTTGCCGCTCTTGTAGCCGTAGATCGAGATGATCCCGTGCGTCAGGTCGCCCTTCGCGTCGAACGTCGTCGTGCCGATCACGCCGTCGTACTTCGTCGCGGGCATCGCCGCGAGGATCTTCGCCGGGTCGGTGGAGTTCGCGCGCTTCATCGCGTCGACCGCGATGTAGACCGCGTCATACGCGAACGGCGCGTCGAACTTGATGCCCTGGTTGAAACGCTTCTGGTACTTCGCGAGGAAGTCCGCACCGCCCGGCATCTTCTCGAGCGCAGCGCCTGCCTGCGAGCACAGCACGTTGTCGGCCGCCGGGCCGGCCAGTTGGGCCAGCGAGTCGGTGCACACGCCGTCGCCGGACAGGATCCTCGCGCGCAGGCCGAGCTGCTTCGCCTGCTTCGCGAGCGGGCCGCCGGTGGCGTCCATGCCGCCGTACATGATCGCGTCGGGGTTCTCGCCCTTGATCTTCGTCAGGATCGCGCGGAAGTCGACCGCCTTGTCGTTGGTCGCGTCATGCGACAGCACCTTCAGGCCGAGCGCCTTCGCCTTCTTCTCGAACTCGTTCGCGAGGCCCTGGCCGTACGCGGTCGAATCGTCGATCACCGCGACGCTTTTCACGCCCTTCGACTGCGCATAGCTCGCGAGCGCCGGGCCCTGCTGCGCGTCGGTCGCGACCACGCGGTAGGTCGTCTTGAAGCCTTGCTGCGTGTAGGTCGGGTTGGTCGCCGACGGCGAGATCTGCACGATGCCCGCGTCGCTGTAGATCTTCGACGCCGGAATCGACGTGCCCGAGTTCAGATGGCCGATGACCGCGACGACCTTGTCGTCGACCAGCTTCTGCGCAACCTGCGTCGCCTGGCGCGGGTCGGCCGCGTCATCCTGCGCGTCGAGTTGCAGCGTGATCTTCTTGCCGCCGATCGTCAGGCCCTTCGCGTTGATTTCCTCGACCGCGAGGCGCGCGCCGTTTTCATTGTCCTTGCCGAGGTGCGAGATGCCACCCGTCGTCGGTTCGACGCTGCCGATCTTCACGACCCGGTCGGCCATTGCGCTCGACGCGGCCGCGAACGCGGCGGCAGCCAGTGCAACGGTGATCAGGGGTTTGCAGCGCATGCCGACAGTGCTTCGTTCCATCTGCCATCTCCGAATTGAATGTCTTTCTATTGGCGTCTCAGCCGGCCGGCTGGGGCCGGGGCGGTCGGACGATTTTTACTACCCGCCATGGGCGTCGCTTGCAGGGCGTCCGGATACAGGAAATCGTGCGCGGCGGCGGCCCGCGGATTGCGGTTCGCTGTCGTCGGCCTTACGGCCGCATCCATTATTCGGCCGGTCGACACGGCGAAGCCATGGACACTGACTGGCGGTCAATCCGGAAGTGTTTGGTCGATTTGTCTGCACAGTTTGGTCGATTGCGCATCGTGTATCCGGTTTCATGGCCGCGCTTCATCGAGCGTGATTGAGGTTGTTATGCAACTAACGGTCAAGTTCGGCAGCGCCAATGAAGGGGTGCCGATCGCACGGGCCGGATCGCGCATCCGGATCGGCAAAGACCGGCGGCGTTGCGGGACCGGCGTCGGTTCTGCTTTCGGATCGTCGCGTCGGCCACGCAATTCGCCGCCGTCTCGACCTACGACCGTCCGCGCAACGCGACGACGATCACCCCTGCAATCGCCAGCAGGCCGCCGCACGCCGTCGCGATGCCGGGCCGCTCGCCCGTCAGCATCACCGACAGCAGCGTCGCGACTGCCGGCGTCAGGTAGAGAAAGCTGGCCGCACGCGCCGCGCCGAAGTAGCCGAGCGCGAAGGTCCAGGTCGCGTACCCGAGCGCGGCCGGAAAGACGCCGAGCACCACGACGGCCAACGTCGTGTCGCGCGACCCGCCGCCGAGCGACACGAGCGCGCCGGGCAGCCACGGCGAGAGCAGCACCGCGCCGGCCAGCAGCGTGTACGCGGTGCACGGCAGCGCGCCGTACACGGGAATCAGCCGCCGCTGCAACACGAAATAGCTGGCCGAACACAGCGCCGCGCCGAGGATCAGCGTGCTCCCCGAGCCGAGGACGAGGCCGCCGGGCTGACCTCGTGCGATCACCGCGATGCCGGCCAGGCTGACCAGCGACCCGAGCCAGCCCCAGCGATTGAAGCGCTCGCGCAGAAACACGGCGGCCAGCAACGCGGTGAAGATCGGCAGCGTGTTCACGATGAAGCTCGCCGCGCCGGCCGACACGGTCTGTTCGCCGGTATTGAGCAGCGCATTGTAGAGCGCGATGCCGAGCAGGCCGCATGCGAGAAAGCGCCACGCGTCGGTTTTCGTCGGCAGCGGCGGTCGCCGCCATGCGAGCCACGCGATCACGAGCAACGCGGCGGTCGCGAAGCGTGCGGCCGCGAGCTGCAGCGGCGCGAGGCCGTGCAGGCCGATCCGGATGAACGGGAACGCGGACGCCCACGAGACGATCGTGAACGCGACCGCCGCTGCCGCGACGAGCGGTTGTCGCGCGCGGCGCGACGTCGATGACGAAAGTGTATTCATGCAGCCATGGTGCGGCGTCGCAAGATGCTAAGCTAGCGCACAGATCAACACCCGGATATGAAAATGGCTCACAGCTCGGGGGCGCAACAGGCCGACGGTCCGGCGCATGTGCGCCCGGTAGCCGCCGCGCCAATGCCGGCCCCGCGGCCGCCGCTCGCGAGCCTGGAGACGGTCTGCACGGTGGCGCGCGAGGGTTCGTTTCTCGCGGCCGCCGACGTCTCCGGCGTCACGCACGGCGCGATCAGCCGACGGGTGGCCGCCGTGGAAAACTGGCTCGGGATGGCGCTGTTCGAACGGCATGCGCGCGGCGTGCGCCTGACGCCGGACGGGCAGCGCTTCGTCGGCCGGATCGAGCAGGCGTTCGCGATCATCGACGGCGCGGCCGATCAGTGGCGCTCGCCGCGCACGCCGCGGCTGGTCCGGATGAGCGTGGTGCCCGCGTTCGCGCAGCTGTGGCTGCTGGAGCGGCAGCAGGCGCTGGAGAGCGAAGCGCCCGCGTTGCGCATCGAGCTCGGCATCGAACTGCGCAACGTGGATATCGCCGGCGGAGAAGCCGATCTGTCGATCCGGTACGGCCGCGGCAACTGGCGCCAGCTCGAAACCCGGCCGTTCATGCCGGAACGGCTGTATCCGGTCGCCCATCCGCGGCTCGCCGCGCAACTGGCCAGGATGCGCCGCGCAACGGGCGATGCCGCGCTGCTCGACCTGCCGTTGCTGCACGATTCCGACGTGACCGGCTGGCGCACGTGGTTCGATGCGCTCGGCATTCCGTTCAAGCCGCGTGCGCAGGATCGCCGGTTCGAGGATTACAACCTCGTGCTGGCGGCGGCCGAAGCGGGGCTGGGCGTGGCGCTTGCGCGAACGCCGCTTGCGGATGCATATCTGCAGCGCAGCGCGCTTGTGCGCGTGAGCCGTCACGAGGTCGATTCGCTGCTCAGCTATCACTTCGTGCATGCGAAGGGCGAGAATCGGCCGGAGGTCCTCGCGTTGATGGAGCGGATGGTGAAGGCGCTGGGGTAGCGCGCATCCGGCGGTTCGCGCAGGCGAGCCCGTCGGCACGCGGGTCATGCAGGCAACGGGCCGCCCGTCCCTTCGTCCGGCCTGAGCCGCCGAATCGTTACAATGCAGCCGCGGAATACGGCGAGATCGCCGAAGTGAGGCAGAATCGCGCCTTTGGCCCGCGGATGGGCCACTCTCCAACCATGACAGTACGGGTTCAAATTTGCAGAAAAGGGAACCGATGAACAGACCAGACAAATCGTCGAAAGCGCGTGCGGCGCTGGATCAGCTTTTTTCCGGCCTGGCGCCCACGGATGCGAAGCGCGAATCGCCGCGTCCGGGCAATCCGTTCGCAACGGACGACGAGGTGTCGAGCGCATCCGGCGGTCGCGGCGGGGTGGAAGTCACGCTGTCGACCCGCATCCAGCTGCGCGGTTATCCGAGCGCCGACGCGTTCATGAAGCGCATGGCGCAAGCGTGGGGCCTCGAGTGGGGCACCTACGACAGCGTCCGCGCGGTAGCGACGCTGCCTGCCGGATGGCGCTCGCGCCGGCTTCCGGAAGTCACGCAGATCGTCGACGAACGCGACGTGCTGCGCGCCGAGAGCAGTCTGCAGGGCGGCGAGATGTCGTATCTGAAGGTGCACCCGCGCTACTACATCGACGCGCGCAAGCGTTTCGGGTGGAGCAAGTCGTCGAAGGCGTCCGACGACCCGGATCTCGATGGCCCCGACTGGAACTGCTTCGTGATCGATCGGGAAAAGTCCGTCGAAGTGCACGAACTGACGACGTCGTCGTTGAAGGCCGACATGGACAACGCCCGCGCGACGCTGCTGAAATGGCTGGACGAGCACTATCCGAAACATCGCGACCCGTTTGCGTACTGGTCGGACTGCGAAGGGGCGTAGTACGCCGGTTTGCACGGCGGTTCGCTTGATGCATCGATCGGCCCGCCATGAGGACGAGCATTGAAACGAGCGCATGTGGTGTCGATTCTCTGGGCTGCGTTTGGCGCGGCAGTCGCGTCGACCGTCGTCGAGTTGCTGCTCTGGGCAATCGCCGGCGATGACGCCGTCCAGAATCTGTCCCGCGACGCGCGCCTCACGGCCGCGATCGTAATGGGGCGAAGCGTGCTCGGTGCGTCCGGCGGCTTCGATCCGCGGGTGATGGGCGTGGCGACGCTCGTGCATGCGATGCTTTCGCTCGTCTATGCGGCCGTGCTGGCACGGCTGGTCCGCAGTCTGTCGGGCGCGGCCGCGCTGTTCGCCGGCGGCGCGTTCGGGCTCCTGCTGTACGGCGTGAACCTGTACGGGTTCACGGCGATCTTTCCCTGGTTCATCCCCGTTCGCGGCGCGATCACGCTGGTTGCTCATCTGATCTTCGGGATCACGGCGGCGGCTGTCTATTACGTCGCCCGGCGCGACGCTGACCGCTAACACCCTGTACAGGCACGCACGCGATGCGCGCCTGCCATGACGATCGTCGTGCGGCGTGACGATCAGAACTTGTGGCGAATGCCGACGATCGCGAGTTCCTGCGTATCGGTGCCCGAGTTCACGCCGTACGAGCCGACCGACGCGGCCGCTTTCACGGTCGCCCCGCTCGCGTCGAGCGTGTTGCCGCTCGCCTTCTGATAGCCGAACAGCGCATACAGGTCGGTGCGCTTCGACAGCGCGTAATCCGCGCCGAGGTTGACCTGGTTGTAGTGCGCGGAAGCCGGGCCGGTCAGCGACGTGTAGTTGTAGCCGACACCCGCGCGCAGTGGCGGCGAGAACTGCCAGTTGAAGAACGCGGAGCCGTTGTTGAACTTCGCGTTCCGGTTGAACGCCGACAGCGTGTCCGCGCCGTATTGCGTGTTCGAATACGCGAGGCCGAAGGTCGCCGGCCCGGCCACGTACTGACCGGCCACGCGCACGATCTGGATCGTCTTCGCGCTCGAGAAGCCCTGGTTGATCACGGTGTTGAACGGCGTGTCGGAGCTGCTCGACCACGTGCGCACGCCGTTCGCGTAGAAGTAGCCGGCGCCGAGCGACAGCGGGCCGTTCGCGTAGCTCGCGCCAAAGCTGTACGTGCGGCCGCTGCCGGCCGCGCCCGCGACGCCGCCGAAGCCGTACAGCGCCGCGAACTGGAAGCCCGCAATCAGCGGGCTCGTGTACTTCACCGAGTTGCTCACGCGCAGGCTGTTGTCGTAGTTGTCGAGATCGCCCGGTGTCGCGAACACGCCGCCGAAGTAGTTGTCCTGCGTGAGGCCCTGTACGAGATCGACGACCGGATCGTACTGGCGGCCGAGCGTCACGGTGCCGTAGGTGCTGCTCGCGAGGCCGACGACGGCGTTGCGGCCGAATTCGCGCTGGCCCGTCAAGGAAACCAATAAATTGTCGGATCGTTATGTGGCGGCGCGGTGATGGATGCGTGCGCAACGAATCGACGGCCGCTGCGCGGCTCGCTTCTGCATCGTGGCCGGCGTGCCGTGCGCTTGCGGTATGCCGGTCAGCGGCGGCCGTCGCGCGATGCGAACAGGCGCGGCTGCGCGGCGTTCAATGCGTCGTGCGCTTCCGGCTGCCACGGAAAAATTCCGTTGCGGTCGGGCCACAGCAGCTGCACGCACGGGAAGTCGTCGTTGCCGTAGAACCAGCGGTTCCAGCCGAGATGGGCTTCGTAGTGTTCCTTCTCGACCGGCATCAACAGTGCGTTCGCGTTGCCGTAGACCGCGGCCGTGACTTCCCCCAGCGGCGGCGGCGTGCCGGCCGCAACTTTCCGGTACACATCCCACAGCACGTCATGGACGATGCGCGCAGGCAACGAGAACACGATGATTTCCGGAAAACCGTGGTTGGCCCACAACCCGGTCGTGAACGAGAAGCCCGGTTCGTCGCCTTCCGCGAATATCTCCGTGCGGAACCATCCGTGCTGGCGAATCTGATGTACGAAGCGCTGCTCGTCTTCCTCGAGCACCGAATCGGGCGCGTCGAGTGCGGTGGCGATATCCGGCCGTGTTGTCATGCGGGTTCCTTGATTCCGTGTCGGGCGGCAGGGAGCAGGGCGATGGCGTCCTGCCGGCGGGAAAGCGATCACCGTGCAACGCGCGTGCGATCGCCGTCCGCCATGTTGCCACGACGGTCCCGCTTACTGCGCGATGCTTTCCGCGTCCGCCGTTTCGCCGAGGAACCCGCCGCTCTGGTGCGCCCACAGCGCCGCGTAGATGCCGCCCGCCTGCAGCAACTGCTGGTGCGTGCCTTCCTCGACGATGCGCCCTTCGTCGAGCACGATCAGCCGGTCCATCGCGGCGATCGTCGACAGCCGGTGCGCGATCGCGATCACCGTCTTGCCGGTCATCAGGCTGTCGAGGCTGCGCTGGATCGCGACTTCGACCTCGGAATCGAGCGCGCTGGTCGCCTCATCCAGCACGAGGATCGGCGCGTCCTTGAGCATCACGCGGGCAATCGCGACGCGCTGCCGCTGACCGCCCGACAGCTTCACGCCGCGCTCGCCGACTTCGACGTCGTAGCCGCTGCGGCCGTGGCGGTCGCGCAGCCGGTCGATGAACTCGGCCGCTTCCGCGCGCACGGCCGCGTCCTGCATGTCGCGCTCGGTCGCGTCGGGTCGGCCATACAGCAGGTTCTCGCGCATCGTCCGGTGCAGCAGCGACGTATCCTGCGTCACCATCCCGATCGCGGCGCGCAGGCTGTCCTGCGTCACGTGCGCGATGTCCTGCCCGTCGATCCGGATCGCGCCGCCGCCCACGTCGTAGAAGCGCAGCAGCAAGTTCACGAGCGTCGACTTGCCGGCGCCCGAGCGGCCGATCAGGCCGATCCGCTCGCCCGGCCGGATCGTCAGGTTCAGCCCGTCGAATACCGCGCGATCGTTGTCCTCGTGCGCGAACTGCACGTTGTCGAACACGATTTCGCCGCGCTGCACCGCAAGCGGTTTCGCATCGGGCGCGTCGACCACGCTGCGCACCTTCGTCAGCGTGTTGATGCCGTCCTGGATCGTGCCGACGTTCTCGAACAGCTCGGTCATTTCCCACATGATCCAGTGCGAGTAGCTCGACAGGCGCAGCGCCATCGCGATCACGGCCGCGACGACGCCCGCGCTCGCCTCGCCGTGCATCCACAGATAGAGCGCGAGCCCCGCCGAGCCGACCAGCAGCAGCGTCGACAGCAGGTGGTTGACGATCTCGAACGCGCTGACGAGCCGCATCTGCGCGTCGCCGGTCGCCTTGAACGCTTCCATCGCGCGCCGCGCGTGGTCGGCTTCGCGCCGCGTATGCGAGAACAGCTTGACGGTCGTGATGTTCGAATACGCGTCGGTGATGCGGCCCGTCATCAGCGCGCGCGCGTCGGCCTGCCGGCTGCCGACGGCGCCCAGGCGTGGCACGAAATACGCACACGCCGCGCCGTAGCCGAGCGCCCACAGCACGAGCGGAATCATCAACCGCCAGTCGAAGCTGGCGGCGAGCGCGAGGATGCCGATCAGGTAGGCGGTGACGCCGATCACGACGTCGACCGACATGAACAGCGCGTCGCGCACCGCCAGCGCGGTCTGCATGATCTTGGTCGTCACGCGGCCCGCGAATTCGTTCGCGTAGAACGACAGGCTCTGGTCGAGCATCAGCCGGTGGAATACCCAGCGCAACCGCATCGGGAAGTTGATCGCGAGCACCTGGTGCTTGACCATCGTATGCAGCACGATCAGCAGCGCACTGCCGACGAGGATCGCCGCGAAACCGGCGAGCGTGCCGAAGTGGCGGCCGCCGAATCCGGCCGGCGTCGACGACGACAGCCAGTCGACCACGTGCCCCATCATCGCGAACAGCGCGGCTTCGTACGCGGCCAGCGCGGCCGACGTCAGCGCGATCATCAGGATCCAGCCGCGCGCGCCTTTCGTGCACGCCCAGACGAACGAGAAGAATCCCTTCGGCGGCGTGACGGGATCTTCGAGCGGGAAAGTCGGCAGGCGCCGTTCAAACCACGAATACATCGACTTGTTCTCCTTGTGCGGCCCGACGCGGCGGGCGGGCCGATGATGCCGGGCCGGACGCGATACGGTCATCGTGTGCCGGCCCATCCGTCCAGCCGCTGGACGTTGCGCCGCGGTGCGCTTGGGCCGGCGTGAAGTGTCGCATCGATTCGATCGGGCTGCAGGCCGGTTGTAAGTCGCGCTGGCCGGGCGAATGGCGCGGGGTTTGCGTAGCGGGCTTGCCGACAAGATCATCACGCCCTTAAAAAAACCTCTTGACTATCTATCTATGAGTAGATAAAGTTCGATCCATGGAAACGAAACCGACCGTCCGCGAACAGATTCTCGACCACGCGATCACGCTGATGATGCAGCGCGGTTACAACGGCTTCAGCTATCGAGACCTGTCCGACCTGGTGGGCGTGAAGACGTCGAGCATCCACTACTACTTCCCGTCGAAGGACGATCTCGTGCTGGAAGCGGTGGCGGGCTACAGCGACGAAGTCCTCGCGGCCGTGCGGGCGATCGATCCGGCGTTGCCGGCCGACGTGAAGCTGAGCCTGTACACGAAGATGTTCGGCCGCACGCTCGGCGACGGCAACCTGATCTGCCTGTGCGGGATGCTCGCGGCCGACATCGAAACGCTGCCGGAGAACGTGCGGCAGGCGGTGCAGGCGTTCTTCAAGGCCAACGAAAGCTGGCTTGCGGAATTGCTCGCGCAAGGCGCGAAGGAAGGCACGCTGCAGTTCAGCGGCGCGCCCGAAACCGCGGCGCGCACGTTGTACGCGGCGTTCCAGGGCAGCGTGCTCGCCAGCCGGTTGTTTCACACTCGAGCGCGTCTCGAGGACGTCGAGGCCGTCTGGAAAACACGGTCCTGACGGCCGGCGCAAGCAGTGAGGCGGTTCGCCGCCTTTTTATTGAATCTCCTCATCTATCATGTAGTAGATAGATGTTTTGGCGCAGACGGATCATCTGTCTGCATTTTTTGGGAACGTTTATCTATCTATGAGTAGATAAACCGATGCGGCGCCGATGTGGAAACCGCCGGCCCGCAGTCCCCGGTTCGAAGGTCGTTTCATTCATTTATTGAAAAGGAGTCTGTCATGTCGATCGAAAAAGTGCTGTACCGCGCCCATGCAAAAGCCACCGGCGGCCGCGACGGCCGTGCGACGGTGCCCGAAAGCGGCCTCGACCTGAAGCTGACCACGCCGCGCGAGCTCGGCGGCGCGGGCGGCGCGGGCGCGAACCCCGAGCAACTGTTCGCCGCCGGCTACAGCGCGTGTTTCATCGGCGCGATGAAGTTCGTCGCGGCACGCGACAAGATCGCGATCCCCGCGGACGCCGCGATCGACGGCAGCGTCGGCATCGGCGCGATCCCGAACGGCTTCGGCATCGAAGTCGAACTGAAGATCTCGTTGCCGGGCCTCGATCGCGACGTGGCTCAAACGCTGATCGACCGTGCGCACGTCGTCTGCCCGTACTCCAACGCGACGCGCGGCAACATCGACGTTACGCTCACGCTCGTCTGATCGGTCGCACTGCCAATCATTCATCGCCATTCGAAGATTCGACCAAGGAGTCGCACCATGAAGATCGTCAAGCCGCTGCTGATCGCCGCCGCCGTTGCAGCCGCACTGTCCACCGCACCTGCCGCGTTTGCCGCGGGCGCCGACGTCGTTGGCCCCGATGCGAAGACGAGCGCATTCCTCGCCGCGCTGAACGGCCAGAAGGGCCCGGGCCTCGAAACGCTGAGCCCCGCCAAAGCGCGCCAGGTGCTGGTCGACGCGCAGAACGGCGTGAAGGTCGATCTGTCCGGCATCGACGTGTCGAACCGCACGATCGAACAGGACGGCCTGTCGGTGCCGGTCACGATCGTGCGCCCGCAAGGCGTGACGGGCACGCCGCCGGTATTCGTGTTCATCCACGGCGGCGGCTGGGTGCTCGGCGATTTCCCGACGCACGAGCGCCTCGTGCGCGATCTCGTCGTGCAGTCGGGCGCCGTCGCGGTGTTCGTGAACTACACGCCGTCGCCGGAAGCGCGTTACCCGGTCGCGATCAACCAGGCGTATGCGGCGACGAAGTGGGTCGCCGCGCACGGCGCGGAGATCGGCGTCGACGGCAGCCGCCTCGCGGTGGTCGGCAACAGCGTCGGCGGGAACATGTCGGCTGTCGTCGCGCTGATGGCGAAGGACAAGGGCGGTCCCGCGATCCGCTTCCAGGGGCTGATGTGGCCGGTCACGGACCACAACTTCAACACGGGTTCGTACAACGCGTATCAGCAAGGCCATTTCCTGACGCGGCCGATGATGAAGTGGTTCTGGGACGCCTATACGAAGAACGAAGCGCAACGCAACGAGATCTACGCATCGCCGCTGCGCGCGAGCGTCGCGGAGTTGAAGGGGCTGCCGCCCGCGCTGATCCAGGTCGCGCAGTTCGACGTGCTGCGTGACGAAGGCGAAGCGTACGGACGCAAGCTCGACGCGGCCGGCGTGGACGCGACGACCACGCGCTATGACGGTACGATCCATGATTTCGGGCTGCTGAACGCGCTGGCCGACGATGCGCCGACGAAGGCCGCGACGAAGGCGATGGCCAACGAAATCGCGACGCGGCTGAAGTAACGCGATAGGCAGTCGTTCGACCCGGAACGACAGGACGGCGGGCATCTGCCCGCCGTTTTCGCATGCGGGCATTTCGTTCATGTCCCGGCAGCGTGCCGCGCAAAACGGTTGAAACGGTTGAACGGCCCTCGCGCCGTCGCACGATCGCGCCCGCGCCGGCGGCATTGTTGGTACGATCGGCCGTATCGTTCACGCCGGCGTCGCAAACAGCCGGCTCATCGGCCGCGCGGTTGCACGGTCGCGCGGCCACGTTCGGGAGAAGCGGTTCATGTTGCAGGCGTTCGCGGTCTTGCTGATCTTCCAGTGTCTCGGGGAAGGCGTGTCCTATCTGTTCGGCCTGCCGGTGCCGGGCCCCGTGATCGGCATGCTGCTGCTGTTCGGCTTCGTGATGCTGCGTCCGCAGGCGGCCGATGCGATCGAGCCGACCGCACTCGACCTGCTGCGTCACCTGTCGCTGCTGTTCGTGCCGGCCGGCGTCGGCATCATGGTGTCGGCCGACCGCGTGCGCGGCGACGCGGTCGCGGTCGTCGTCGCGCTGGCCGTCAGCACCACGCTCGCGATCGCGGTGACGGCGCTCGTCACGAGCGCGCTGCTGCGGCGCCAGCGCCGCGCGGGCGGCACCGCGGAGGGCGCGCAATGACGGCCTTCCCGAAGCTCGGCGCGATCTGGGTCTATCTCGCCGCGAGCCCGCTGCTCGGCCTGACCATCACGCTGGTCGCGTATCTGTTCGCGCAAGCTGTCTATGCACGGGCGCGTTTCAATCCGCTCGCGAATCCGGTGCTGATCGCGGTCGCGATGATCGTCGTGCTGCTGACGCTCACGCATACGCCGTATCCGACGTATTTCGAGGGCGCGCAGTTCGTCCACTTCCTGCTCGGCCCCGCGACGGTCGCGCTCGCGCTGCCGCTGTACCGCCAGTGGTCGAAGCTGCGGCGCAGCGCGCTGCCGCTGCTCGCCGGCCTGCTCGCGGGTTCGCTGACCGCGATCGGGTCGGCGGTCGGCATCGCCGTGCTGTTCGGCGCGTCGCACCAGACGATCGCATCGCTCGCGCCGAAATCGGCGACGACGCCGATCGCGATGGCCGTCGCCGCCGAGATCGGCGGCATTCCGTCGCTCACCGCCGTGCTCGTGATTTCGACCGGGGTCTTCGGCGCGGTGTGCGCGCGCGGCATCCTCAATCTGTTGCGGGTCGACGAGGCGGCCGTGCGCGGTTTCGCGCTCGGCGTCGCGTCGCACGGGATCGGCACCGCGCGCGCGTTCCAGGTGAGCGAGGAAGCCGGCGCGTTCGCCGGGCTCGGGATGGGGTTGAACGGCGTGCTGACGGCGTTCGTCGTGCCGGTCCTGCTGCCGGTGCTGTCGCGCTGGATCTGAGCGCCGGCCCGCGCGCCCCGGGTAGCGGTTTCCCTGATGGCGCGCACGGCAGGCCGAAACGACCGCGCCCCCGGCGCACATGTATCGTTGACGTTATCAGGACAATTCAGGAACGCACACGGACATTTGCGCGCCGATCGGCTAACGTTGCATCGGCGCCGTTGTCGCAAGCCGTCGCGTGCACGCCGGTGTCCGACCCACACTCAACAATCGACAAGGAGATCGGCCATGAAGCAGTCTCGCGTGGTTTCGGTGGCAGTAGCAGTAGCGGCGTCGTTCGGTCTGTTGTTGACCGCCGCGCCGGCGGCATACGCGCAGGACGCGGCGTCGTCCGCGCCGACGCAGAAGCCGCTCGACAAGGCGCAGAAGAAGGCGGCGCGCAAGGCGGCCCGCGCGCGGCACGCGTCGGACCTGAAGGCGATCGGCACCGGCAGCGGCTACCGGTTGACCAACGACCAGAGCAACTATCCGCAGAACGCCGTGCAGAAGGCGCCCGCGACGAAGGCGGCGCCGGCCGCGCCGGCGTCGGGCCAGTAACGGTCTAACGTGTGGCAGAGGACGAACGGCGCCGGTCGACCCGGCGCCGTTCGTATCCGCGCAACGGCGGGACAGCGGGCCCGTGGGCCCGGGAAGCCGCCGCGTTACGACGCGAGCTTGCTCGCGAGTTCCGCCACGTGCTTGCCCTGGTAGCGCGCGATGTCGAGCTCGTTCGCGCTCGGCTGGCGGCTGCCGTCCGCACCCGCGAGCGTGGTCGCGCCGTACGGCGTGCCGCCGGTGATTTCGTTCATGTTGACGAGCCCGCTGCACGCATACGGCACGCCCACGATCACCATCCCGTGATGCAGCAGCGTCGTGTGGAACGACGTGATCGTCGTTTCCTGGCCGCCGTGCTGCGTGCCGGTCGACGCGAACACGCTGCCGATCTTGCCGACGAGCGCGCCTTTCATCCACAGGCCGCCGGTCTGGTCGAGGAACGTGCGCATCTGGCCCGCCATGTTGCCGAAGCGGGTCGGCGTGCCGAAGATGATCGCATCGTAGTCGGCGAGTTCGTCCACCGTGGCGACCGGCGCGGCCTGGTCGACCTTCACGCCGATCGCGCGGGCCTGGTCGACGGGGATCGTTTCCGGCACGCGCTTGAGCGTGACCTCGACACCGGGCACCGATTTCGCGCCCTCCACGATATGCTGCGCCATCGTTTCGACGTGCCCGTAGGACGAGTAGTAAAGAACCAGAACCTTGGCCATGTTGAGAATCTCCGATTAAAAGGGCCCCGCTCGGCGGGGCCCGGTTTCCCGAACGGGCGTCACGCCCATTCGGCCGTCACTTCGACCGGACGCAGATCGAACACCAGCACCTCGGCATCCTTGCCGGCGGCGATCGTCAGCGCGTGTTCGCCGCGGATGCGTGCGCCGTCGCCTTCGCCGAGCGTCACGCCGTTGACCGTCACGCTGCCGCGCGCCACGTGCACATAGGCAAAGCGGTTCGGATCAAGTTCCAGCGTCGCGCTTTCGTCGCCGTCGAACAGGCCCGCGTAAATCCGGGTGTCCTGCCGGATCTTCAGCGAACCGGCATCGCCGTTCGGCGACACGACGAGGGCGAGCTTGCCGCGCTTGTCTTCGGCCGCGACGTTCGTCTGCTGATAACGCGGCTCGGCACCCTTTTCGGCCGGCCCGACCCAGATCTGCAGGAAGTGGACCGGCGTATCCGGCGAGTGGTTGAACTCGCTGTGGCGCACGCCCGTACCCGCGCTCATCAGCTGCACGTCGCCCGGCACGATCACCGAACCGGTGCCCATCGAGTCCTTGTGTTCCAGCGCGCCGTCGAGCACGTACGACAGGATTTCCATGTCGCGGTGCGGGTGCGTGCCGAAGCCGCGGCCCGGGGCGACGCGGTCGTCGTTGATCACGAGCAGGTCGGAGAAGCCGACTTGCTTCGGATCGTAGTAATTCGCGAACGAAAACGTATGACGGGAGCTGAGCCAGCCATGCTCCGCACGGCCACGTTGGTTTGCTGCACGGATATCGATCATGATTTTTTGTCCTTGAAGTCGCCGGGCCTCGGAAGTGGGCTCGGCCGTTCGTTGAGATGAATCTTAGGTCAATCGATTTGACAAATAAATCGCTGTAGAGATAATGACTGTCGCTTTGGAGTGGACAATATGGAACTCAACGACCTGAGGATCTTCGTCGCGACCGTCGACGCAGGCAGTTTCACGGCGGCGGCCGATCAACTGATGCTGTCCAAGCAGTTCGTCAGCCGGCGCACGATGGCGCTGGAGGCATCGCTCGGCGTGCGGCTGCTGCACCGCAATACCCGCAATCTCGCGGTGACCGAATCGGGGCAGGAGTTTTATGCGCGCGCACAGCGGATCCTCGCGGAGATCGCCGACGCAGAACAGGCGATGTCGGTGCGCAGCACCGAGCTGCATGGTTCGCTGAAGATCAGCGCGCCGCTGTCGTTCGGGATCACGCACGTGTCGCCGCTGATCGCCGAATTCCTGTCCGCGCACCCCGCCGTGCGGCTGAACCTCGACCTGACCGATCGGCGCGTCGACCTGATCGGCGAGGGCTTCGACCTTGTGCTGCGGATCGGCTCGCTCGAGGATTCGACGCTGATCGCGCGTCCGCTCGGCGCGTGGCGGATGATCGCGTGCGCGAGCCCCGCCTACCTGAAGCGGCACGGCACGCCGCAGACGCCGGCCGATCTCGCCGGCCATACGTGCCTGCTGTACGGGCGCGAGCGGCGGATTGGCTGGGAATTCCGCGTCGACGGCGCGGCGCGCACGTTCGACGTGCAGGGGCCGCTCGTCGCGAACAACGGCGAAGTGGTGCGTGACGCGGCGATCGCGGGGCTCGGCATCGCGCTGCTGCCGCACTTCATCGTCGGCGCGGCGCTCGACAGCGGTGCGCTCGTGCCGGTGCTCGACGCGTACGTGCCGCCGCCGATCACGCTCAACGCGGTGTTTCCGCAGCACCGGGAAGGCTTCGTCACGCTGCGCACGTTCATCGGGTTTCTCGCGGAACGGCTCGGGGAGCCGGCGGGCCGGGTGCGGTAGCCGGCTGTTTGCGGTGAATGAGGCGATTAATCTCCGCATAATTTGCGGAAATTGTTGAGTCATGCGGAGAACGGGCGGATAATCTCCGCATGATGAGCGGAGATTGCATCTTTATCTGGGAATCGGCCGACTGGCCGGCATGGCGCTTCGACCTTCCGGCCCTCGCCGCGCCGCTCGCCGACGTCAGCCGTGCGCAAGGCATGCTGGTCGGCCGGCTGGCGGATGTCGGCCTGACGTTGCGCGACGAGGCGAGCCTGGCCGCGCTGACGGAGGACGTCGTCAAGACCAGCGCGATCGAGGGCGAGAGCCTGAATGTCGCATCGGTACGGTCGTCGATCGCGCGCCGGCTCGGGGTCGACATCGGCGCGCTCGCGCCGGTCGATCGCCACGTCGAAGGCGTCGTCGACATGGTGCTGGATGCGACGACCCATTCGGGCGCACCGGTCACCGAAGCGCGGCTGTTCGGGTGGCATGCCGCGCTGTTCCCGACCGGCTATTCGGGGCTGTCGCGGATCACGGTCGGCGGATGGCGCACGGATGCGAGCGGGCCGATGCAGGTGGTCTCCGGGCCGATCGGCCGGCAGCGCGTGCACTTCGAGGCGCCGCCGGCCCCCCGCCTGACCCACGAGATCGGGCGCTTTCTCGCGTGGCTCAATGCGCCGCCGGCCGAGCCGTTGCTGATCCGGGCCGGCCTCGCCCATCTGTGGTTCGTCACGCTCCACCCATTCGACGACGGCAACGGTCGTATCGCGCGCGCGCTCGGGGATCTGGTTCTGGCGCGCGCCGATCGAAGCCCGCAGCGTTTCTACAGCCTGTCCGCGCAGATCCAGCGCGAGCGCAACGCGTATTACGACGTGCTGGAGCGCACGCAGCGCGGCTCGCTCGACGTCACCGAGTGGCTCGCGTGGTTTCTGAACACGCTGGGCCGGGCCATCGATCATGCGCACACGACGCTCGATGCGGTGCTGATCAAGGCGCGCTTCTGGCAGCGATGCGCGGGCGTCGCGATGAACGCACGCCAGGTCAAGGTCATGAATCGCCTGCTCGACGGCTTCGAAGGGAAGCTGACGACCACCAAGTGGGCCGCCCTCGCGAAATGCTCGCAAGACACGGCGCTGCGCGACATCACGGAGCTCGTCGAACGGGGCATGCTGCGGCGCTCGGCGTCCGGCGGCCGGAGCACGAGTTACGAACTGGTGCCGTTCGACGGCTGACGTCATCGCCGGCTCGGCTCGTCCTGCGCGCGAAAAGCGTCGTGTGCATGGCCGATGCAGCGGGCGCGATTGCCACGCGCGTGTGGCAGGGCGGCGCGCAGTGCATCGGGTTCTCGTCGATGGAAGACGACGGGCCGATCGGGTTTGACGGCGCTCGCGCGATCGTGTTCATCGGGACCATTGGTCGCAGCGACGAACGCTGCGTGACGTGACGGTATCGTGCGCTGTGGCGCGGCCGCCGAGATGGTTGCGATGACATCGAACGTCGATTGATCGGCGTCGCGCAATCGGGTTACGCTTCGGCGGGCGGCGCCATGCGTCGCATGCCAGGCCGGGCGTTTTTGCCTCGAATGTCGCGTGCAGGTAGCTTCTACGGGTGCGCGACCCAGCGACGATCAAGCCGATGACAACGAAAACCCAGAACCGATCGAATGCGCGCGAGCACGCCGCACGTTGCACGAGTGGCAAGCGGAGTACGTACCTGTCATCCGTCACGGCGGCCGTGCTGCTGATGTGGGTGCCGCCCGTCGCGCATGCGGCCGGCTTCGACTGCGCGAAGGCCGCGTCGCCGCCCGAGAAAACGATCTGTGCGGACACCGCGCTGTCGAAGCTCGACGGCGATCTGTCGGCGGCGTGGAAGCGGGCGCTCGCGAAGGGCGGCGATACGGCCGCGCTGAAGGCGGCGCAATTGAAGTGGCTCAGGCAGCGCGACCAGTGCGGCAGCGATGCGTCGTGCCTGGGCGACCGCTACCGCGAACGGCTCGCGAGCCTGAACGGCGCGCCGCTGGCCGCCGATCGCTGGCAGCAGACGTGGTATCTCGACAGCGACAACCCGTCGTTCGGCGGTGTGCTGAGGTTCACCGGCACGGTGCCGCGCCTGCATTTCGAGTTGGGCGCCAACAATGGCGCGAATGATGGCGGGCTCGACGGAGACATCGTGCTGCACGGCGATAGCGGCACCTACCGCAAGGACAAGTGCCGGCTCGATTTCGACCGGAAGGGCGGACGCATCCACGTCACGCAGCAGGGTGCCGATTTCGATTGCGGCGCAGGTATGGGCGTCATGTACGAAGGCGACTACGTGACCGCCGCGCAGTTCCAGGCCAAACCGCCGGCCGATCTGCTGAGCCTCCGGGTCGTCACCGACGCGCAGCAGAACGCGGTCGCGCACAAGCTGCTCGGCGCCGACTATCAGACGCTCGTCGACATGGTCAACTCCAGCGCCGACGAAAAGGATCTCGACGGCCTCAACGCACACGTGACGTCGTACTGGGTGCGCGGCATCGCGACGACGAACGCCGCGATCGTGATGCGTCGCGGCACCGATCTGTGGATCGGGCTACTCGTGTTCGATGCGAAGAACAACGTCCGGATGCGTTACTACTCGAACGTGCCCGCGTGGAGGAAAACGGTGCCGAAGACGATCAACGCGTGGCACGACAATCTCGACAAGACGCTGCCGATCGACGTGATGCAGTAAGCAGGTGCTGCCCCGCTATGTCTTGCTGTTGCGCGCTGGGCGCGCCGGCGCCGCCGCCGATTCCCGTATGCGCAACTCCGGCTGGACCGCATGGCCGGGCCCCGTGGCGCCGTTCTCGAGCGCGTCGAGCAACGCATGCGCGGCCTGACGCCCGATCGCGTCGGTGTCGACCCACATCGTCGTCAGCGGCGGCTGGATCTCGCGCGCAAGCGCGACGTCGTCGAAGCCGGTGATCGACAGCTGCGCGGGCACGTCGATGCCGAGCGCCTGCGCCTCGAGCAACGCGCCGAGCGCGAGCGCGTCGTTGCCGCAGATCACGGCGGTCGGCCGCGTCGCCGCGTCGCCGTCGGCGATCGCACGCAGGCTCGCCCGCCCGAACGCGATCGTGGCCGCGCCTTCGTGCTGATGCACGGGGCGCACCGCGAGCCCGTGCGCGGCAAGCGTGTCGTGAATGCCGCGCAGGCGGGCCTGCACGCGGTCGTTGTCCGTCGACGGCTGCATGATGATCGCGAAATCGCGATGACCGAGGTCGAGCAGGTGCGTGGTGAGCCGTGCGAACGCCGCGCGGTTGTCGAAGCCGATGCAGCAGTGCGGGCTGTCGTCGCGGTACGCATACGTGACGACGTACGGCACGCGATGCATCGCAAGGAGTTCGAACAGTTCCGGCGGATACGCTTCGCCGACCAGCGACACGGCTTCCACGCCGCGCGACAGCATCGCGCGCACCTGCGCGAGCGCCTGCGCGGGATCGTAGTTCGAGCAGCCGAGGAACAACGTGATGCCGTGTTCGGCCATGACCGTCTGCATGCCGGCGACCTGTGATGCAAACACCTGATCGTCGAGGGTCGGGATGATCGCGCCGGTGATATGGGTGCGCGTGGACGCCAGCGCGCGGCCGGCCGCATTCGGGATCCAGTTCAGTGCGCGCGCCGCGTCGCGTACGCGTTGCTGCACGTCGGCCGACACCTTGCCCGGATCGTTGTAGACGCGCGAGACGGTCGCGGTCGACACGCCGGCCAGTTTCGCGACGTCGCCGAGCACCGAGCGGCCGCTGCCGCGGCGGGTCCGCGGGGTGCTCATCGGCCGTCTCCGGGCAGGGCGGCCATGCCGCTGCCGTGTGCCGTCAAAAGCGTCATTGTTTACCCTCGATTGGTGATGCCCCGCTTGCATTCTCCCCCAAGCCTGCGAGAATGTAAGCGCTATCTTTTTGCTGCTTCCCTATTATGTCAGACACTTGCGCGATCCGTATGGTGAAATTTTCCGAGATGATGACCATTCCGGTTATTTTTTCGACCGCAAATGTAAGCGGTTACATCAAGCAGTGAGCGGCCTTATGTCACCGCGTATCGCCGTCGTCGGCAGCGTCAACATCGATCTCGTCACGCGTGCGCCGCGCCTGCCGGTGCCGGGCGAAACGCTGCTCGGCACGACGTTCGAGACCGTTCACGGCGGCAAGGGCGCGAACCAGGCGGTGGCGGCCGCGCGCCTGGGCGCGTCGGTCGCGATGATCGGCTGCGTCGGCGACGACGCGTTCGGTGCGCGCCTGCACGCGGCGCTCGCGGCGGAGCGCATCGACGTGACGCACCTGCACCGGATCGGCGGCACGGCGACCGGGGTCGCGACGATCACGGTCGACGACGCCGGTGCGAACAGCATCGTCGTCGTGCCGGGCGCGAATGCATGCGTCGATGCCGACCGGATCGACGCGGCGTGCGACGCGATCGCCGGGGCCGCGCTGCTCGTGTGCCAGCTCGAAGTGCCGGTCGCCACCGTGGCGCGCGCGATTGCCTGTGCCAGCGCGCACCGCACGCCGGTGCTGCTCAATCCCGCACCCGCGCAACCGCTCTTCGATGCGTTGCTGGCGCGGGTCGACTATCTCGTCGTCAACGAAACCGAGGCCGAGTCGCTGACCGGCATCGCCGTCGGCGACGACGCGTCGGCCGTGCGCGCCGCCGATGCGCTGTGCGCGAAGGGCGCCGGCAACGTGCTGGTCACGCTCGGCGCGCGCGGCGTCTGCTGGCGCGGCAGCGCGGGGAGCGGCCGCCATCGGGCGATCGCGGTGGCGGCCGTCGATACGACGGCGGCCGGCGATACGTTCGTCGGCGGGTTTGCAGCCGCGCGGGCCGGCGGCGCGTCGATGGACGACGCAATCGATTTCGGCCAGCGTGCGGCCGCGATCAGCGTCACGCGCCACGGCGCGCAGACGTCGATCCCGACGCGCGACGAGGTCGGACGGTCGGACACCTGAATTCCGCATGCGACGGAACGGCCGAACCCGGCCCCTATCAGTGACATGGAGACAATCGACATGAACGACAACCAACCTGTTCCGCACGCGCCGCCCCGGATTCGGCGCGGTCAACGCATCGCGCTCGCGCTGTTGATGGCGAGCGGGATCGTCAACTATCTCGATCGCGGCACGCTGGCCGTCGCGAGTTCGGCGATCCGCGGCGATCTCGGCTTGTCGCTCGCGCAGATGGGGCTGCTGCTGTCGGCCTTCTCATGGAGCTATGCGCTGTGCCAGTTTCCGGTCGGCGGGCTGGTCGACCGCATCGGCCCGCGCCGGCTGCTCGGCATCGGGCTGATCGTCTGGTCGTTCGCGCAGGCGTCGGGCGGCCTCGTGTCCACGTTCGGCTGGTTCATCGTCGCACGCATCGTGCTCGGCATCGGCGAGGCGCCGCAATTCCCGTCGGCCGCGCGCGTGGTGAGCAACTGGTTTCCGCTGCGTGCGCGCGGCACGCCGACCGGCATTTTCAATGCCGCGTCGCCGCTCGGTACCGCGCTTGCGCCGCTGCTGCTGTCGGTTCTCGTGGCGTCGTTCAACTGGCGCTGGGCGTTCGTCGTGACCGGGGCGCTCGGCCTCGTCGTCGCCGTCGTGTGGTTCGCGCTGTATCGCGATCCGGTGCGCGCGCAACTATCCGCTGCCGAACGCAATTATCTCGATGCCGATGCGCAAAGCGTCGCCGCGGCGCCGAAGCTGACCTTCGCCGAATGGCGCAGCCTGTTCTCGCACGGCACGACGTGGGGGATGTTGATCGGCTTCTTCGGCTCCGTGTACCTGAACTGGGTGTATCTCACCTGGCTGCCGGGCTACCTGACGATGGAGCGGCACATGAGCCTGATCCGCACCGGGTTCGCCGCCTCGGTGCCGTTCCTGTGCGGATTCGTCGGTTCGCTGGTCGCCGGCTGGCTGTCGGATTTCGTCACGCGCCGCAGCCGGTCGCCGGTCGTGAGCCGTCGCAACGCGGTGGTGGCCGCGATGCTCGGGATGGTCGCGTTCACGATTCCGGCCGCGCTCGTGCAGAGCAATACGGTTGCGCTCGCATGCATTTCGGTCGTGATCTTTCTCGCCAACGCGGCGTCGGCGTGCTCGTGGGCGCTCGCGACGGCGGCCGCACCGCCGAGCCGCATCGCGTCGCTCGGCGCGATCCAGAATTTCGGCGGCTTCATCGGCGGCGCGCTCGCCCCGATCCTGACCGGCATCATTGCGCAGAAGTGGTCGTTCGTGCCCGCGCTGCTCACGGCGGCGGCGATCGCGTTCGCCGGGGCGATGGCCTATCTGCTGCTCGTGCGCAAGCCGATTCCCGAACAGGCCGCGAACGCCGCGCCCGGACCGTTGCCGGCGTGATCGTGCAGCCTGCATTCGCATTCACTGAAGGAAGGAGAAACCGATGCAACATCCGCAGCAATCGAACGTGACCATCGAGGGGATCGTGCCGGTGATGCTGACGCCGTTCGACGACGCCAGCGCGATCGACTACGCCGGGCTCGAGCGGCTCATCGAATGGTATCTGGCGCACGGCTCGGATGCGTTGTTCGCGGTCGCGCAATCGAGCGAGATGCAGTTCCTGAGCCTGGCCGAACGTGCGGCGCTTGCGCGTTTCGTGGTCGAGCGCGTGGCGGGGCGCGTGCCGGTCGTCGCGTCGGGCCATATCAGCGACGATCTCGACGCGCAGGCTGTCGAACTGTGCGCGGCGGCCGAATCGGGCGCGCAGGGCGTCGTGCTCGTGACCAACCGGCTCGATCCGCAACGCCAGGGCAGCGCCGCGTTGCTCGACCATCTGCACCGGCTGCTCGCGCGGCTGCCATCGGATCTTCCGCTCGGCCTGTACGAATGTCCGGCGCCTTACCGACGGCTTCTGTCGGATGACGAACTGCGTGCGTGTATCGACACGGGCCGCTTCGTGATGCTAAAGGACGTGAGCTGCGATCTCGAGACGGTGAAGCGGCGCGTCGCGCTTGCCGAGGGGTCGCCGCTGAAGATCCTGAACGCGAACGCCGCGATCGCGTGGGACGCAATGAAGGCCGGGTCCGCCGGCTTCAACGGCGTGTTCACGAACTTCCATCCCGATCTCTACCGCTGGCTGCGCACGCAAGGCGAGTCGAATCCGGCGCTCGCCGACGAACTGTCGACGTTCCTCGTCGTCTCGGCGGTATCGGAGGCGCTGGGCTACCCGGCGCTCGCGAAGCTGTATCACCAGCGGATCGGCACGTTCGGGTCGATCAAATGCCGCGCGATCGACTACGACGTGCGCGAACGCTTCTGGGCGCTCGACGCGGTGCTCGACAAGATCGTGGCCGGCACCGAACATTTCCGTCGGCGGATCGCCGCGTTATAACGGGGGACGCGCGCCGCGCCGGATCGCCGAGCAGATGCTGGTAATCGACGGCCTGAGGGAGTTCAGCCGAAAAAAAATGACCATCCCGACGGGCCCGCGCGAGGCGCTGGAAGTCCTGACTCGGCGGCTATGACTTCGTGCACGATCAACTGGTGGAGGGTCGGGGTTGAAGATGCTATGCGCGATCGATGAATACACCCGCGAATGCTTGGCGATCGAGGTTGGCGCCAGCCTGCGGCCGCAGGACGTGAGCTTGACGCTATCGCGACTCATGCGGCTGTACGGCAAGCCCGCGTTCGTTCGGCCGGACTACGGCGCAGAATTTACCGCTGCCAAGGTCATGCGTTGGCTTCGAGACGCTGCAATCGGTCCGGCCTTCATTGCGCCTGGCAGTCCCTGCAAAACGGATTCGTCGAAAGCTTCAACGGCGAACTGCGAGACGAATTGCTAAACCGCGAATGGTTCCGCAGCCGCGCCGAGGCCAAGGTGCTCATCGAACGCTGGCGTCATTTCTATAACCGGCGCCGGCCCCACGGCGCTCACCACTACCAACCTCCGGCCACGGTCCGTCGAGTCTGGCTGGATTCCGATAATATCGACGCGAGGCTCACTGCCTGATTGGTCACAGAATTCCGCCGCGGGTCAGTCAAAAAGATAACGATTATTGTCCGCACTACACTGCACCGAGTCCCTGTCGACGGTCAGTATCCACCATGCCTGCTACCGCCCTGCAATTCGCGCTTCTCGCCAAGCATCAGGAAATCGCGTCTCTGCGCCACTTGGCCGAGCAGATCGAATTGGTTGACCTGCTCGGCCGCCTGATCCATGCGCTGCAGCGCGAGCGAGGCGCCACCAGCATCTATCTGGCGTCGAGCGGCAAGCGCTTTGTCGCCGAACGCGCGGCTTCGCGCGGCGAATCGGCGCCGCTCGTCGCGCAGTTGCGCGAACGCCTGGATCTGGAGTTGACGCCCGCGCGCGGCTCGACGTCGCGCCTGCTGTCGCTGATCGCCTGGGTGCTGCTCGACCTGGAATCGCTGGATGTGCTGCGCGAACAGATCGACCATCTTGCGCTGTCGGCGCCGGATTCCGTCCAGGCGTTCAGTACCGTGATCGGCGGCCTGGTGGAACTGATTTTCCAGTTTGCCGACAGTGGGGCGGATCCGTCGGTGTCGCGCATGCTGATTGCCCTCGTCCACGTCGTCGAGGGCAAGGAGGAAGCGGGGCAGGAACGCGCCGTCGGCGCGCACATGTTCGCGGCGGGCACGTTTTCGGCGGACCAGCAGCAGCGCCTGCTGTATCTGATAGCGGCACAGGAGCGCAGTCTCGAAGTCTTCGCGAGCTTCGCAAGCACGGCGCAAAGCGCATGGTGGGAGACCCGCATGACGGAGCCGCACATGGCGGCGCTCGAGAAGCTGCGCCGCGTACTGTGCACGGCGCACGCCGGCGATGCGCTCGATGCCGTCCTGAGCGAAGCATGGTTCGACGCCGCGAGTGCCCGCATCGATGATCTCTGGCACCTTCAGATTGCGCTGACGCTGCAGGTGCAGGAAATGTGCAACGCGCGAATCGACGACGCGCACCGAACGCTGCGCGACTCCGAGCGCCTGATGGCGCAGTTGCGGAACAATCCGCCCCCGCATACCCAGGCGCTCGCCCAGTTCTTCGCCGGCGGTCCGTTGTCGGCGCGCGCGGCGGTTCACGAACTGCCGGGACGCCTCTCGGGCTCCGACCTGGGGACGCTTGCCAGCCTGAAATCCCTGCTGGAGTCGCAATCGGCGCGACTGGCCGGCGCGGAGGTCGAGCTCGACGCGGCACGTCGCGCGCTCTACGAACGAAAGCTCGTGCAGCGCGCGAAAAATACGTTGATGACGCGCTTCGGCCTGCGGGAGGACGAAGCGTATCGGATGCTGCAGAAGGCGTCGATGGACGGCAATCGGCCGCTTGCCGATATCGCGGAAGACGCGCTGACGTCGCCCGAGCGATTCGTCGACGAGCACGCGCAGCCTTCCGCGCGACGCCGTACGCAGCGAAGCGCGCAGGAACCACCGCACGACGGCGGCACGACCTGACCGGAACGCACCGCGCTTCACGCACCGCGGCGGCGCCCGAAGCGCATGCACGAAGTGCAGTTTGCACCGCGCGAGTGCGATTTGCTGCGATCGGCTACGGCCTTCTCTGCCGGCATTTCGCGTCCGGCCGGCCTGCATCGCGATATTCCCGTCACTGGTATAAAAATTGCGAACCTCTCGCTCGTCGGGCTAATGGCGGCCTGACGATCACGCCATGTCGAACCGTGGCGGCCGATCACGTGGATAACAGCGTCCGCGCCAGGCACTCGCATGTCGAGCGAGTGCCTGGCGCGTTTTTTTTGCCCGTCCAACTTTACGAGCGCATACCATGGCCTACCTCACGCCCAACGAATTCGTCACCAGGATGGTCGACGCCGGTGAATCGAAGCTGTCGATGTCGACCCGCGATACGCTGATTCGCGCGTACATGGCGGGCGCGATCCTCGCGCTCGCAGCCGCCTTCGCGGTCAGCATCACGATCAACACCGGCAACGCACTGGCCGGTTCGCTGCTGTTTCCGGTGGGATTCTGCATGCTGTACCTGCTCGGCTTCGATCTGCTCACCGGCGTCTTCACGCTCGCGCCGCTCGCGGTGATCGATCGCCGGCCCGGCGCGACCTGGGGTGGCGTGTTCCGCAACTGGACGCTGGTGTTCTTCGGCAATTTCGCGGGCGCGCTGACGGTCGCGCTGTTCATGGCGATCATCTTCACATTCGGCTTTTCGGAAGCGCCGAACGCAATCGGACAGAAGATCGGCGGCATCGGCGAAGCACGCACGCTCGGTTATGCGGCGCACGGCGCCGCCGGCATGCTCACGCTGTTCGTGCGCGGCGTGATGTGCAACTGGATGGTGTCGACCGGCGTGGTCGCCGCGATGATGTCGACGTCCGTACCCGGCAAGGTGATCGCGATGTGGATGCCGATCCTCGTGTTCTTCTACATGGGCTTCGAGCACTCGGTCGTGAACATGTTCCTGTTCCCGTCCGGCCTGATGCTCGGCGCCCATTTCACGATCGTCGACTATCTGCTGTGGAACGAGATCCCGACGGTACTCGGCAACCTGGTCGGCGGGCTGGTGTTCGTCGGCGCGGCGCTGTACAGCACGCACTACAAGACCGCGCCGAAACGCGCGCCCGCTTCGCCGGTGGGTGTCGTCGCGCGTAAGGCCTGATCGCGCTGCGCAAGCCGCAACCGAACGCCGGCGAGGCGCTGAAACGCGCACCGGGTGTTGGCGTTCGAAGTTTCTGCTAACAGTGACCACAGATACTGCTCATGGGAAAACTCGTGAAAGCGCCGGCTGCAAAGTCCGAGAGCCACGTTCTGTTCGTGTCCGCACGCGTTGCGCCGGTGCAGCAGTGATAGGGGCGCTGCGAAGATTCGGCTAATACGCCTTCGAGAGCTTGCGATCCAAGCACGAGAGCGTGGCATGCCGGCGTAAGCGCTTACCTTGCTCATGCCCGGATCGCGTTCGCGTGGTTGCTCGCGAAGCCGTATGTCACGAGCGTCATCATCGGCGCCAAACGGGTCGAACAGCTGGACGACAATCTCGGCGCGGCGGACGTCGTGCCGACCGGCGACGAGCTTGCGCGTCTGGATGCCGTGAGTGCGTTGCCGCCGAGCTATCCCGGCTGGATGATCGCTGGTCAGGAGGCGGGCGGCCGCAGCCTTTTACGGGCGCCGCGTCGATCCAGCAGCGGTGATGTCGGGCCGCGCGCGCTCGCGATTCGATACGCGGCAGCGCGAAGCGTCAAAGCGATGCGCCGCCGCACATGACGATCTGCTGCCCGGTGATCGCGCTTGCGTCCGCGCTCAGCAGGAACGCGGTCAGCGCGGCGACTTCGTCGGGTGTGATGAATCGCCCGATCGGCGGCAGCTTCGGCGGTGTGGCCGCACGCGCCGGATCGCGCAGGAACGGCGTGTCGGTCGCGCCCGGCGCGACGACATTCACGGTAATGCCGTGCGGCGCGAGTTCCGCGGCCCATGATCGCGCGAGACCGACGAGCGCGGATTTGGTCGCTGCATACTGGCTGCGCGTGGCCGCGCCGTTCGCGGTGCGGCTGCCCAGCAGCACGATGCGTCCGCCGACCGGCATCCGCGGCACCAGGCGATCGGCGAGAAACGTCGCGGCTTCGACGTGCAGCCGCCACATCGCCGCGCCGTCGTCGTGCGACAGCTGACCGAGCGGCGCGGTACGCATGAAGCCGGCCGCATGCACGAGCGCGTCGGCCGCGCCCAGCGCGTCGCACACGGGCGCGAGCGCCGCAAAGTCGGTGACGTCGACCGGCACGATCGTCAGCGAATCGTGCGCCGTTTCGACGTGCGACCGGCACAGTCCGGTGACACGCCAGCCGTCGGCGAGAAGACGCGCGACGATCGCGCGGCCGATCCCCGACGACGCACCGGTGACGACGGCATGACGTGAACCCGAACCCGATTGCTCCCGTTGCGCCACGATTTCTCCCTGTTACGTGTGAACCTGCGGTGAACCGCCGGATGCGGTCGTCGCGTTCGTGCTGACTGCATGAACCGTGATCCGCGCCTGCGCATGAAACGGTTCGAGCTGCTCGTGCAGCGCGCCGTCATCCGTCACGAGCGTCCAGTCGCGTTCGAGCGGCGTCCAGTGCTGCTGGCTCGCGCGCCCGAGCTTGTCGGCGGTCACGAGCACGAACACCTCGGCGGCCTGCCGCATCACGCATTCCTTCAGATACGACTGCTCGCTGCTCGCCTCGCACAATCCCAGCTCGGCGACCACGCCGTCGGCGCCGAGAAATGCCTTGTCGACGCTGAGCCGGCTCAGCGCGATCTGCGCGAGCGGCCCGAGCGTGCTCATGCTGGACGACCGCACGTCGCCGCCGATCACCGTCACGGGCACGCCCGACGACACGAGCGGGCTCACGACCAGCAGGTTGTTGGTGACCACGTGTATGTCGGTCCGGCCGGCGAGAAGACGCGCGAGTGCCGCCGTCGTGGTGCCGCCGTCGAGAAACACGGTGTCGCCGTCCTCGACGAACGAACTCGCCGCGTGCGCGATCGCTTCCTTCTGTTCCTGCGAACTGACGCGCCGCTCCTCGAGCGACGGTTCCGGCTCATGGCCGCCGACCGCGGCGGCGCCGCCGTACGTGCGCAGGATGCGGCGGTCGCTCGCCAGCGCTCGCAGGTCGCGGCGCACCGTCGCCTCGGACATCCCGAAGTGCTCGCACAACGTCGCAACGTCCGTCATGCCGCCGAGCACGGCCTGCAGCATCGCCTCCCGGCGCCTGGTCACTTTCATGTGCGTGATTTCCTGGTCTGATCGCATCGGCGCGCGATCGCGCGCATCTCGATCGACAAGTTTATCGAATTGCCGCACTGACCGGCCAGTTGTCGCGGCGAGCGTCATCGGCCGCGAACCCACGCTTCGTCGACGCGCACGTACTTGATCTTCTGGCGGAACCACGTGAACGCGATGTGCAATGCGCCGTCCCGCGACTGCACGATCGACGGATACGAGTATTCGCGGTTGCGCTGGTCCGCCGAGTTGTTCGTCATGCAGTACCCGTCGCCGATTTCGAGGTTGCGGCGGCGCCGCCACGTCCTGCCGCCGTCCTCCGAGATGGCCAGCGACATCGGCGCGCGCGGCGCGCCCCAGAACGCGGTGCCGCGCACGGATGCCTTCTGGTCGCGCAGCTCGCCGCTGTCCTCCGAATCCTCGATGTCGTCGTACAGCGACGCACGGCGCGCCTTGCTGTGCGACGCGTCGCTTTCGTTGAACACGAGCGCGAGGTGGCCGTTCTGCAGCACCGTGAACTGGATCGACGAATTGTTGTTCGGCACGTCGGTGCGCTCGGGCGCGCTCCACGTGCGGCCGTCCGCCGAGCGGCTCGCGTAGACGAAGTCGGCCCAGCGGCTGCGGTAGAGCGCCAGTAGCGTCCCGTCGTGCAGCACGTGAACGTTCATGTGCACGCACCCGACGCTGTCCGGCACCTCGTGCAGCGTCCACGTGCGACCCTGGTCGTCGGACACCATGACCGCGCTGACGTCGTCGTTGCCGACCCAGCGCTCGCCGGGTTCCGTGCGGCACAGGAAGATCGGGCAGATCCACGTGCCGCTGTCGAGGGCGACGATCGGCTGGCGCACGAACGTCCCCGGCCGGTCGAACAGCGTTTCGACGGGGCCCCACGTGACGCCGCCGTCCGTCGACACGCGGCGGCGCACGATCGCGGTGTTCTGATGGCCGGACAGCTGTGCGGTGTAGATCAGCCACAGGCGGCCGTCGGGTGCGGTGAACAACACCGGGTTCTGTTCGGAGCGGGTCGGGTCGTCCGACAGCTTGCGCGGCGCCGACCATTCGTTCGTTCCGGCCGCAAGCCGCGACAGGTAGATCGACACGTCGGGAATGCCTTCCTGCGTACCGCCGAACCATACGCACAGCAGGTCGCCGTTGTCGAGGCAGTGCAGGTTGGCCGCATGGTTCTGCACGCACGCGGTGGGCAGAAACGCCTCTTGACGCTCCGCGTCGGCATAGGCCGTGCGAACGCAATGATCCGACGCGGCGCGCGCCGCTTCAACGAAATTCGTGCTCATGAAATCTCTCTGGATGGGCGACGTCAGTGCGATTCGCGATGCGCGAGCCGCTTGTCGTGGAGGTCGGCGCCCTCGCCATGGAACAGCAGCTTGCCGAGCACCAGCACGATGGCCGGCGTCACGAGTGCGACGTACATGTTGTCGATGCCGAACGGGTTGCCGAGCAAGTACCAAAGCGTGGTGGCGATCGTGGCGACGATCAGGGCCCACACGGCGCCGCGCTTGCCGCTGAAGAACGGGAGGTAGATCCCGATCAGCGCGACGATCGACACGGACAACCGCAGCGCGCGGCTGAAGAACGACAGCGCGAGAATCTGCGGGACGAACAACACGAAGATCAGCGGCAGGAAGCCGACGACCAGCGAGATCCAGCGCGTCATTCTGAGTTCGACGTCGGGCGTCGGATTGAAGCGCGGCACATAGAAATCCTTCACGATCAGCGACGCGATGGCCAGCGCGACGGTACACACGCTGACGAAGATCGATGCAACGAGCGACGTCGTGACGACGCCGGCCAGGATCGGGTTCATGTGCTGCAGGAACACCGGCAGCGCGTACAGGCTCTTGACGCCGGGATACAGATACTTGGCCGCCACGCCGATGAAGCCCAGCGCGAGCGCGATGGGCACGCACAGGAACGCGGCGATCAGCGACGACGCACGCGCGCCCTCGGGGCTGCGAGTGGCCGAAATCGCCTGGATGATGAACTGCGTCGAGAAGATCGCACCGGCCGTGCCGATGATCCATGCGCCGATCGTGCCGCCCGACAACGCGCCGGTCCACGTGAAGTAGTGTGCGGGCATGCTCCGTGCCATCGGCGCGATGCCGCCCGACAGCTTCCACGCGACGCCGACCAGAATGGCGATACCGAGCAGCTTCACGGCGCTGTGCACGACCGTCAGGTATGCGACGCTCTTGAGGCCGCCCCATACGAAATAGATGGTGCTGACGATCGCGGTGATGACGGCGGCCGTCGGCAGGTTGATGCGCATCACCGTCGAGATCGCCGCCGCGCCGCTCACGTAGTTGCCGACGTTCACGACGAACAGCGCGTAGATCATGATCGCGGAGACCGCGAGCTTCGCGCCGTGCCCGTAGCGCTGCGCGATGAACCCGGAGATGGTGAATTCACCGGATGCATACAGGCGCTTTGCCATGAAGAGACCGAAGAGGAGAAAGCCGATGGCGGCCGCGAGCACCGACCACGATGCGGCGATGCCGGCCGAGAATGCCTCCTGCGACGTGCCGACGGTCGATTTCGCGCCGATGAATTCCGACATCAGCAGGATCGCGACCACCAGCGCGGGCATCGAACGCCCCGCCACCATGAATTGTTCGGAATTGCGGCTGCGCAGCCTGATGCTGACCACGCTCGTAATGACGATGTAGGCGATCACCATCCCGATGATGGTGGCGGTATCCCAATAACTGAAGGTGGCCATCGCTTGTCTCCACGTTACCTTCGGTTGATGTGCGTTCGATGCGTCGGGCAATCCGGCCTGTGCCGGCCGGTATCGCTCGACGGTGCTGCGTGTCGTTGCGTGCGGACCGCTTACGCGACGCGGGCGACCGGCGACGGCTCGTTGCGCCGCGTCGCGAGATCCACGGCCTGGCGGAACGCTTCGAGCAGGCTGCGTTCGTCGGCGATGCCCTTGCCCGCGATGTCGAACGCGGTGCCGTGGTCGACGGACGTGCGGATCACGGGCAGGCCGACCGTCACGTTCACGCCGGCTTCGAGGCCCATCACCTTGACCGGCCCGTGTCCCTGGTCGTGATACATCGCGACGACCACGTCGAAGTCGCCGCGGCCCGCGCGGAAGAACAGCGTATCGGCCGGCAGCGGACCCTCCACGTCCCAGCCGCGCGCCTGCAGGACTTCGATCGCCGGTACGATCTTCTCTTCCTCTTCGCCGTAGCCGAACAGGCCGTTCTCGCCGGCATGCGGGTTGATCCCGCACACGCCGATGCGCGGATTCGCGATGCCGGCGCGCACCAGCGTGTCGTGTGCGCGTTCGATCGTGCGTTGCACGAGGCCCGGCTCGATCTTGCGAATCGCGTCGAGCAGGCCGATGTGCGTCGTCACGTGGATCACGCGAAGATTGGGTGCGACCAGCATCATCGACACTTCGTCGATGCCGGTCAGATGCGCGAGCATTTCCGTGTGGCCGGGGAAGATATGGCCGCCGGCATGCAGCGCTTCCTTGTTCAGCGGCGCGGTGCAGATCGCGTCGAGCTCGCCTTTCGAGGTCAGCTCGACGGTGCGCGCGATGTATTGATACGCGGCGTCCCCCGCGATCGCCGACAGCTTTCCATACGGCAGGTCGGCTGGAATCAGCGCGAGGTCGATGCAATCGACGACGCCCACACGGAACGCGCCTTCGGACGGACGGCCGACCGCGCGCACCTGGAGGTCGATGCCGGCTCTGCGGCCTGCATCGCGCAGGCGCGCGGCGTCGCCGACGACCACGGGCCGGCACTGCTCGTACACGGATGCATGCGCGAGGCTTTTCATGATGATTTCCGGTCCGACGCCGGCCGCGTCGCCCATGGTGATGCCGATGATGGGACGGTTGTCCATGGCGATTCCCTTCACAAATTGGTTTGAGCCGTATCGGCCGGGTTGCCTGTGTTCGCAAGCCGGCGCCAGGCGTGATAAATCGATTCGGGTCGGCCGAAGCCGCCCGCCTTGGTCACGACGGGCAGTGCGCTATCGTGCAGCCGGCATTCGAGCAGCGGCATGCCGTCTTCGATTTCGTCGACCACGCGCAGCGCGCTCGCGCCGGCCGCGGTGAGCAATGCGCGCGCCGTTTCGCCGCCGGTCGCGAAGATTGCGCCGGCGTGGCGCACGGCAGGCGCGAGCAGCGCGGCGAGCCGCGTGCAGAACAGCAGCCCGTCGTCGACGTCGCCGCGTTGCGCCTGGCTCAACGAGACGACAACATGGCGGCCGCGACGCAGCGCGTCGCTTACCACGGTCGTGACGTCGCCTTGCGAGTCATCCAGCGCCGACACGGCGACTTCGAGTGCAACGAGATTGGGCCCCGCGTTCGACTTGAGGCAGTCCAGTTGCGCGTGCGAAATGCTCGACATGCTGCCGACGACCGTCAGCACGGGCCGTTGCGGAGGCGGATGGCCGATCGCCGTGCCGCTCGTCCTGCGCGGCAGATCCAGGGCTTCGATGACGGCGGGCGCCAGCCCGGCCGAGCCGACCCAGAACACATCGTCGAGCGCCGCGGACGCGCGGGCGATGCGCTGCAGGTCGCCGTCGGATTCCGCGTCGCACACGACGGCTTGCACGCGGTCGGATTGCAGGTTGCGCAGATGCGCGGCGAGTGCATCTGTGTTGCCGCGCACCGTGCCGATTGCCGCGCAGGCGACACGCAGATCCTCGGCAGACAGCAATGCAACGAGGTCGGCCTTGCCCGTGATGTGTTCGTTGCGCCAGTATTCGCTCGCTTCCACGGGCACGCCGCGTACCCATTGGCGGCCGTCCATGGTCGTGCGTCCCGAGGCCGGGTAGGCTGGGCACACGATCGCCATGCCGACGCGTGAGGCCAGCGCGGCGACTTCCGCCGCGAAGTTGCCGCGCAGCGTCGAGTCCATCTTCTTGTAGACCCGCGTGCCGGTGCCCGACAGCGACGCGACGGCATCGACGGTGCGCCGGGCGGCCACGTCCTTCGGCGCGCGGCGCGAGTCCACGTCGATCGACAGGATGTCGACGCCGTGCGACGGCGCCGCCGCGTGCGTGGCGTCGAGCACGACCATTGCCGTCAGGCCGTGACGCAACCCGGCGACCGCGCAGTCGGCCGCGCCCGACATGTCGTCGGCGACGATCAGGAGCCGTGCCGCGGGCTGTGCGGGTGCGTTCACGGCAGCAGGCGCCGGTAGATGGACTTCATGTCGTCGAGCGTCAGCGCCTTCGGATTGTTGCCGAGCAGGCGCTTGACCTTCGACGCGGCGACCGCGAGCGCATCGAGATGCTCGTCGGACACGCCGAACTTGCGCAGATCCTGAGGAATGTCGACGGCGGCGGTCCATTCCTCCATCTTGTCGATCAGCTTGCGGGCCGCGACCGTGTCCGTGTCGGCGTTCGATGCGAGATCGAGTGCGCGCGCGACGTTCGACAAGCGGCCTTCGATCGCGTCGAGATTGAACGCCATCACGTGCGGCAGCAGCATCGCGTTCGCGACGCCATGCGTGACGTTGAACATTCCGCCGAGCGGGTACGCGAGCGCGTGCACGGCCGCGGTGCCGGCCGCGGTGAGCGCGAGGCCGCCATACATCGACCCGAGCATCATCGCTTCGCGCGCCTTCAGCGACTGGCCGTTTTCATAGGCTTCGACGATGTTCGCGCCGATCAGCCGCATCGACTCCATCGCGTACATGTCGCTGATCGGGTTCGCCTTCGTCGAGATGTACGATTCGAGCGCGTGCACGAACGCATCCATGCCGGTCGCGGCCGTGATCGGCTTCGGCAGGCCGAGCGTCAGCTCCGCATCGAGAATGACGATTTGCGGCAGCAGGTGACGGCTGACGATCCCGACCTTCAACGATTCGTCCGGCAGCGTCACGATCGCGTTCGGCGTGACCTCGGAGCCGGTACCGGCTGTCGTCGGCACCAGGATCATCGGCACGCCGGGGCGCTTGATCAGGTCGATGCCGAGCCAGTTCCGCAGCGGCTCGTCGTTGGTCAGACGGACTGCGAACAGTTTCGCCGCATCGAGCACGCTGCCGCCGCCGATCGACAGGATCGCCTGCGGCGCGAACGGCTCGATCTGCTCGTTGAACACGGTCTCGACGTTGCCGATCGTCGGCTCCGGCTCGACGCCGCGAATGACGCGCACGTCGACGTCCTTCGCGTTGAGCGATTCGATCACGCGATCGACGATGCCGAGCGCTTCCATCGACGGTTGCGTGATCAGCGCGATACGCTCGACCGGCGTATCGAGCAGCGCGAGCTTGTCGGGAAGCGTCGCGAGGCTGCCGGCGCCGTGAACGATGTGCTTGACTGTCTGGAAGTGGTGAGTCGTCATGCAGGGACCTGTTTCAGTGGCCGCGCGCGGTGTCGCGGTAGACGGAGAGCGCTTGCGCGAGGCGCTCGCGGGCGTGGTCGTCGAGCGGCTGCGCGGGCGCGCGCGCGGGGCCGGCCGGCATCCCGAGCATCTGCGCGGCGGTTTTCAGCACGACGGGCATCGTGCCCAGTGCGAACGCGTCGCGCAGCGCGCGCAGCGATTCCTGCGCGGCGCGCGCGCCGGCGATATCGCCGGCGTGGAACTTGTTCCAGATCGACATCACGACATCCGGGACGGCGTTGGTCGTCGCGGCGACCGCGCCGTCGCCGCCGGCGATCAGCGTCCAGAGGATCATCGAATCGGTGCCGGTGAAGACCGAGAAGTCGTCGCGCCGCAGGTTGATCAGTTGCAGCAAGCGGTCGAAATCGCCGCCGCTGTCCTTGATGCCGCGGATGTTCGGAATCTCCGCAAGACGGCGCACCGTATCGACGGTCAGCGTGATGCCGGCTTTCGCCGGAATCGTGTACAGCATGACCGGCAGCGGCGTCGCGTCGGCGATCTTCTTGTAGTGCGCGTAGAGCTCCGGCTGCGTCGCACCGTTGAAATACGGCGTGATTACCGACACCGCGCCGACGCCGGTATCGGCCATCTTCCGGTTCAGGTCGATCACGTCACGCGTTGCATACGCGCCGGTGCCCGCGATGACCGGGACGCGCGAACGCGCCTGGCTGACCGCGATCCGCGCGATGCGCAGCTTCTCTTCTTCATTCAGCGCGATGAATTCGCCATTGGTGCCGAGCACGAAGAGCCCGTGCACGCCGGCCTCGATCAGCCGCTCGACCAGCGCACGCAGACCGTCTTCATCGACGTTCTCGTCCGCCGTCATCGGCGTGATCAGCGCGGGAACGATTCCCCTGAACGAAATTGACATGCAGGCTCCATCGCGGAAGGGACGGCGGACGGAATCGCCGTCTCGTGGGTTGTGTCTCGTGTCGATAGCGGCTCAGCGCGCGCGCTTGCGGTCGCGACCGCGCCACTCCGTACTCCAGCCGACGCAACTCGTATGACGAAACGGGGTGGGCGGTACGTTCGCCGGCTCAAATGCTCGATTCGATCAATTGGATTGCTCGGTGTGTGCATTTTAGCCGATATCATGATCGAAACAGTCAATGAAAACCCTGATATGACTAATTCAATCATTTTTGGTCGCCGCGGCGCCCCGAAATGCGCGAACGCTTCAGTTTCGGCCGCCGGTGCTATCTAATGCGCGCAAGCGGCCGGTGCGGCGGTGGCCCGGCGGACGGCCCGCATGACGGCGGGTTACGGTGGGGGGAGTGTCGACGTGCCAGTGCGCAGCCGGTTACGCAAATACTGCTTGCCCGAACCGGCTTAAGCTGCCTCCATGTTCGCGCAGATTTCTGAGCAGAAATCCAGGAAGGCCTCGACCGCTGCAGGCGCCAGCCGGCGCGAGGGGCGGGTGACGTACAACGGGTAAGTTTCGCCTGGCCACTCCGGGAACAACTCGATCAACACCCCGTCGGCGATCAGATGCGCGACATTGAGGGCGAGCACCTGAGCAATGCCGGCGCCGTTCACACAGGCTTGGACCATGAAATCCACATCGGTCGTAGTCAAATGGCCGCGGGTATCCACCGGCAGTACTTCCCGACCGCGATGGAATTCCCATGAGAACGGTTTGCCACGACGCGGATCGATGTATTGGATGCACTCGTGATCGAGGAGCTTTTCCGGTCGCTTGGGCCGGCCACGCCGCGCCAGATATTCCGGCGACGCCACCGTCAGTACGCGCGTCTGTAGCAGCAGTCGTGACGTCATGGTTGACGGCGGCTGCGGCCCGAACCGCACTGCGACATCGATGCCCTCGGTCACCAAATCGCCCACGTCCGGTTGCTGCACGATCGTCAGCTCGAGACTCGGATGGCGTTCGCGCAGGAGGGGGAGTTTCGGCGCCAGGACATAGCGGGCAAAGATCGGGTTCAAGCCGACCCGCAATGCTCCGCGCACCGAGATGGCGGCACCGGAAACATAGCTGGCCGCCTCCTCGATGCCCTCGAGGTGCGGCACAGCGCGTTCATACAGGCTCTTGCCCTCGCTCGTGAGGTGCAGCGTGCGCGTCGTGCGGTTCAGCAAACGCACGCCAAGCCTTTCCTCCAGCCGGTCTATCGATCGGCTCACGCCAGAGGCCGACAGCCCCAACACTTCGCCTGCGCGGCTGAAACTGCCGGCCTCGACTACCGCGGCCAGCACACTCATTCCCGACAGCAATCGTCCGTCGAAATTCATCACGCCTCCATCTTTGAGTTTTAGCAAAGATAATGTGAATGAATCTACCTTTATCAAAGATGGCGCGCAACCTATCGTGTGAACCGTGACGTTACGAACCGCGGTTTTCCTTGGGGCGACACCCACCGAGCGGACCTCGTGGCGACCGGTCCACCGCAACTTCCAAGGAGCATTCCATGACGACGCAGCGCACTCTTTTCAAAGGCGGCACCATCCTGACGCTGGATGCCAAGGTTCCCAATCTCGCCGTGGGCGACGTCCTGGTCCAGGACGGTCGCATCGCCGCAGTCGGCGCTGCCTTGCAGGCGGACGACGCCCAGGTCATCGACGCGGCGGGTCATATCGTCATGCCGGGCCTGGTCGATGCCCATCATCACATGTGGCTCGGCGTGATGCGCCGCATGATGCCGAACGTGGACGATCTGTTCGCCTACATCGATGTGGTCGCCGAGCAGCTGGGCGCCCACTATCGCCCGCGGGACATGTACCTGAGCACGAAGCTCACGGCCGCCGCCTCGCTGGATGCCGGCATCACCACGATCATCGATGCCAGCCACAATTCGCGCAGCCCGGAGCACACCGACGCCGCGCTCGATGCCCTCGAAACGACCGGCATCCGTGCATTGCACATGGTCGGCGCGGCGATGGACAAGAAAGCCTCCGCCGCGCACTTGCCGGGCGACCTGCAGCGGCTCGCGCACAATTGGAACAACGCAGGCAGCCTCGTGCGCGTGGGCTTGTTCGGCCAGCTCAATCTCGACTGGTGGAAGGTCGCACGCGAGCTGGATATGCGCATCCTGACCGAGTTCATCGGTGATCTGGCGAAGCTTGGCCCGGAATTCGCCAAGCCGGGCGTGCTGGGCACGCACAACATCTTCAATCACTGCACGCGCGTGCCGCAGGAGACATGGAAGCTGTTGGCCGATGCAGGCGTGAACGTTACGGTCAACCCGCGCTCGGACGCGCTGTTCGGCTTCGACGACGAAACCTTCGCCTATCAGCAGGCCGTGGACCACGGCCTGACCCCGGCGCTAGGAATCGACCTCGATACGGCGTTCGGCAGCGACATGTTCGGAGAGATGCACGCGCTGTTCGGACAACAGCGTTCGGCCATGCGCTACCGGCGTTTCCGCGGCGAAGCCGCCGCGCCCGCTCCGATCTCCGTCGAAGCGGTGCTGAAGGCCGCAACGGTCAATGGCGCTCGCGCGGCCGGGCTCGAAGACCAGATCGGCACCCTGACGCCGGGCAAGCAGGCCGACATCATCATGGTCCGTACCAACGGGGTGGCCGTTTTCCCGGTGACCAACGCAATCGGGACGGTTGTGCAGGCTGTCGAGCGGGCTGACGTGGACACCGTGATGGTGGCCGGCCAACTGCGCAAGCGTGCAGGCCAACTGATCGGCGTCGACCTGGCCAAGCTCAACGCAGATGTCACGGCCTCGCGCGACTACCTGATCGAAGCCAGCGGCTATCGCACGGATCTCTTCACCACGGCCTGACGACGGAGGGGCCCGGCGCGCCGGGCCGTTCTGCCGCATTTTCATGCGCATCTCACTGGAGGCTTTCATGCAAGCTTTCGCCAACAAGCAGGCGGTGCAGGCCGACACCGCGCCTGTACTCCTGTCGCGCCCGGCAACGGGCATCATCGCCGCGCTGTTTTGCGGCTACCTGGCAGTCGGCCTGCCATTGCCGGTGATTCCGCTGTTCGTTCACGGCCACCTTGGCTTCAACAACGTGGTTGTGGGCCTGGTGATCGGCATTCAGTTTCTCGCGACCGTGCTCACTCGCGGCTACTCCGGACGGGTGGTCGACCATCAAGGCGGCAAGCGCTCCGCGCTACAAGGCGCTGTCATTTCCGCGTTGGCGGGGGGCTTGTATCTGGTGGCGTCCGTGCCCGGCTTGTCGTCCACCACTAGCCTGGGCATCGTGGTGGCCGGCCGTCTCATGGCCGGCTTCGGTGAAAGCCAGTTCGTCACGGGTTGCGTGTCCTGGGCGATCGCGTCGGTTGGGCCTCAGCGCGCCGGCATGTCGATGTCCTGGACCGGCATCGCGATGTTCGCCGCCCTGTCCATCGGTGCACCCGTGGGCATGGCGCTGTATCAAAGGCATGGCTTGGCGGCCGCGATGATCGCCTGCATCGTGGCGCCGGTTCTTGCCGCGCTGATCACATTGCGCTCAACCGCGTATCTGTCCCCCGGCGGTGTGCGACTGCCGTTCTATCGCGTGGTCAATCGCATCTGGCGGGAAGGGCTTGGACTGATGTTGCAGGGTGTAGGACTGTCCGGTCTCACGGCGTTCGCCTCGTTGTACTTCGCGGCACGCCACTGGGGCAATGCAGGGCTGGTGATGACGGCATTCGGCATCGGCTTCATCTTTGTTCGAGTCGTGCTGGGGCATCTGCCTGACCGCATGGGCGGCTATCGCGTCGCGGCGTGGTCGCTGGCGGGCGAAGCCATCGGACAGGCGATGTTGTGGCTTGGACCGAATGAATGGACCGCGCTTGCCGGCGCGCTGGTGACGGGCCTCGGGTGTGCGCTGGTCTTCCCGGCCTTGGGTGTCGAAGCGCTCAAGCGCGTACCGCCGGCCAACCGTGGCAGCGCGATGGGCGCCTTCGTGGCCTTTCTCGACATCGCCTACGGCATTTCAGGGCCAGCCGCCGGCCTGATTGCCGGGCAATTCGGTTATGCCGCCGTCTATTTGTTCGGCGCTGCCTGCGCGCTGCTGGGCGTCCTGCTCGTGGCCGCTGCTCGCGGCCAGCAAACTTGAACTTCAATCAGCGCCGCATGGGCAGCGCCCAGCGGCTCATTTCGGGAGAAACAACATGTCTCGCGTCTTCATTTCCGGTTCGTCCACTGGCCTCGGCCTGATGGCCGCCGAACTGCTGGTACAACAAGGGCACGCGGTCGTGCTGCACGCGCGCAATGCCAACCGCGCAGAAGACACACGGCGCGCATTGCCCCAAGCGGAGGCGGTCGTTGTCGGTGATGTGGAAACGATTGCTGGCGCCAAAAACGTCGCGGAGCAGGTCAACGCCTTGGGTCACTTCGACGCCGTAATCCATAACGCCGCGGTCGGTTACCGTGAAGGGCATCGCGTCACGAGCGACGGCCTGCCGCATGTCTTCGCGATCAACACGCTGTCAGCCTACATACTCACTGCGCTGATCGAACCTCCGCGGCGTCTCGTTTATTTGAGTTCAGGCATGCATCACCATGCGCAGGCCAATCTCGACGATATTCTTTGGCGCAAGCGTCGTTGGAACGGCTCAGAGGCCTATGCCGAGAGCAAGCTGCACGACGCGATGCTGGCGTTCGCCATTGCGCGCCGCTGGCCGGAAGTCCGCGTCAACAGTTTGGAGCCCGGCTGGGTTCCCACGAAGATGGGCGGGCCGGGCGCGCCGGACGACATGGATCAGGCGCATCGAACGCAGGTCTGGCTTGCCGCTGGTGACGATCCTCGAGCAAATGTGACCGGCGAATATTTCTATCATATGAAACGCATGGCAGCGAATCCTCAAGCGCGCGATGCTGCGTTGCAGGACCCACTCCTGCGCATATGCGAAGAGCTGTCGGGCATCGCGCTTCCGCGATGATGAGCGACCGACCGATGCTCGCGTGCATCGGTCGCTCATGGCATCGTCGACGTGCCAGCCATGCCTTATGTCCTGGCCGGACGTGAACCGCGATGGCGGTGCGACTTGTGACCGGCCGATGCGGAAACCTTACTCCTGCAGAAGTCCGCAAAGGCCCGAAATGCGGCTGAAGGAAGACGCTGCCGTGGATAGTACAGGGCGTGCCCCTCGAATGGCGGCGTCCACTTCTCCAAAACCCGAACCAAGCTGCCGTTGCCGAGAAATGATTCAGCCTCGCGTGCCTCGACGAAGGCCAGACCCGCACCACCGGCCGCAGCCTTGGCGGCGAGTTGCGTGGTGCCGATCGTCAATCTTCCCGTCGTTTTTATCCACGTTTCCCCGGAGCCTTTGGCAAGCTCCCAGCGCATCAGCGATCCACTCGGCAGGCGCGCCTGTATACATGCGTGGTTAACCAGATCTCCAGGCGTTTTCGGCGTGCCGTATTTCTTGAGATAGTCCGGGGAACCAACGATTACCAACGCCTCGTCAATCTCGAGGGGCAGAGCGATCATGTCTTCCGGCACGAGCGAAGCAAGACGTAATCCGGCATCGAATCCCTCACCGACAATATCCACCAGGCGTCCCTCGGTAACGAGGTCGATCCGCACGTCCGGGTATTGCTCCATGAACTCAAGAACGAAGGGCAGTATTCGGTCGGCTGCCCACGTCGAGGCATTGAGACGAATCAAGCCGGCAGGATGATCACGCAACTGGTGGACGCCTTCCACCGCCTCGGTAATTTCCTTCAATGCCGGCCGCACCTTCGCAAGAAAGGTCTCGCCTGCCTCGGTCAAAGACTGTTCGCCGTCTTCGAGGGCGCGTCGGACGATGCGATTCGGCGGCAGTTCGACGTGAACGTTTTTGGCCCGATGGATGTCGTTCGTGCCATCCTGCCGCATTTCCGCGCGAATGGTGCGGGCACCATTATCAATGTCAGTTCGGGCGCTGGCGCTATCGGGTTCCCGATGGCCTCGATCTATAGCGCGTCGAAGTTCGCCCTGGAAGGATGGTCGGAAGGTCTGTCCTATGAACTCTCTGCTCTCGGGATCAAGGTGAAGCTCGTTGAGCCGGGCGGTGCGCCTCAGACTAACTTCATGAGCCGCATGGGCGCGGAAGCTGCCGGTGTGCAGGCAATCGACGCCTATGAGCCGTTCCTCCAGCACGTGGGGCAACTTTACGGAGGCATGGCCAGCACCGCGCAGCCGGACGCCGTCGAGAAGGTTGTCGGCGCAATCTACGCAGCCGCTACCGATGGCTCCGATCGACTCCGCTCTGCGCCGACCGAGGACATCCATCCGTTGCTGAACGCTCGCCGCAGTAGCTCGGAAGACGACTATCGTGCGCTCACGCTGAGTCTGTTCGCCCCAAGGCTCGAGGAAGACTAACCAATGTCGAACCTTCAACGCACCTGGTTGATCACCGGTGTCGGCAGCGGCCTCGGCCGAGCGCTGGCGGAACAGTTGCTTGCGCGCGGAGACCAGGCGGCCGGCACGCTCCGCACGCCTGGCGCACTGGCTGATCTGAAAGCCAACTATGGCGACCGTCTTTGGCCGGCGCAGCTGGATGCTACGGACACCATCGCCATCAGGGAAGTGACTGCCCACGCCTTCGCAGATCTCGGCCGGATCGATGTCGTCGTGAACAATGCCGGCTATGGCGTCCTTGGCGCCGCCGAGGAATTAACCGACGAGCAAATCGATCGTCTGATCGCAACCAACCTTGTTGGCTCGATGCAGGTTGCCCGCGCCGTCGCTTTTTTCGGGTGACGGAGCGTTCGGTGGCGTGCCGAGGCACGGCGTACAGCGCACCGGCTCGTGGCCGGAATCCACGTCGCGGATCACGCATTGCATGGAGCCGTGGGCCGGTGCGAAATGGGCGAAGAACGGGGCGCATGTTCGAGACCGGATGCGAGTCAGTAGACCGAAGCGTTGCGCGGCGATCGTTCCTGCCATCCAAGAGGCTCGATAATACGTTCGTTTCCTGTGATTTATCGCCACCATGCCAAACCCATTCCCGTCGACCCCGCGCAATACCATCCTGCTCATCGGCGCCTCCGGCCTGCTCGGCCGCGCGATTGCGACCTGCCTGGCTCGCGAACCGTCGCTGACGCTGCTGGCCACCATCCGGAACCCGCAAACCGCCGGCGCGAAACTTCTCGCGCTGCCGCCGGAAAACGTCGCCGAGCTCGACGTCCTCGACCAGCCGTCCCTCGAACGCGTCTTTGAAACTCACCGACCGGCGGCGGTGATTCTCTGCGCGGCCGAACGCCGCCCCGACGTCTGCGAACGCGACCCGGCCGCGGCCCGCGGCATCAACGTTGCCGCGCCGGCCCGCGTCGGCGCGCTTGCCGCGCGATACGGCGCATGGACGCTCGGCATTTCGACCGATTACGTATTCGACGGCAAGGCCGCCCCCTACGGCGAGGACGCCACCCCGAATCCGCTGAACATCTACGGCCGCACCAAACTGGAAGGCGAGGCTGCGCTCCTGGCCGCGTCGCCGCTGTCGTGCGTGCTGCGCCTGCCGCTGCTCTTCGGCCCGATCGCCGACTGGAGCGAATCGGCCGTCACGACCCTCGTGCCGGCCGTCGTCGCGTCGGCGCGGCCGGGCGCGGACGCGGTCGGCATGGACGCATGGGCGATCCGTTACCCGACCTACACGCCGGACGTCGCGCAAGTCATCCGCGACCTGACGCTGCGTCATCTCGCGGGTGAATCCGTCACGGGCATTCGCCATTGGTCGGGCGAGGAGCCGATGACGAAGTACGACATCGCGCAGCGCATCGCGGCCGCGCTCGGCATCGACGCGTCGCTCGCGCCGATCACCCGGCCGACCGACACGACGCCGCGCCCGTACGACTGTCATCTGGATGCGGCGCGCGTGCGCGCGCTCGGGATCGATCACGCGACGCCGTTCGATACCGCGTTGCGGGCCGTGCTGCGCGATGCGCCGCAGGCGCGGTAGCCCGCCGACATCCATTCGCGAATCCGCCGCGGGTCGTGCAGCGGCTCAATCCCTCTCCGGGAGTCACGCGTGCTGCCGCCCGATCTTCATTGACCGAACGCGGCCCCCGCGCCGCTGACGATGGTGGGCCGCTCGACCCCGATGCAGAGGCCGTATTGCGCGTCGCCATCCCATTCGGCCACGCGCAGCACCCGCGAGCCGCCATTCCTCAGACATGTTTCGCGGTCGAGCGGGCGTGCGATCGAATTCAAAATTTGTCTAGTCATCCGTGAGATTCGATCACTCGAATTGCACCAAACATGTGCCGGGATTCCCCGCAACGATGCACGCTAGACCCTTGAAATTAGGGGATTTCCCGCGTTTCCCCGGTTTTTATTGACCACGACTTGCTACGCCGTTTTTGTTCTTGCATGCTTGTATAGACAAATTCCTGAGGCGGCTTGCTGCACCGAAGGGATGGCGAACCTCAACGCAAGGAGAAATCTCGTGAACGGCAAGCGCATCAAGTGGGCAATCAGGACGATCGGCGTCATCGCGGCTGCGGCGGCAACGCTCGCGGCGCCGGTCCAGGCCAAGGAATGGAAGACGGTGACGGTCGCGCTCGAAGGCGGCTACGCGCCGTGGAACCTCACGCTGCCGGGCGGCAAGCTGGGCGGTTTCGAACCGGAGCTGCTCGCCAACGTGTGCGAGCGGATCAAGGTGCAGTGCAACATGGTCGCGCAGGATTGGGACGGAATGATCCCCGGCCTGCAGGCCGGCAAGTTCGACGTCCTGATGGATGCGATTTCCATCACGCCCGATCGCGAAAAGATCCTGCTGTTCTCGCGTCCGTATGCGGCGACGCCGGCGACGTTCGCCGTCACCGATACGAAGATCCTGCCGAAGGCCGCGCCCGGCGCACCGATCGTCAAGCTCACGGGTGACGCCAACGCGGACAAGCCCACCGTCGACATGCTGCGCAAGCAGCTGAAGGGCAAGACGATCGGTATCCAGTCGGGCACCGTCTACACGAAATTCATCAACGACAGCTTCAAGGACATCGCGTCGATTCGCGTGTACAAGACGTCGCCCGAACGCGATCTCGATCTGGTCGCGGGGCGCATCGATGCGTCGTTCGACGACGTCACGTACTACGCGGCGAACAACGCGAAGAAGGACAACGCATCGATCGTGCTCGCGGGGCCGAAGCTCGGCGGCCCGATCTGGGGGCCGGGCGAGGGGCTCGCGTTTCGCAAGCAGGATGCCGACCTGAAGACGAAGTTCGATACGGCGATCGCCGCGGCGCTCGCGGACGGCACCGTGAAGAAGCTCGCCGACAAGTGGTTCAAGACCGACGTCACGCCGTAAGCGCGCGTTCGGCCGCCGCCGCGTAAGGTCGTCGAACGACGCGCGGCGGCACGCATCCAGCGGATTCATTCAACGCATGCAGGGAGGCACGCATGGAGATTCTTGAAATGCTCGGCTTCGGTACCGAAGGCTGGGGCGGTGTGCTGCTTCTCGCCGCATTGATGACGGTCGCGCTGACGCTCGCGGCGCTCGCGGTCGGCGCCGTGATCGGCGCGGCGATCGCGGCCGCGAAGCTGTCGCGCTACCGCAGCCTGCGCCTGCTCGGCGATCTGTATACGACGGTATTTCGCGGCGTGCCTGAACTGCTCGTCATCTATCTGTTCTACTTCGGCGGCTCGACGCTCGTGACGGCCGTCGGCCAGTGGTTCGGCGCGGAAGGCTTCATCGGCGTGCCGCCGTTCGTGATCGGTGCGCTCGCGGTCGGGATGATCTCGGGCGCCTATCAGGCAGAGGTCTATCGCGCGGCTGTGCTCGCGGTGTCGACAGGCGAGCTCGAAGCGGCTCGCTCGATCGGCATGCCGCGCAGCATGGTGCTGCGGCGCATCCTGGTGCCGCAGGTGCTGCGCTTCGCGCTGCCCGGTATCGGCAACGTGTGGCAACTGAGCCTGAAGGATTCCGCACTGATCTCGGTTACCGGTCTCGCCGAGTTGCTCCGCACGAGCCAGATCGCCGCCAATTCGACGCACCAGTACTTCGTGTTCTTCGTCGCGGGCGGTGCGCTGTATCTGCTGATGACGGGCTTGTCGAACCGCGTGTTCAACCGGGCGGAAGCGATCGTCGGCCGGTCGTTCCGCCGCAATTTCGCGCGCAACTGACGGAGAACGGGCATGTCCATCGATTTCGCTTTTCTCGTCGATACGCTGCGCCAGCTGCTCGCGGCCGTACCGACCACGCTCGGCCTGTTCTTCGCATCGCTGGTGCTCGGCGGCCTGCTGTCGCTCGTGATCGTCACGATGCGCGTGTCGCCGCGCTGGCTGCCGAACCGCTTCGCGCGTGCGTATATCCTCGTATTCCGCGGCTCGCCGCTGCTGATCCAGATGTTCCTCGTGTATTACGGGCTCGGCCAGTTCGGCGTGATCCGCGAGAGCTTCATGTGGCCGCTGCTGCGCGAACCGTACGTCTGCGCGGTGCTGTCGCTTGCGCTGTGCACCGCCGGCTACACGGCCGAAATCCTGCGCGGCGGGTTGATGGCCGTACCGGTCGGGCAGATCGAGGCCGGCTATTCGATCGGCCTGTCGGGCTTCGCGCTGCTGCGGCGCGTGATCGGCCCGATCGCGCTGCGCCAGTGCCTGCCCGCGTATTCGACCGAGGCCGTGCTGCTCGTCAAGTCGACCGCGCTGGCGAGCCTCGTCACGGTGTGGGAAGTGACGGGCGTCGCGCAGCAGATCATTCAGCAAACCTACCGGACGACCGAGGTGTTCGTCTGTGCGGCTCTGATCTATCTGGGCCTGAACTTCATCGTCGTGCGCCTGCTCGGCGCGCTCGAATGGCGGCTCTCCGGGCACCTGCGTGCGCCGAAGCCGTCCGGTGCGCCCGCCGCGGCGGCGCGCAATCCTCAGCGCGCCGCCTCCTGAGCGTCCCCGTCCTTTCAAAGAGAATCCGATGAACACCACTGCTCCCGTTGCGCTGTCGGTCAGAAACATCCACAAGTCGTTCGGCGATCATCACGTGTTGAAGGGCATTTCGCTCGACGCGCACGAGGGGGACGTCATCTCGATCCTCGGCGCGAGCGGATCGGGCAAGAGCACGTTCCTGCGCTGCCTGAACCTGCTCGAGACGCCCGACGACGGCTCCGTCGCGCTCGCGGGCGAAGAACTGGCGATGAAGCGCGCGCGCGACGGCAAGCTGCATCCGAGCGACCGGCGCCAGGTCGACCGGATCCGCTCGCAGCTCGGGATGGTGTTTCAGAACTTCAACCTGTGGTCGCACATGACGGTGCTCGACAACCTCGTCGAGGGGCCGCTGCGCGTGCAGAAGCGCAGTCGCGCGGAAGCGGTGGAGGAGGCCGAGGCGCTGCTCGCACGCGTCGGTCTCGCGGACAAGCGCGGCTACTATCCCGCGCACCTGTCGGGCGGCCAGCAGCAACGCGTCGCGATTGCCCGCGCGCTGGCGATGCATCCGAAGGTGATGCTGTTCGACGAACCGACGTCGGCGCTCGACCCGGAGCTGGTCGGCGAGGTGCTGCGCGTGATGCGCTCGCTGGCGGAGGAGGGGCGCACGATGCTGGTCGTCACGCATGAAATGGGTTTTGCACGCCACGTGTCGAATCGCGTGATGTTCCTGCATCAGGGCGAGGTCGATACGGACGGTACGCCCGACGAAGTGTTCGGCGGGCAGACCTCCGAGCGCTTCCGGCAATTCGTGTCGAGCCACCACGACCGCACCGCGAACTGAGGCTGCCATGACCGTATTCCGTGCGGCGCAGCCGCTCGACTGGCGGCAGGTTGCGGCGGTGGCGGCCGGCGAGCCGCTGGCGTTGGCCGACGATGCGCGCGCGCGCGTCGTGGCCGCTCGCGAACTCGTCGACGAGATCGTTGCGCGCGGGATTCGCGCTTATGGCGTCAATACCGGCGTCGGCGCGCTGTGCGACGTGATCGTATCGCCGGCCCAGCAGAGCACGCTGTCGCACAACATCCTGATGAGTCATGCGGTGGGCGTCGGCCTGCCGCTCGGCGCGGCCGAAACGCGCGCGATCATCGCGGCCGCGATCAACAACTATGCGCACGGGCATTCGGGCGTCCGGGCCGACGTCGTCGAACAGCTCGTCGCGCTGCTCGAGCACGATTGCCTGCCCGAAGTGCCGGCCCACGGCTCGGTCGGGTACCTGACGCACATGGCGCACGTCGCGCTCGTCTGCGTCGGGCACGGCCATGCGCGCCTGCGCGGCGAACGCATGCGCGGCGACGAGGCGCTGCGGCGCATCGGCCGCGAACCGCTCGTTCTCGGCGCGAAGGAGGGGTTGAGCCTGGTCAACGGGACGCCGTGCGTCACGGGGCTGGCGGCATTCGCGCTGGCGCGCGCCGAGCGGTTGCTCGACTGGGCCGACTGGATCGCGGCGATGAGCTTCGAGAATCTCGGCGGGCAACTCGCCGCATTCGATCCGGCTTCGCTCGCGTTGCGGATTTCGCCCGGTATCGGTCAGGTCGGCGGCCGTTTGCGTGCACTGCTGGCGGACAGCGGCATGCTGGCCGCGGCGAGCGGCCGGCATACGCAGGATCCGCTCAGCCTGCGCACGATTCCGCACGTGCACGGTGCGGCGCGCGACGTGTTCGACGTCACGGCGGAGGTCGTCGATCGCGAACTCGCGTCCGTCACCGACAATCCGATCGTCGCCGGCACGCGGGAGGCGCCGGCCGTGCATTCGCAGGCGCATGCGGTTGGCGCCGGCATCGCGCTCGCGATGGACAGCCTCGCGGCGGCGATGGCCCAGGTCGCGGCGATCGCCGAACGGCGTCTCGACCGGCTCGTGAATCCGCTCGTCAGCGGGTTGCCGGCGTTTCTTGCCGCACCGGGAGGCAGTTGTTCGGGTTTCATGATCGCGCAGTACACGGCGGTCGCGCTGGTCGCGCAGAATCAGCGGCTTGCCGCGCCGGCGAGCCTCGACGGCGGCATCACGTCGGGGCTGCAGGAAGATCACCTGTGTCACGCGACGCCGGCCGCGCTGAAGGCGCTCGACATCATCGAGAATACGACGCGCGTGCTCGCGATCGAGCTGCTGGCGGCCGCGCAGGCGTACGACCTGCAGCCGGCCGAAACGGCGCGGGCCGCGTCGACCGACGCGCTGTGGCGGCATGTGCGCGAACGCGTGCCGGCGTATCACGACGACCGGCCGCTCGCGGACGATATCGCGATCGCGGCCGGCATCGTCGCCGGTGCGGCGCCGTCGTTGCAGTGACGACGGTCAAGGACGGGCCGATTGCCCCACATTCATCCGGTCGAGGGCGCATGAGCGAAACGGAACGCAAACTTTCCGCACGGCAGGCGTCGGCATCGGCCGACACCGTACCGGCGCGGGCGCTGCCTGCCTATCAGCAGATCAAGCGCTACGTCGTCGAGCGGATCGCGAAGGGCGACTGGAAGCCCGGCGCCGCGATCCCGACCGAGGCGGAACTGGTCAAGGAATTCGGCGTGGCCCGGATGACGGTGTCGCGCGCGCTGCGCGAACTGACGGCCGAGCGCGTGCTGACCCGCATCCAGGGTGCCGGCACGTTCGTCGAGCGCCGGCATTACGAGTCGACGGTGCTGGAAATCCGCAACATCGCGGACGAGATCGCCGAGCGCGGCCATCGGCACAGTGCGCGCGTGCTGATGATCGAGCGCAGCGTCGACCCGGACGCGATCGACGCGCTCGGACTGCGCGCCGGGCCCGTGTTTCATTCGCGGATCGTGCATTACGAGGAGGACGAACCGATCCAGTTCGAGGATCGCTACGTCAATCCGGCGTTGTTTCCCGCGTATCTGGAGCAGGACTTCACGCTCGAGACGCCGAATCATTACATGGTGCGACTGGCGCCGATCCAGCGTGCGGAGTTCCAGATCTACGCGGAGAAGCCCAATGCGCAGGTGCGCCGGCATCTCGTGATGGAAATCGGTGAGCCGTGTTTGCTGTTGCGACGCCGGACGTGGGTCGGCGAGCAGGTCGCCACGTCGGTCAGGCTGTGGCATCCGGCGTCGCGGTTTCATCTGGCGGGAAACATGTAGGGAAGCAGGCGCCTAGGCGGAGCGGGCGGTTTGCCGCATCGGCCGGGAGCGTCGGGGAACCGGGCGGGCGCAGCGCGCCGCCGCCGCGCATCGCGCATCGTCCGGCTCGATTTGACACCTGGCGTCGTCGCCGCTTAAAGTCGCGACGCGGGGCGGTGGGTCAAGCACACCCCCGGAACAGGCAGCCGATGTTCCAGGACCACGGGGCTACCCCGTGGATCAGATCGATACGCCGATGCGTCGCAAGCGCGCATGTTGCGCGTTGCGCAACGACGGCGCTTGCAGCACCAGCCACGTTGACTCATCGTCCCGCCCCGCTCCGTCCATGTACTCATCCCTGCGCGACACCATCCGAACGATTGCCGAGGCGATGCTCGCCGGTTCGCCCGAGCGTGCCGGCGTCGTCGCGCGGATGGCGGCCGTGCTCGGCGACGCGCCGCCGTGGACGCACGAATGCGCGGATCTTGCGCTCGTCCGCTTCGCCGCGAACTGGGCCGATACCGACACCGACGCGCTCGCGGCGGTCCTCGCCGACGCGCCCGCGTTCGTGCGTGCATGGTATGGCGACCGTCGGCCGGTGACGATCCGCGTCGTGCGCCGGCCGCTGGTCCAGCGACCGCCGCCCGCGCCGCTCGCCGGCTGCGACGTGCCGCAATGGCCGACGCCCGGCGATCTCGCCGGCTGGCTCGGCATCAGCACACCGGAACTCGACTGGCTGTCCGATCACTGGCGCGTCGATGCGCGCGGCAGCGCCACGCCGCTGCATCACTACACGTACGTCCCGGTCGACAAGCGCAGCGGCGGGTGCCGCCTCGTCGAAATCCCGAAGGGACGGCTGCGCGAAGCGCAGCGCCGCATCCTGCACGGCCTGCTCGATCGCATCGCGCCGCACGGCGCGGTACACGGTTTTCGGAAGGGACACGGGATCGTGTCGTTCGCGGCGCCGCATGCGGATCGCGACGTCGTCGTGCGCTTCGACCTCGCGGATTTCTTCGTGTCCGTGCGCGCCGCGCGCGTCCATGCGCTATTCGCGACGCTCGGGTATCCGGCCGAAGTCGCGCGCACGCTCACCGGGCTGTGCACCAATCGCGTGCCGTCGGCGCGGCTGCTCGCGCCGGACCTGCGCGACCGGCTCGACTGGCTCGACTGGCTCGACTGGCTCGGCCGCCAGCGCTATCGCGAACGGCATCTGCCGCAAGGTGCGCCGACGTCGCCGGCGCTCGCGAACCTGTGCGCGTTCCGGTTCGACATGCGGCTCGCCGCGCTCGCGCGTTCGCTCGATGCGACTTACACGCGCTATGCGGACGATCTCGCATTTTCCGGCGGCGGGGCGCTCGCGCGCGACATCGAGCGGCTGCAAATCCGGGTCGCCGCGATCGCGCTCGACGAAGGCTTCGCGCTGCAATGGCGCAAGACGCGGGTGATGCGGCGCGGCACGCGGCAGCAACTGGCCGGCGTGGTCGTCAACCGTCATCCGAACCTCGCGCGCGACACGTTCGATCGCCTGAAGGCGATCCTGACCAACTGCATCCGGCACGGTCCGGCGTCGCAGAATCGCGACGCGCATCCGGATTTCCGCGCGCACCTGGCCGGCCGCGTCGCGCACGCGACGGCGCTGAATGCGGCGCGTGGCGCGAAGCTGCGCGCGCTGTTCGACCGGATTGCATGGGAGGCCGGCAGCGAAGACCGCTGAACCGCCGGGCCCGCATCGACTCCGATCGGCGACTTCTGCAACACGGCGCCGCGCACTGCTATCATTCGCGCCATGCCGCGCCCTGTCAGGTGCGGCGAATCACTTGCCGCCGCCGTTCGTCCCGTGCAGGCGTACGCGGCGTGCCGCCCGTTGCCGGCCTGGTCCTGCCTGTCAGTGACGCACGACGTCGTTTGGTGCGCACCGCGCAAATCATGCCGGCTCAGGTGGACGATTCACCGATTTGACAGCCCCTATTGGCGGAACTTCGTGGTAGGTTCGGCCATCGGAGCTTTTTGCAAAAACATGCCCAAAGAGGATGAATACATGACCCAGGCCCTGCAGGAACTCGAAGCACAACTTCGGGACCTGAACATCAAGCTGTCAGAGGCGAAGCAGAAGGAGAAGCAAGCCGCGCTCGCGGCCTTCAAGGAACAGGTCGAGCTGTTGGGAATTTCGCAGCAGGAAGTGCTGAGCGCGCTCGGCTACATCGTCCAGCGCAAGCGCAAAGCGCCCGCCAAGTACTACGATCCGTCGACCGGCCGCTCGTGGTCGGGGCGCGGCCCGCGGCCGAAATGGCTCGAAGGCAAGGATCTCGACACGCTCGCCGTCGACCGCGAGGCCAAGACCTGGTGGCCCGGGGACGATCAGGGCTGACACCCGCCGTGCCGCAAGGCCGTCCGGCGCCGTCCGGTTCGCTTGGGCGGGCCGGACGGCGATTCCCCGCCGGCCCGCTGTCGTTCATTCGGTGTCAGGCCTGATCGCGACATTGCCGGCCGCGCCGCCGCACCGGATCGACGTTTTCCTTTCCCGCTTCCTTGCCGTTTTCCGCGCATTACCCACCGTTTTCCGCCGATCTCACCCGCCAGCCGGCCCCGTCCGGCTGAAGCGCTGCTCGACCACCTCGGTCCCCCACTGCGTGCCCGCGGACTCGCTCGTCAGCGCGAAGCCGAACGACTCGTACAGATGGCGTGCGGCATCGAGCCCCTTGAACGTCCACAGGTAGGTTTCGCGAAACCGGTGTTCGTCGACGAAACGCATCGCCAGCGTCATCAACTGACGCCCGACGCCCGAGCCGCGCAACGCGTCGTTGACGATGAACCAGCGCAGGTGCGCGACGCCCGTCGCCGGGTCGCCGTCGATCGCGAGCGACGCGAGTGTCCGGCCGTCTTCCTCGCACAGCCACAGCGCCTTGCCGTCGGCCGGCAGCGCGCCCGCGAAAGCGGCCAGCTCGGTCGCCACCCGCTGTTCGAAGAACGCGCCGAAACCCCAGTGCTCCGCATAGAAGCGTGCATGCAGGCTCGCGATGTCGCCGATGCAGCCCGGCTGATAGCCGTCGCGAATCGACGGCGCATCGGCGGCCGCGACGGGCGGCCTGGCCGCGTTGTCCTGCGCGAGCGCATCGGCATACAGCGCTAGCGAACGCAGTAGCGCCTGCTGGTCGGCCGGAATCATGCGGCGCAGCGCATTCGACACCTGGTCGGTCGCGAACGTGTCGATTCTATTCCGGAGCTTTTTGCCTTCGGGGCTCAGGTACAGCTCGATCGCGCGCGCATCCTCGCTCGACACGCGCCGTTCGACGATACCCGCCGCCTCGAGCCGTGCGAGTTGCCGGCTCGTGTTCGATTTGTCGAGCCGCAGGATGGCGCCGAGATCCTTCGCGTTGATGCCGGGCGCCATCCCGATCTCGAGGATCGCATGCACCGCCGACGGCGCCCAGTCGCTGTCGGCCAGCGTCGCACGCATGAAGCCGAGCTCGCGCACCAGTTTGCGCGAGAAGTCGCGCAGCTCGAGGATCGTCGCGTCGCGCGGCTTGGCGGGTGCGTCGATGAGGTCCATGGCTTGCTCCCGAACGGTTGCGTATCGCAATCAATAATAGTTGCGAGTCGCAACTCGAGCAAGGCGGATTTTCACGAGGAGCGGTTGCGGGAGGGGGCTTTCGTGCTGCCGGTGGCCGAATGGGCGAAGCGCGGGGAGCCGGCTCGGACAGCGGTGTCGCGACGGGTATTGAAGCGGATGGCCGCGCGCGGCGAAGTGGTCGCATACTGGGCGGTGTTGCCCGACCTGCCAGCAGGGCGCCGATCGACCGTCGATCGACGGCTACGAGCCCCGGAGATCATGATGAACAAGCTGCTGCCGATGACGATCGCATTGTTTGCCGGGAGCGGCATCGGGGCGGCGCCGCTCCATGCGGCCGGCACCCTGGATGCGCCGCCGTGCAGCGCCGCGCATGCGGCGGACCCCGGCGGCGGGAACGCCGCCACGCCGGGCACGTCGGTCCGCAGCTTCTCGAGCGCCGGTTGTTCGGGCGCCGTGCTGCAGGGCGACCGGGCCACCGCGACGGTCAACGGCGACCGGGTCGAATTGCGCGACGGCGTCGTCTATGTGAACGGCCGGTCCTATGGCGCGGTCACGCCCGCGCAGACGGTCGAATACGAGGCCGCGCGCGACCGGCGCACGTTGAGGGTCGACGGAAAAATCCGCACGCCGCTGCGCTGATGCGTGCCGATTCGGCAGGCGGCAACCGCTGTGCGCGACGCGGTTGCCGGATCGCCGAGCCGGCGCGCGTCCTATTCGACGAGCGTCAGCCGGCCGTCGCTGAGCCGCACTTCGTGCCCGACCCACGCCGCATCGACGCGCGGGAGCACGGCCGACGGCTTGCGCAGTTCGCGCAGCAGCGTCGCGCCGTGCGACAGCCGGCCGCCCATGCGCGCGATCACCGCGCGGGCGGCCTGGTACTGCGCGTGCCGGCCCGGGTCGAGCGTGTCTTCGAGCAGGATGTCGCGACCGAGCACGCCCTGCATGTCACCCGGATAGATCATGAAGCCGGCGGCCTCGTCGGTGCCTTCGCTGCCGTCCTGCCAGAAGCTGTCGTTGCGATCGCGGCGCTCGGGGTGAGGCGCGAACCACGTGTCGCGGTCGGCGGCCGGCATCGCGTGATGCAGGCGGAAGAACACGCGCATCAGGTTGTCGCGATACCACTCGCGCACTTGCAGATACCAGCCGCGCATGCCGGGCGCGCCGAGCGCGTGCAGTACGCGGACCGGCAGCGGCCAGTCGGGAAACGCCTGCAGCGGCAGGTCGGCGGCCGCGGGCCGCGCGGTGCCCGGATCGGTTTCCCACGGCAGGCGGTGCGGGCTGTCGTCGAGCTGACCGTACGCGGTCGGCGGACGCCCCCACAGGGTGCCGCCGCTGCTCGCCAGCGATGACGCGATGCACAGGTTGCCCTGCACGACGAACACGTAGAAGCGCGTGAACCAGTCGGCCAGTTGCTGGCCGTCGGCGCGCCGTTCGACGAGCGTCGCCAGCTCCCGGTCGAAGCGTTCCAGGCCGCGCGCGAGCGTCGTCAGGTGCCCGCGCGCGACGCGCAGCATGCGCCAGAACACCGGCAACGCGCGCAGCAGGCGCAGCGGTCGCCAGCGCAGCGGCGGTGTCGCACCGCCGATCTCGCCGCTGTAGTGGGCGGCCGATACGCCCCAGTCCGCGAGACGCGCGAGGAACAGGTCGTTGTTGATGTACGACGCGCCGCCATAGAGCGCGGTGAACGGTTCGTTGTCGCGCAGCACGCGCGCATCCCAGCGCGCCATGATGGCCGGGATGCTGCCGGCTGCCCGCCGTTGCGCATATTCGACGAGCCGGCTCGGCTGCGGCGGCAGGATCTCGGCGATGTTCGCGGCGGTCAGGTGGCGATGCCAGCCGTAGGTGCTGATCGGACGGTACTGCAGCAGCCACAGCTGCGCGCCGTCCCACGCCCATTCGACGTCGCCCGGCACGTAATGGAACGCGCGCAGCACGCGTTGCAGGAAGTCCCACAGCTGCCGCGCGCTCAGGCCGTGCGCGGTCGGGAACGTGCCGCGCTGCCACGGCTCGCCGAGCCGCGACAGAATCGCGCGCTGCGGGCTGGCCTGCCCGTCGGCGAGCGTTTCGAGGTGGCCTTCGACCCATTCGACTTCGACCGCGAGATGGCGCACGAACGCGATACCCGACAGCACGGGCGTGATGAAGCGCTGCACGACGGCTTCCTCGAGGCCGCCATCGAGCAGTTCGGCCACGCGCGCGGCGGCTTGCGATGCCGGTACGCGCAGGAACGTCGTATGCAGGCCGGCGTTCGCCGCGTCGGCCTGGTCCTCGCCATGGCTCGACGAGCGGATCGCCCACTCGGCGTCCGGCCGGCTCGCGAGAAAGCCGGGCAGGCGCGGATCGTCGGCGGCAGTCAGCGACAGCGCGGGCGGCACCGGCAGCCCGGCCATCGCGGCCAGCGCGAGGCGCCCGCCTTTGGTATGCGCGACGAAGCCCGTGTCGTTTCCTTCGAGCCACCGCGCGAACGCCGCCGGCGCATCGATCCACGGATAGTGTCCCCAGCCGGGCTGCAGCGTCACGCTCAGGTCGGCGCGCGCGAGGATCGCCGACCACGCGGCGGCCTGACGGACGCCGAGCACGGCGTCCTGGTCGCCCCACACGAGTTCAATGCGATCGGCGACCCACTCGAGCAGCGGCAGCGCGGTATCGGCGCGCACGAGATTCCAGTGCGGCAGGAACGCGCGGCAACGGGCATAACCGGCGCCCATGCGGCGATACTGCGCGGGCGTCCAGGTCCGGTTCGAGAACCGGCGGGCGAACAGCGCGGGGTAGTGCGCGAGCAGCCAGTGGATGGTCTTGCGCAGCGGCTTCGGCGCCATCAGTTTCGGCAGGCGCCGCTCCCACAGGAACGCGCCGACCGGGGCAAGCAGCACGCTGCGGCCGAAGTGGCCGGGGCGCCGCTGCAACGCGTGCAGGACCACCAGCGCATTCACGCCGACCGCCATGATCGCGTGCCCGGGTTCGGTCGCGTCGAGCAGCGCCTGCGCATACGCGGCGAGATCCTCGCACGGCGGCGCGGAATGATCGCCGAAGCCCGGCAGTTCGAGCGGCACGGGGCGATAGCGCCGGAAGTGGGGCAGCGCGTCGTCCCACCAGTCGGCAGCGCTGCCGTTGCCGGCGAGGAGGTACAGGATCGGTTGGCTCATGAAGGCTTCGTCGGTCGACGATCGTCGCGATTGCCGCGGTTTTTGTGGGTATTGTCCGGTGCGAGTGGAATGGAAGCGTGGCCCCGCTCGGATGGATGGTCGGGCATTCTACGCGAGTCGATTTACTTCGATTTACCGCGTGTTCCGGTCTCGGTTTTTTCGATGCGCGAGCCGATTGATCATTTGCATCGCAGGCATACAGGGGCCGCAAGCGTAGAACGTAGAATCATGTCGCCGACATTCATCAGACGAGGATTCAACGGGAGAACATGAAAGGCGAAGGGCGGCCTGGGTAAAAATTGATTCGAACCACGAATCAGTGGAAAAATCCTTCATGGCGACGGGCGGTTCGCAAGCCGTCCCGAATGCGACAGCCGCGGCGTGACCGGTTCGGACTACGGGTTATTCCGCTACGAACGGCTCGCGCGACCGGTGTATCGGCTCGACGACATCGTCGAGCGGTCGCCGGGCTCGCGACGCATGGCTTGACGGAGCCGCACCGGGTGCGCGACGCCGGGCTCGCGCGCTTTCGGGCATCATGCGATGGCGCCGGCCCGTCGGGCAGCAGGGTCGGCAATCCATTGCGTCCGCAACCGATCCGGAGAACCGACCGCCATGCATTCGAATCCGTTCCACCTGCGCAGCGCGCGCCTGCTCGCCGCGCTGGCCCTCGCCACGACGACCGTCGCCGTGCATGCCGCAGACTGGATCGTGTCCGGCAACGACGGCAAGTACCAGCGCGTCGAGGGCCGCGACACCTATCTGCCTTCCCCGCCCGCCGACACGCTGACGCTGCTCGACGCCAGCACGTTCCCGCCGAAGGTCGCGTTGCAGGTGGACGTCGAGAACGGCATCCAGGGGCCGCCGCAGGCCGTCGCGATCACGCCCGATGCGAAGCTCGCGCTGGTCGGCGCGCCGACGCGCTACGACACGGCCGCGAAGCAGCTCGTATTCGACACGTTCCTGCAGGTCGTGAATCTCGACAGCGCGCCGCCCGCGATCACGCGCATCGAGCTCGGCACGCATCCGCAAGGGATCGCGATCGCTCGCTCGGGCCGGCTCGCGCTCGTCGCCAACGTCGACGGCAGCGTGTCGATCCTGCGCATCGACGGCACGCAGGTGACGCTCGACGGCAACCTGAAAATCGGCAAGAAGCGGCTGGCCGGGATCAGCTTCACGCACGACGGCAAGCATGCGCTCGTGTCGCTGCGCGACGAGCAGGGCATCGCGGTGCTGAACGTCGACGACGGCAAGGTGACCGACAGCGGCACGCGGCTGAGCACGGGCGTCGCGCCTTACACGATCGACGTGTCGAGCGACAACCGCTGGGCCGTGGTCAGCAACGTCGGGCTCGCCGGGCTGCCGGGCTATACCGGCGCGCTCGCGGGCGACGCCGATTCGGTCGCGCTGATCGACGTGTCGCGCGTGCCGTTCCGCACGGTCCAGTATTTGACGGTACCGTCGCTGCCGGAAGGCGTCGCGATTTCGCCGAACGGGAAGTGGATCGCGGTGCAGGCGATGGACGGCTCGAACCTGACGGCCGACAACCCGGGCCGCCACAAGCGCGGCAAGGTGCTGCTGTTCGAGATTCGCGACGGGCAGGCCGTGAAGGTGAACGAGGTGCCGGGCGGCGAAGCCGCGCAAGGCATCGCGTTTACCGCCGACAGCCGGCACGTGATCGTGCAGTTCAACGTCGAACGGCAGCTTGCGCTGTATGCGGTCGAAGGCGGCAGGCTGCGCGACACGGGCAAGCGGATCGCGCTGACGGGCGGCCCGTCTTCGTTGAGGACGTTGCCGCGCTGACGCGTGTGGCGGGTCTTGTCGGCGGCTTGCGGCTCAGCCGTGAGATAGCGGAAAACATCATCGCGCGACTCGACGAAGCGTGGTCGATCGCGCAAGCCGGCGGCGCGGATCGCGACGGAACTGTGCGGGCCGTTCGGTCGTGAGCGGCATGCGCTCCTTCAAGGGTCGAATGGGTGGGCGGACCGGCGACGCGCACATGAGGATGCGTGCGGAAAGGCGCGCGCGGTGCGACCACACCGGGCCGCACGACCGCCGTTACGGACGCAGCAGATCGAACCCGCCGAAAACCACGACACCGCTGAGCGCGATCATCGCGACGGAGTGCTGGCCGAAGTAGAGAATCGCGGCGGCGAGCCACGTCGTGATGCAGAAGGCGCCGATGCGGGCCATCGTGTGTTCCTCGAATGCGTGATGAAGTGAATGCGTGCCGCACGGCGTTCGCCGCTCGGTCGGTGAGCGGAGCACGCATGCAGGCGGACGGAAAAGGCGACTCGGGAAGTTGCGAGGGCGTCGTCGGCATACGTTGCATGCCGCGCCTCGACAGTCCGCGAGCCGGAGCCGGCGGCATCGCGCGATCGGGCCTCGACAAGGCGTCCGATGCGTGCTTCCAGCCGGCGAAGCGGCGATTTTACCAGCGCCGTCATGCCGCCAATCTGGCCCTTTCGCGCTCAATTGCGTTTATCGCCGGGCAATTCACCCGACCCCGATATTCAAGTTTCGTGTGACGAATGCCGTAAACGAGGGGAGGATTTTCGCCCCCTTGTCACTTCGTTTACCGATACACGGACCGACACGATGCAGATCGATTTCTCCACGACCGCGCGATCGCCGCTCGCGGACAGCGGTGTGGCCGCGAACCCGACCGCCGCGACGTCGTCCAGGGGCGGCGCGACGAATACCGCGAGCACGACGGGCACGACCGGCGTCACCAGTGCGACCGGCGCTACCAGCACCAACGGCACCACTGGCACCACCGGCACGAAGGATTCCACCGGCGCCACGGGTGCCACGTCCGGCGCAACGGACGCATCGCCGGAAGACCCGGCGGTCGCCCAGTTGAAGGCGCTGATCGAGCGGCTGCAGAAGCAGCTCGCGACCTTGGAGCGGCAGATGGCCACCGCGGCCCAGCGTGCAAAGGACGACCCGGCCGCGGCCGTCGAGCAGCAGTCACTGAGCGCGGAAGCCGGCACGATTTCAGCCGCGCTCGCGACGGCGATCTCGCAACTTGCCGCGGCGCTCGAAAAATCCGGCGCCTCGCAGTCGGGCGGGCTGGTGTCGACGCAGGCCTGAGCGGCCGTGGCCGCATCGGCCGCACGCATTACAATCGCCAGTTCGTCTCCCTCTCAAGGACGGCTGAACGATGAATGCGGAACTCGACGACGACGAACTCGTTCGCTTCGACGTACACGGCGGCACGCCGCTGCCGGCAGCCGACGTCGAAGGATGGCTCGAGCATGACGGCGCGCGCATCTGGCACGCGTCGTTCGGCCAGGGGCCGGCGGTCGTGCTGCTGCACGGCGGCCTCGGCCACGGCGGCAACTGGGGCAACCAGGTGCCGGCGCTGCGCGCGGCCGGCTACCGCGCGATCGTGATCGACAGCCGCGGGCACGGCCGCAGCACGCGCGACGACCGCCCCTATTCGTACGAACGCATGGCATCGGACGTGCTGGCCGTCCTCGACGTGCTGCACGTCGACCGTGCACGCTTCGTCGGCTGGAGCGACGGCGCCTGCATCGCGCTCGTGCTGGCCGGCCGCGCGCCGGAACGCGCGGCCGGCGTGTTCTTCTTCGCCTGCAACATGGATCCCGGCGGCACGAAGGAGATCGTGCCGAGCCCGCTGATCGACCGCTGTTTCGCGCGGCATCGGAAGGACTATGCGCGACTGTCCGCGACACCGGACCAGTTCGACGCGTTCGTCGCGGCCGTCAGCGAAATGATGCGCACGCAACCGAATTACACCGCGCAGGATCTCGCGGCGATCGCCGTGCCGGTTGCGGTCGTGCAGGGCGAGCACGACGAATTCATCCGGCCGGAACATGCCGCGTACCTCGCGCGGACGATCCCGGGCGCGACGCTGACGATGCTGCCCGGCGTGAGCCATTTCGCGCCGTTGCAGCGACCCGCGCGGTTCAACGCGGCGATGCTGGCGTTTCTCGACCGGCTGCCGGGGTGATACGCGGGCAGGACGCACGGCCCGCCGGCGAGCGGGCGCGTGCGTCGGCCATGCTCAGACCATCGCGTTGTCGGCGCCGGGAATCTCGTGCGCCTTGATCTGCTTGCGCTGCAGCTTGTAGCGCAGCTTCCCGAGCATGCCGTCCTCGTGGCTGACACGCGTGATGGTGCGCACGTATTCGTCGTCCGGCGCGATGGCCTGCGCCCCCATGATCCAGCGCACGCTTTCGCGATAGTCGTACAGCGACTTGTCGTTGATGTCGGCAAGGAAGAACGACAGTGCGGCCATCGCGGCCGGATGGCCCCCTTCGGCATGCCGGCGCAGCTCGTCGACGTAGCGATGGCGCGACGGATAATCTTCGATGTCGCCGATGAACATCAGCATGCACTCGAGGCCGTCGGTATGCCCCATCTCGTGCGCCTTGCGCGCGGCTTCGACGGCCTCGACCTGCATGCGCGCGCGTTCGGCCCGGTCCGTGCTCGTCTGCCCGATCTGATGGTACGTGTAGCCGAGCCGGTACGCGGCCATGTTGCCGCCGGCTTCCATCGACTCGCGGAAGTAGTGGGCGGCGCGGTACGGGTCGGCCTCGACATGCGTGCCGTCCTTGTAGAAGCATCCGAGCAGGTAGCCGCACGAATCGCCGCCCGCCTCGTAGCCGAGCTCGCAGATGGCGAAGGCATCGGCGGGGCGCCGGTTGTCGTACTCCAGCGCGCTGGCGATCTGGTTCCATGCGAGCGAGCCAGGCTCGTTCAGGCGCGCGGCCTCGAGCCATGCGTCGCCGCGCGCGGGATCCTGCACGAAACCGAACGTGCCGGTGCGATGGGCATAGCCGCGCAGGATCATCGCCGACGTGCACGCGCGAGCGTCCGATGCGCGTTCGACCGCGCGGGTCAGCCAGTCGCCATGTGGATCGAGCCGGAGCGCCAGTCGCAAACCCATCCCCATCGCGCGGTTGTCGTCGATCGGCGTGCTGCGTTCGGCTTCCTGCAGCCGCGCGTAGGCCTGTTCGTACTCGCCGCGCTCGAAATGGCTGTGCGCGAGCCAGCGCAGTGTCTCCGAGCGGTGATAGGGATGCAGCGCGGCCTGCGCGCGCGCGAGCGTCGCGGTCATCGCGTGGCGCGCATGGTCGTCGTCGTCATCCGCATCGAGCGTGTTGCCGGCGTAGTCGTCGCGCCAGATCTCGTGCAGCAGCCGGTCCTTCTCGACCGCATCGAGGTGCGCGCACGCATCGGACGCGACGAACGCGCGGACGTGATCGTGCGAGCCGCCCCAGCGCGGCTGCATGTACCAGATGAACGTGCGCATCGGGAAGAACAGCTTCGGATGGATGTGCAGCGTCGCTTCCATCCAGTACCACTTTTCCTTGCGCAGCTTCTTGCCCTGCACGGGGCCGGGCAGCGCGTCCGGAAATTCCGCCGGGCAGGCGACCGGCACGTCGGGATTCAGCCCCGAACGCGCGAACATGCGCTGCAGTTCGGCGCGCGTGGCTTCGTCTTCGGCGCCGGCGTTCAGGTGCAGTTCGGTGACGGGCCAGCGGCGCTCGCGCACGAGCTGCGCGAGCCACTCGGGTTCGCCGAACGACGACACGCTCGTGAAGATCACCATCGGCGCGCTCCACATCGTCGGCGCGAGCACCAGCGCGCGCAGCGCGGCGACGAGCGTCAGCGTCGCGCACGCATGCGCGCCGATCCATCCGGCTTCGGTCACCGTTTCGGCCCAGCCGCTGCCGCGGTATTCGTAGGCCCAGTGGTGCCAGTAGTGGGCTTCGCACAGCCACGCGTGCGCGGAGCGCGGGTTCGCGGCCTGCCATGCGCGCAGGCGCGCGAGGCCTTCGGCGCCGGCGTCGATGCACGGCTGCACGTCGGCCGGCAGCGCGTCGACGTACCGCGCCTCGGCGGTGCGATCGGCGAAGCTCGCGGCGAGCGCGGCATCGAGTTGCGCGTCGAGCGCGGCATGGTCACCGGCGCGCAACAGCGCGTCGACGTCGCAAATGAACCAGCGGGATGTCGCGGGCGGAATCAGATCGGCGCAAGCGGAGGACATGTCGGTATCGGCGGTCATGACGAAACGGGTTGGGGATCGAAGATGCGGTAGCGCTTCCACGGCAGCGAAAGCCAGTTTCCGGACGGATTGCGCAGGTACTCGCGTACTTCCTGCGTGGCGCGCGACGACGCGGGGCCGTCCTGGCCGCTGCCGCGCAGCCACTGCTGGCGCGCCCGCGCATACGCGAGCCCGAAGTCTTCCCAGCTGTCGAAGCTGTCCTGCGCGCGCTGCGCATTGAGCAGCAGCACGATCCACGCGTGCTGTTCGGACGCCCAGCCGAGCAGCGCGATGCAGCGCACGAGAAACGCGGTGCGCGCGCAATCGAACGCGAGTGCGTCGCGCACGCGCCCGACGGCGGCGAGCTGTTCGTAGAAGCCGTCGTGCGAGCGGCCGACGCCGCGAATCCAGCCCGCGAGGATCGACGGCACGCGTTGCACGATCTGCCACTCGGGCAGGTCGGCCGGCAGGTCGAGTTCGCGCCGCACCTGGCGCGCGAGCTGTTCGCGCTGCGCATCGGGCAGCGCATGGACGAGGTCGTCGCAATCGCAGCGCAGCCCGTTGCGGATCAGCAGGATGTCGGCCAGCGCGAGCGCCCAGCGGCGGCGGTTCGGCGGCGCCTGCTCGGCCTGCGCATGCGCGAGCCTGACGGCCGTGGTTTGCCGCACCGGCACCGTGCTGTCGGCGCCCGCGGCCTGATCGGCGTCGACTTCGCGCACCATCCGTGCGGCGACCCGCAACGAGCGCCACACGTACCACACGAGCCACAGCACGGCCGCGCCAAGCAGCAGTGTCAGCATGACGCGCTCCCGTCCGTCGGCGCGGGCAACGCGAATGCCGCGCACAGCGCAGGATCGATCGCGATGCCTTCGATCTCGAATGCGGCTGCCGCGGTCGCCGCGTCGGGTAGGTGCGCGGCCGGCAGCGCATCGGCCGGCAACGCATGGCGCGCGGCCGCCGCGACGGCCGGATCGATCTGGCGCAACTGGCCGAGCGCATAGGGCGCGTTGCGCAGCAGCAGCCATTGCAGCACGGCCGGCGGTTGCTCGAAATGCTCGATCAGGTGGAAGTTCTCGCTCATCACGCTCAGCAGATGGTCGGACGAGCGCACGTCGGTGACGAAGGTCCACGCGCCGGTGGCCGCCCCCGGCGCATCCGGTTCGAAGACGAGGCCCATGCCCTCGCAATCGGGATGACGCTCGCCGCGCGGCGCGAGCGCGCGCAGGAACTGGCGGACGTCGTCCGCATAGCGGCGCACCGGATGGCGATTCTGCTTGCCCTTGATCTGGTCGATGCGCAGGCCGTCGCCGCTCGCCTGCAGGCTGATCGTCACGTGCGGCTGGTTGCCCGCGCCGCGCAGCGTGAAGAGGCGCAGCCGGCCGTCCCGTGCGGCTTGCGCGTACTGCTCGCCGTAGCCGCCGCGCAGCCGGCGGCGATCCGCGAACTGGCCGAGACAGTGCTGCATGTAGTACGACTCGTACGCGAGTTCCTCGCGCAGCGCCGCATGATCGCCGACGAATTCGAACACGATCCCGTTCGGCGTGCGCAGCACCTCGCGCAGCGCGAGGCCGCTGCTCGGCACCCAGCCCTTGTCGCGGCGCGCCTGCATCCGCTGGTGCTCGCGTTCCCACATGTCGAGCGCCATCGCGCAGGTGATGCGTTGCAGTTTCTGCGCGAGCCGCGTGCCGGCGCGCGAGCGCAGGAATTCGACCAGCACGCGTTCGCGGTCGATCAGCAGCATGTGCTCAGGATCGATGAAGTAGAGCGACGCCTTCTCCGCGGCGGGCGTCGGGCCGGATGCCGGAGATGCCTCGGACGGCGCGGACGCCGATTGCCCGCGGAACCGGCGCACGAGCCACTCGGGCGCCGGCCGGTCGACGCCGGCGAGGGCGCGGTAATCGGAGAGCGATGCGAGCGGCCGAGCCTGCTCGAATGCGCCGACGACCCAGCGGAAGAAATGGTTGCCGAGCCACGCGCGGATCTCGGCCGGATCGCCGCGCTCGGCGCTGCGGCGTGCGATGGCCGTCTTGATGTCGGGCGCATTGACGACATCGCGCGGCCGATAGGCCGACGCGGCCACGGTTTCGGTCACGGGCTCGCTCTCCGGTCGGGCCGGGTGGGCGCGGACGGTGCGCGCCCACCCTGGCGATTCTTCTGGCTCAACGACGAAACGGCGAACGTGCGCGCGCAGAAACGCGGCGGCGTCGCGTATTTCGGTTCAGGTCGGTCGGTGCGTGAAAATCACGCGACCACGCGGGAGCCAACGACGCGGAAGCGGGCGATCGGGAAATGGCGATTCATTGTTTCTCTCAGGTCGGATTTTATTTTTGGCTTCCGCGAGTCTACTTCGATCCGGGCGGATGAATCAATCGCGCCGCCAGCCGCGCGCGTGGATCTGACCAGACTTATCTCTTTTTCGTCGATTTTCGATACGGCGCCATTCGGCCAGCGGGTTCGATGCTGTAGAAACCGGCAGGTTTTCCTGAAAAATGGGCATGCGGCTCCGAGGGGGCGCGGCCCCCACCCCCATCCCGCATGTTGCGTATCTCATAAGTTTTTCTTTCGGCTCGCGCAACATATCGTCGATTGTTGGCGGCCGGGCGGTAGCGGATAGTCCTGCTTCGACAGGACGGCCGACGCGCGCGGCGCGGCCGGATCTGTTGTCCATGCAACCATCGGAAATCGAAAGGAACCGCACCCATGCGATTCAACGCGACACGCTTTGCCGCGACCCTGTTCGTCGCCGCATGCGCGACCGCCACGGCCGGTCGCGCGGCCGCCGTCACGCAGGACGCGCTCCACGACACCGTCACGCGCCAGGTCGCGCCGCTGATGAAGCAGTACGCGATTCCCGGCATGGCGATCGGCATCGTCGCCGACGGCAAGCCGTACGTGTTCGACTACGGCGTGATGTCGAAGCAGACCGGCAAGCCGGTGACGGGCGACACGCTGTTCGAGATCGGCTCGGTCAGCAAGACGCTGACCGCGACGCTCGCCGCGGACGCGCAGGAGCGCGGCGAACTGTCGCTCGCGGACCCCGTGGCCCAATATCTGCCCGAGCTGCAAGGCAGGCCGTTCGGCGTCGTGACGCTGCTCCAGCTCGGCACGCACACGCCCGGCGGGACGCCGCTGCAGGTGCCGGACAGCATCCGCGGCGACGCGGGCCTGATCCGCTATCTCGACGCGTGGCGGCCGGCGTATGCGCCGGGCACGCACCGCAAGTATTCGAACGTCGCGATCGGCATGCTCGGCTGGCTAACCGCGAAGGCGGCGCACGAGGACTTCGCGACGCTGATGGCGCAGCGGCTCTTTCCCGCGCTCGGGATGACGCACACGTACATCGACGTGCCCGACGCGCGCATGGCCGACTATGCGCAGGGCTACACGAAGGACGGCAAGCCGGTCCGGATGACGGAGGGCATGCTGTGGCAGCCGGCGTACGGCGTGCGGACCACGGCGGCCGACCTGTTGCGCTTCGTGCAGGCGAACATGGGGATGATCCCGACGGCGCCGCGCCTGCAGCGCGCGATCGAACGCACGCACACCGGCTATTTCCGCGCGGGGCCGCTGACGCAGGATCTGATCTGGGAACAGTATCCGTACCCGGTCGCGCTGCCGACGCTGCTCGCGGGCAACGCGCCGAAGATGCTGTTCGACGCGGTGCCGGCGAGCGCGATCCAGCCGCCGCTCGCGCCGAACCCCGCGACCTGGATCAACAAGACGGGGTCGACCGGCGGCTTCAGTACGTACGTCGCGTTCGTTCCCGCGAAGCGGATCGGAATCGTGATGCTCGCGAACGGCAACGTGCCGATCGAGGACCGCGTGAAGGCCGCATACCGGATTCTCGGCGCGCTCGGCGACGCGCGGTAACGTCGCCACGCTCGCCCGTCGGGAAATGCTTATGATGGGCGGGCAATCCGGTGCGCGGCGAGCGAGGCACCGGGCGACGGAGGACAGCCGATTGAGCATCGCATGGGACGGAATCACGGGCGCGAACGTGCTCGACGACGCGCAGCTGGCGAGCCGGCATGCGCTGGCCGACGCGGCGCGCGACGGCGCATGGACGACGCTGCTTGAACGCCTGGCGCAACAGCCGGCGCTCGTCAACGCGACGCGGCCGGGCGGCACGTCGCTTTACGCGCCGCTGCATCAGGCCGCGTATGGCGGCGCACCGCGGGAGGTCGTCGGTGAACTGCTGCGGCTCGGTGCATGGCGCACGCTGCGCGATGCGCGCCGCGAGCGCCCGGTCGATATCGCCGCGCGGCGCGGACATCGGCATCTGGTCGAGCTGTTGACGCCACAGCCGCGGCGTTTCGTGCCCGACGGCACGCTGTGCGCCATTCAACGCCATTTCCACGACATGATCGTCGGCCGCATCGCGCACCTGCGGCTCGACGCGCTACGTTTGCCCGAACTCGAACCGCTGCTCGAATACGACGCGCAGGCCGACCGCATGTGGTTCGTGGTGCCCGGCATGTATGGCGGCTTCGACTACGCGCTGCGCACGGACGGCGCCGCCGCCGTGCTCGTATCCGCGAGCTGGAGCCGCGTGGTCGGCGGCTCGGGCCAGCGGCATGAAATCACGGCCGACGGCTGCACGCTGGTCGAAGAAGGCTTCGTCTGACACGGTCGATCATCCCGCCGCGCGCGAAACTGTTTTAGTGATTCTTGCCTTCCGGCGCCGGCGCCGGCCGTCGATACTGCGACGCACGACATCTCGCCGGACGCGTGCCGCATGGCCCGTCTCGCGCCCGGAGCAACGGATGAAAGGCCTCAGGATGTTCGTGACGGGCGCGGCCGGCTACATCGGCGGATCGGTGGTCGCGCGGCTCGTCGCGGCCGGGCACGTCGTCACGGGACTGGTGCGCGACGGCGACCGGTGCGGCGTTCGGCGCGCCCTGCGCGACGGCGTTTTCGCGCACGCGCTTTTCCGCGGCAAGGATCGCGGCCGGATACTGGTTGTGATCCAGCGCCGGGGTGTAGCCGACCGCCGCGAGGCGGGCCATCTCGGCCTTCACTTCGGCGCGGGTCGGTTGATGGCCGGCTTGTTGCGCGAACGACAGCGCCGGTGCGGAAAGGATCAGGGCGGCGAGGGTGGAGGAAACGCGCGTTTTCATCATGGGTACCTGTGGGGTGGAGTCAGCCGCAATCCACGTCGACCACGTCGATGTCGTTGCGAGTGCACCCAATATAGGTATCGCGGCGGCCGGGAAAAATGGCCGCCCGGCCAAGTCATTTTTGAGCCTGAGTCATGAATCGAACGTGAATTCGCTCGGTAGCCTTGCCTGCCGGGCAGTTCGCCCGAACAGCGCGCCGGCGCCACGGATCGAAACACGCCGCCAATCGCCGCATCAGACCTCGCGGGACTCAACTATGTCGAATTCCGTCTTGGACAGACTTAACCCGCGTCCCTAGACTGAACTCGCTTTCCATCCTCCCTGGAGAAAAATCGTGAGTCTCAAAGACAAGCTGCCCGGCAACAAGATCCTCGGTTTCGGTACCGCCCCGCTCGGCAACATGTTTCGCAATATCCCCGACGCGGAAGCCGCGGCCACCGTCGAAGCCGCGTGGCAACACGGCATGCGTTATTTCGATTCGGCCCCGTTCTACGGCGCCGGTCTTGCGGAAATCCGCCTCGGCGACGCGCTGGCGAACCATCCGCGCGACGAATACGTGCTGAGCACGAAGGTCGGCCGCGTGATCCTCGACGAAATCGAGGAGGTGTCGGCGCGCGATCTCGGCGAGAAGGGCGGCCTGTTCGAGCACGGCCGGCCGAACCGCATCGTCAACGACTATTCGGCCGACGCGACGCTGCGCTCGATCGAGGACAGCCTGAAGCGCCTGCGCACCGACCGCCTCGATATCGTGTGGGTGCACGACATCGCGCAGGACTTCTACGGCGACGAATGGCTCGCGCAATTCGAAGTGGCGCGCAAGGGCGCGTTCCGCGTGCTGGGCAAGCTGCGCGAAGAAGGCGTGATCAACGCATGGGGCCTCGGCGTGAACCGCGTCGAACCGATCGAACTGGTGCTCGACCTCGCCGAACCGCAACCGGACGGCATGCTGCTGGCCGGCCGCTACACGCTGCTCGACCACGAGCGCGCGCTGCAACGCGTGATGCCGGCGGCGGCCGCGCGGAACGTCGGGATCGTCGTTGGCGGCCCGTACAGCTCGGGCGTGCTCGCGGGCGGCACGCACTTCGAATACCAGAAGGCTTCGCCGGACATCCTCGCGAAGGTCGACCGGATCAAGGCGATCGCCGCGCGTTACGACGTGCCGATCAAGGCCGCCGCGTTGCAGTTCTCGATGTCGCATCCGGCCACCGTCGCGGTGATCCCGGGCGCGAGCCGTCCGGAGCGGATCGCGGAAGACCAGGCGGCGCTGAACGTGGCGATTCCGGCCGACTTCTGGCGCGAGATGCGCGAACAAGGCCTGATCGCGGCCAATGCACCGCTGCCGGCCGATCGTTGATCCGCAAAGCTCGACGCACGCGCGACCGGCGCACAAGGCGTTGCAACGCCGCCCCGCGCTTTCGTCGAGTTATTTGCCGACTGTCGCGATGGCGTCCTCGCCGGTCAGGATCTCGCGGAAGATGCCGACCAGCGGCCGCAGGTTGACCTTGTGCCACGCCGCCCACAGCGGCGTGCGATAGCTGAACCACGGCAGCTCGCGCAGCACGACGCCTTCCGGCACCTGGTGACGCAGGCTCTGCTGGATCATCGTCACGCCGAGCCCGGCGGCGACGAGGCCGAGCGCGGCGAGCGGCTCGGTTGCTTCCACCGAAATGTCCGGCGAGAAGCCGGCCTTCGCGCAGGCCGCGACGAACGCACCGTGACGCGGCGCACTGTCCTGCTGCGTGACGCCGATCCATGCCTGCGCGGCGAGATCGCCGGCGACGAGCGTCTTTTTCTTCGCGAGCGGATGCCCGTCGGGCATCGCGAGCAGCATCGGATCGTCCAGCACCTTCGTCGATTCGAGCTCGGGATCGTCCGGCGCGGGCGGCTCGGTGACGAGCGCGATGTCGAGGCTGCGCTCGCGCAAGCCTTCGAGCTGCGCGGCCGATTGATAGTTATACAAAGCGATATGAACGGACGGGCGTTCGGCGCGCAGCGTTTTCAGCGCGCGCGGCAGCACGCCCGAGTGCGTGGCCGTTTCGAGGTAGCCGATGCACAGCCCGCCTTCGTCGCCGCGACCGAGCCGGCGCGCGAGCGATTCGAGCCGGTTCGCATGGCGCAGGAATGCGTGCGCTTCGCTGAGGAACGTGCGCCCGTCGCGCGTCAGGCGAATGCGCTGCTGGCTGCGTTCGAACAGCGTGAGGCCGAGCTTTTCCTCGAGCTGCGCGATCTGGCGGCTGAGCGGCGATTGCGAAATATGCAGACGCTCGGCGGCGCGGCCGACGTGTTCTTCTTCCGCGACCGCGATGAAGTACTGAAGCTGGCGGATGTCGAGCATGTCAGACCTTATCGGACTCAAGATAGATGGATTATGTCCAGAAAGGACTTATCCGCGCAATCTCGAGACGGCTGACGCGGCGCGGCACCCGCCGAGCGCTGCACGACGCGGCGCTCGCATGAGCGGCACGGGCGAAGCCGAACCGAACCCGTAATCGCCGTCAATTCCCGTACATGTCGAAGTCGAAGTATTTCGACTGGATCTTGTTGTACGTGCCGTCGCTGCGAATCTGCGCGATGGCGCGATTGAGTGCGTCGCGCAGGTCGACGTCGGCCTTGCGCACGCCGGCCGCGTCGCCGTTGCCCATGATCTTCGCGTCGTACACCACGCCGCCCGCGAACGAGAAGCCCTTGCCGCGCGGCGTCGCGAGGAACCCGAGCTGGCCTTGCACGGCATCCATCAGCACGCCGTCGACGCGCCCGGTGACGAGATCCGCATATGCCTGGTCGTAGCTCGGGTACGGCACGACCTCGACCTTCGCGGCCGCCCACTTCTCGCGCGCATAGGTTTCCTGGATCGTGCCCTGTTCGACCGCGATGCGCTTGCCGGCGAGCTTCGCCGCATCCGGCAGCAGCCCCGATCCGGTGCGCGCGATCAATCGCGTCTGGTTGCGATACAGGCGATCGGTGAAGTCGATCTGCTGGCGCCGTTGTTCGGTCGCGGCCATCGACGACAGGATCACGTCGAACTTGCGCGCCTGCAGCCCCGGAATCAGTCCGTCGAAACTGCTCGACACCCACACGCATTTCGCATTCAGCTTCGCGCACAGCGCGTTGCCGAGATCGATGTCGAAACCCTTCACGCTACCGTCGGTCGCGGTCGACTCGAACGGCGGGTAGGTCGGATCGACGCCGATGCGGATGGTCGTCCATTCCTTCGCCGACGCCGGCGACGCGAAGGCCATCGCGGCGGCGGAAAGGAGAATCGTGATGCGCGTCTTCATGGTCAGGCTCCGTTCGGGTGGGGAAGCGTAGGCGTGCGCGTCAGCTCGGAAACTCGCCGCGCTGAAAATCGTTCGACAGTTCGAGCGCGTCGGCCATCTCGCCGACGGTCACCGGCTTGATCGGCGCGCGGATCCGGTAGTGACCGACGTCGCCGACGCTGCGCTGCTGCACGTCGGCGATCAGTTCGCCGACCGTCGTGCCGCACCAGCGTCCCTGGCACGGGCCCATCCCGCAGCGCGTCAACGCCTTCATCTGGTTCGGCCCCTGGCAGCCGAGCGCCGCGAGCTGGCGGATCTCGCCGGCCGTGACTTCCTCGCAGCGGCAGACGATCGTGTCGTCATCGGGGCGGCGCAGCGCGGCGGGCGGCGTGTACAGCGCGTCGAGCAGCGGGCGCACCGCGAGATGGCGGCGCAACGCGTGCAGTACCGGGCGTTCGCGTGCGGCCTGCCGTTGCACGTCGAGCGCACCGAGTCGCGCGGCGACGTCGAGCGCCGACACTTCGCCGGCCAGCGCCGCCGCCCGCGCGCCGCCGATGCCGGCGCCGTCGCCCGCGATCCACACGTGCGGCACGCTGCTGCGGCCGCGCGCGTCGCACCGCGGCCGCCAGCATGCCGACGATTCGTCCCATTCGTGCGCACAGCCGAGCGAACGCGCGAGCTGCGTCGACGGAACGACACCCTGATGCAGCAGCACGAGCGACGTGTCGAGCGCTTGCACGACGCCTTGCGCGTCGCGAAAGCGGATGCGTTCGGCGCGGTCGTCGCCGTCGATGCGGATATCGGTCGCGCCGCGATAGACCGGAATGCCGGCGTCGCGCACCGCGCGCAACATGCGCCAGCCCTTGAGCAGATAGTCGGCGCCGCGCAGCGCCGGCAGCGCATGCGGGAGCGCGCGGTGCCACGCGTCGCGCGGTGTCGTGTCGACCAGCGCGCGCACGCGCCGGCCGGCATTCAGCAATTGCGCGGCGAACAACCACAGCAGCGGGCCGCTACCCGCGAGCACGGCGTCGGCCGATGGTGCGAGCCCCGACGCTTTCAGCAGCGTCTGCGCGGCGCCGACGCCCATCACGGCGGGTAAGGTCCAGCCCGGCACCGGCCACGGCCGCTCCTGCGCGCCGGTCGCGATCAGCACCGCGCGTGCGCCGATTTCGAGCGTGCCGCGCGACGGGCCGCTTTGCGTGAGCATCGCGACGGGTTCCGGCTCGAACGCGATTTGCCACACGACACTGCGCGACAGGTAATGCGCGCCGCTGGCGAGCAGGCCGTCGACGAGCGGGCGCCCTGCCGTGTAGTCGGCGCCGAGCCATTGCGCGAGCGGCGCCGGCGCGTCGGCCACGTTGCGATAGATCTGGCCGCCGGGCGCGCGGCCTTCGTCCGCGACGACGACCGACAAGCCGGCCGCACACGCGGCAGTCGCCGCCGCCATCCCGGCCGGCCCGGCGCCGACGATCAGCAGGTCGCACTGGCGGCGCGTCATGCGAGCCTCGCCTTGCCGTGCATCGTGCGCACCTGCATGCCGTCGGCGACGGGCGTCATGCAGCCTTGCACGTTCGGCACGCCGTCGATGTCGACGAGGCAGTCGAAGCACACGCCCATCATGCAGAACGGGCCGCGCGGCGCGCCGCTCACCGCGCTCGTGCGGCACGCGGCCGAACCGGCGGCGAGCATCGCGGCCGCGACGCTGTATTGCGCGGGCACGTCGTGCGGCGTGCCGTCGATATGGATGCGCACGCGTTCGAGCATCGCGGCGGCGGGAACGAGGGATTCAAACATGCCGGGCTTCCGTGGGCGCGGCGAAGCGCGCGGTGGTAAAGGCGGACAGGTCGGCCGGCGCGGCGCCGCCGGCGATCCACGGCGCGACGAGATCGGCGTGGGTCGCCGCGAGCGTCACGCCGCTGTGGCAGATCGCGATGAACGCGCCGGGGTACGTGGCCGACGCCTCGTAGACAGGCAGGCCGTCGGGCGTCATGATGCGCAGCGCACCCCATGCGCGCACGATGCGTGCGTGCGCCAGCACGGGGAATGCGGTACGGGCGCGGCGCGCGATGTCGACCATCGCCTGGCGCGTCTGCCCGTCGTCGAAGCCGACGTCTTCGGCCGAGTCGCCGAGCAACACCGACCCTTCCGATGTCTGGCGCACGACGAGCGTCGGATAGTCGAGAAACGGCGCGAGGCGCTCGGTGACCATGATCTGGCCGCGCAGCGGCGAGATCGGTGCGCGCAGGTCGACCATCGGCGCGAGCCGCGCGTTGTCGAGGCCGGCCGCGAGCACCACGCGCCCGGTTTCGAGCCGCGTGTGACGCGTGTCGATCTCGAAGCGCCCGGCGCGCGGGCGGATCTCCGTGACTTCGCTGCGCGGCAGATAGACGCCGCCGCACTGCTGGAACGCGTGCAACATCGCGCGCAATGTGTAGAGCGGATTCGCGTGACCGTCGTTCGGCGACCACAGCGCGCCGGCCAGCGATGCCGACGCCGCGGGAATGCGTCGGCGCAGCGCCGCCGGATCGAGCACCTCGTACGACAGCGCGGCGTCCTGGCGGTGCAGCGATTCGAGCAGGCCAGTTGCGCTATCGAGTTCCGCTCGCTGCTCGAACAACTCGATGCCGCCCGGGCGGTCGAACGCGCAGTCCACGCCCGTTTCGCGCTGCAACTGCGCGGCAAACGCGCGCCAGCGCGCCGACGATTCGCACGACCAGCGCGCATACGGCAGGCAGCGGCCGCCTTTGCCCTGCACCCATACGAGCCCGAAATTGCCGCGCGCCGCGCGAAACGCGATGTCGTCGCCGTCGCACACCGCGACACGCTGGCCGAGACGCGCGATGCCCCACGCGATGGCCATGCCCACGAGACCGCCGCCGGCCACGACGACGTCGAAGCGGCGCACGGTCATGCGCGGCTCCGGTGTCGCGGGTGAGGCGGTTGCGTGTTATATCCCATGGCGGCACGGCTCCTTGCTTTAAGTACGTTGCGGAACCGATGTTCGGACAGGCAAAATGGGCTGTCCAATACAGCTTGATCAACGACTCATAATCCAGTGTTATGACCACGCCCTCGCTCAGAATTCGCCAGATCGAAGCGTTTCGCGCGGTGATGCAGCGCCATACCGTCACGCGCGCGGCGCGCGATCTGCATATCTCGCAGCCGGCCGTGAGCCGGCTGATCGCCGATCTCGAGGCGCGGATCGGCTTCGTGCTGTTCGAGCGGCAGCAGGGGCGCTTCACGCCGACCGCGCAAGCGCGCGTGTTGTACGAAGAGGTCGAACGCGCGTTCGTCGGCCTCGACCGCGTCGCGCAGGCCGCCGAACAGATCCGCGCGATGCGGCGCGGCACGCTGCGCGTGGCGGGTTCGCCGGCCGTCGCGCTCGACCTGTTGCCGGAAATCGTCACGCGTTTTTCGCTCGCGCATCCGGGCGTCGACGTCACGCTGCTCGCGCACAGTGCGTCCACCGTCGTCGACAAGGTCGCGTCGGGGCAATGCGACGTCGGGCTGATCGCCGAACCCGTCCCGCATCCGGCCGTGCGCGGCGAGCGGCTCGCGGAAAGCGCGATGTGCTGCATCGTGCCGCGCGGGCATCGGCTTGCGCGCAAGCGCGTCGTGCAGCCGGCCGACCTGCGCGACGAATCGTTCATCTCGTTTCCGCCGAGTTTCGAGGCGCGCAGCGCGATCGACCGCGTATTCGTCGAAGCCGGCGTGTCGCGCGTGCTGTCGATCGAGGCGCAGTTGTCGCGGACGATCGTCGCGTTCGTCGCGAACGGCGCCGGCGTCGCGCTGATCGATCCGGTGACGGCCGCGTACGCGGGCGAGCGTGTGGTCGTCAAGCCGTTCGAGCCGGCCGTGCCCGATCACTTCTACCTGGTGACGTCCGCGTCGCAGCCGCTGTCGATGATCGGCGACGCGTTTTGCGCGGATTTGCGCGATGCGTTCGCGAGGATGCGCGCGCCCGGTTCGACACGGGCAGCTTCGCCACTGCCCGTGCCGAAGCGCGGATGAAGTGCCGCCGGTCCTATTGCGCCGCGTCGCTCGTCGTCGCGCATCGGCGCAACCTTTCGCCGCGTGGGCGGGCTGTCATGGACCGGATCGGGGGCGTATTGAAGCCGTACCTCGATTAGCGGAGGAGTGGACCGGTTCGACGTACCGGCGGAGGCGATCGCTTTGCGTCACGCAAACTTGCCGAAATCCACGGCTTCCTTGCTGAATCTGCCGGTCGCGAGCAGCGCCCGCTCGATGTCCGCGACGATGGCCCGGTTGTTCACCGGCGCGGTGACACACCAGCCCCAGATATCGTCGTCGATTTCATAGTGGCCGCGATCGTACGTCCAATAGCTGAAATAGCGGTCCTGCGACAAGGCGACGTGCGGGTCGTCGAGGCCGTCCGGATGCGGGAGCCGGACGGCATGCAGCGCATCCCGGAGAATCCCGGCGAGATCCGGAAAATCGGCCGCGCGGTGGTCGTCGAGTATTTCGACCAGCAGATCGCTACCGTGATAAACAGGCCGAACCCGGAATCGAATCAGGTGCGTCATCGCGCGTTTTTCCGTTGCGAAAGCGCAGGGCGACCCATCCCGCCGCCGGTCGATTCCCGAACGAATGCCGAAATGGCTTCCACCACCCCGCTGGCCAAAGGAAGATCCGGGTGCGAGTACGCGGCAAGGTTTTCGTCCCGCGCGTCCGTGTGAACGGTTTTGAGCACGTGATTGGCATTCGCGACGATCGTCAGCCGGGCGCGTACGCGGCGCGCACCGGTCCGCGCCCGGATGGCGGCCACCCACGCGCGAACGTCCGCCGCGTAATCGTCGATCGTGACGTCGTCCGCATCCGCGATCGCCGACGCGCTACCGTACATGCCGCGCTTGTCGATGCGAACCGACGCGATACCTTGACCGAGCAATCCTTCGGCCAGCAAACGATAGATCGATGCCTGAATGCCGTAGGGATTGTTGCCGTTCCGGTCGGTCGGGCCCGATCCCGGCACGATCAGCACCACCGGGACATCGCCCGTCGCAGGTGACAACAGCGTGCCGCGCAGCGGGCCGGCAGGCCCGGGGGCTTCGATATCGGTTTGCATCATCCGTAAAGGGCTTTCCTGATTCGTACCGCGATGAACGACGGGGGCGGCCTCAACCGGCTCCACCTTGCGCCTCGCTCACCACCCACTCCGCAAACGCCCGCACCGGCGCCGCGCTCAATTCGATCGGCTCGGGCAGCACGAGGCAGAAATTCTTCGTCACCGCTTTGCCGTCGGGCCAGGGCGCGACCAGACGCCCCTGCTCGAGCTCGGCCCCGATGTAAAGGCGCGGCACCAGCGCGACGCCGAGGCCGGCCAGCGCGGCCTCGATCAGCATCGAATGCAGATCGTATCGCGGGCCGACCGCCGAATTGGTCAGCACGATGCCGGCCTCTTCCGCGTAGACCTGCCACGCATCCGGATTCTGCCGCCGATGAAGGCGCGGCAGCACATCCAGCGACGGATTGGCGCCAGCGCCTTCGACGAGCGCCGGACTGCAGACGGGCACCAGCACCTCTTCCAGCAGCGGATGCAGATGCATGCCGGCCCAGGCCGGATGCGCGAAATGAATGGCCGCGTCGAAGCCGCTGCCGGCCAGCAGGAACGGCTCCATCCGTTCGGCGATGTGCACGGTGACGTTCGGATGGCGCGCCTGAAAGCGCTTCAGCCGCGGGATCAGCCAGCGGGTCGCGAAAGTCGGAATCGCGGCGATGTCGATGCTCGCGCCTTCGACGGGCTGCCCCATCAGATACAGGCTGTCCCGTTCCAGCCGATCCAGAATCTCGCGCACCTGTACCGCGTATCGCGTGCCGTTGGGCGCCAGCCGCACCCGGTTGCCGACGCGCTCGAACAGCGTCACGCCAAGGAACGCCTCGAGCCGGCCGATCTGCCGGCTGACCGCGCCCTCGGTGCGCGCCAGTTCGTCGGCGGCGCGGGCGAAGCTGCCGTGCCGGGCCGCGGCCTCGAAGGCCAGGAGCGCGGAATTGCTCGGGATCTTGCGTCGCATCGGGGTCTCGCCGGTCGGAGCGCGTTCGACCGTCAGCTTGATCAAATGTCACTGAAGGCTGACTTTAAGTCGATATCTACGCGGGAAACCGCAGATTAGCATTACGTCACTGCACTGAATATCCGTCAATCGACGCAGAGGACGAACCGATGATCTACACCGTGGAATGCAGCTTCGCCGACCCGGCCAGCGAAGCCGAATGGAACGATTTCTACAGCCTCGACAAGCTGCCGGCCCTCATTTCGGTGGCCGGTTTTCACACGTCGCAGCGTTTCAGGGCGATCAGCGGCGGTTGCCCCGTGTATCTGGCCGTTCACACGATCGACGGCCTCGATGTGCTGACCGGCGATGACTATCGGCAGAAGGGCGGCGGCAATTTCGCGCGGTGGCAGCAACACATCACCGACTGGCACCGCAACCTCTATGGCGATATCGGTCGTGCGCCGGCGGTCAATGCCGACGAACTGCTCGCGCTGAGTGCCCGCGGGCCCGACTCGCTGATCGAACTCGGCCTCGAGCCGCTGGCCATGCAGGCCGTCGCACTGGAGCAGTGTCCGGCGCGCCGCTGGCTCGCGGTCCTGCCGCGCAGCGATGCGCCGCTTGCCGAGAGCGTGCCGGCCGGGCTTCACCTTTACGCACCGATGACCGAACAACTGACGAAGGCCGCCCGCGATGCCTAACGTGACGTTCCATATCGATGCGGAGCGCATGCCGCCCGACGCGCGCCTCGCCGAACTGTCCGGCGACTGCATCGAACTCTGTACGGATGTCCTTCAGGCGGAACCGACGAACGTCCACGTCATTTACGTGGCGGTTCGGCACGGCTGCGGGCACCCCGTTTTCGCGGAAATCCGGTATCGCGCGGCGTCGTCTCGCCCGCCCGCGCTCATGAACGCGTTCATGGAGGCGCTGGATCACGCGATCGTTCGCCGCACGGGGCTGACGGCGCGCATCCGTTGCTTCGGTCATGCCGCGCCGGACCTTCACGCCCGAAACTAGCCACTGCGGAGAAGCACGATGTCCAACGTTACGTTTCCCGGCCGGCGTGTCGGGGATTTCACGATCACCGCGATCAGCGACGGCTACCTCACGGCGAGCCTCGATTTCCTGTCGAATATCGATGCGACCGACGCGGCCGGGATGCAGCGTGCGGCCGGGCAGCAGGAGCCGTCCGCCGTGCATATCAACTGCTACGTGGTGCGCGGCGCGGGCCGCACGATTCTCATCGATGCCGGAGCCGGCGGTATCAAGGAATGGGGCGGCCGCCTGATGGACAATTTGCGGCTCGCCGGCATCGAGCCTGCCGCGATCGACGCCGTCCTGCTCACCCACGCGCATCCTGACCACGTCGGCGGGCTGGTGAATGCGGCCGGATACGTGGCGTTCCCGAATGCGGAGCTGGTCGCGCATCGACGCGAGGTCGAATTCTGGCGCGACGACGGCAACCTGAGCCGCGCCAGCGAACGCGCCCGCGGCAATTTCCGGATCGCGCGCCGGGCGTTCGACGCTTACGGCGACGCGCTGCGGACCTTCGATGAAGGCGAGGTGCTGCCCGGAATCGCAGCCATACCGCTACCGGGGCATACCGACGGACATACCGGCTATGTCCTCGAATCCGGCGATCAGGGCCTGCTCGTGTGGGGCGACATCGTGCATTTTCCGCATATCCAGATCAAGCGGCCGGATGTGTCGATTGCATTCGATCAGGATGCGCCGCAGGCGGCGACCACGCGTTCGCGGCTGCTGGACCGGGTCAGCGCGGAAGGGCTGCTGATCGCCGGCATGCATCTGGGCGAACCGGGCTTCGCGCGCATCAGGCGAACGAACGGCGAATACGGCCTGTTTTACGAGACCGACGCGTGACCCGATGCCGGCGTTCCTGTACGTGGACGTCGAGGACACCGATTCCACCTATCGACGCACGCTCGCGGCGCAAGCGATCCCGCTGGAACCGCCTGCCGACATGCCGTACGGCGACCGGCGGGCGACGGTGAAGGGCACGTGGGGAAACGTTTGGCAGATCGCCACGCACCAGCGCGGCCTTTTCGCCCGAAGCGATTCGCTCCAGGCCCGGCGACGGCCGGCAGTCGCGCTGCTTTCGCGTCCCGCTGTCGCAATTGTCAAGATTCACGTCGCGTGCGGATAAAAGCCGCCCGTTCCCCGCGCCGTTAACCCGTACGCAGCCCCCGCGCCGCGTATTGCGTGACGGCGCGCGTCGTTCGTGTTCCGGAATTCACATCCGCCGCTGGCCATGCCCGGCCGGCTCAAGGGAACGTCATGCGAAAACAACTCACTATCCGTGGTGGCCTCGTCGCGACCATCGCCGGCTATACCGTGCTGCTCGTGCTGGTGGTCGGCGCCTGCATCGCGGCGCTTTACGTCGGCAACGGCTCGCTCGAGGCGATGTACCGCGACGATACCGCGTCGCTGCTGCATCTGAAGACCAGTTCCGAGCGGATGCTGGTGCTGCGCGAACGCATGAGCGACGTCGCGCAGATCATCAGCGCGGGCCAGCCCGCGAAAGAGGAAGTCGCGCAACTTCACACGCTGCTCAAGCAGAGCAACGACGAACTGGACGCGTACACGCGTCTGCATGCGCGCGACGCCGGCGAGCAGGCGCTGTTCGACACGCTGCAGAACCACCGTCGCGCGCTGCTCGACCGCGTGTTCCTGAAGGCGCTGTCGCAGCTCGACGGCGACGACGCGTTCAACTTCCTCGACACGCAACGCACCGCGCCGCCCGCATTGTTCGCCGCGTACCAGGCGGCGATCGACGCGCTCGAATCGTTCCAGGTCACGCGCCAGAAGGCGCGCTACGAGGCGGCCGGCGTCAATTTCCACCGGATCGTGTGGGGGATGGGGGCGGTCGCGGGGCTGGCGCTCGTCGTCGGGTTCCTGGCGCAGCGCGTGCTCGCGAAGGCGATCATCGAGCCGATCAATCTCGCGGTCGACCAGTTCGAGAAAATCTCGAAAGGCGACCTGACCGGCGCGGTCGTCGTTCCCGGCGAGAACGAGATGGCGTATCTGCTGAATGCGCTGAAGCGGATGCAGGACGGCCTCGTCGAAACCGTGAGCCAGGTGCGCGCGAGCACCGAGACGATCGTCGGCGACGTGCGCACGATCGCGAGCGGCAACGTCGACCTGTCGGCACGCACCGAGCAGCAGGCCGTGTCGTTGCAGCAGGCGGCCGCGAGCGTCGAGCAACTGACGGCGGCCGTGCGCCAGAACGCGGACAACGCGCGCGATGCGCGCACGTACGTCGAGGGCGCGGCCGGCATCGCGTCGCGCGGCGGCGAAGCGATGCAGCGCGTCGTCGAGACGATGTCGGAAATTTCGACCAGCTCCACGCGCATCTCCGGCATCGTCGGCGTGATCGAGAGCATCGCGTTTCAGACCAACATCCTCGCGTTGAACGCCGCCGTCGAAGCCGCGCGCGCGGGCGAGCAGGGGCGCGGGTTCGCGGTCGTCGCGACCGAGGTGCGCGGGCTCGCGCAGCGCTGTGCCGCGGCGGCGAAGGAAATTCGCGAGCTGATCGGCCATTCCGCGCGACGCGTGGAAGACGGCAGCGGGCTCGTCGCGCGGGCCGGCTCGGCAATGACCGAGCTCGTCGCGGCGGTCGAGCGCGTCAACGCGATCATGGGCGAAACCAGCCAGGCATTCGACGAACAGTCGTCGGGCATCGAGCAGGTGAATGCCGCGGTGATCCAGATGGAGCAGACGATGCAGCGCAATGCCGCGCTGGTCGAGGAGGCGGCGGCCGCGGCGCTGTCGCTCGACGAACAGGGCGCGCGGCTGAGCGCGGCGGTCGCGCAGTTCAGGCTGCACGAAGCGGCGCACGCGTGACGTGCGCGCTTATTGCGGTGCGTCCGGCAACGTGTAGTCGAAGCGGTATGCGTGCTGGCCGTGGTCGAGATCGATGCGCATCGTGCCGGAGAGGCCGACCAATTCGTCCGTGCCGGAATCGGGCACGACCGTGATCGACTGCGTCGGCTGCCCGCGCGTCATGGTGGAGCTGTGCTGCAGCACGAAGCTGCCTTTGCGTCCGCCGAGCACGCCTTTGACGGTTTCCATCGCGACGTAGCCGGCCGAACCCTGGACGCTGCTGCGAAACGCGAGCATTTCTCCCTGGCTGACGGCTTCGAGGTCGCCGTGAAAATGCTTGTCCAGCGACATGCGGCCGAGCCCGCTGCTTTCCGCAACGTGACTCAGCGGTTGCGGATTCAGCTTCACCTCGAATGGACCGCTGGCCTGCAGTTTCATGGTTGTTCTCCTCGTCGAATGGGCAACCGGCACTATAAGCCAACGCTGTCGGCGGCAAGCCGATCGCATATACGCGACATGATCGTCCTGTTCGATTCGCGGCGTTGCCCGCCCGCCGTGCCGCCGCACTCCGACAGGTTCCTCTACTCGTCGCCTTGACCTTGAAGTTGACTTGAAGCTTAGAGTGCTCGCCGACGACAGCGAATCGGCAGGCTTCGTATCTCGCCTGCCGCTGCTCGACCATCGACGGGAGACAACGAACATGGACAGGCGTTTTACACAGGTCGAATTCGGGCCGCATACGGTCGACGTGCCAGAGGGCGGGTACTACGACCGATTCCGGATGAATCCGGACCTGGACGCGGTGGCGCGCGATCCCGCCGCGGGGAACATCGATTTTTTCCGGCGGATTCCGAAGCGTCAGGTGATGTCGCGAGGGGGGCCGACCTGGGCGCCGAACTTCTACTATCGTTCCAGCAGCATTCAACTGCTGTTTCTTGCGCCGCTCGAACGCCTGCGCACCATGCTGCCGGTTCCGCTCGAACCGCTGCGGGCATTGCCCGGATACGGGCTCGTCGCATTGACGTTCTTTTCGTACGCGGTGTGCGACAACGATCCGTATGACGAAGTATCGGTCGCGGTGGTGATCCGCCGGCCCGGCGCGAAAGGCTCGCACGCGCTCGAGCTGATCGACTCGATGCGGCGTCGAAGTTTCTTCGCGCACGTGCTGGCGCTGCCGGTCACGACGGAAATCGCGCGGGTGCGCGGCGTGCACGGCTACCAACTGCCCAAGTGGCTTGCTGATATCGACGTGAACATCGGCGCCACGGCGCGCGCGGGTATCGCCGGCCCGGGCGGGCGGCCGGATCTGAGCCTGAGCGTGCCGCTGCCCGCGCTGACCAGCGTGCCGTCGCAATCGCACATGGGCACGACGACGATGGTCAACCGCATCGACGGCGCGTGGCATCAGGCGTCGGTGCAGACCAACATGCTGTCGTTCGCGCAGCGCCTGTTGCCGCGCAACGTCGAGCTCGTGCGGCACGGTGGGCCGCTCAGCCAGTTGCTCGACGGGCTCGGCGCATCCACAATCATGCGTCTCGACGTGGTCAAGGATGCGCAACTGGTGCTGAATCTGCCCACGCCCTTGACGGCCTTCGATGAACCCGGAAAGCCACGCTAACGATACGGATGCGTGCGACGTGCGCGCACCGAAGGAGTCGTCCATGCCCCAACCGACCTACGATCTCGTCGTATTCGGCGCCACCAGTTTCGTCGGGCAGATCCTGGCCCGCTATCTGTCCGATTATCTGGCGGACGCCGGTGCGGACGAGTCGCTGCGCTGGGCGATCGCAGGCCGATCCGACGCGAAGCTCAGGCAGGTCAGGGATGCGCTCGGCGCGGCCGGGCAGCAGGTGCCGATCATCGTCGCCGACGCGGCCGACGAAACGCAGCTTCGGGCGCTGTGCGCGCAAACGCGGGTGGTCGTATCCACCGTCGGCCCTTACGCGCTATACGGCGAGCCGCTGGTCCGCGTCTGCGCGCAGACCGGCACCGACTACTGCGATCTCACCGGCGAGACGCAATGGATCAAACGGATGATCGACAAGTACGAGCCCGCGGCCCGGCAATCGGACGCGCGCCTCGTGCATTGCTGCGGCTTCGATTCGGTGCCGTCGGACATGGGCGTTTTCTTCCTGCAGCAACAGGCGCGGCAGCAGTGGGGCGTGCCGGCCGCTCGCGTGAAGATGCGCGTGAAAACGCTGAAGGGCGGTGCGTCGGGCGGCACCGTGGCCAGCGTGATCAACGTGGTGCGCGAAGCGGCGGCCGATCCCGCATTGCGCAGGGAACTGCTCGATCCTTATTCGTTGTGCCCGCAACGGCATGGCTTCACGGTGCGGCAGCATGCGGTTCGATCGGCCGAATTCGATCGCGACTGTGAAGCGTGGATCGCGCCGTTCGTGATGGCGGCGATCAACGAGCGCGTCGTGCACCGCTCCAATGCGCTGGCGGGCAACGCGTACGGCAGCCGCTTTACCTATGACGAAGCCGTGATGACCGGCGCGGGCCTGAAGGGGCGCTTGGCCGCGCTGACGATGGTGGCGGGCCTCGGTGCGTTCATGATGGGTGTCCTCATCGCGCCGGTGCGCGGCCTGATGGAGCGCTTCCTGCTGCCGAAGCCCGGCGAAGGCCCGAGCGTCGAGGCCCAGCAGGCTGGCCGCTACGATTTGCGCTTCTTCGGCCGCGCCGACGACGGCCGAACCTTGCGTGTGAAAGTCACCGGCGATCGCGATCCGGGCTATGGCTCCACCGGCAAGATGCTCGGCCAGGCCGCGATCGGTCTCGCGATCGATTGCAGTCGCGACGGCGTGAAGACCGGGCGCGGCGGCGGGTTCTGGACGCCCGCGACGATGTTCGACGAACGCTACATCGAACGCCTGATTCGCCATGCCGGGTTGCGCTTCGAGGTGGTTTGAACGTCGTCCCCGCCGGCGATTCGAGTCCGGCGAAGTGCCATGCTTGCGCCGGCAATACGCACGCGGGCGCTACCGCTACATCCGACTGCGTTTGCCCGCGCCCGTGCGGGCAGCCGTCTCGTCCAGAATCGTCGCGGCGAATTCGACGGCGGCCGGCATTCGCGCGTCGTGCATCATCACGAACTCCATCTCCGGCAGTTCGGGCAAACCTTCGGGCGACCCCAATTCGCGAAGCGTGTCGTCGATCACGCTGCGCGGCACCGGCGCGATCGCGATGCCGGCTCGTGCGAAGGCGCGGATGCCGGTCACGCTGGGGCTTTCGCACGCGATCCGGTAGCGCATGCCGGCCCGCGCGAGCGCCGCGATGGCGGCGCCCCGGTATGGGCACGGATCGGGGAAACACGCGAGCGGCACGTCGCCTTCCGGAAGCGGCTCGTGGCGCGCGAACGCCCAGGCGAGCGGCTCTTGCCACAACGTCGCGCCGTGGCCCGTGTGTGAGCATCGGCTGCCGATCACGACATCGAATTCGCCGTTGGCGTGCCGGCGAAACAGGCTGTCGCCGATGTCGACGACCAGATCCAGCCGCAGCCCGCGCCGCGCGGCGCCATGGCGGCGCATCAGGTCCGGCAGCCAGCCGCCTGCAAAGTCCTCCGACACGCCGATCCGCAGCTTGACGTCGGTGGCGTCACCCGTTCCCAGCCTGGCGCGCGCTTCCTCGCTCAGATTGAGCATCGCGCGTGCGTAGCCGAGCAGCGTCTCGCCATGCCCGGTGAGCGTGACGCTACGCGTGTTGCGCACGAGCAGTGCGTGGCGGACCTGTTCCTCGAGACGCAGGATCTGCGCGCTGACCGCGGACTGGCTGAGGTTCAGCCGACGCCCGGCGCCGGTGAAGCTGCGCACGTCGGCAACCGCAACGAAGGTATGAAGCAGCGCCGTGTCGAGGGGAGTATTCATCCATCACCAATTCAGGTTAATTCGATCAATTAATATCGTTTCCGGATTATAGGCCGATCCGATAGGCTTGGAAGCGAAGTGGGCGAGCGCGCATCCCGCGCGCCGTCGTCACTCTTGGCAAGGACTGGCGCGATGACACGCGTGCTCTATATCGAAGGCTCACCCAACAAGGGCTATTCGGCGTCGATCGAGGTGTGCAATGCATTTCTCGACGCGTACCGGCAGGCTCATCCCGATCACGAGATCCGGAAGATCGATATCTGGGATCTGCCGATGCCCGAATTCGACGCCGCGGCGCTGGCCGCGAAATATGCCGGACTGAACGGCACGGCATTGACGCCGGCGCAGGCGGCGGCGTGGCAGCAGATCGAGCGGCTCGCGGCGCCGTTCCACGAAGCCGACAAATTCCTGTTCGGCGTGCCGCTGTGGAATTTCAGCATTCCGTACAAGCTCAAGCACCTGATCGACGTGATTTCGCAGAAGGACGTGTTGTTCACGTTCGACGGAACGGGTTTCACCGGCAAGCTGGCCGGGAAAAAGGCGGCGGTGGTCTACGCACGCGGGCTCGCCTATCAGTCGCCGGGGTCGTTTACGCCGGCCGCCGAATTCGATCTGCAGCGCCCTTACATGGAAACGTGGCTCAAGTTCGTGGGCGTGACGGACATCACGGGGATCGTCGTCGAGCGCACGTTGTTCGGCCCGGACGGGAAGGCCGACCGGAGCCGGGCGCTCGACGAAGCACGGGCGATCGCACCGACGTTCTGACGTTGCCGGCGCCGGCGTCCGGCGCCGCCGCGCATCCGGCGCGGGTCGCGTGTCAGCGCCCGCCGCGTGCGATGGCGAGCGCGACGCCGAAGCCCACCAGCAGGCATCCGAACGTGCGATCGATCCGGTGCCGCAGCGACAGCAGGCGATCGCGGACCGCCGTGGCCGAGAAACAGATCGCCACGAGGCTGAACCAGCCGGCATGGGCGGCCGCGATGAAGGCGCCGTAGCCGATCTGCACGGTCAACGGCGTGTCGGGCCGCACTGCCTGCATGAACAGGCTGACGATGAACACCGTGGTTTTGGGGTTCAGCGCATTGGTCAGGAAGCCCGTGCGCAGCGCCGCGAGATCGGACAGCGGCGTCACGCTGGCGTCGTTTTGCGCGTTGCCGGCTTTCGTCGTGAGCATCTTTGCGCCGAGGTAGATCAGGTAGATCGCGCCGATCAGCTTGACGGCATTGAATAGCCACGGCGACTGACGGATCAGGAGCCCGACGCCCAGCAGCGTGTAGCTCACGTGGACCGTTACGCCGAGCCCGATCCCGCATGCGGTGAGCACGCCGGAACGACGCGACAGCATCAGGCTGTTGCGCGTGACCATCGCGAAGTCCGGCCCCGGGCTGACGACGGCGAGCAGCGTAATGGTGACTACAACTATCAGTTCGGTCATGGCGTTTTTCCTGGAGCGGATATGTTGATGGCACAATCGTATCGATCGTGCTTCATCAGGAAAAACGATGATTTCTGACCAGAATGGTGAGTATGAATCACAATCGACTCGGACGAACCTGCCGTCGCTGATGGCGCTGCGCTGTTTCGACGCGGCGGCGCGTCACGAGAATTTCAGTCGCGCGGCCGACGAGCTGTGCCTGACCCATGGCGCGGTCAGCCGCGCGGTGCGCTTGCTCGAGGACGATCTGGGCGTGGCGCTGTTCGAGCGGCGCAGCCGGCGCGTGTTCCTGACCGATGCGGGCCGCACGCTCGCTCAGGCTGTCCACGACGGTCTGGGCCTGATGCGTCACGCCGCCCACGCGTTGCGCAGCGAAGCCGCCCGTGCGCGGCGTTCGGTGCTGTCGTGCGAGCCGACGCTCCTGATGCGCTGGCTGATCCCGCGCTGGCCGGATTTCCAGGCGCGGCATGCGGGCGTCGACATCCATCTGGCCGCCGCGGGCGGGCCGTTCTCGTTCGACAGCGGGGTCGACATGGCGATTCGTCGCAACGATTTCGCGTGGCAGGCGGGATGTCACGCCGAGCATCTGTTCGCCGAACGGGTGGGGCCGGTTTGCCGGCCGGACAAGGTCGGTGCGTGGTTTGCGTCGCGTCGCGGCGGCCGCACGTTGAAGCCCGACGCCGCGCTGCTGCATACGCGGACCCGGCCGGACGCATGGAACACGTGGGCGGGAGCGGCGAATCAGCCGGCCGCACGCGGGCGCGGGCAGAAGCTCGATCATTTCTATTTCAGTCTGCAAGCGGCCGTCGCGGGGCTGGGCGTGGCGATCGGGCCGTGGCATCTGGTGCGCGACGACATCGAAAGCGGTGTGCTGGTTGCGCCGATGGGGTTCGTCGAGGATGGATCGGATTACTACCTGTTGACGCCGGCGCCGGTGGTGGACGGGAGTGCGCAGGCGGCGCTGCTGGAGTGGTTGAGGGGGATGGTTTGACGGGGCCGGTACTTCGTCGACGCTCGCTGTCGATATCGACGCCCAAGACAATATCGTCGCTTATTGGGCAGGCGCAACCTCGAAACGAAATAACGAATGAATGCATCATGCCGATGCTTGCTCGCGCCAGCCTGCGAACGCAAAATGCGTCGATCGAGACACGTTCGCAAGCCCGTCCTTCGCGTGAACGGGCCTTGGCCCGGTGCTGCATAGGGCGCAGGATGTCGATCGGCTTTTATCGAAATGATGTGCTTCGGCGCACGCGCGTCGCTAAAAGAAAGCCGATGCGCGCTTTATCGCCGCAACGAATCGGCGCCGGCGAAGGCGCCGTCATTCTTCATCTTTTTGATACGGTTTTTAACGATGCAAGCGCAAACCTGGGCGACGTCAGGCTGCTGCGACTATTTTCCCGTCGCGTTTAATTCCGCATCCTTTACCCGAAGATCCACGACGAGGCGAAGCCATGCAACTTCAAACCGGTAATTTATTCAGCGTCGAAGGGCGGCGCGGGGGCGACGAGCGAATCGACATGCTCGTCGCGGGCTCGCGCGTGAACGTCGAGCGAATCGTATCGATGGGGCATGCGAGCCCTGCCGGGTTCTGGTATGACGACCCGCGGGCCGAATGGGTCGTGCTGCTATCAGGCGCGGCCGTGCTCGAATTCGAAGAGGATGCGACGCGGCTCGATATGCGCGCCGGCGATTACGTGCTGATCGAGCCGCATTGCCGTCATCGTGTCGCGTGGACGCATGACGAATTGCAAAGCGTGTGGCTTGCGATCTATTACGAACGCTGAAGAAAGGGTTGGCGTGCGGCAGGATCGATGGACGGACCCGTGCGCGACACGCCGATCGGGCAAAACCTCGTCAACCGGAGCGGCCATGGAATACCGCCGGTATCGATGCCTTCAATGCGTCAATCAATGCCCCGAATGGCCGGACAGCGCGTTGAATCGCGCGCCGGCCCAAGCGGGAAATCTTATTCCTGGATCAGGAATCGATTGCGATTCTTCGCGTCCTTGATCCATGCGGGTGCGCGACCGCGGCCCGACCAGGTGGCCCCGGTCTTCGGATCGCGGTATTTGGCCTGCACGGGGGCGCCCGCCTGTTTGGCCGGCCGACCGCGGCGCGTACCGAAAATGTCCTTTTCGGTAATGCCGTATTCCGCGACTTTGGTGCGGATGTCGTCGACGATCGCCTGGAATTCAGCGGCGCGCGCTGCTTCGGCTTTCTCGGCCAAAGCATCCATTTGGGCTTTCAGTTCCTTGTAAGTTGCCATATATCACTCTTCAGGTTGTGTCCATACATGATAGCGGTTTCAACCGAAAATGACGAAGAAAATTGCTTCGACTACGAATTCCATTGTCGATATCGCAACGAATGACTGCTTCGAACACCTGAGAAGTGGCTTGGCAGGATCGTTTGTGTCCGATCTTCTCGTGCGAGACAAGCTTCGGAGACTCAATTATTCTTTATCTTTTTTCAGAGGGATCGGGAATTCACTGATGAACAGGGATGAAAAGCTGAAACAAGTCGCAGCCGAATTCGGATTCGATCCGGACGAAACGATCAGGATCGGCGGAAAGTACACGCCCGTGCTGGTCGACGGAACGACGGCGTACGTCGCCGGCCAGGTTCCGCGAATCGGGGAAGTCGTGCATTACGTCGGCATCGTGGGCGAATCCGTTTCGCTGGAAGACGGCCGCCGCGCGGCCGGCATTTCCTCGCTGCGTGCGCTGGCGCTGATCCGCAAGCAGTGCGGCACGCTCGATGCGATCGCAACGGTCCCGCGCATGACCGTGTACGTGCGAAGCGCGCCCGGCTTCACGATGCAAAGCGAAGTGGCCGACGGCGCGTCGGACGTGTTGGTCGCGGTGCTCGGCGACGCCGGCGTCCATACGCGTTCGTCGGTCGGCGTGCTGCAATTGCCGAAGGGCGCGTCGGTCGAAGCCGATTTCATTTTCGGGTTGAATCGCGGGGGCGCCACCGGTTGATTCGGAATGGCCGTGCCGACGGACCGGGCCGATCACCGGCTTGAACTGGCCGATGCGCCGGATCGCGATCTCGAAGTTGGGGCTGCACAACGCGGCGAACAGCGGTGGACCGAAGGTTTCGACGGAGAGCAGATCGAGGATCCGCAGCGCGAGAGCCGGTGCATTCGCGATGTCTTCCATCGCGCGCCACAGGCGGAAGTACTCGCGGCTCGTCAGCCCGTTCTCCGGCCGCGTGAGCAGATCGGCGGGCAACTGCGCGTGCCGCGGCAGTTCGTCGGCGCGCCGGCCGAGGTCGATCAGCACGACCTGCCAGCCCGGCGAAATCGCGAAGCGGTTCAACGCCGCAGTTGCCCGGTTTCGACGAGCTGCTGAAAGAAGTCGTTCATCGACTCGGCGAGCGGGCGATAGCGGATGCCCAGTTCGTTGCGGCTGCGACTGTTGTCGGCGCGCCAGGGCAGCCCGACGTTGCGCGCGATCATGCGGCGCGTCACGCTTTTGTTGGCGAGCGGGCCGACGAGCCACACCAGCCATTTCGGCAGGATGCGCCGCGGAATCGGGTAGTCGGCGCCATACCGTTCCAGCAGCGTGGCGGCCATCGCCGGCAGGCTCGTGTCGTGCGCCGACACGATGTAGCGGCCGCTGGCGCTCGGCAGGAACGCCGCACGCAGATGCGCGTCGGCGACGTCGCGGACATCCACCGCGCCCACGCCGAGATCGGGCACGCCGGTCTTCATCGTGCCGTTGCCCATCTGCCGCACGATCTCGAAGCTCTCCGACGTCGCGTACGGATTGATGCCCGGCCCGATCACGAGCGACGGATTGATGGTCACGAGCTCCCAGCGTTGCTGCTGGGGGGCAATCTTCCACGCTTCGCGCTCGGCGACCGTCTTCGAATACGAATAGGGCTGATGGGTCAGCGACGAACTGGTGTTCCAGATTGCTTCGGTAAACATACCGTCCGGTGTCGCGGCGAGATCGGCGTTGTCGCCGTAGATCGCCGCGCAACTGCTGGTCAGCACGACGCGCCGCACCGACGGCGTGCGGTTGGCCGTCTCGAGTACGTTGCGCGTGCCGAGCAGCGCCGGATCGACCAGCTCCTTCTGCGGATCGCGAACGGTGACGGTGAACGGCGACGCGGTATGGAACACGGTCCCGCAACCGGCCATCGCGTCGGCGTACGACCCGGGTTCGAGCAGGTCCGCGCGGAAATAGCGGATCGTGCCGGGCTTGCCGGCCGCGATGCGCTGGAGATGCTCGAGCTTGTCCGGGCTGTCCGGGTTGCGCACGGCCGCATGGACCGTCAGGCCGGCCTCGAGCAGCCGCTGCACGAGCCGGCCCGCGACGTACCCGGTCGCGCCGGTCACCATGACGGGGAGGTCGGTATCGATATGCATGGACGGGATGCCGTAGCAGAGGAGATGCGCCATGATGCCGCCTTTTGCGCGCCACTTCACTCGCAAAGCGCGCCAATCGACATGCAGGGGCGACAGGTGGCGCGATACCGGCACGGCCATGCCCGATTTCCAGTCGAAGGAATGACGACTGGAACGATGCGGGGCGTTGGAACTTCAGGAGGCGTGCGACGAAGCCGCACGTCGCTGCCGACGGCCGATTCATCAGACATGAAAGCGCGCGATTCGCCGGAATGCTCGCCATCGTGCTGCTGTGCAACGCGCCGTCGCGGCGGCCGGCCGTTTTCACCCCGTCCTTTCCGAACGTCATCGGCCCAACCATATCGGCCGGCATCCCCACTTTTGGGGATGCCGGCGCCCTACGATGCGCTTACGATGGTTACCGAGGCATCGCGACCGGATGTCGCCGGAACAATCGGACAGGCCTGTCGTTCCTCTGTCGATCGCCGTGTGCATCCGCACAATCGATTGACACGTTCGTCGCATACGCTGAGGCGCAACGTGTGCGGTGCGTCGTGGCGCCGCGGACGATGGCGCGTTGATGACGGAAGGCCTGATGTCGTATTTCGGGGATTTCAATCAATATGCTCGCACGAGACTATGTGGAGCGTGAGCTCTCTCACATCCAGAGAATGGTGGCGCTGCTCGACAGCGAGACGGCCGTCGTCGATGTGTCGATGTCGGGCGCGGGGCGCGTCAGGCATCCGAGATACTGGCGCGGGCGTATCGAGGAACTGCTGTCGACGCCCGACGTGCCGCGTCACGTCAGAAAGCTGAGCGAAGCGGTGCTCGCGAAGCTCGACGAGCTGGAAGCGCGGTTCACGACGATGAAGTAAGTGCCCCGTCGGAGCGGGCGGCAAAACGCGTTCCGGTCGCGTCGCCGGTTGCGTCGTTTTGACCGCGCGTCGTCCCGCCATCCCGCCATCCCGCGCCGTGCAGGCCGCCGCCTGCGTCACCACGGATTGCTTCGTCCTGTTGAAAAATAACCATTTCGTTTGACGAGAAGCAGTCACCCCCGTGGTATTTCGATCACATCCGCATCGTCAATTTGAACAATGAGGTCGATTGAGTAAGATGCCCGAACGGCGTTCGATAAAAACGCACGGCACGGGGTGGCCAGATGCAGATGAACGGGTTGGTTCCATCGGCATGGATCGATGACGTCTACGCCGCGGCGCTGGGCGACCAGCGATGGGAGGCGGTGCTGGACGGGCTGCGCGTGTCGGTCGGCGTTCGCATGGCGACGCTGCTGTCGTTCGACGATGCGGCGCGGCTGCCGGCGATCGAGCAGGCGGCCGGCGACGATCCGTCATGGGTCGCCGCGTGCCACCGCCGCTACAACACCGAGTTCTACCTGTACGACCCGGTCGTGCCGGTTGCCGCCGACTGGCAGGCAGGGCGCTGGTTCGAGGACGTCAAGCATCTGTCGGTGCGGCAGCGCACACATGGCGTGTTCTATCGGGAATTCCTGGAGCCGTTCGGGATCGGCAGCATTTCGGGCCTGTACATCCATCGCGGCGAGGGCGCGGGCGCTTTCCTCAGCGTACAGAGCGGCCCCGAGTCGCAAGGGCTTTCCGACGAGCAGCGTCGCGCGATCGAAATCATGGGCGCCCACATCAGCCGCGCGCTGCGCATCCACGCACGCATCGCCGAGCTCGAAGCGCGCGTGGCCGCGGCGGAATCGGCGCTCGACGCGGTGCCGGTGCCGATATTCCTGCTCGGCCCGCAACGCGAACTGCGTTATACGAACCGCGCGGCCGATCAACTGATTACCGCCGAACCGGCGCTGCGAATCCTGAGCGGCCGTTTTGCGCCGGAAGGCTGCATCGACGACGCGCAATGGCGGCATGCATTCGCACGCGGCGGGCTGTTGCTGCGTCGTGCGACCGGCGAGCCGCTGCCGCTTGCGTTAATCCCCGTGCCCGAACAATCGCGCCTCGCGCGCGAACGGCCTGGCGTCGCGGCGCTGATGACGGCCGCCGACCTGCGTTCGCCGTCGGCGCGCGCGCAGCGCTTGCGGGTGTTCTACGGGTTGTCGTCGGCGGAGGCCGATCTCGCCGTACTGCTGTGCTGCGACGGGCGCTCGCCGCAGGAATGCGCAACGCTGCGCGGCGTGTCGATCGGCACGGTCCGCGCGCAGATCAAATCGATCTACACGAAGACGGACGTGGCGCGCGCCGCGCAACTGACGTCGCTGGTCATGCAGACCTGAACGATCGATGCGCGCGGGGCGCCTGCGTTTTTACCTACCCGCCGCCGATTCCCTGCAGTATCTTGCCGGTCCCGCCGCAGACGGTGCACGCCTGCCCCTCCACCATGCCGGTGCCGCGGCAGACGCGACACGTATCCTCGCCGATGCCCGGCGCATCCGCGGGGCCTTCGTCGCCGCCGTTCGGCGGGGTAGCCGGGTCGGGCGGCGCTGATCGCTTCGTGATCGACATGACGGGCTCCTTTCGTGTTTCACGCCGGAACGGCGCGCATCGCGCGTGCCTGGCAAGCGGCGCGCCCAACGACCCCGGATGATCGAGCGCATGAGATATCGCGGCGGCGTGGCAATATTGTAGTCAGTCATCATATGACATAGGCCCAATGAAGCGAAAGAAGGCCGACGGGGTGGGCCAAAACTCCGGCGTCAATGTTTCAATCGGCATGCCGATCCGCTTCCGGAAAACGTTTCGCAAAAAAGTCCGAAAACGTAGAATCCGGTGCCCCGATTCCTCCGCGAGCCCCTGATGACAGCGGTTATAGGGGTATGCACCAAGTGAGTTAAACGATTAACCGACGTACATTCGCTCAACACGTCATACGACGTATGACTCCGCGGTTCGGGGAAGCGCCCGGCTGAAGCCCGCACGGGCCGCCGGATCGCCGCACAACAACGATCGACCATCCTGGAGACTCACCATGAAGCACCGATTCACCGGCTCCCGTATTGCCCTGGCCGTCGCCTTGATGGCCGGCTTCACGCTATCCGCGCAGGCGCGCGTGTTCCGTTCGGCGGACGTGCATGGTGACACCTTCCCGACCAACATGGCCGTGAAGTTCATGGGCGACGAACTGTCGAAGCAGACGGGCGGCAAGGATTCGATCAAGGTGTTCGGCAACAGCGCGCTCGGCTCCGAGAAGGACACGGTCGACCAGGTGCGGATCGGCGCGATCGACATGGCGCGCGTGAACGGCGCGTCGTTCAACGAGATCGTGCCGGAATCGCTGATCCCGTCGTTCCCGTTCCTGTTTCGCGACGTCGACCATTTCCGCAAGGCGATGTACGGCCCGGCCGGCCAGAAGATCCTCGATGCGTTCACCGCGAAGGGGATGATCGCGCTGACGTTCTACGAGAGCGGCGCGCGCTCGATCTACGCGAAGCGCCCGGTGCGTTCGCCGGCCGACATGAAGGGGCTGAAGGTGCGCGTGCAACCGTCGGACCTGATGGTCGACGAGATCCGCGCGATGGGCGGCACGCCCACGCCGATGCCGTTCGCCGAGGTGTACACGGGCCTGAAGACGGGCCTCGTCGATGCGGCGGAAAACAACCTGCCGTCGTACGAGGAAACCAAGCACTACGAAGTGGCGCCCGATTACTCGGAAACGCAGCACGCGATGACGCCGGAAGTGCTGGTGTTCTCGAAGAAGATCTGGGACACGCTGTCGCCGCAGGAGCAGGCGGCGATCAAAAAGGCGGCGGCCGATTCGGTGCCGTACTACCAGAAGCTGTGGACCGCGCGCGAGGCGTCCGCACAGCAGCTGGTGACGAAGGGCGGCGCGAAGATCGTGCCGGCCGCGCAGATCGACCGCGCGGCGTTCGTGAAGGCGATGCAGCCGCTGTGGACCAAGTATGAAAAGACGCCGCAGATGAAGCAGATCGTCGACGAGATCGAGGCCACCAAGTGACGCGTCGCACTTCCCTGAACGGCGCGTCGGCCGCGGGTTCGACCGCTGGCGGCGCCGCGGACGGCGCGGCGCGGGCGCGGCCGCACGCCGCGCCGCTGCTGCGCTGCGTGAACGACGTGCTGTTCCGCGTGCTCGCGGTGGTCGCATCGGCGTGCCTCGCGGTGCTCACGGTGCTGGTGTTCTACGCGGTCGTGATGCGCTACGTGTTCGAGAACGCGCCGGATTTCGTCGAGCCGATCGCGCTGCTGCTCGTGATCGTGATCGCGATGTTCGGCGCCGCGATGAAAGTGCGCGACGGCGGCCATATCGGCCTCGATTCGCTGGTGCGCCGGCTGTCGCCGAAGGCGCGCACGGTGGTCATCGCGATCCAGCACCTGAGCCTGATCGCGTTCGCGATCATGATCATGGTCGGCTGCGGCGGCATGGCCGCCGAGACGATGGGCGACCGCATCCCGATCATCGGGCTGCCCGAAGGCGTGCGCTACCTGATCGCGATGCCCGCGGCGATCGCGATCATCTTCTTCTCGCTCGAGCACCTGCTCGCGCTCCGTCGTTCTTCGTCGGGACAATAACGCCATGGAACTCGCGATTCTGTCCGTCAGTTTTCTGATATTCCTCGTGCTCGGCGTGCCCGTGTCGTTCGCGCTCGGCATTGCGTGCGTGCTGACCTACATGGTCGAAGGCCTGCCGATCGCCACCGCGATGCAGGCAATGATCTCGGGGATGAACGCGTTCTCGTTCCTCGCGGTGCCGTTCTTCATCTTCTCCGGCGAGCTGATGCTGCATGGCGGCATCGCGGACCGGATCCTGCGCTTCGCGCAGGCGACCGTCGGCCACTTCCGCGGCGGCCTCGGGATGGCGAACGTCGTCGCGTGCACGCTGTTCGGCGGCGTGTCGGGCTCGCCGACCGCCGATACGTCGGCGATGGGCGGCGTGGTGATTCCGCTGATGAAGCGCGAAGGCTACAGCGCCGCGTACGCGGTCAACGTGACCACGCATGCGTCGCTCGCCGGCGCGCTGATGCCGACGTCGACCAACATGATCATCTACGCGTTCGCCGCGCAGGGCATCACCGGGATGCTGCACGGCCAGCCGGTGAGCGGCGTGTCGATCGGCGACCTGCTGTTCTCGGGGCTTCTGCCGGTGCTGTGGGTGATGGGCTTCGTGCTCGCCGCCGCGTACTGGCAGGCCGTGCGTCACGGCTACCCGCGCCGCGAGGACGGCTCGTCCGCGCTGCCGCGCTTTCCCGGCTGGTATGCGGTGCTGCGCAGCTTCGTCGGCGCGGTGCCCGGGCTGATGGTGATCGCGATCATCCTCGTGTGCGTCGCGAAGGGCATCGCCACCGCGACCGAAGCGGCCGCGATCGCCGTCGTCTACTCGCTCGTGCTGACCGCGGTGGTGTACCGCACGCTGACGGCCGAGAAGCTGCGCCGCGCGCTGTCGCATGCGGCGCGCACGACGGGCGTCGTGCTGCTGCTGATCGCGGTGTCGAACATGCTGCGCTTCCAGATGTCGTACCTGGAGATTCCGGATGCGATCGAAGGGCTGCTGAAGCAGTCGACCGCCGCGCCGTGGCTGATGCTGCTGTACATCAACATCATCCAGGTGTTCCTCGGCACGTTCGTCGACATGGCCGCGCACATCCTGATCACGACGCCGCTGTTCCTGCCGATCGCGATGGCGTGCGGCGTCGGGCCGGTGCAGTTCGGGATCATGCTGCTGCTGAACTGCTCGCTCGGCCTCGTGCACCCGCCGATCGGCTCGGTGCAGTTCGTCGGCTGCGCGATCGGCAACGTGTCGATCGGCGAGACGACGAAGATGGCGTGGCCTTACTACCTCGCGATCTTCAGCGCGATCAACATCGTCACGTATCTGCCGTTCTTCTCGACGTGGCTGCCGAGCGTGATCAGCGGGCACGCGGTGTTCTGATCGCACGCTTCGCCCGTCGCGGCGCCGGACGACCGAGGGTGTCCGGCGCCGCGCTCGCCTGTGCGCGCGTGCCGGCCCGCCGCGCGCGGCCTGCTCAGTCCTGCCGTCCGTCCGGCTCGACGTGGCGATCGGCCGAGCGTTCGTCGCGCCAGTCCGCCAGCGCGCGCCACAGCGCCGGGCGCGCATGGTCGCGCGGCGGCAACGGGATCACGCAAGCGACGCCCCGCACGTTGACCACCACGCCCGAGTCGGGCAGCGTGGCCGGGATGCCGGAGCACGAAGTGTCGACGTCGGGTTCGGACGGGGTGCCCCGGTCGGGCGGGCGTGGCGACATCATGCGCATTCTCCGTGAGGTATCGAAGCCGTGCATCAGTAACGGACCCGCCCGACCAGGCCGAGCGGATCGATCGCGTGCTGGACGGCGCCGGCGAGCCGCCGGTGCGCGGCCGGCACGTGCTTGCGGTAGTACGCGATATTGACCGGCCCGATGCCGTGTTCCGCGCTGAAGCAGCCGCCTGCCTGCACGACGCGGTCGTACAGTGCGCCGCGCAATGCCACCTGTTGCAGCGCTCCGTAGCGTTGTGCCTCGGTAGGCGGAATCGACACGACGAGATGGCAGCCGCCGTCGCCGAAATGGCCGAACGCGTGACAGTGCAGCGCCGGATGCGCGGCGGCGAGCCACTGCTCGGCATCGGCGACGAATCCGGCCAGCGCGCCGCGCGGAAACGACACGTCGAACGACAGCGGCAGGCCGCCCTGCGCGACCGCGGCCGGCAGTGCGTCGCGAATCCGCCAGAAGCGTTCCGCCGGCGCGCATGCCGCGTCGAGCACGAGCCGTTCGTTCATCAGCGCGTCGAGCGTCGCGACCGCGCGTTCCTCGAGCAGCGCATCGAGCCCCGGCATGCCGGTCGCGATCTCGACGAGCGCATAGCATCCGGCTTCACCGGGTTCGAACGGCGCGCGCAATGCCGGAAACGCCGCCGCGACGCAACCGACCGCCGCCGCCGACATGAACTCGAACGCCGACACCATCTCGCCGAATGCGCGTTCGAACGCGAGCAGGCCGGCGAGTGCCGCGTCATACGACCCGAACGCGACGAACGCCGCGCACGACGACCGTTCGAGCGGCGCGAGCGCGAACGACACGGCCGTCACGAGCCCGTTCGCGCCATTCGCGCCGATGAAGCATTGCGCGACGTCGAAGCCCGCGTTGCGCTTGCGCAGCGGCGCGAGCGCGTCGATCACGGTACCCGCTTCGTCGGCCAGCACGACTTCGACGCCGAGCACGTGACGGCGCACGTCGCCGTACTTGATCAGGCGGCTGCCGCCCGCGTTCGCGCCGACGAGGCCGCCGGCCGCCGGATCGCTGCCGAGATCGATCGGCACGCAGAGGCCGGCTTCGCCCGCCACGCGATTGAGGTCGGACAGCCGCACGCCGGCGTCGACCGTGATGCTGCGATTGGCCGGATCGAACGCACGGATCGCGCGCATCCGCTCGAACGACACCACGCATTGCGTGCCGCTGCGATCGGGCACGGCCGCGCCGACGAGCCCGCTGCGCGCACCCTGGGCGACGAGCGCGATCCGGTGCGCGACGGCGACGCGGGCGAGCGCGCGCACGTCGGCGGTCGAGGCCGGCCGCGCGACGCCGAGCGGCACGCCGCCGTGTTGCACGACGTCGGTCGCATATGGCTCGCATGCCGCGCCTTCGAGCCAGCCGTCGCCGAGCGCCGCGGCGAGCGCGTGTCGTTGCGCGGCATGTGCCGCGTGTACTGCGCGGTCGGGCAGCGCGTTCATCGTCAGCGTGCCCGTGCGAGCTGCTTGCGCAGCCGGCCGCGCACGACGACCAGCGCGATCAGCGGCACGACGCCGCCCCACAGCGGGCTGTGACGCATCGCGATCGACACCGCGAGCGCGACGACGGTGACGGCGAGCAGCACGAGCGACAGCGAACGCGCCCGCGCGTGATCGACGAACGTGCCGTCGACGAAGCCGCCGTCCGACCACGCGGTATGCACGATGCCGACCACCAGCACGCAGACGAGCATCGCGGCCGGCCCGAGTTCCTCGCCCCACAAACGGCTACCTGTCGGCGAGACGAGCGCGAGCACCGCGCCGATCACGAGGAACAGGTCGACGCCGATCGCGATGCTGTTGCGCTCCGCGCGGCGGATCAGCCACGCGCCGTGCACGAGCGCGAGCACGCCGCCGATCAGGAACGCATGGGTCCAGCGCAGATCAGGCTGCTCGGGGCCGAGCCGGCCGTAGAACAGGAACACGATCGCCGGCAGGAAGTTGCTCGCGTGCAGCAGGTAGCCGGTTATGGGATTGCTCGATTTCATCGGGGGTTTCTCCTTCGTCGAAACAGCGTGGCGACGCGTCATGCGTCGTGCCAGCGGAACAGCCGCGCGGCGGCGAACAGGAACAGCGCGGTGCACGCGGCCATGCCGAGCAGTTGCGGCGCGAGCTGCGCGTACGGCGCGCCGTCGACCAGCGCGCCGCGCAGCGCAACGGCGAACTGGTTGGTCGGCAGGAACGCGAGCCCGGCCTTCAGCCACGCGGGCGCGTCGTGCATCGGGATCGTCAGGTCGCTGAAGAACAGCAGCGGGTAGTAGGTGACGTTGCACGCGAGTTCGGCCGCCGCGAGCGAACGGGTACGGCTCGCCAGCAGCACGCCGATGCTCAGCACCATCGCCGCGCCGAGCAGCACGATCGGCAATGCACGCAGCCCGTCCGGCGTCGCGATCGGCAGCGCGATGCCGAACACGACGCGCGCCACCGTCAGCAGCACGAGCGCCGACAGCGCCATCATCGCCATCCGCGCGACGATCAGCGCGGCGAGGAACACGCCGCGCGACACCGGGAAGCACACGTAGAGCTTGAACGTATTGCGCTCGCGAAGTGAGGCGATCGCGGTGGTCGTCGAATTGAGACCGATCGCCATGAACGCCATCACCAGGATGCCGGTCGCGAAGAACGCGCCGTAGTCGAACGGGCGGCGCGCGGGCGCGGCGTTCTCGAAGCGAGCCTGCGCGGCCGGCAGCCCGAGCCGCTGCGCGGCGCAGCGCGCGAGCGCGATCTCGACGACGCGCGACGCGGCCTTCACCGCGAGCGAGCCGTTGAAGTCGTAACGGATCGTCGCCGGCGTGCGTTCGTCCGCGCCGAGCACGACGGTCACGCGATCGGCCGGCGCGCCGCGCCCGCCGAAGGTCGCCTTCACCGTGTCGCTGTGCGACAGGCTGGCAACGATCTGCGCCTTGCACGCCTGGTTGTACGGCGTCGCGCCGCCGGGCATGTCGAACGCGATGTCGGCCGCGCCGAGCGAGCCCGATCCGCCGAACGCGAACAGCATCACGCTCAGCAGGAACACCGGGAACACGAGCGTCCAGAACAGCGACGAGCGGCTGCGCAGATAGCCGAGCAGCTCGTTGCGCACGAGGATCAGGAATACCTTAGCCATGGGTCGGGCCCTCGGTGCACAGGCGCAGCAGGTCGCCCGGCGTGCTCGGCGCGAGTGCGAGATGCTGGATGCCCTGTTCGCCGACGATCCGGTGCACGTTCGGATGCAGCGTCGCATCGCCGAACGCCTCGACCACGTGCGCGGCCGACACGCGCACGCCGGTCACGCCGGGCAGCGCCGCGAGCCGTTTGCGCAGCGCGCGCGCATCGGCTTCGTCGCGGCAATGCAGGACCGCGCGCGCATCGCCGACGAGCCTGGCGCGCAGCGTGTGCTGGTCGCCCTGGTAGCGCACGCCGCCGTCGCGCACCCACACGAGATCGTCGACCACGCTCAGTTCTTCCTCGGAATGGCAGATCATCGCGACGCTCGTGCCGCTCGCGCGATGGCGCAGCAGGTCGATCACGACGCCCGCGTAGCGACGGTCGAGGCCCGTGAACGGCTCGTCGAGCACGGCCAGCTCGGGCCGGTGCGCGAGCGCGACGTAGAGGTCCACGCGCTGGCGCTGCCCCTTCGACAGCGCGCGGCACGGCTTGTCGAGCAGCTCGGCGATGCCGAGCGCGTCGGTGATCGCCGCATCGGTGTGCGCGTACATCGCGCGGTGCAGCGCGACGATCTCCGATACACGCAGGTGATCGGGATACTCGACCTTCTGCAACTGCGCGCCGAGCCGCCGCAGCGAGCGCGAATCGCGCATGAAGCGTTCGGCCGGCACGTCGAGCACGCGCACGTCGCTGCCGCCGCGCCGGAAGCCGAGCAGCGTCTCGAGCAGCGTGGTCTTGCCCGAGCCGTTCGGCCCGACGATCGCGGTGATCGCGCCGAGCCGGAACCGCACGTGGCGCGCGGAGAAGCGGAAATCGCCGGCCGCGACGTCGATCGCGCGCGCACCGAGCGCCGCGCCCGGCGCATGCGCGTCGGGCAGCGGCGGCGTGCCCGCGCGCTGCGGCCGGTCGAACGCGGCGGGCGGGCCGAACATCGCGCGCACGGACGCAAGAAACGAAACGCTCATCGTCGGCATCCTCAGTCGAACAGCATGACCTGCGTGTCGCGCGCGCCCCGATACGGGTTGCGGCCGTGCGCGACCAGCATGTTGTCCACGACGAGCACGTCGCCGGCCTGCCACGGGAACGCGAATTCCTCGTCGTCGAGCGCGTCGTAGATCGGCGCCAGATCGTCGAACGGCATCGGCGCGCCGTCGCCGTAGCGAATCTCGTACGGAAACGCCGCGCGCGTGCCGTACATGCGCTGCAGGTAGCGATAGCTGAGCTCGCCCATCGAGCGCGGGTTCGGGTGCTGCGCGCTCGCCTGGTTGAACCACACCGTCTCGCCGGTGCGCGGATGCGTGCGCAGCGCGCTGCCGACGTGCGACACGGTCACGCTGCCGTCGTCGAGCCAGCGGCAGCCGACGCCGCGCTCCGCGCACAGCCGCTCGACCTCGTCGCGCGCCGTCGTGCCGAACGCGTCGTCCCACGGCCGGTGGTAGGCGGCGAACGGCAGGTTCGGATTGGCGGCGAGGCCGTCCGCGCGGTCGCCCGGCGCCGCGAAATTGCGCAGGTACATCACGCCGCGTTCGGCGAACCGCTCGCGCAGCGCGGCCGGCACGCGCGCGGTCACGCGTCGCATGTCGCAGATCGGCGTTTCGCCGCCCGCGTCGGCCGGTTGCCGGCAGTAGAACGCGACGAGGCGCGGGAACGCCGGCATGTAGGCCATCTCCTGATGCAGCCCGATCCTGAACGGCGGCGGCATGCGGGTCGATTCGTAGACCTGGCCGTCGATCTGCCGGCGCGGGGCGGCGCCGGCCGTATAGCCGTTCGCATGCGCCGGATACAGCGCGCCGAGGCGGCCGAACGCGGCGGTGTCGGGCACCGCGAAGCCGCGCCACAGCAGCGCGCCGCATGCGTCGAGCAGCGTGTCGATCGTGTCGAGCCGCGAGCGGTACCACGCGACGAACATCTCCGGCGACGTCGCGAGTTCGGCGCTGCGCGGCGTCACGCACAGCGGCAGCGTCGCGCCGGGCGCGACCGGCGCGCACCGCACGTCGTCGGCGCCGAGCCGCACGGCGGCATGCGCGGCGAGGAAGGCGAGATCGGTCATCGCTCAGGCCAGCGCCGGTTTCTTCAGCAGGATTTCGAAGCCGAGCGCGCCGAGCCCCATGCTGGGGCTGTAGATCGACGCAACCGACGACAGGCCGGCATCGGCCACCAGCGCATGCGCTTCGTCGAGCGTGATCTTTTCCTCGACGTGGGTCGGCGGATAGTCGGCGGCCGCGCGCATTTCGGTGAAGCGGTCGAGCAGGTGCTGCGGCGCGTCGCGGCGCATGTCGTGCACGAGCGCGATGCCGCCCGGCTCCAGCACGCGGTACATCTCGGTCAGGCTGAGCGCCTTGTCGGGCAGGTGATGCAGCGTCGCGCGGCCGACCGCCATCGTCAGCGTGCCGTCGTCGAACGGCAGCGCGAGCGCGTCGCCGACGCGCATCTCGATCGTATCGTCGAGCCCGAGTTCGCGGATGCGCGGGCGGCCTTCGTCCAGCATCGCCGGATCGAGGTCGATGCCGACGTAGCGCCAGCCGCGCATCGCCGGATCGGTCGCGAGCCGCACCGGCACGACGCCGGTGGCCGTGCCGATGTCGGCGATCGTGCCGGCCGTCATCCCGCGCGCCAGTTGGCGGATGCGACTGATGAACAGCAGGTCCCACGGTTCGAGCGTTTCGGTGGCGAAGCGATCGTAGTCGTTCGCCGGGCGCAGGTTCTTGAGCAGCATGACGTTCCTTGTGCGAGAGGGTGAGGGTTCACAGCCAGCCGACCGGCACGGCGGCCAGCAGCCGTCGCGCGGTCGCGCTGTTGACGCCGAACGCCGGGCGGCGGCGCCGTTCCACCGCATGCGCGGCCATCGCCGCGATGCGCGCGGCCAGCCCGACGCCGACGCCCCACGACGGCGCGGCGACGCCGAGTTCGAGCAGCGTCGCGGCGGTCAGGAAATCGATGTTCGGCCGCAGCGCGCGGCGCGTGTCGGCCTGCGCGCAGCATGCGTCGAACAGCGTCACGTATCCGCCGTCGAAGCCGATTGCCATCAACCGGCCGCGGATGTGCGGCGGACGCGGATCGGCGACGAACAGCGGATGACCGAAGCCGTACAGCGTGCGTTTCGCGTCGAGCGCCGCATCGATCGCCGCGCGCCCGGCCGCGTCGAGCGCCGCGGCCGACGCGTCGGCGCCGCCCGGTGCCGACTGCGCGAGCGCGGCGAGCCACTGCATCGCTTCGAGCGCCGCGCCGACGTGCGACGGCCCGCTCGCGAGGAAGCCGGAGGCGATGGCCTGGGTCAGCGTGACGCCGGTGCCGATCGCGACGCGCGGCGCGAGCACGGTCGGCGTGATGTAGCCGAAGCCCGCGTGCCACGCGACGAGCAGCATGTCCATCGCCGCTTGCGCGGGCGCGTCGTGGCGCGTCGCGCCGGTCAGCACGAGCATGCGTTGCGCTTGCGTGCGCGCTGCATCGAGCGCCGTGCTGCCGCCGGCGTGTGTGCCGGCCGCGAACGGCCGGCCCTCGATCGCCGCATGCAGCAGGAACGGCGCGGCGGCCGCGCACAGCAGCATCGTGTCGAGATCGGCATCGTCCGGCGCCGGGCCCTGCACGCGTGCGGTCACGTCGTCGAGGCCGCGCAGCAGGCCGGACGCGGCCGCGAACACCGGCGCGACGCCGGCCGCGCCGAGATCGGCCGCGACCGACTGCGCGGCCGAGCCGGGCGCGAGCGCGTCGGTGAACGCGGCGAGCCGCGCGCCGATCGTCGCTTCGTGCGCGCGATGGTTGGCGCTGCCGGGCGCGACGTCGAACCACAGATGCGCGAGTGCGCCTTCGAACGTCGTCGCGCCGATCAGCGCGTTCAGGTCGAGATCGCGCACGCGCAGCGCTTCGGGGGCGAGCGTCGCGCCGTCGATGTCGGTGCCGCGATGGCGCGTCGCCGGCCGGCCGAGCAGGTTGCGCGGCGCATCGTCGGCCGCGGTCGTGGCGGTGTCGGCGCCGGAATCGAGTGTCGTGTCCATGTCATTCCACTGCGGCGAGTTCGTCGCTGCTGACGCTGATCGCCGCGTGCGCCATCGCGGCGATCACGGCCGCGTGCTGGTCGACGACGGGCAGCACGTTCGCGAAGTAGTAGCGCGCGCTTTTCAGCTTGCCGCGATAGAACGCCAACTCGGCCGGCGCGTCGGCGGTTTCCGGTGCATCGAGCCGGCGCGCGGCGATCGTCGCCGATTCGAGCAGCACCCATGCGGACGTGACGACGCCGAACATCTCCAGAAAGCGCGTGTAGAACTGGCTGCTGCGATGCGTGTGGCCGTCCTGCACGTCGCGCGCGATGTCGTCGAGCGCGGCGGCGATGCGGTCGGCGCCCGCGCGTAGCGCATCGAACAGCGGCCGCAGCTCCGCATGCGTGCCGGCATGATGCTGCTGCGCGAGGAACGCGTCGAGTTCGTCGCGGTAGTACTGGATCAGCCGCGAATGGCGGCCGAAGCCGAGCTTGTCGCGCACGAGATCCTGCGCCTGGATGTAGTTCGTGCCTTCCCAGATCGACAGGATCTTCACGTCGCGCGCGTTCTGCTCGACCGGGCTCGCGTCGGTATAGCCGAGCCCGCCGTGCACCTGGATCGCCGTTTCGCAGATCCGCCACGCCTGGTCCGAGATGAACGCCTTGCAGATCGGCGTCAGCAGCAGTTGCAGCTTGCGATGACGCTCGATCTCGGCCGGGTCGGCGTCGGGCGTCGCTTCGAGCATCGCCGCGCGCGTCGCGGTCGCCGCGAGCTTGCCGAGCAGGCCGCGGCAGCCGTCGACGCGGCTTTTCATGTCGACCAGCATGCGCTGCACGTCCGCGTGCTCGACGATCGCGACCCGTGCCGCGTTCGTGTTCGACGCGCGCTCGATCGGCCGGCCCTGCAGCCGGCGGCCCGCGTACTCGACCGCGTGCAGGTATGCGCTCGACGCGACGCCGACGCCGAACATCCCGGTGCTCATCCGCGCCTGGTTCATCAGCGGCATCAGCTGCAGCAGCCCGACGTTACGGCGGCCGCCGAGCAGCCAGCCTTTCGTCGTGCCGTTCGAGCCGAACACGAGATGCGTGTTCGCGCAGCCCTTGAGGCCCATCTTGCGCGGCAGGCCGATGCAGTCGACGTGGTTCGGCTGCAGCTCGCCGGTGGTTTCGTCGGGCCAGAAGCGCGGCACGACGAGGCACGACAGCGAGAACGAATCCGGCGACGCGGTGTCGATGCGCCCGAGCACGAAATACAGCGTGTTTTCCGTCAGCTCGTGCATGCCGGCCGAGATATAGACCTTCTCGCCGTCGATCGCGTAGATGTCGCGTTCGAGCGGCGTCGCGCGCAGCGCGACCGCGGTCAGGTCGGTGCCGGCCTGCGGTTCGGTCGCGCAGAAGCACGCGTCCCAGCGGTACGCTTCGAGCGGCGCGATGAGCGCCTTCTGGTGCGGCGTGCCGTGCATCTGCAGCAGCTTGACCGCGGGGCGCGTGAAGCCGCCGTACGTCATGAACGACGGATTCGCGCCCATGAACATCTCGTAGATCATCTGCGTGACGATCGGCGGCAGCCCGTGCGCGGTGCCGAACAGCGTGTTCGACCACTCGTCGCGAAAGCGCGCCCACAGTGCGTGGAAATGCGAAGGAATCCGTACCTGGCCGTCGTCGAGCAGCGTGCAGCCCTCGACGTCCGCCTGCTGGTAGCTGCGCCCGAGGTCGAGCGCGAAATCGCGTGCGCGTTCGAGCAGCGCGTCGATCGACGCGCGATCGTGCGTGCCGTACAGGCCGTGTTCCGCCAGGAAGCGCTTGTCGGCCTCGAACAGTTCCCACAGAAAGAAGCGCAGCTCGCGCAGGCTGACCTTGTAGGCGCTCATCATGCGTCTCCTTCGATATCGAGTGCGGCGTCGAGCCCGCCGGCCAGGTCGACGACGGCCGCCGCCGCCGCGCCATGCAGCGCCGCGTCCCAGACGAGCACCGTGCGGCGTTCGCCTTCGTCGAGCGCGCCCGCGAGCCGGATCAGCGCGGCGGCCGATTCGGCCGACGACAGATGGCCCGACCCGTCGTGCTGGATGCGCGCGGGAACCGGGATCGACGCGGCATCGGCCACGCGCGCCGCGAAGCCGGGGTCGAAGCCGGGCGGCACGCACCAGTCGATCTCGTTCGCACGCAGGTCGGCCTGGTCGAGCGCGCGACGGATCGCGCGCGCGGCGACCGGTGCGAGCGTGTCGCGCAGCGCGGCCGGCGCGTCGGCCCACGGATCGGCGATCGACGGCCCGAATTCGAGCGCGACTGAGCGCACGCCGCCCCACGGGGCCGGCTCGGGCGCCGGTCCCGCGCGCGACACGAGCAGCGCGGCGGCGGCATCGCCGTAGCCGACCAGGTCGCCGAACTGGCGGAAGAACGGGTAGAGCCACTTGTCGCTGAGGATCACGAGCGCCTGGTCGCCTTCATCGCGCAGCAGCCCGTCGAGCAGCATCAGCGCCGAATACCAGCCGAGCGTGCCGTTCTGGCCGAGCGCGAACGGCGTCACGCGTTGCAGCCCGAGTTCGTACTGCATGCGGCCGACGACCGAGTCGCCGATGCCTTCGTTGAGCGCGCAACTGGCGACGATCACATGCGTCGTGCGGGCCAGCGCGCCGGAGCCGAGCTGGTCGCGCAGGTCGAGCGCCGCATCGGCGGCGAGATCGGCGAGGCTGCGCCCGGGCGGCGCGACGCGCAGCGCGGGCCGCCCGCCCGGCGCGAGACGCGTGCCTTCGTCGGGCGTCAGCGCGCCCATGCCGCGCGGCCGCGCAAAGCGCGCCTGCGGCAGCAGCAGGTGCCGGTAGCCGGGATGGCGCTCCTGCGCCTGGATCGCACTGAACACGACGGCGGGCGGCAGCACCACGACGCCGCCGGACAGCGCGAGCGTGCCGGGCGCGGCGACGCGCGGTGCACCGACACAGGTTTCGTCGAGCGTCGACAGGGTCATGCGGCGGTCTCCTCGAGGTTCGGACGCGCGAACGCGTCGCGATACTGCGCTTTCAGCGCCGGTCGGTCGATCTTGCCGTTCGGGTTGCGCGGCAACGCGGGCAGCGGCTCGACGACGAGCGGGTTCATGTAGGTGGGCAACGCGTCGCGGCACGCGCGGGCGATGTCGGCGCGGCACGCGTCGGCGTCGAGCGTCGACACGACGCATGCGGCGATCGCCTCGCCGAGCGCCGGGTGCGGGACGCTGAACACGGCGGCCTCGCGGATGTGCGGCAGCGTGAACAGCACGTCCTCGACCTCGGTCGGGCTCACGCGATAGCCGGACGTCTTGATCATGTCGTCGCCGCGCGCGACGAAATACAGGTAGCCGTCCGCGTCGCGCCGCACGATGTCGCCGGACCACACGGCGACGTCCGGGCGCGGGATTTCGCCGTGCCGGCGCGGCAGCGGGCGAAAGCGCTGCGCGGTCAGCTCGGGCCGGTTCCAGTAGCCGAGCGTGACGAACGCACCGCGATGCACGAGTTCGCCGGGCTCGTCGGCCGCGCATTCGCTGCCGTCCGCGCGCAGCACGAGGATCTCCGCGTTCGGCACGGCCTTGCCGATCGACGTCGGGCGCAGCGCCGCATCCGCGGGCGGCAGGTAGGTCGAGCGGAATGCCTCGGTCAACCCGTACATCAGGTACGGTGACGCCTGCGTGAACAGCGCCTGCAGCCGGTGCAGCAGCGGTGTCGCGAGATGGCCGCCGGTGTTCGCGAAGCGGCGGATCCGCGTGCGTGCGCCGTCGCTCCAGCCGGCCGATGCAAGCTGCATCCAGAGCGGCGGCACGCCGGTGATCGACGTGACGCCGAACGCATCGCAATGGCGCGGCACCTCGGCCGGCTGCAGGAAGTCGAGCGGCGTGTAGCACGCGCCGGACGCGAGCGCGGTCGTGAGCTGGCTCAGGCCCGCGTCGAAGCTGAGCGGCAGCACGCCGAGCACGACGTCGTCTTCGGTGAGCTGCTGGTACGCGGCGACGCTGAACGCACCCGACACCAGGTTGCGATGCGACACGACGACGCCTTTCGGCTTGCCGGTCGAGCCGGACGTGTAGAGCAGCGCGGCCGGATCGTCGTCGACCGGGCGGCCGACAGGAGCCGCTGCGGACGCTGGCGTGTCGGTGCCGGGCGACTCGATCGCATCAGCGAGTTCCTCGATCAGCAGCGTGCGCGCGCCGACGAGCGCGGCGAGCGCCGGCAGGCGCTTGAGCCGCTGCGCGCCGGTCACGAGCAGCGCGGCGCCGCTGTCGGCGACGATGTGTTCGATCTGTGCTTCCTTCAACTGCGGATTGACCGGCACGAAGATCGCGCCGAGCGCGTTGGCCGCGAGCATCGCGACCACGGTTTCGATGCGCTTCGGCGCGTAGATCGCGACGCGTTCGCCGGGCCGCACGCCGCGCGATGCGAGCGCGGCGGCGGCGCGCCGGACCGCGCGGGCAAGCTGGTCGTAAGTCAGGGTGCGGCCGCCGTCGGCGTACGCCGGATGATGCGGCCAGCGCTCGGCGCCGTGTTCGAGCAGGTCGGCGATGCTGATCAATGCGTTCATGATCGGCTCCTCGGGTTCAGGCCGGCCGCACGTATACGTGCGCGGCTTCGTGGGACAGGAAATGCGTCATCGAGTACGTGCGGTGATACGCGCCGCAGCGCTCGAACACCGCGATGTCGCCGACCTGCGGCGGTGCGCCCGTGTCGTCGCGGCCGATCACGTCCGCGCGGCTGCAGGTGCTCCCGACGAAGAGCGTCGGCACACCGCGAGGCGGCGGCGCGGGCGTGCGGCGCACGAGCGACGGCGCGGCCAGGCGGCGCATCATCGTTTCGGTCTGGGCGAGCAGGAACGCATGCGACAGGCCGCCGTCGCAGACGGCGATCGTGCGGTCCTGCCACGTCTTGACCGCGACGACGCGCGTCGCGAACACGCCCGCGTCGGCGAAGATCGCGCGGCCGGATTCGTGGGCGAGCGAATACTGGCCGGCGAGCGGCGCGAGCGCGGCGGCATAGCGTTCGAACGCGGCATCGCCCGGATGATCGTCGGCGAAGCCGCCGCCGAGGCTCAGCGACGCGAGCGGCGCACCGTTGGCCGGCGCGAGATCGCGGGCCAGCGCGGCGAGCCGCTCGGGCAACACGAGCGTGTCCGGCTGCGTCGGGTCCTGGCGGATGAACGAATGCGGGCCGGAGAACACATGCAGCCCGGCGACGGGCAAGCCGGCGGCCGCGAGCGTGCGCACCGCGTCGTGCGCCTCGTTCGGCGTCATCCCGAAGTGGTCGTGCCACGGCGCCCGCGCGTGCTCGCCTGCCAGCGCGCCGGCGTTCACGCGCAGCAGCACGGCGCCCGGCGTGCCGCCGCCGGCCGCCGCTTCACGCGCGAGCGGCACGAAACGCGCGACCGCATCCGGGTTGTCGAGCACGAAATGGCAGCGCGACGCGAGCCCCGCGCGCATGAACATCTCGTCCATCGACGGATTGTTCAGGTAGCGCGGCGTCTTGATCCGGCCGATCACCGCGTCGAGTTCGCCGCGGCTCGCGAGTTCGACGCCGTCCTCGTACGCATGCGCGCAGCGCGCGAGCATGTCCTGGTTCGGGTTCGCCTTCAGCGACACGATCAGCCGCGTGCCGAGCCGCGCCTTGAGCGACCGGTAGCGGGCGATCGCGACCTCGGGCTCGTACACATAGCACGGCGTGCGCAGATCGGCGATCCACGCGCGATCGGCGGCGGGAAGCGGGCGCTCAGGCGTCATGGCGGCTCACCGGATGGAGCGTGGCGGCCGCATACGCGCCGCAGTTCGACTGCATCACGCCGAGCACGCGCCGGCCGTGCGCGACCGCATCGAGCCCGACGTCGGCCAAGTTGATCGGAAAATCCGAACAGCACGCGTGGCCGCGCGCATGAATGTTGTCCGCGTAGAGCCGCTCGGCCGGCACGCGCATCGCGCGGCACAGCGCGTTCCAGCCGGGCAGGTCGGCGTTGTGCGGCAGCACGAGATCGTATGCGTCGAGCGCATGCGGCTCGAGCGCGACGGCCGCGTCGATCGCGCGGCGCGTGTATGGCCATTCCATCATGATCAGGTCGGCCTCGTTCGCGGCGACGGTGTCCGACCCGCGATGCCATTTCGCATGCGTTTCGATCGCGATGCCGCCGAGCCGGTTCTTCGTGCTGTTGCGCGCGATCAGCATCGCGGCCGCGCCGTCGCACTGCACGCCGGTCATCTGCCGCATCCGGTAATCCTCGCCGTATACGCGGTCGGACGACACGACGAGCGCCGCATCGAGTTGCGGATGGCGGCGCATCAGCGCGCGCACGGTCTCGATGCCAGCCGCGACCGACACGCAGTTCAGTTGCGCGACGGAGCCGAGCCACAGCGGCTCGATGCCGAAGCGCGCGGCCACTTCGTGCGGCAGGCTGCGCGGCGCGGGCGGCACGCTGAACTGCTGCGTGTGCACGTGCACGATCGCGCCGACGTCGGACGGCTGCACGTGCGCGGTGTCGAGCAGCCGGCCGACCGCCGCGATCGCGAGATCGGTCTCGCTCGTGTCGAGCGCCATGTGGAAATAGCGGCTGCCCGACTGCGCGATCGCGGCCGCCCGCTGCGCCGGGTAATCGCGTTCGGCGGCCCAGGCCTCGATATCGACGGGCGGGCCCGGCAGCTCGTAGGCCACCGCGTCGATGCCGATCCAGAAGCCGGCGTCGCGGGATGCGTGGGAGGAGGACATCGTCATGTCAGTTGAGCGGCATCGCCGCGTAGTCGAGGACGTCGAGCTTTTCGAAGGTCGCCTGCACGGTCGGCGTGAGCAGGCCCATCTCGCGGATCGTCGGCACGAGGCGCCGGAAGATCGAGCGGCGGATCGAGCTCGACACCGGCGACTCGCGCACCATCGCGCTGCATTCGCGCTTGGACAGCCCCATCGGTTCCCAGATGTCGTCCGCGCACAGGTGCTCGTACAGCACGGCCGCGCCTTCGCAGATGAATTCCTCGCGCTCGCGCAGCTCGTGCGAACTCATCTCCGCGTACACGCGGCACAGCGTGATCCGGCCGACCGCGAAGTGGCGTGCTTCGTCGCGCTGGATCCGCAGGAAAAGGTCCTTGATGAACGGGTCGGTGCTGTACGCGACGACGCTCTGGAAAATCGACAGCGCGATGCCCTCGACCAGCACCTGCATCCCGAGGTTCGTCATGTCGAGCGCGCTGCTCGTGATCGTGTCGTGCAGCAGCCCTTTCAGCGAGCGGCTCATCGGGTAGCTGACGTCGAGCTTCTCGTTGACGAGCTTCGCGTACGCCTCGACGTGGCGCGCTTCGTCCATCATCTGCGCGGCCGCGCACAGCCGCGCGCTCAGGCCGCTTTCGGCCGACGCGAGCTTCGACGCGCAGATCAGCGCGGCCTGCTCGCCGTGCAGGATCTGCGACAACAGCCAGCCCTGCGCGTGGTGGCGCACCTCGCGCTTGTCGGCGTCGGCGAGCTTGCCCCACAGCTCGGTGCCGTAGATCAGCAGCGTCGGGTCGGGCATGCCGAGCGGGTTCGCCGGATCGAGGTCGTGGCGCCAGTCGACGTCGGTCGCGACGTCCCACTGCGCGGCTTTCGCCTTCTCGTACAGCCGGTTCAGCGCCTCTTCGCGCAGCGCGTAGTCGTTCGACATCAGCGCGTCGACGGGCATCGACCAGCGGATGTCGGCCGTGTCCTGCATCACGGTAAGCGTGTCATTCATGTCAGGGTCTCCCCGGCCGCGCGGCGGCGCCGGAATGATGGGCGGAATCGGTGAACGGGGCGGCGCGCGGTGCGCCCGGGTGCGGCTCGAGCCGGATCGCGAACGACGGCCACGCACCACGCAGTTGCGCGTCGAACGCGTCGGCGAGCCGCGCGGGCCAGATCGCGCAGCACACGCGGTTGTCGCCGGCGAATTCCGCATCGCGCAGGATGCGGTCGCCGATCCAGACGACCGGCGCGCCGCGTGCGGCATCGCGCAACGCTTCGTCGTACAGGTGCACGCCGAGCAGCACGTGCGGGGCGAGCAGTTCGGCCGGCAACGCGCCGAAGTACGGTGCGCACACTTCGATGAAGAGGCGGGCGTCCGCGTGCACGGCGTCGCGAATCCGCGCGGCGATTTCCGCGAGGAACGCGAAATACTGCACGTGGTCGAGCAGCACGCGGCGTTCGCCGCCGGCCCCGTCGTGCGTATTGCCCGTGTCGTAAGCATCGCCGGCCGCTTCCGCGAGCGCGGCGCGAGCATAGTCGGCCGGCGTGTCGAGCGGCATCCGGTACGCGCTGGCCGCGACCGCGACCGGCTGGCGCGCATCGCGCTCGATCCGATAGGTGAAATGAACGGGGCGCACCATGTCACGCCTCGCCGTCGAGAGAGAACGTCGCGTCCGGCGCGAACGCGACGTCGGCGATCGCGTAATAGCCGTTCAGCGCGAGCGAGCAGACTGCCGCGCGGCGCGGCGTGTCGCCGTCGCGGTGCGCGAGCAGCACCGACAGCCACGGGTCGCTGCCGAACGCATGACCGAACACGCCGTGGCCGTCCGGCAGCAGCGGCGTCTTGCCGACCGACGCGAGCAGCGCGCGCCGCGACGTGGCCGGAAAGAACGGCAGCGCCGCGTGCAGGCCCGGGCGCGCCGCGCAGAACGTGCGGATGTCGCGGCCGAGCCGCACGACCGCGCTGGACGGCGGCGCGGCGTCCGCGATCACCGACTGCGCCGGCTCGCGGCCGACGTCGACGAGCAGCGTGCAGACGCCGAAGCCCGAGCGCCCCCACGCGGGATTGCCGTGCCAGTAGGTAAAGCCGTGCACGTCGACGTCGACGATCTGCAGCAGCAGCGTGCGCGGCCCGGTCTCGGCCGCGGTGGCCAGCGCGCGGCGCAACACATAGCCCCAGCCCGCGCATTCGTACGAGCAGGTCATCCAGTCGGGCGTGTAGTCGTTCGCGCCGGCAAGCGCCTGCGCGAACACGCGGTGCTGCGGCGAATCGTTCATCAGCAGCATCGACAGGATCGTCGAGCTGACCACGTAGTCGTCCGCGCCGACCGCGCCGCACAGCCGCTCGCGCTCGGCGCACGCGAGCGTGCCGATCACGTGCGCCGTGTCGTCGAGCGGCACGGCCGCGCCGTCGCGCGACGGCGCGACGCGCCGGTACGCGAGCGCCTGCACGGTCAGCGCGGTCGCCGGGGCCGGCTGGACGGCGGCGGCCGCCACGGGGGCAAGGGGCGCGAGCATCGTCGTATCAGGCCGCGTGCTGCTGGCTGCGCAGTTGCGCGTCGAGCCGCTGCAGCGTCGTGTACTGCGTGATGTTCAGCGCTTCCGGATCGATCGAACCGTAAAGCTGTTCGCAGAACACGATCAGCTCGACGATGTTCAGCGAATCGATGCCGAGTTCGCCGATGCCGGCGTCCGTGTCGACGGTTTCGACGTTGAGGATCTTCGCGACTTCGCGGGACAGGATGTCGAGCGCGTCGGCCGGAACGTTCTGGGTCGTCATGAGGGGAGCTCCTGGAGTTGAGTTGAATTGATCGGGATCGATCGGCCTGTCGCGTGGATCAACTGCCGGCTTCGCAGCGCAGGCTCTTGCGAAGCTCGTGATAACACCGGTACGAACTGCCTTCCATCTTCGAAAACGCCAGCAGGTCGCGCTGGTCGTCGAACCGCGGCACCTTGCCGTCGCGCACGAGCGCGCTCAGGAACTCGTTCGACAGCAGCTTGATCGCGAGCACGCGCTGCACCTTGCCGAAGCTGTAGTGCGCGTCGTCGGTCTGGGTGCGCGCGGCGTCCGCGATGAAGCGGTGCACGGCGCGCGCGTCGGCGTCGAGTTCGACGCGGCCGGTCCGTTCGAGCCAGCCGACGTGCGCCATCAGCGCGCGGACGAAGTACGGCCGCACGACGGTCAGGTATTTGTTGAAGACGGTCGGGCCGCCGATCCGCAGGCGATCCTCGGCAGCGACGCGCACCTGGCCGCCGACGTTCGCGAGCTGCAGGTTGCCCGCGAGGAACGGCGCGCCGCAGGTCGAGCGCTTCAGTTTTCGATACTCGTCGGGCCACACAAGATAGGCGGCCGGGAACATCACGCCCGGCAGGCGTGCCGCGACGACGGCCATGCAGTCGCGGTGCGCCTCGATGCCCCACACCTTGTCGACGGTCAGCGCGAGCCCGTTGTCGTCGCTGCGCACGACGGTGCGCCAGGCGGCCAGCGTCGGGCCGCCGCCGTCGCTCATCAGGAACGCGAAGTTGTGGCCGGCGTCGATGCACTCGCAGGCGCGACGGTTCTGGTCGTCGGAGAAGAACAGCCCGAACATGATGCGGATGAACGCGCGCATGAACGGCTTGAACAGGTGATGAAATCCTTCGTTGCCGATCTGTTCGAGCAGTGCTTCGGTGAGCGGCGCTTCGTCGTGCCGCAACGGCGTCGACGCGGATGCGTCGGGCAGCACGTCCGGCGTGGCGGCGCGCAGCGCGATCACCATCTCGCTGTCGAGCAGCCGCACGGTGGCGGCTTCGACGAGCCGGGCCGCCGCGCGCGGCGGCGTGCCGATCGCGTCGAGGTGGCGCAGCACCGGATACGCGGCCTGGTCGGCCACGCGCAGCAGCGGCGACGGTGCGACAGGGGCGGGGGCGGAAAGCGTGGACATGGCAGGGTTCCTGTCAGAAACGCACGCGCACGGCGGCGTCGATGCGGGTGCAGAGACCGACCATCCGGTACTCGGACTGGCCGTCGGAGAAAGCGTGGGTGAGCGCGACGTCGACGCTCACGCGCGTGTTCATGTCGGCGACGACCTGCGCGATCGCGAGCAGGCCCTTGTCCTGCGGCGAATAGATGCCGCGCAGCGAATACTCGACGCGGCCGACTTTCTTGCCGAGCCGCGCGAACAGGTAGTCGCGCAGGCTGCCGTCGACGCTCACGAAGTTGGCCGTGCCGCCGAGGCCGGCCAGCGCGGCGCCGGGCGCGACCGGCAGCAGCGCGTTGTTCGCCTGCACCGCGCCGACCATCCGGCGCCACTGGCTCGCGTCGTAACGCGCTTCGTCGTGCGACCACTCGACGATCAGCGACAGGTTGCCGGGCAGCGCGCTTTGCATACCGAGCGCGCTGCGCCACATGTATTGGCGATCGTTGCGGCGATCGACGGCGTCGTACGCAGCGGCCGAATCGAGCGGCGTGCCGTTCGCGATGAAAGCGGGCAGCGGGCGGGTCGTGCCGCGCTCGAGCCATGCGCTCGCATAGACGGTGTTCGAGCGCGCGACGTCCAACGACAGCGTCGCGCCCGCGCCGCCGCGGCCCGCGTGACGGCCCGCGAGCAGCGCGGCCGAGCCGCCCGACCAGTTGTACGCGCCGCGCACGAGCTGCGTCGCGCCTTCGACGTCGCGGTTGTCGACGTCGTTGCGCAGCGTGCGGTTCTCGCCGGCGATGAACTGCAGCGTGGTCTGTTCGCCGGCCCATTTCGCCTCGACGAGCGGCGTGCCTTCGACGTCGCCGTAGCGATCGTAGATGTCGGCCGTCGCGGCCCGTTTCTGGAAGAAGCCGAGCGGGAAGAATGCCTGCGACGTATCGAGCGTGTCGATCCGCTTGCCGGCCGTCAGCGTGATGCCGTTGTCGAACGCGTAGCGCACGCCGGCTTCGTTGAAGCGGCTCGCCTGTGCGCCGAGCGAATGGTTGCTGGCGACGACGCGCGCGTTCACGAACAGGTTTTCGCCGTCGATGCGCGCGAGCAGCCCGGCTTCCTGCTGATCGCGCGGTGAGTCGCCGATCAGGCGGCCGAGCAGCGCGCGGCCGTCCATGCTGTCGACGGAGCGCGCGTAGCCGATGCCGTTGAGCGTGCCGAGCTGGTCCATCAGCGATTCTCCGTGCGCGAGCGTGCAGCCGAGCGCGAGCGGGATGGCGAGCGCGACACCGGGCCAGCCGCGGCGGGTGCGATCGGGCGATGAACGGCGGCGGTCACGATGGGCGTCGGCATCGGCGTCGTACTCACTGGCCATCGGCGAGCGTGTCGGGATTGAACCAGCCCGACGGAATCTTGCGCGGCTGGCCGTCGAGGATGTCGACGACGCTCGCGCGCTGTTTCTCGACCTCGTTGCGATACGTGATCTTGCGGATCACCTTGCGGCCGTTCGCGTCGACCGGCGCCGAGAAGTCGGCGCTGCGAAACAGCAGGCCGCTCGCCAGGAAGAACTGCGCGCGCACCGGCACGTCGGTATCGGGCGTGACCCACAGCTTGATCGTCGGGTAGACGTTGTCGGGATCGGTCGCGGTCAGGTCGAGCTCGGTGGCCGGCTTGCCGGCGATCGGCGTCGTGCCCGGCACGGCCGTCGCGCGATAGCTGTCGGCCCAGTGCGTGCGCGTGATGTCGCTGATCACGACTTCCCCTTGCAGCCGCTGCATGCCGTTGATGCGCACCGCGCTGCGCGTGTTCGGCACGTAGAACCAGTGCCCGCGTGTCGTCGCGAGGTATTTCTGGCCGTCGTTCTCGCCGCTGCGCGTGAGCGCAAGCGTGTCGCCGTTGCCGCGCGTGTAGACGAGATAGCGCGTCGCGTCGCCGGATTGTCCGCCGACTTCGTTGGTGATCTGGATGTTCGTCTGCGTATCGGCGGCCGTGCTGCGGTACGCGTCGGCACGGGCGAGCATGGTCTGGGCCGTCGGCGCGTCGGCCGCCTGCGCGGCGAGCGGCGCGCACGCGACGAGCGCGGCGAACGTAAGGCGAATGCGGTTCATGGAGCGAGTCCTTCGAGGATGTTGCGTTTCGCGAGCCCGAGCGTCGCGAGCAGTGCCGCGGCCACGCCGAGCACGACGAACGCGGCTTCGACGGCGGCCACGGCGACGGGCGACACGGTGAATTCGAGCAAGATCGGTTTCACGCGGCCGGGCGGCGCGGGCAGGTGGATCTGCGCGTGATTGAGCGCGACCATCGTCAGCAGCGCGAGCGCGATCCCGGCGGCCGCGCCGAGCAGGCCGAGCAGCGCGGTCTCCTGGATCAGCACGCCGCGCACCGTCGCGGCCGGCACGCCGAGTGCGCGCAGCGTCGAGATCTCGCGGCGTCGCTCGACGATGCTCATCAGAATCCAGTTGCTCATCGACAGCAGGATCGTCACGCAGAGAATCGCGCCGAATACCGAGAACTGGTTCTTGTACAGCGCGACGATCTGGTGATAGAGCGACACGAGCTGATCCCAGGTCCGCACGTCGAGCGTCGGCAGCGCGGTGCGCAGCGCCGCGGCGGCGGCTGGCGTGCCGGCGGTGTCCTTGAGGAACACCGCGATGCGCGATGCACGGTCGGTGCGCAGCAGCGCCTGCGCGGCCGTGAACGTCACGTTGACGATCCGTTCGTCGACGTCCTTGTTGCCGGTGCTCATCACGCCGACGATCTGCGCGTCGGTCGCGTTGATGCCGCCGTGCGCGGTCGACGCCATCAGCTGCACGACCGAGCCGACGTGCACGCCGAGCTTGCGCGCGAGTTCGGCGCCGACCACGACTTCGGTCCCCGCGTTCGTCGGCGACAGATAGCGGCCCGACAGCACCGTGTGATAGTCGAAGAAGCCGGGCGGCTCGCGGTTCGGTTCGATGCCTTCGCCGACGAAGCCATAGCTGAGATCGCCGTTCGATACGAGCCCGTCGAAGTCGATGCCGCGCGCGGTGGTCGCGACGCCGGGCAGCTGTGCGATCGCCCGCGTGGCGGCAGCCTGTTCGTCGGCGGTCAGCCCGTACTGCAGCGGCCGTTCGCCGATCAGGTCGAGATAGCCGCGATGCAGCACCTGCACGTGGCCGACGCCGCTGTCGATCGACCCTTCGCGCACCGCGTCGAAGGTCGCGATCACGTAGCCGAGCGCGAGGCTCGACGCGAACGCGGCGACGCCGATCATCGCCATCGTCAGCACGGTGCGGCGCTGGTTGCGCCAGAGGTTACGCCACGCAAACGTCGACCAGTTCACGATTCACTCCCGGTATGCCGTCGCGCATCTCGATGCGACGCGGCAGGTGCGCGCACAGACGATCGTCGTGCGACGCAATCAGAAAGGCGGTGCCCAGCGTGCGGTTGGTGTCGAGGATCAGCTCGGCGACCGCCCGCGCATTGGTGCTGTCGAGGCTCGCGGTCGGCTCGTCCGCGATCACGATCGCCGGCTCCTTGGCGAGCGCGCGGGCCAGTGCGACGCGCTGCTGTTCGCCGCCTGACAGCTCGCCGGGGCGGTGCCGTTCGCGCGCGGCGAGCCCCACCGCGTCGAGCATCGCGCGGGCGCGTTCGCGCCGCGTGCGCGGCGTGCCCCACGCGAAGCAGCCGAGCTCGACGTTCTCGAGCGCGGACATCACCGGTATCAGGTTGAATTGCTGGAACACGAAGCCGATACGTTCGCGGCGAATCCGTTCGAGCGTGTCCGGCGCGTCGTCGATGCGTCGGCCTTCGAGCCAGCGTTCGCCGCTCGTCGGCACGTCGAGAAAGCCGGCGAGGTTGAGCAGCGTGCTTTTGCCGCTGCCCGACGGACCGACGAGCGCGACGACGTCGCGCTGCCCGATCGAGATCGTCGCGTCGCGCACCGCGACGACGCGGCCGGCGCCTTCGTACACGCGCGTGACGTCGCGCAGCTCGAGCACCGGGGTTAGCGAAGCGGCCGTCATGCGAACGCTCCCTGGCCGGCTTCGACGGCGGCCGGCGCGGGAATAACCGGCAACGCGCCGTTCGCATAGAGATCGCGACACTTCACGCGCTGCAGCTTGCCGCTCGTCGTGCGCGGCAGCGAGCCGGGCTCGACGAAACACAGATCCTGCGCGGCGAAGCCGATGCGCGACGCGAGCAACTGCTGGCACTCGGTGCGCGTTTGCGGCGTCGCGTCGACGGGCCGCGCCTCGATCGCGACGACCAGCCGCTCGGTGCCGGTTTCGGGATCGGGCAGCCCGAACGCGATGCACGTGCTCTTGCGCAGCGCGCTGTGCGAGGCCAGCGCTTCCTCGATCTCGTGCGGGAAATAGTTGCTGCCGCGAATGATGATGACTTCCTTCTTGCGGCCGAGGATATGCAGCTGGCCGTCCGCGACGTAGCCGATGTCGCCGGTGCGAAACCAGCCGTCGGCCGTCAGCGGCGCGGCGATCGTGCCGTCGTCGGGGTTCAGGTAGCCGAGCATCACCGACGTGCCGCGGATCGCGACTTCGCCGACCGCACGGTTTGCCAGCGCGTGGTCGCCGTCGTCGAGGATGCGGAACGCCATCCCGTCGATCGGCGTGCCCATCGCGAGCACCGTTTCGGTTTCCGTATCGCGGCCGTCGTTCGCGGCGACCGGCTGCGCGTCGCGGCGCTCGATCAACGCGCGCCGGTCGAGTGCGTCGGCGATCACGTACGGCGCGCCATCGACCGCGCCTTCGTGCCACGCGCGATGCATCGATACCGCGAGCGTCGATTCGGCCATGCCGTAACACGGTTGCAACGCCGATGCCGCGAGGCCGTACGGCGCGAACGTCGCGGCGAAATCGCGCAGCGTCGCGTCGTCCACGCGTTCGCCGCCGATGAAGATGTTGCGACACGCGGACAGGTCGACGCCGTCCATCGCGGCGGCATTGAAGCGGCGCACGCAGTAGCGCAGCGCGAAGGTCGGCACCGACGTCGTCGTCGCGCGCGCCGATGCGATGCGCTTCAACCAGCCGAGCGGATTCCGGATGAAGCTGTTCGGCTGCATCATCAATAGCGGCGCGCGGTAATGCAGATTCGACAGCAGCGTGAGCAGCCCCATGTCGTGATAGAGCGGCAGCCACGACGCGGTGCCGTCGCCGGCCGCGATGTCGAAGCGCACCGAGCCGCCGATGCCGAGCACGTTCGCGATCACGTTGTCGTGGCTGAGCACCGCGGCCTTCGGATGCGACGTCGAACCCGACGTGAGCTGGACATGATGCGGATCGTGGCCGCTCTTCGCGCTGATCAGCGCGCGCGCGCCGGCGTCCGCGGCGCTCGACAGCGTCGCGAGATCGACCACGCGCGTGGAGGCCGCCGGAAACGCGTCGTCGCGCCAGGCCGCGGCCTGCGCATCGGCGGCGACGACGATGCGCGGCCGGTACAGCTCGCACGCGACGTCGACCACCTGCCGTCCGGCTGTCGCGCGCCGTGCGGGAACGGGCACGGTGCAGGGCAGCGCACCCGTCATCACGCAGGCCATCATCGCGGCCGCATGCTCGACCGACGCGGGCAGCGCCAGCATCACCAGATCGTTCTCGCGCACGCCGAGCTCGCGCAGCGCGCCGGCCTGGCGAAACACTTCTTCCGCGAAGCGCCGGTACGTGATGCCGGCTTCGTTGCCCGCGTCGTCGACGAACGTCATGCGATGCATGGCGCCCGCGACGTCCTCGAGCGATTCGATCAGGCGATGAATGGTCGATGCGTACTTCGTCACGAGGATTCTCCCGTTGCGGAACACGGCCGCTCGCGCCACGGTGCCGGCGGCGCCGTTCGTCGAGTGAGGGGGATTCTTGCCGGATCGATCGGCCGCGACAAACGGAATCTATGCAGGCTATGCATGAGCGGAGCGCATCCACTCGGGCCCGTGCCCATTCGTTATTGGCGGGAACGGTGAACACGCGCCAGGCGACTGGTCTGTCTCATTCGACCGGTCGTCTAGTTCACGATGTGGTGCGCTCATGCGCGGGCGTCATGCAATGCGTTCGGAAAATTCGTTTGTCCGAAACATCGACTCACAGAAGAATTGCATCCCGGCAGCGCGCCAGCGCCGCCGCGTCATCGTGCCGGGCAGGGCCCGGCTCAAGGAGAGCGTCTTGTCCGTCACCTCATCGCTGGTCGCCCGCACGAAATCGGTTGGAGACATGAAGAGCCGCCCGAGCGGCGTGGTCTTCTCGCTGAAGCTGGCGGTGTACGTCGCGCTCATCGCGCACGGGATGATGTTCGCGCTGTCGGCGCTCGTGATCCTGAAGATCGTCGGCATCCTGCTGATCGGTGCGATGTATGCGCACGGCGTCGAGCTGCAGCACCAGGCGCTGCATTACCAGGGGTTCCGCAGCAAGCGCCTGAACATGGTGTTCGGCTTGCTGCTCGGCATGCCGATGCTCGTGTCGTTCCACGCTTACCAGGACAGCCACCTGCGCCATCACCGGCTGCTCGGCACGCCGGAGAACAAGGAGTTCTTCGACTACGGCGACCAGTACGGCGCGCGCCCCGTCGTCAATGTCGGGCTGTGGGCGTGGCGGCTGTCGATGGCCGCGCACTATATCCAGTTCGCGAAGAACGTCGCGAAGCTCGTCGTGCCGGGCGCGCGCTTCGGCGACAACGCACTCGTGTCGCGTGCGATCCGCCGCGACTACCTGCTGATGGCCACGACGATCGCGTTGCTGGCCGCGCTGTCGGTCGCGTTGCACACGTGGTTCGTCGTCTGGGTGTGGGTCGTGCCGCTCGTGTGCGTCGCGGCGCCCGTGCATGCGCTGGTCGAGATGCCCGAGCACTATCGCTGCGACCTGACGAGCACCGACCCGTTCCGCAACACGCGGACGATCGAGAGCAACGCGTTCATGACCTGGTTCACGAACGGCAACAACTATCACGTCGAGCATCACATGATGCCGAACCTGCCGATCGAGCGGTTGCACGATCTGCATGGCGCGATCGCGCCGCGCATCCGCTATTACCACCGCACGTATCGGCAGTTCTATTACGCGCTGTTGCGCGGCCGGCTGACGCCGCGCTCGGTGGACGACGATCGGGACGATCGCGAGCCCGAGACCGAAGCGGCCGCGCCGGCGTCCACGCAATCGGCGTGACCACCGGTGTCGAATGCGTTGCAACCACGGTGACGACGATGCTCTATCCGGAACTTTTCAGATCGCTCGAAGCTGTCCGCTGGGACATGGAGAAGGACATTCCGTGGGACAAGTTCGACGCTTCGCTGCTCACCGACGAGCAGGCGAAGACGATCAAGATGAACGCGATCACCGAATGGTCGGCGTTGCCCGCCACGGAAATGTTCCTGCGCGACAACCAGCACGACAGCGATTTTTCCGCGTTCATGAGCGTATGGTTCTTCGAGGAGCAGAAGCATTCGCTCGTGCTGATGGAATACCTGCGCCGCTTCAAGCCGGAGATGGTGCCGACCGAAGAGGAACTGCACGCGGTGCGCTTCCAGTTCGATCCGGCGCCGCCGCTCGAGACGCTGATGCTGCACTTCTGCGGCGAAATCCGCCTGAACCACTGGTACCGCTGCGCGGCCGACTGGCACACCGAGCCCGTCATCAAGCAGATCTACGACACGATTTCGCGCGATGAAGCGCGCCATGGCGGCGCGTACCTGCGCTATATGAAGAAGGCGCTGAACGACCACGGCGACGTCGCCCGTGCCGCATTCGCGAAGATCGGCGTGCTGATGGCGTCGGCGCGCCGCACCGAAAAACCGCTTCACCCGACCAACCTGCACGTGAACCAGGCGCTGTTCCCGCGCGACACCGTGCAGTCACGTCTGCCCGATCCGGAATGGCTCGAGCGCTGGCTCGACGAGCAGATCCGTTTCGACGGCGAGTGGGAGAAGAAGGTCGTCGAGCGGATTCTGCACAACCTGTCGATCCTGTTCGAGCGCACGTTCGCGACCGCGCAGGAACTGAACCGCTATCGCCGCGAAGTGATCGCGCGGACGAAGGATGCGGTGGACTGCGCGTAGCGGATCGACACCTCAGCTATCGCGCGGCGCGGGCTCCATTCCGGCCGACAGGCGAACGCCATGCAGCCGACCTGCGCTAATGGCGCTAACGGCCGGAGAATTAATCATTTCCGGACATAATCGACGCATCGGTTTCTTGAAATTGCATGATCCTTTGAACTTCTTGTGTTTAGTATATTTATGTAAACACTTAATTCGGGATTTAACCGGTATTTTTCGTGTATGTTGCTGGCCGTTTGTCTTTCGCAATCCGGGAAATAGAATTAAAAGTCAGCTAATTGAAATTGAATTGTAGGAACCTGGTGTTGCGTCTGTTTGCGCGACGAACCCGGCATGAGAGCGTCGTGTTTTTATGGTAATTCTATGTTTTTACGGGGGTTTATCGACTATCTTGGGGGCGGATTCGTTCGGATATAAATTTACAAAATCACTACATGGACAATGTTGGTGTAAGTAAGTCGATGCGATGAAAATCGATAGATAAATACAAGTGTCACGATTGAAAATAAGAATGCTGTGCCTCCATACTTCAAGATAAAATCGTTTCCGAATCCAAATAGGAGAAACGATTCAGGGAGACGAAGGGCGACTTATCGGTCGATGGGTGCAACTTTGAGGCGGCGGTATGGCTAATGTGAGATTGGCAAAGCGATTGAGAAGTCTGCCTTCGCTGGATTTCCTGCGGGGCTTCGAATGCGCGGCGCGCCATTTGAGCTTCACGCGGGCGGGGCAGGAACTGAACGTCACGCAATCTGCCGTGAGTCGGCAGGTCAAGGCGCTCGAAGAGCAGCTCCGGATCGAGCTGTTCCATCGGCACATTCGTTCGTTGACGCTGACCGACAAGGGGCGCGAGCTGTACGACGCGATCTCGTTCGCGTTGTCCGACCTGGAATCGGTGGTCGGCAAGCTGTCGTCGAGTGTCGGCCAGCGCGCCATCTCGTTGTCGACCACCGTCTCGTTCGCCGCGCTGTGGCTGATTCCACGCCTCGGTTCGTTCCGCGCCAGCTATCCGGACATCGACGTGCGCGTGTCGGCCACGAGCGAAATCGAAGATCTCAAGCGCAAACGTTTGCACCTGGCCGTGCGCTATGCAGGCCCGTATACGTCGACCGACGATACGGACGTGCTGTTTCGCGAGCGGGTCGTCGCGGTGTGCAGCCCGAGCCTGGTGGCGGCGGGCGACGCCGCGTCGATGAGGCCGGCCGACCTCGACAAGCACGTGCTGCTGCACCTCGACGATCCGCGCGGCGAGTGGCCGTGGCATGGGTGGAGCCATTTGCTGAAGGAACTCGGCGTGCCGCGGCTGCGGCCGGCCGGCGCGCTGCACTTCAGCCAGTACGATCAACTGGTCCAGGCCGCGGTCGACGGCCACGGCATCGCGATCGGCAGGCGGCCGCTGGTCGACGGGCTGTTGAAGCAGGGGCGGCTCGTCGAGCTGTTCCCGCACTGCACCGTTGCATCGGGCAGCTACATGCTCGTGCAGAACCCCGATGCGTGCAACGAATTCGATATCGCGGTGCTGACCAACTGGCTGCTCGAACAAGCGTGTCATTCGCTCGAGACGGAGCAGGATAGCGCCGGCAGCAACGTGCTGCCGATGTACCGCGTCGGCTAGCGCGGCGCGGCGAATGCGTCGCGCGCGGCGTCATGCGCGGCACCTGCAACCTGTGCGATGATGCGCCGCTTCGCGTTCGTCGCAGAACGCCGCCGACCGCGGCACCCGTTTCCGGGCCACCGCCGCGTCTTGACACCCCCGGAGACAGCATGCCCGCACACAGCATTCATGGCAGTACCCTGCACTACCTCGATCGCGGCGCCGGTTTTCCGGTGCTACTCGGGCACAGCTATCTGTGGGACGCGACGATGTGGGCGCCGCAAATCGACGCATTGTCGCGACGCTATCGCGTGATCGTGCCGGATCTGTGGGGGCATGGCGAATCGGGCGCGCTGCCGAGCGGCACGCACACGCTCGACGATCTCGCCGCGCACGCAAGCGCGTTGCTCGACGCGCTGGAGATCGAACAGTGCGCGATCGTCGGGCTCAGCGTCGGCGGCATGTGGGGCGCCCGGCTGGCGTTGCGCGAGCCGCAGCGCGTGCGCTCGCTCGTGATCATGGATGCGTCGCTCGAAGCCGAACCCGATGCGACGCGCACCCGCTACTTCGCGATGCTCGACGCGATCGAGGCCGCGGGCCGCATCGCGCCGCCGCTGCTCGACGCGATCGTGCCGCTGTTCTTCCGGCCGGACGTCAATCTCGACGACCCGTTGCCGACGGCGTTTCGCGATGCGCTCGCGAACCTGCCGGCCGACCGGCTGCGGCAATCGATCGCGCCGCTCGGCCGGCTGATCTTCGGCCGGCCCGATACGCTCGCGACACTTGCCGAACTCGATGCCGCGCGCACCCTGCTGATGTGCGGCGCGGGCGACATGGCGCGCCCGCCGTCGGAAACCGTGAAGATGGCGAGCGTGATCGGCTGCGCGCATGCGCTGGTGCCCGACGCCGGCCATATCTCGAACCTGGAAAATCCGGCGTTCGTCACGCGCACGCTGCTCGACTGGTTCGACGCGCAGCAACTCCCGTCGAACTGACGATCGCGCGAACTGCGACGCCCGCACGCTCGGCGCCGCGCAGCGGTCGGAATTGTCAGACGGGCATGCGCGCGGCTGCCGGGTTTCTATGATCCTGATTGCGTTGGGCGTTGGGCGTTGGGCGTTGGGCGTTGGGCGTTGGGCGTTGGGCGTTGGGCGTTGGGCGTTGGCGTGAGCGCCGCTGTCGGGTCGCGTGGCAGAATGTATGCGATCGACCATCCGTCTTCCGGAGTACTACCGATTCGATTGGACATTGAGCGTTTCCTGTCGACGCACGAAAATCGGAAGTACGAATGAAAGTTTGTTGCGCACCGGGTGCATGACTGAAATGCGTCTGGCGTGGTAGCCCGCAACCGTTTTCTCCTTTCGTGATCCCGGGCCGGCGGTGCGGACAGGGCAGCGCGCATATCGCATGTGCCGCATTCGACCGACGCGCAACGCCCATCGAAAGAAGTCGATCCGAATTCGATGAGCGCCCGCCGGACGAATGCCCTATGACGGATCGATGCCGACAAGTCCGATAAACCGCACAGGATCCGGCACGCGGGCGAATCATCTCGTGTAATCAATAGTAATCGCGTGTAATTCTCGGGAATTTCACGCGGTCCATGTATCGGCTCCTGGGCCTCTTCAACGACAAACGTTTGCGTGACGCTATACCGAAAGATTCGACGATGGCGCCGGTATTTCATTACCGATCCGAGGTCACATACGATCTGAATTTTCCTTAAATGCGCACCCCAATCCCCCCAGATGAACGTTTGCGCGAAATCGATGCGTGTGCGATGCACTCGCGGCACCACCGATTCGCCTAATTCCAACGACCAGCCCGGGTGAAGTCGAAAATCGGAGTATCCAGCTTTGACGCAAACGTTCCACCGGAGCGCGCGAGCAATCGGAATACTGGCCAGGGTTTGGGCTCGACGGCATGTCGGCGTGGGCAGCCACGTGCTTTATTGCAGGCCGCTTTCATCCCGACCTGAGCGACATCGACCATGCGCGCCTGAAACGGTTCTCACCCTCGCCCGCGTGGGGTCCCCGCGATACGACCCGCTCGCCCATTGCGGCGGCGCCACTCGGAAAAGGCGACGCATTCGATCGATTTCGGTTTCTCTTCATTACCGGCGATATCCCCCTGCCTGCGTTATCCCGATTTATATTTCTTGACATTGATGCACGTCAATTTCCCGCGAAATGGCGTGACAGTATCTTCACCGAAATTGACGAATTTCAATAAATAGTTCCATATCATTGGCTTGATTGAATCCGACAACAACACGGCGAAAACAGACATTGACAAATCGGCGAACGAGAACCGCCCCTTATGATGCGGCGCAGAAAACAACAAATGTAAGAAATTGTTAAAGGGCCGCAAGATGCAAACAGTGCCGAATCATTCATCGACGGGGTCAAGCGTGAATCGGGGTAGAGGCGCCGGCAACGGACATCAGCGAGCAAGCGTAATCGTACTGTTGCTCGAGGGTTTTTCCATTATGCAGATGGGCAAGCTGGCCGCCGTTTTCGAACTGGCGAATCAGCTCGGGCGGGTCGATGGTGCATTCGTCGACCGTTACGAATTGCGCCTGTATTCCGTGCATGGCGGCCCGGTTCGTTCGTCGTCGGGCGTGGGCATCTGGACGGAAGCAGCGCGCACACTCGAAGCGAGCAGGGTGCACGCGATGTTCGTGTTGAGCGGTCAAGGCGGGACCGACGAGCTCGACGAACAGTTTATTGCGTGGGTCCGGCATGTCCATCAGCGGGCGCGGGTCGTGCGCGGCAGCCATGGCGGCCGGAGATTGCTGACGCAGATGCGCCTGGCGCAGAAGGAGATAGAGAAGGCCGCGCCGGGAACGGACGGCGGCGCGTCGTCTGTCGGCCGCGATGACGATGAAGCCGCCGGCGACGAAGACGACGGGCCTTTCTCCGATGCGTTGTCGATCGTCCGGGTGGACATGGGTTACGAAATCGCGCAGGAAATCGTGATGTGCATGGTGTCCGGCGCGAACCGCAAACTGACCGACGTGCTGTTCGGCGCACGCGTCGCTCGTGCGAGCACGCTGATCCGGATGGCCGCGCATCATTTGCGGGTCAATAGCGAGAACCGCATTTCGATCGCCGATGCCGCGCAGGCCGCCGCGATGAGCGAGCGCAATTTCTTGCGGCGCTTCAAGAACGAAATCGGTGTCACGCCGACCGAGTTCGTGCTGAGGATACGCCTCGAAAAGGCCTGCCGCATGCTGATCGAGACGGATCTTCCGGCGGACAAGGTCGCGCGGCGTACCGGCCTCGGCAGCGGCGACCGGATGGCGAAACTGTTTCGCCAGCACTTGCAGACGTCGCCGACCGAATTTCGGGCAGCGGCACGAAAGGACAGTGACGCCTCGACGGACACGCTGTACGCGTCGGATTTGGGCGGCTGGATGAGCGGCGCGTCGTCCTAGAGCGGGCGATCGCAATTCGCCATTTTCCACCAATCGACGTAATCTCTTTGCACGAATTCAAATCCATACGTGGATATCGATGTTTGGTCGGAGTGAATTTTTTATTAATTCGGATTGCAAATAAGAAGTGTAGTCAATTCTGATCTGATAAAGGCGGATTCAGCCACAATCGTGGCATGGTCGGACATGAATCAACCCATGCGTATTTCCGTTGATTAAGTTATCGCCTGGCCTTTCGAGGAGGCGGCACCCCGGCACTCCTCGGAATTTTGCCTGCCGGATCGTCGTGAGCGAACCGTGCAGGCCTTTTTATTCGTTGAGCGAGCATCGAGTGCTGTAGTCCGGCCAATGCTCGCTCGTAGGCTCAGACGCGCCAGGCGGTGCATGCGCGTGCTCCGTGCGCGGGCAATGACGGCCGCGTCGAATTGCAAATCGAGATGAAAGTCGTGTCGTATATCTGATCCGAATCCGTGCATGAATGGGTGAGAACGCACGTTATTCGTGCATCGCTCGATTCGGGAAATAGCTTGAATAATTCGCTCGCGGAATCGGCTTGATTTTTTCCGCCATCAACAAGGCGGATTCGGACGCAATCGATAAAGGCGCGAGTCGCGGCGAATATGATGCACTGCGGAAACGTTGAAGCAGAGGCGCCGCAACCAGCGTGCCGCATGACGTGATGCCGCACTGCGTCGTGAATGGATATTGGATGATGACTTAGGAGTTCATATCAATGAATTCATTGATCAATCGAGCGACCGATATCGGAATGATCGTGCTGGGCGCGTTCATCCCCGCGTTGATCGGTGCGACCGGCGGTGCGCGCGGCACCCTGTTCGACGGTGCTCTCGTCGCGTTTGCCGCCGCGCTGGCGTTGTCGGTATTTCCCGCCTGCGGCATCTACGAGAGGGCGCGAACGCGATCGGCGCTGCACCTGCTCGGGCGCACGGTGCTTGCATGGATCGTCGTGCAGGGCATGAGCACCGCGCTGCTTTACGTGCTGCATCGTGCGCATGTGCTGTCGAGCGAGTGGTTCGTGTGCTGGACGCTCGCCAGCGGGGTCGGCCTGATCGCGTTCCGGGCGCTGACGCTCGCGATCTTTGGCGTGATCGAGCGTGCGGGCGGTCAGGTGCGCGCGGCGGCGATCGCACACGCGGACCTGCGCGGCCAGCTGGAGATCGGCCACCGGACGGTCGGGCGCCTCAAGCGAATGGTCAAGCGGAGCTTCGACCTGGTGGGCGCGTCGTTGCTGCTCGTCGTGCTCGCGCCGGCATTGCTGGGCATCGCGTGGGCCGTGAGGCGCGATGGCGGTCCCGCGATCTTCGGGCACGAGCGTGTCGGCCGAAACGGCCGGCGGTTCAAGTGCCTGAAATTCCGCTCGATGGTGACGAACGCCGATGCGGTGCTCAAGGCGCTGCTGGAGCGCGACGCCGACGCCCGGGCGGAATGGGCGCGCGAATTCAAGCTGAAGAACGATGTCCGCATCACGCCGATCGGCCGCCTGCTGCGCAAGACGAGCCTCGACGAACTGCCGCAGTTGCTGAACGTGCTGAAGGGCGACATGAGCCTGGTCGGGCCGCGGCCCATCGTCGAGGCCGAACTCGAACGCTACGGCGCCGACGTGCGCTACTACCTGATGGCCAAGCCCGGCATGACCGGCCTCTGGCAGGTCAGCGGCCGCAACGACACCGACTATTCGACGCGCGTGTCGCTCGACGTGTCCTACGTTCGCGATTGGTCGCTGCGCCGCGACATCGGCATTCTGTTCAGGACGATCAACGTGGTGGTGCGCGGCTCGGGGGCTTACTAGCCGTTTCCATCCGCACGCGGAGAAGGCGATTCGATCGCGCGTGGCGGGAGCCGGCGCAACGGTACGGTGTGGCAGCAGGCATGTCCGGTCTCGACAGGGGTGCTGTACTCGCGTTCGACACGACGCGAGGCGACCGGAGCAATTTCAGACTAAAAAAGAGCGAGGTTGTAATGCAGAGGTTGCGTCAAATGGAGCCGGCGCGCGCGCCGCGCCGACGATCGCGTGTCGGCCCACTCGTGATGATCCTGCCGCTGTGTGCGTTGCTGGGCGCGTGCGGTATCGCGCCGGGCATGCGTATGCAGCAGCCGGCGTCGATTCCGCTGCAAAGCGGCATGACGCCCGGCGAGAGCGCCACGCTGCCGGTTCCGGTGACGAATATCGACCTGTCGCTGATCCGGCGCATGCGCGATACCGAACGCGGTGTACCCGGCGAGCTTCGCGATATCGTCTCGTCGCCGGACGCATACACCATTGGCCGCGGCGACGTGTTGCAGATCACCGTATGGGATCACCCCGAACTGGCGGCGGCGCTCGGCGCGCCCGCACAGTCCGCGCCGCGCGCCGCGGATGCGCCGCCGGGGTTCGTCGTCGATCAGGACGGCACGCTGCAATTCCCGTACGCGGGCCGGCTGCCGGTCGCCGGGTTGACTGCCGAGCAGGTGCAGACGCAGCTTGCGCGCCGTCTCGACAAAACGTTCAGGAATCCGCAGGTCACGGTGCGGATCGCCTCGTTCCGCGCGAAGCAGGTTTATATCGAGGGCGAGGTGCATACGCCGGGCTCGCAGCCGGTGAACGACATCCCGATGACGCTGTATGACGCGATAGGGCGGGCAGGCGGCTTCTCGGCGGCGGCCGACCAGAGTCGCATCGTGCTGGTGCGCGACGGCGTCGAGCGCCGGATCGATCTGACCGGGATGGCCGAACAAGGACGCAATCCGTCGAAGATCGTGCTGCGCAACGGCGACCTCGTGCGCGTGCCGGCGCGCGACGAGAGCGGCGTATTCGTGATGGGCGAGGTCAACAAGCCCGTGACGGCGTTGCCGATGCGCAACGGCCGGCTGACGTTGAGCGAGGCGATCGCGCAGGCCGGCAGCCTGAACGCGAACACGGCCGACGCCGCGCAGCTCTACGTGGTGCGCGGGATGCAGGACGAGCAACCGCAGGTCTATCACCTCGATGCCCGCTCGCCGGTCGCGATGGTGCTCGCCAATCAATTCCAGTTGAAGCCGAAGGATGTCGTCTATGTCGACGGCAACGGGCTCGTCCGCTTCAGCCGCGTGCTCAGCCTGTTGCTGCCGGCCATCAATGCCGGCCTGACCGCGGCGATCGCGACCAAATGATGGAGTCCATCCTGATCGTCTGCGAGGGCAACATCTGCCGCAGCCCGATGGCCGAAGCGATGCTGCGTCAGTCGATGCCGGGGCGCCGCGTCGCGTCGGCCGGCCTGAACGCGCTGGTCGGCATGCCGGCCGCACCGTACGCGCTGGACGTCATGCGCCTGCGCGGGTTCGACGTGTCGCCGCATCGTGCCCGGCAGGTCGACCGCGCGTTGTGTACCGACGCCGACCTGATCCTCGTGATGGACCGTCGACAGCGCACGTCGCTCGAGAACCGGTTCCCGTTCGCGCGGGGACGCGTGTTCCGCCTCGGCGAATACACGGACTTCGACGTGCACGACCCTTACCGCCAGCCCAGGTTCGTGTTCGAACGCTGCGCGCGACTGATCGAACTCGGCGTGTCCGAGTGGTCGAAGCGCCTTCGTATCGTCTGAAGCCGCCGTCGGCCGACGCTCCACTGGAACTTCTACGCCTCATATCGTGCCATGACCCAACCCTCCGCCCCGCCGCCGCAAGCCGCCGAAGACGGCAGCGAGACCGATTTCGTCGCGGTGCTCGACATTCTGCTGGAAAGCCGCTGGCTGATCGCGACCATCACGTGCGTGCTGCTCGCGGCCGGCCTCGCGTACGCGATTCTCGGCAAGCCCGTGTTCGAAGCCAACATCATGGTCCAGGTCGAGGACAGTCCCGACACGTCGGCTGCCAAGTCGTTGCTCGGCGACGTGTCGGCGCTGTTCGACGTCAAGTCGTCGGCCGCCGCCGAGCAGCAGATTCTCGCGTCGCGCCTCGTCGTCGAACGTGCGGTCGACAAGCTCAACCTGTTCATCGACGCGGAGCCGAAGCGCTTTCCGCTGATCGGCGACTGGATCGCGCGCCATCGCGACGGCTTGTCCGAACCCGGCCTCGCCGGCCTGGGCGGCTACGCGTGGGGCCGCGAACGCATCGACGTGCAGCGTTTCGACGTGCCGCGCAAGAACGAAGGCGACGCGTTTACGCTGACGAGCCTCGGGGGCAAGCGCTATCGGCTCGACGGCGGCGATCTCGATGCGCCGGTCGAGGGCACCGTCGGCGCGCTCGAACGCTTCGACTCGCCGCGCGGCCCGATCGTGCTGCAGGTCGCATCGATCGCCGCGAAGCCGGGCGCCGCGTTCATGCTGGTTCGCCACTCGCGGCTGAAGACGATCGAGGACATTCGCGACCGCCTCAACGTGCAGGAACGCGTGAAGCAATCGGACGTCGTCGTTGCCAGTCTTCAGGATACCGATCCGAAATGGGTCAGCGACACGATGAACGAAATCGGCCGCCAGTACGTGCGGCAGAACATCGAGCGGAAATCGGCGGAGGCCGCGCAGTCGCTTGAATTTCTCACCGCGCAATTGCCGCAGCTCAAGCAGCAACTGGCCGATTCCGAAGCGCGCCTGACCAAGCTGCGCGACGAGCATGGCACGGTCGACCTCACCGAGGAGGCGAAGCTCGCGCTGGCCCAGATCGCGGATGCGAAGACGCGCCTGCTCGAGTTGCAGCAGAAGCGGCAGGAGCTGATGTCCCGTTTCACCGAACGGCACCCGAGCGTGGCCGTGATCGACGAGCAAATCGCCGCGCTGAACGGCTATCGGAACGCCGCCGAGCTGCAGATCAGGCGCCTGCCGGATCTGCAGCAGGAGGCCGTGCGGCTGATGCTCGACGTGAAGGTCAACACCGACCTCTACACGGCATTGCTGAACAACATGCAGCAGCTGCAGCTCGTGCAGGCCGGCAAGGTCGGCAACGTGCGCCTCGTGGACACGGCCGCGGTGCCGGAAGTGGCGGTGCGGCCGAAGAAGGTGCTCGTCGCGCTGGCGTCGCTGCTGCTCGGGCTGCTCGCCGGCTGCGGCACCGCGATCGTCCGCTCGATGCTGTTCCATGGCATCTCGGATCACAACGAGATCGAGCGCCGCCTCGGCCTCGCGGTGTACGCGACGGTCCCGATCAGCGACCGTCAGCGCGACCTGGCCGAAGAGGCCGCGCGCAAGAGCGGCCACAAGTCGGTCCTGTCGATCGCTTTCCCGAACGAGCCGGCCGTCGAGTGCCTGCGGAGCCTGCGCACCGCCCTGCAGTTCGCGATGCTCGAGGCGAAGAACAACGTCGTGCTGATTGCCGGCCCCGCGCCGGGCGCCGGCAAGACCTTCATCTCGTCGAACCTCGCGGTCGTGATGGCCAGCGCCGGGAAGCGCGTGCTGCTGATCGACGGCGACATTCGCAAGGGCCGAATGCACCACTATCTCGGCTTTCCGCGCGGCCGTGGCTTCACGGAGCTGATTGCCGGCAGCGCACGCGTGGAGGAGGTGCTTCATCGCGAGGTGGTCGAGGGGCTCGACTTCATCTCGGCCGGCACGATGCCGAAAAATCCCGCGGAACTGCTGTTGAACCGCAATCTCTCGACGCTGCTCGACGGTCTGTCGCCGTGTTACGACATCGTCGTGATCGACTCGGCACCCGTGCTCGCCGTGCCCGATACCGGCATTCTCGGCGCATTCGCCGGTACCGCGCTGCTCGTCACGATGGCGGGCAAGACGAAGCTCGGCGAGATCGACGAATCCGCGAAACGCTTCGCGCAAAACGGCGTTCGCCTGAACGGCGTCATCTTCAACGGTGTCAATCCGCGGCTCGGACAGTACGGATACGGGTCGAAGTACGGCGGTTATCGCTATGTCGCATACGAGTACGGGGCGCAGGATGCGTGATACGTCCAGCGCAGCCGGCGGCACGGCATGCGAATACGGTCGCGCGCGGCGTACGGAGGCGCGATGATCAATCCGCGGGATTCGATCGTTTCGCTGGCCGGCGTCGTGATGGGGCAGATCGCGCTGTTCGTCTGCATCTTCGTGATCGGACGGCGGTTCGGGCCGGCGTCGCTCGGCCACTTCAACTATCTGCTCGCGCTGGCGTCGTTCGTCGGCACGCTGCTCGCATTGCGCTACGAACTCGCGTGCGTCGACGATTCGCCGCGCGAATCGTTCAACGCGTGGGTGAACGTGACGGTGCTGAGCCTGATGGTCGCCGCCGCGGGCGGGGTGCTGATCGCGATCGCCCGCCGCGCGGACCTCTATCCCGTCGCCGTCTATGCGCTGGCATCGTTCGTCCAGCTGGCTGCCGGCGCCTACCTGAACAGCCTCAGACGCTACGGATGGATTGCGCTGTCGCGCATGGTCGTCAACGGTGGGTTCCTGATCGGTCTCGTGCTGTCGCTCGCCTGCCTGGCGTGCGGCAAGGTCGACATATTCGCGCTGTACGCGTGGGTGAGCGCCGCAGTGTCGATCGTGATGGCCGCCGCGATCGTGCTGAGCGGCTATCGCGCAGGGTATTCGTTCCGGTTGTCGCCGGGTTTCTTCGTCAGGAATCGCCGGTTCGCGCTGTACATCCTGCCGTCGACGCTGTGCGCGTCGGTGCTGACCTATGCGCTGGCGATCGCAATCCCACACTGGTTCGACGCGCAGAGTGCCGGCTACTTCGCCGCGGCTTACCGGCTCGGGTTCTTTCCGGTTTCGCTGATCGCGCAGAGCGTCGGCGGCGTGTTTCGGCGCGACGCGATCGGCGCGATGGCGCGACCGGATGCCGGCTCGGCGGTGCATCGGGTGTACCGCACCTACGCGCGCGCGCTCGCGGCTCTCGCCGTCGTGTACATGGCCGGCGGATTGCTGCTGTTCGCGCCGCTCGTCGACCTGTTCTTCGGCGCAAGCTGGCGCGGGTCGGTCGGCTTCTATTACAGCCTGATGCCGCTGTTCGCGCTGCAGCTGATCTATGTGCCGCTGTCGCAGATCTTCCTGGCCACGCGCGCGCAGCGTGTCGATTTCCTGTTTCAGCTGACCTGCGGGATGGGTCTCGTCGGCGCGCTGGGCATCGCGCGGCTGACGAACCTGTCTGCCCCGACGAGCGTACTGATTTTTTCATTGACCGGCGCGGCGCTGATGGCGGCGGGCATCGCGCTGACGTACCGGGTCCTCGACGCGAACCTGTCCCGATCGGGGGCGCTGGCGTGAGAACGCCGATACGACGAACGAGTACACCATGATCCTGATAGTCATCGACTCCCTTGAGCGCTATTACTTCGTCACCCGTCTGGTGAACGCGGTTCGGTACGAATACGAGTTCGCATTCCTGACGAGCGAGCCGGTCGCGCATCTGGGCCTGCTGCTGGGCGGTTTCCGGTCGGTGTACCTGAACCGGCTGATGCCGATCGACGTGCCCGACGGCCAGCCCGCCGACCGCACGCCGTACCAACTGTCGATCGAAGTGATGAACGGGCAGATGACCGAGGCGCGTGCGAAACGCGAGTCGGCGGCGATTTTCCATATCGCATCGGAGGTCCTGCGCGGCTTGCGGATCGAGCAGTGCGTGATGTGGAACGGGCAGCAGCTCGTGTGCCGTGCGGTGCGGCAGGCGTGCACGGTGCAGGGCGTGGCGACCCGCTTCATCGAGATCTCGAATCTGCCGGGCAAGCTGTTCGTCGATTCGCTGGGCGTCAATGCATTGTCGACGATCAGCCGCAACCCCGAGGTCATCGATCGCCTGCCGCTGCCCGACGAGGACACGCATGCGCGCTGGCTGTCGGCCTATGAGCGCGACAAGCGGAAGCCGCTGCCGCAGGCGCGGACGTCGTTCGGACGCAAGGCCACGTCCGCGACGAACTATTTGCTGAAGGCAGTCAGCCGCGGCGTCGGCCGCCGGCGTCTGGCAAGTGTGCGCGCGCGCAACGGAATGCCGGCGCCGCGACAGGCCATCCATCTGTCGGCCGACATGCTGTCGACCTGCCGCTATGTATTCCTGCCGCTTCAGGTGTCCGGCGATACGCAGATCAAGCTGCACTCGGACGTCGGCAATCTCGACGCGATTCGCCATGCGTTCGCGTTCGCGGCGAACGAGAGCGCCGACCTGTTCGTGAAACTTCATCCGGCCGAAACCGACGCGGCCGAGATCGACGCGGTCGTGCGCCTGCAGCAGACGTATCGCTTCGAGATCGTCACGTCGCCGACCACGGAGCTGTTGCGGCATGCGCATGCGGTCGTCACGATCAATTCGACGGTCGGGCTGGAGGCGATGCTGTACGGCAAGCGCGTGGTGTCGCTCGGGCGGTGTTTCTACAAGGAATTCGACCGTGAGCGCCTGCTGAAGTACATCCATTCGTTTCTGGTCGACGGCATCGACTACTTCGGCACCGCGCATATTCCGGCCGATGCGGCGCGGCGCGTTTTCGCGGGACAGCGCTGACATGCCCGTCACGTTACGACAGACCGCCGAGGCGATCGCCGAAGACTGCCGCCGCAATGCGTTCGTGAAGACGCGCAGCGTGGTGATCTTCTATCGAATCGTGCACTACCTCGCGTGCCGGAGCCGGTTCACGCTGGTGGCCGGCGCGCCGCTGATCCTGCTGTACATCGTGCTGTGCGACTGGGTAATGGGCATCGAGATTCCGCCGAAGACGAAGATCGGCAAGGGACTCGCGCTCTATCACGGCACCGGCCTCGTGATCAACGGATACGCGACGATCGGCGCGTACTGCACGCTGCGGCACGGCGTGACCGTCGGCAACACGATCCGGAAGGACGGCACGCTCGGCGGCGTGCCGACGATCGGCGATCGCGTCGAGTTCGGCGCGCACAGCGTCGTGCTCGGGGAGGTTCGCATCGGCGACCGCGCGCGGATCGGCGCCGGGGCGGTCGTGCTGACCGACGTGCCCGAAGGCGGCGTCGCGGTGGGCGTGCCGGCGCGCATTCTCGAGAACGGAAAGGAGTCGAAATGAAAGTGTTCATTCTGCATCCCGGCAAGGCGAACTATCCCGAGATCGCCGCCTACGGCCGTCGGCTGAGAACGCACGGATTCGAGGTGTTCGACGGCGATCTCGACGCGTATGCGCGCTTCCCGGACCGGGACGTATGCGTCCTGTGGTGCATCATGGGTTTCTACCGGGCATTGCCGCCCGCGCGGTTCGTCATTCACGACTATCGTTCGCTGTCGGTGGGCCGGCTCGCGGCCGTCAAGGATCGCGTGAAGCGCGTGCTGAACGTGCGGCCCGATTTGCGCATCTTCCAGAACGAGCGGATGCGCGACGCGATGGCGTTTCGCGACGGCGTGCGCGCGTTGCTGCTGCCGATGGGCGTGCCGGACTGGATCTTCGATCCGGTCGAGGCCGGAGCCGGTGCCGATGTCGCGGCTGGCGGCAACGCCAGTGCCGGCGCCGCGCCGACGCCGTCCGGGCGGTTCTGCTATATCGGCGAGATGAGCCGCGAACGCGGCTTTCACAAGGTGCTCGCCGCCTACCGCGACGCGCGGCGCGACGAAGCGGACACGCTCGTGCTGGTCGGCCATCCGGAGCCTGAAATCCGCGCGGCTTTCGCCGACACGCCGGGCATTCGCTTCGTCGGCCGCGTGCCGCAACGCGACGCGCTGCGAATCGTCCGCGACAGCGAATACGCGGTGTGCTTCTTTCCGTATCACCGGCCGCATTGCTTCCAGACGCCGACGAAGTTGCTCGAATACGCATCGCTCGGGAAAAAGATCGTCTGCAACGACGCGCCGTCGAACGTACGCACCGCGAAAGAACTCGACATTCCGTGTCACGTCACCGGCGCGGCGATCTTCGACGAACTGTTCCCGCTGTCGCGGATTCGTGCGCGTCGTCCCGATCCGGCCGCGATGAAGTCGCTCGAATGGGGGCGCGTGATCGAAGGGTCCGGGGTGCTCGCGTATATCGATGCGGTCGCGGGGCGCGGGCCGCGTGTTTGACGGCGTCGCTCGGCGTCGGTGCGCGGCGGCTCATTTTTGATGGAACGGACCCGATGAAAATCGTCCACATAGTCGAATCCAGCGCGACAGGCACGTTGTCGATGGTGTGCCTGATTGCAAATCGCTTCGCTCGCGAAGGGCACGACGTGCACGTCGTCTATTCGGTGCGGCCCGATACGCCGCCCGGCCTGGCCGCGATGTTCGACGCGAGGGTGTCGTTGCGCCACGTCCAGATGAAAGGCGCGGGCCCGTGGCGGACCGTGATGCGCCTGCGCACGACGCTCAACGCGATCGGCCCGGACGTCGTGCACATGCATTCGTCGTTTGCCGGCTTTTTGGGGCGGCTGTCGACGCTGTTTGCGTTGCCGAACGCGGCGTTCTTCTACAGTCCGCACTGCATCTCGTTCATGCGCCGCGACATCTCGCGCGTGAAGCGGCTGGCGTTCGTCGGCCTGGAGAGAATCGCGTGCGTGCGCAAGTGCCTTTACGTAGCGTGCTCGGAAAGTGAAAGCCGAGCGATCCGCACCTGGCTGCGTCAGCCGGTGGTGGTGGTCGAGAACGCGGTGGTCGAGGCCGCGTCGACCGCGCATTCGGGCGACGCCGCGCGGCCCCTGGACGGTCCCGTCTATGTGGTGACGGTCGGCGGTATCCGCGCGCAAAAGAATCCGGGCCTGTTCGCGCAGATCGCGTACGGCATGCGCGCGCGCGGGACGCGCTTCGTCTGGATCGGCGACGGCGACGATGGTTCGAAGGCGGAACTGGAAAAGGCCGGCGTCGAAGTGACCGGATGGCTGTCGCGCGACGAGGTCGAGCGTCGGCTCGGATGCGCGGACGTGTACCTGTCGACCTCGTCGTGGGAAGGGATGCCGGTGTCGGTGATCGAGGCGATGCTGGCCGGCCGGCCCGTCGTCGTGTCCGACTGTGCGGGCAACGTCGATGTCGTGCGTCATTTGCAGACCGGCGTGATCTATGCGACGGCCGCCGACGCGGCCGCGTGGCTGCAGCGCCTTGCCGGCGACGCTGCACTGCGGTCGGAACTGGGCCGCCGGGCGAACCGCGAGGCGCGGCGGCGTTTCGGCGAGGAGCGCCTGTTCGGCGAGCTTGCGCCGCTCTATGCGGCGAGCGCGGAGCGCTGACGTCGGCAAGCAACGACGAGAACACCATCGTCCTCATTTCGTGGAGAACCTTATGAATGTAACCATCACGCCGGACGTCACGGTCGGCAACGACCTGCCGTTCGTCCTCTTCGGCGGCCTCAACGTGCTCGAAAGCCTCGAGCTCACGCTCGACGTGTGCGGCACGTTCGTCGAGGTCACGCGCCGTCTCGGCATTCCGCTGGTGTTCAAGGCGTCGTTCGACAAGGCCAACCGTTCGTCGATCCACTCGTATCGCGGCGTGGGCTTCGACGCGGGGCTGCGGATCCTGGACGAAGTCAGGCACCGGTTCGGCGTGCCCGTGATCACGGACGTGCATGAGGTGTGGCAGGCCGGCCCGGTCTCGCAGATCGTCGACGTCCTGCAGATACCGGCATTCCTCGCGCGTCAGACCGATCTCGTGGTCGCGATCGCCGAGACCGGCAACGTGGTCAATATCAAGAAGCCGCAGTTCATGAGCCCGACGCAGATCGAGCACGTCGTATCGAAATGCCGCGAGGCCGGCAACGACCGCGTGATCCTGTGCGAGCGCGGTTCGTCGTTCGGCTACGACAATCTCGTCGTCGACATGCTCGGTTTTCGCCAGATGCGCGATGCGACGGGCGACTGCCCGGTGATCTTCGACGTCACGCACAGCCTGCAGATGCGCGATCCTCACGGCGCCGCGTCGGGCGGGCGGCGGCGGCAGGTGCTCGATCTCGCGCGCGCCGGGATGGCGGTGGGGCTGGCCGGGCTGTTCCTCGAAGCACATCCCGACCCCGACCACGCGCGTTGCGACGGCCCGAGTGCGCTGCCGCTCGCGTTGCTCGATGCATTCCTGCAGCAGGCGAAGGCGGTGGACGATCTGGTCAAGCGGCTTGCGCCGCTCGATATCCGATGAGCGGCGCGATGTATCGCGGCGCCGTGCGCCTGGTGCTGTTCGACGTCGACGGCGTGCTGACGGACGGCCTGCTGCACGTGACGGCCGACGGCGAGTTCATGAAGAGCTTTCACGCGCACGACGGTGTCGCGGTCGCACTGCTGCGCGCGCACGGAATCCGCGTCGGCATTCTGTCGGGCAAGCATAGCGGCGCGCTGGCCTGGCGGGCCGGGCAACTCGGCGTCGACGTGCTGGTGACCGGCTGCGACGACAAGGCCGCCGGCTATGCGGACGTCAAGGCACGGCAACGAGTGGGCGACCACGAAATCGCGTACGTCGGCGACGACGTGAACGATCTCGCGGTCATCGAACGCGTCGGCGTGTCGTATGCGCCGGCCGATGCGCATCCGCTCGTCCGCGCACGCGTCGATCATGTCGCCCGCACGGCGGGCGGCCGCGGCGTGGCGCGCGAGGTGACCGAGCATCTGCTGACCGGGGCCGGGCTGTCGCTCGACGATGCGTACCGGCCGTTGTTCGAAGCATGGAGCAGCCATGACGTCATTCAATAACGGGCGGCCGGTGCACGTCGTGATCCCGGCCCGATACGGCTCGACGCGCCTGCCGGGAAAACCGCTCGTCGATCTGGACGGCGAACCGATGATCGTCCGCGTGCACGCGCGCGTGCGCGGTGCGCTGCCCGATACCGACATCGTCGTGGCGATCGACGATTCGCGTATCGCCGAGGTGCTCGCCGCGCGCGGCATCCGTTTCGCGATGACCGATGCCGGTCACGCGTCCGGCACCGATCGCGCCGCGGAAGTCGCGCGGGCGTTCGGCTGGCGCGACACCGATGCCGTGCTCAACGTACAGGGCGACGAACCGCTCGTGCCCACGGCGCTGCTCAGGGCATTCGCCGGCTTCTGCAGCGTGGCGCCGGACCTCGGTGTCGCGACGGTGGCCTGCCCGGTCGGCGACGCCGCGCTGCTCGACGAGCCGGGCATCGTCAAGCTCGTCGTCGACGGCCGGGGGCGTGCGCTGTATTTCTCGCGCGCGGCGATTCCGTTCTGCCGTGACGGCCGGCCCGCGCAAACGAGCGGACCGAGCGGCGGCGGTTTTCTGCGGCACATCGGCCTCTACGGCTACGCGAATACGGCGTTGCAGTCGCTGGCGGCCGCGGCGCCGTGCGAACTCGAGCAACTGGAGCGGCTCGAGCAGTTGCGGGCGCTCTGGCTCGGCATGCCGATCGACGTGATGCGATGGCCCGATGCGCCGCCGGCCGGCATCGACACACCCGACGACGTCGCGCGCGTCGTCTCCCTTCTCAAACGGCAAACCCATGATGCGACAGAACCATATTGAATCCGCCCGGCAGGTCTTCGAGATCGAATCGCGGGCATTGGCCGGCGTGGCCGCGCGGCTCGACGCGAATTTCGACGGCGCGATCGAGATCATTCTCGGCTCGCGCGGGCGCGTCGTCGTGTGCGGGATGGGCAAGTCCGGTATCGTCGGCAGGAAGATCGCCGCGACGCTGTCGAGCACCGGCACGCCCGGCTTCTTCATGCATCCGGGCGAGGCTTATCACGGCGATCTGGGGATGGTGACGCCGGACGACACGTTTCTCGCGATTTCGAATTCCGGGGAAACGGACGAGGTGATCAAGCTGATCCCGTTCTTGCGCAGCAACGGCAACGACCTGATCGCCCTGACCGGCAATCCTGCGTCGACCCTCGCGTGTGCCGCGCGGGTTCACCTCGATATCGGCGTCGAACGCGAGGCGTGCCCGCTGCAGCTCGCGCCGACCGCATCGACGACGGCCACGCTCGCGATGGGCGATGCGCTGGCGGTCACGCTGATGCGGGCGCGCGGCTTCCAGCCCGAGCACTTCGCACGCTTTCACCCGGGCGGCTCGCTCGGACGCCGGCTCCTGTCCACGGTCGACGACGAAATGGCGTGCGGGGACCTGCCGCTCGTGACGGAAGACATGTCGACGCTCGACGTGCTGGACGCGATGACGCGCGGGCGTCTCGGGCTCGCGATCGTGAAGCGGAATGCGGGTTGGGGCATCGTGACCGACGGCGACATCCGCCGCGCGATCGAGCGGTATGGCGACGGCGTATTGCGGCGCACGGCGGCCGACATGATGTCGATCGAGCCTTGCACGGTGCGCCCCGGTACGCGGGTCGAGGATGCGTTGCTGCTGATGCAGCAGCAGCGCATCGGCGCGTTGCTGGTGGTCGACGGCAGCAACGTCGTCGGCGTGTTCAAGAAATAGACGGGCGGCCGGTATCGGCTCGGGCTACTGCAGGCTTTGCGTCAGCGCACTGGATGCGGCGTTGTCGCGGAACCGGCGTACGCGCAGGAACGTGATGAAATTCGAGTCGTGCTGGCTGGCCGCGCCGCCCTCCGGGTCGTCGAACGCGACGCGGAGCACGGCAACGAGGTCGGTGCCGTCGAATTGCCAGTCGACGTACTGGAAGCCGTGCCGCTTCGTGTCTGCGTGTTGCAGCAGGATGCGCCGCGCGGTCCACCGCCGAAGATCGGGCGACGACAGCAGCACCAGCGTGTTGCGCACGCGCTCGAGGTTCATCGGCCCGACGCTCTTCGGAACCGCGTTCGTGATCGTCCAGTATTGCTTCGACTGGGGATCGAAGCGGATCGTGAACTTCTTGCCCGCACCGGGCAGGTCGACGAAATCGCGCGTCGGGTCGAACGACAGCGTTCGGCCGTCGTCGCTCGTCGTCACCAGAGCGGCCTTCTCCGGACCGTTCGTCGTATTCACGCGCAGCACGACGACGGGTGCGGCGCCTGGCCTGCCGACGACATTGCCTTCTTCCCAAGACTGGAATTTGCCGTCGAGCCAGCGTTTGTCCGACGGCAGATGCGCGGACATGCGCCAGTTGCGCGCGTCGAGCAGATCGCGATCGGCGGGGGCGGACAATACCATCGCGCGCAGGTCGCCGCCGTCGACGCTTTCATACGCGCGCCACACGCGCCCGCGATCGACGAGCACCGGCACCGGCCCGGTGATGAAGTGCCCGGGATACGGCAACAGACCGGTGGACGCATCGACCGGCGTGGTCCACGACGCGCCGTCGTCGTCGGAGCGGCGAATCGACGGCGTGCCCATCGAGCGGTCGGTGCCCATCAGGTATAGCGCGCCGTTCAGCACGAACAGCGACGACCAGTACTGATTCGGCACGTCGGCGAGCCTCGACCACGTCGCGCCCTTGTCGTGCGACGTGAAGACGGACACGCGGTTCTGTGCCGAGGCGGCGCCGAACGTGTCGAAGCTCGCGACGTAGTCGCCGTTCGGCAGCAGGGCGAGCGACGGGGAGCCGAGATACACGCGCGTCGCGGCCGGACTGTGCGCGATGACTTCGCCGGGCGGTGCGGGCACGGAGTCGGCGTTCGCTGCCGTCATCGCGCAGGTCATGCACAGCGCCGCGATAAGCGATCGTTTCAATGTGCGAAACATCGACGCATGTCGGAGTGATGTCATGTCGGATGCGCGACGGGCTCGTCGCCGGACAGGGTGGGAAGCGGGCGGGCGACCGCGCGCCGTTGCGGCGCATCCTGGTCGGCCAGCACGACGAACAGCAGAATGGTGAGCCAGAGCATGCCATAGAGCACGTGATATTTGAACAGCAGGATCGGCAGCAGATAGAGCAGATATTTGCGTCGGCCCTTGCGGCGAAACAGCATGACCAGCGTACCGAAGAACACGACGAAACCGGCGACGCCCGCTGCGAACACGAGGTAGATGTAGAACGAGCTGTCCCGCACCTGATAGCCGCGCAGGTGCGTTTTGCCGACGTTGTTGCGCTCGTCCCAGAAGAGGCCGCCGCCGAACACGCCCGCCACGACGTCGCGCTCCGTCAGCTCGGTCAGCACGAGCGTACGGCTGCCGACCGCGTCGTAGTCGACAGACTGGTTCACCCGCTGGTCGTATACGCTGTAAAGCCAGGGCACGCAGGCGAGCGCGACGACGACGACGGCGATCCGGGTCCGCAGCCGGCCGCGCCCGATGAGCACGTGCAGCCCGCACAACGCGGCGCACACGGCCATCGACGCGACCGAGAAGCTGAGCAGCGCCGTCGCGAACCCGACCGCGGGTGCGAGCGTCATGCGCCGCTGCGACAGCAGCAGGATCACCGCGCTCGGCACGACCGTCATCGCATAGAACGACGGCTCGGAATACAGGCCGAGCGCACGGATCGAAATCAGGCTGTCGGTCAGCGCCTTGGTGGCGTAGAGCGCTTCGGAGTCGGCTTCGCGCACGTAGCTGTCGAAGTCGATGAAGGTGCCGGTGCCCAGGTAATAGACGAGCTGAAACGTGAAGAACGCGGCGTGGACGTAGATGAGCGTCCGGCATGCGGTGTCGAGCGTATCCCGCGTGAGCACGCCGCCGGCAAACATCCAGTAGCACAGCGCGATATACGTCTGGATCAGCACGAACTTGACGTAGAAGTTCACGTAGAAATCGCCGAACGCGGACAGGATGAACGCGACGCAGGTGCTGATCAGCCAGTACGCACAGACGGGAAACAGGTGCCGCTGCCGCTTCATCAGCGTCGGCGCGCGAAGAAAGGCGAGCGCGCAGAGCAGGAAATAGGCGGCGAAGGTTGCCCGTACGCTGAATGCGTTGAGGGAGAAGAACAGTACGCTGGCTGAAAAGAGCAAGGTCGACATGCGTGCGCCCGATCGGAGACTCCGGATTCGCCACGCGCCGGCCGTTCCGGCGCCGTACGGCGAGATGCGTCGCGACGCGGGCAAGGCGCCTGTCGGGCAGGGATGGCGTGCTCGCCGGTTCGCGCGCGGAATACGGGGCCGTCGTTCGGGACGACTCGATTCCGGCGATCAAGCATAGACGATTGGACGGCCGGGCGAGCGGCGTTGTCCGATCCGGGCGGCATTCCGTCTTTTTCCGGCGGGGCGACGAAGCGGGCCTGGAGCCCGCGGCGGCGAGCGGCCGCCCCGGCAATATCGCACCGCACCGTGCCGCATGGTCCGACCGCGCGATCCCGGCGATCAGGGCCGCAGCGCGAACCGCCCGCACAGAAACGGCGAATAATTATCGATCGCCGCCTGGATCGGCGCGTGTCGACCATAGGCGACGGCCGACACGGCCAATAGCGACCCGGCAACGAGCGCGCGATACCGCGCATCGACACGCGGCGCCCCATGCCGCCACACGAACGCCAGCGCGACCGCCGAGCCGACGAGCCAGCCGGCGACGACTTCCGCCGGCGTGTGCGCGTCGTCGAACACGCGTGCCACGCCGATCAGCGCGCCGAGCGCGAGCCCGAGCGACAGCGACGTGGTCGCCCGCAACGGCGTTCCGCCGCTCAGCGCCAGCACGCATGTCATCGGCCAGACCGCCGATGCGAGCATCGTGTGCCCGCTGATCACGCGGAAATCGATCGCGCGGATCTGGATCCCGCAGCCGGCGTACAGCATCTTCGTGGCGCCGACCAGCGCCATGCCGGCCGCGAGCATCACAGCCCATGACACCGCGTGACGGCGCCCGGCGGCCGAGCACGTCAACCAGCCGATACACACGAGCGCGAGCGGCAGCGTCATCGCCGCGTCGCCGAGATCGCTGACGGCCGTCCACATGAACGGGTTCGTCACGCGGCTGCTCAGGCGGCCAGTAGCGTCGACATGCGCGCGGCCAGATAGCTTTCGAAGTCCGCAGCCACTTCCGGGTGCCGCAGCGCGAACTCGACCGTCGCCTTCAGATACCCGAGCTTGCTGCCGCAATCGAAACGCGTGCCGTCGTAGCGATGGGCCAGCACCTGTTCGTCCGTCAGCAGCGACTGGATCGCGTCCGTCAGTTGCAGTTCGCCGCCCGCGCCGGGCCGCAGCGCGCGCAGATGCTCGAACACCTTCGGCTTCAGCACGTAACGCCCCACCACGCCGAAATTCGACGGCGCGTTCGCCGGCGCCGGCTTCTCGACGATTCCGGACACCTTGAACAGGTTGTCCTCCCAGCGCTTGCCGTCGATCACGCCGTACGACGTCGAGGCTTCGGGTGCGATTTCCTCCACGCCGATCACCGACGCGTGATAGTGATCGAACACGTCGATCATCTGGCGCAACACGGGCGTCGGACCGTCGAGCAGATCGTCCGCGAGGATCACGGCGAACGGCTGGTTGCCGACCAGCTTCTCCGCGCATAGCACGGCGTGGCCGAGCCCCAGTGCTTCGGCCTGGCGAACGTAGAAGCAGTCCACGTGGTTCGGCTTGATGCTGCGAACCAGCGACAGCAGCTTTTCCTTGCCGCGTGCCTCGAGCTCGGCTTCGATCTCGTAGGATTTGTCGAAGTGGTCTTCGATCGCGCGCTTGCTGCGGCCGGTCACGAAAATCATTTCGGTGATGCCGGCGTCGATCGCCTCCTCGACCGCATATTGAATCAGCGGCTTGTCCACGACCGGCAGCATTTCCTTCGGGCTGGCTTTCGTCGCAGGCAGAAATCGCGTGCCGAGACCGGCGACCGGAAAGACGGCTTTCGTCACTTTCAACATGGTTTTCGGATTCCACTCGTTCGGGTTCCGGCATCGACGATGCCGAGAGGGTGACGATGCGCGAATGCCATCGTCGTTTGCACGGTCCCGCGTCGCTCGCGCAAACGGGCCCGCGCGCCGTCCGAAAATCGTAGGGGTGTTCCGCTTTCCGGGGGTGACCGAATCTAGGCTGAATCCGACAGCGACGAACCGCGAATCATCGCTTTGCAAGCGCCGATTTCGCGTATGTCGGATGCGATCTAGGAATTGTCCGCATGATGCGCGTCGCCTGACATAGATTCAGGCATTCACTACTGCACGGCCGGTCACGGCGCCGCGCGCGGCCCGGCAAGATCCGCCGTCGGCTCAGGAGCGGTCATGACCGAACAGGGCGATATCTTCGACGAAATCGCGGAATTCAATCGCGCGTATCTCGTGCTGGCCCAGCGCATGCTGCGGGTCCATTACGAGCAGGGCAAGCGGCAATTGGGCATCTCGGATGAAAGTGCGGCGACGATCGTCTCGCTCACCGCCGATCAGATCGACGAAATCGCGGTGGGCGGCGAACTCGTCTGCGAATTTCGCGCCGACAACGCGCCGGGCCGCGCATGACGCGTTGTCCGGTTTTCTCGAACGGGCGTTCGACTCGCGCCGTTCAAGCGGATGGCTCGCGGCAATCCCGTTGCCCGTTCGAACGGGTCGCGCGAACGGCGACGCCCGCGCAAGCCGCGCGGCGTCGCCTCGACCCGCGTTACGCGCGCTCGCTGACCGGCGTGAACTTGCGGTCGCGCACACGGGCTTCGTCGGCGCCGCCGCGCACGAGGCTCAACGCTTCCGCGCGGCTCGAGACGCACGGCCCGGAGCCGGGCAGCGGCTGGCGCGCGGTCTCGCGCAGCGCGAGCACCGACACGATGCCGATGAACGATGCGCCCATCAGGTAGTACGCGGGCATCATCAGGTCGCCGGTGCGATCGACCAGCCACGCGGTGACGAGCGGCGTCGTGCCGCCGAACAGCGACACCGACACGTTGAAGCCGATCGCGAGCGCGCCGTAGCGGATCCGCGTGGGGAAGAGGGCGGGCAGCGCCGACGGCATCACGCCCGTGAACGTCGACAGCAGGATGCCGTAGATCAGCATCCCGCCGAAGATCGGCAGCATGCCGCCGGTGCGGATCAGCATCAGCGCCGGCACCGACAGCACGAGCAGGCCCACGCAGCCGGCCATCATCACCGGCTTGCGGCCGACCTTGTCGGACAGGTGCCCGGCGTACAGCGTCATCGGCATCATCAGCACCATCACGAGCAGCACCATGAAGAGGCCGTGCGATTCGCGCACGTGCAGCGTCGCCGACAGGTAGCTCGGCAGGTACGACAGCGCCATGTAGTCGGTCACGTTGAAGATCAGCACGAGGCCGACGCATTGCAGCAGCGGCTTCCACTGTTCGACGAGCAGCGTCGCGAAGCGCTGCTTCGGCCGCGCGCGCTCGTCCGCTTCGCGTGCTTCGGTCTCCTTCTTGAATGCCGGCGTTTCCTCGAGCTTGAGCCGCACGTAGAGACCCACGAGGCCGAGCGGGCCGGCGATGAAGAACGGCACGCGCCAGCCCCACGACAGCAGCGCTTCCTGCGACAGCGTGGCCGTCAGCAGCGCAACCGTCGCCGCGCCGAGCGTATAGCCGATCAGCGTGCCGAATTCGAGGAAACTGCCCATGAAGCCGCGGCGCCTGTCGGTCGCGAACTCGGCGATGAAGGTGGCCGCGCCGCCGTATTCGCCGCCGGTCGAGAAGCCCTGCACGAGGCGGGCGACGAGCAGCAGGATCGGAGCCATGATGCCGATCGACGCATAGCTCGGGATCAGTCCGATCGCGAAGGTGCCGACGGCCATCATGATCATCGTGGCGGCGAGCACGCGCTGGCGGCCGATGCGGTCACCGAGCGGGCCGAACACCATGCCGCCGAGCGGGCGCACGAGGAACGCGGCGGCGAACGTGCCGAAGGTTGCGAGCAACTGCGCGGACGGGTTGCTGGACGGGAAGAACACCTTGCCGAGCGTGACGGCGATGTAGCTGTAGACGCCGAAGTCGAACCATTCCATCGCGTTGCCGAACGCCATCGCGCCGACCGCGCGCTTGAGGACGGCGGGGTCGACGATCGTGACGTCATCCAGCTTGATGGACTGGCGCGAAGACCGGGTTTTCGCGGGGCGCGCTTGCGATGAACTCAATGATCTCTCCTGGAATGGCCTTGGCGGCGCGGCCGGCGGGAATGCAGCGGGGGCGTGCGGGCCGACGGACAGCGAAGGCGGATATCTCGGGGGTGCCGCGATGCCGGTGGCGTGACGCGCGCAGCGGACGACACCGGGCAGGTGTGTTGTGCGAACCAGTTTAGAGAAACGAGCGCGAGCGGCTATCGGTCATGCGCCCGGAACCCGGTGGTAAACGACACGCGGGGAAGCGGCGCCGGTTGCGCCCCGGCGGGCGGAAGCGGCGTGGACAGTCACCGCGCCGTGCGCCGGCCCGCGGATACCAGCAACGCCACGAACGCCGCTTCATCCGCTCGCAAGCCCCGCGGCGTACGCCGGACCGCGAGCGCGGCGAGCGTGCCGGCCTCGAACGCGTCGAGCACGGCCGGATGGATGTAGCAGCGCCGGCACACGGCTGGCGTGTTGCGCAGCAGCTCGGCCACCGCGCGCACGGTCTCGACGATCTGCTTGCGCGCGTGCGTGACGCCGCGATGCTCGATGCGCCGCAGCAAACCGAGCGCATGCACGCTGCCGGCCCAGGTCCGATAATCCTTCGCGGTGAAATCGGCGCCGCCGGCCTCGCGCAGGTAGTCGTTCACGTCGGACGACCCGACCGGATGGCGTACGCCGTCGTCGTCCACATACTGGAACAGCTCATGCCCGGGCAGCTCCGCGCAGCGCCGTACGATCCGCGCGACCCGCGCGTCGTCGACCGTCACGTCGTGTTCGATCCCGCTCTTGCCGGCGAAGCGCAGCCGCACCTGGCCGGGCTGGATCTTCAAATGGCGCTTGCGCAGCGTCGTCAGCCCGTACGAGCCGTTTTCGCGCGCATATTCCGCGTTGCCGATCCGCGCGAGCGTCGTGTCGAGCAAGCGGACGATCGTCGCGACGACCTTGTCGCGCGGCATGCCGGGCAGCGCCAGATCGCGCGTGACGCGTGCGCGGATGCGCGGCAGCGCCCGCGCGAACGCGGCCATCCGCGCGTACTTGTTCGCGTCGCGCGTTTCCCGCCACAGCGGGTGATAGCGATATTGCTTGCGGCCGCGCGCGTCGCGGCCCGTCGCCTGAAGATGGCCGCGCGGGTCCATGCAGATCCACACGTCGGTGTACGCGGGGGGAATCGCCAGCGCGTCGATGCGGGCGATTTCGTCGGCATCGCGCAGTCGCGCGCCATCCGGCCCGTAATACGCGAAGCCGTTGCGCAGCGGCCGGCGCGTATAGCCGGGGCGGCGGTCGTCGACGTGGCGCAGCGGCCCGGCGGCGCTCGAAGCGGGCCGCTTCATGTCGCGACGGGCCGGCTGGCGGCGGTGCGCGGCGACCCGCGCTCACGGGCAGCGATCATGCTTGTCTCCTTGGGTTCGCGTGAAGGGCGGGCGCCTGACATGGGGCGCGAACAGCCATTGCGACGGAGCAAGAACCGTGCGCTGCACCGCCCGGCTTGGTTCGCCCGTTTAGGTGTTTATACGTATGCCGATTCCGACATCGGCCGAATCCAATATTTCATTGGAAGGTTATCGGACTTGTTCCTAGACTGATGCGGGGCATGTATACCGCGCCGGCAGGACACGCCGGCCGGCGCAGCCCGATCCGCGCCAGCGCCACGCAGAAACACAACAGCGCCGCGGCACACAACGACATCATCGGAGACGGACCATGACATTCATCAGGAAGCTGGCGGCCGGCGCGATCGTCGCCGCGGCGACGGTGCTGGCAGGCGGCGCGCACGCGCAGCAAAAGCCGATCACGCTCGGGTTCTCGCAGGTCGGCGCGGAAAGCGCATGGCGCACCGCGAACACCGTATCGGTGAAGAGCGCGGCGAAGGACGCCGGCATCAACCTGAAATTCTCGGACGCGCAGCAGAAGCAGGAGAACCAGATTCGCGCGATCCGCTCGTTCATCGCGCAGAAGGTCGACGTGATCGCGTTCTCGCCGGTCGTCGAATCGGGCTGGGAGCCGGTGCTGACCGAAGCGAAGGCCGCGCATATCCCTGTGATCCTGACCGATCGCGGCGTCGACGTGAAGGATCCGTCGCTGTACGTGACGATGATCGGTTCCGACTTCCTCGAGGAAGGGCGGCGCGCGGGCCACTGGCTCGAAGAGCGCTACAAGAACGACGCCGGCCCGATCAACATCGTCGAGCTGCAGGGCACGGTCGGCTCCGCGCCGGCCAACGATCGCCGCGCGGGCCTGCTCGAAGTGATCAAGAACAATCCGAAATTCAAGGTGATCGCGTCGCAGAGCGGCGACTTCACGCTCGCCGGCGGCAAGCAGGTGATGGAAGCGTTCGCGAAGACCTACGGCAAGCAGATCAACGTCGTCTACGCGCACAACGACGACATGGCGCTCGGCGCGATCCAGGCGATGGAAGAGGCCGGCATCAAGCCCGGCAAGGACGTGAGCGTCGTGTCGTTCGACGCGACCAAGGGCGGCTTCGAGGCGATGGTCGCGGGCAAGATCAACGTCGACGTCGAATGCAGCCCGCTGCTCGGCCCGCAGCTGATGACCGCGGTGAAGGACGTGGTCGCCGGCAAGCAGTTGCCCAAGCGCATCGTGACCAACGAGACGGTGTTCCCGATGAACGTCGCGGCGCAGGTGCTGCCGACCCGCAAGTACTGACCCGTCCGCCGGGCGGCGGCCTCGCGGCCGCCCGGCGACGCTTCGAGGGAGGATGCATGCAGAGTCCGCCGGTGGTCGAGATGATCGGCATCGACAAGTCGTTTCCGGGCGTCAGCGCGTTGCAGCGCGTGGACTTCCGGTTGTTTCCGGGCGAGATCCACGCGCTGATGGGCCAGAACGGCGCGGGCAAGTCGACGCTGATCAACGTGCTCACCGGCGTGCACGCGCACGATGCGGGCGAGATTCGGGTCGGCGGCGCGCCGGTGAATTTCGCCGCGCCGCGCGAGGCCGAGGCGGCCGGGATCCAGACGCTCTACCAGGAAGTGAATCTGTGCGCGAACCTGTCGGTCGCGGAGAACATCTTCGCGGGCCGGCAGCCGATGCGGCGCGGCGCGATCGACTGGAAAACGATCCACGCACGGGCGCGCGACGCGCTCGCCGAACTCGATCTGGCGCTCGATGTCACGCGTTCGCTCGATTCGTATCCGATCGCGGTGCAGCAGATGGTCGCGATCGCGCGCGCGGTGTCGGTCGACGCACGCGTGCTGATTCTCGACGAACCGACCTCGAGCCTCGACGACGGCGAGGTCGCGCGGTTGTTCGACGTGCTGCGCCGGCTGAAGGCGTCGGGTATCGCGATCCTGTTCGTCACGCATTTTCTCGAGCAGACCTATGCGGTGTCCGACCGGATCACCGTGATGCGCAACGGCGAGCGCGAAGGCGAGTATCTCGCGCGCGACCTGCCGGTCGACGTGCTGGTCGCGAAGATGACCGGCCGCGAGCGCATGTCCGACACGCTGCAGGCGGGCGCCGCGGCGGTCGAGCATGACACCGCGACCACCGCGCCGTTCCTGTCGATGCAGCAGGTCGGCCGGCGCGGAATGATGAGCGCGCTCGATCTCGACGTGCGCCCCGGCGAGATCGTCGGGCTGGCCGGGCTGCTCGGCTCGGGCCGCACCGAAACCGCGCAACTGGCGTTCGCCGCCGCGCGCCCGGATACCGGCGCGATCGAGATCGACGGCGCGCGCAAGCGGCTCGCGTCGCCGCACGACGCGGTGCGCAACGGCATCGCGTACTGCCCGGAAGACCGCAAGAAGGAGGGCATCGTCGCCGCGCTGTCGATCCGCGAGAACGTCATTCTCGCGCTGCAGGCGCGGCGCGGCTGGTGGCGGCTGATCGGGCGGGCGCGACAGCGCGAGATCGCCGACACGTACATCGCCCGGCTCGGCATCAAGGCGCGCGACGCGGAGCAGCCGATCGGGCTGCTGTCGGGCGGCAACCAGCAGAAGGTGCTGCTCGCGCGCTGGCTCGCGACGGACCCGAAGCTGCTGATTCTCGACGAGCCGACGCGCGGCATCGACGTCGCCGCGAAGTTCGACATCATGGAGCGCGTGCTGGCGCTGTGCGCGCAGGGGCTCGCGATCCTGTTCATCTCGTCGGAGATCGGCGAGGTCGTGCGCGTGAGCCACCGGATCGCGGTGCTGCGCGACCGCCGCAAGGTCGCGGAGCTGAGCGGCGCCGATGCGTCCGAGGAGCAGGTTTACCGGTTGATCGCAGGAGGCCAGTCATGACGTGGCTACGCACGCTGTTTCGTCATTCGCTCGCGTGGCCGGTGCTGACGCTCGCGCTGCTGTTCGCGCTGGACGTCGCGCATCGTCCGGGCTTCCTGTCGATCGTGCTGCTCGACGGCCATCTGTTCGGCGCGCCGATCGACATCCTGAACCGCGCGGCGCCGCTCGTGATCGTGTCGCTCGGCATGACGCTCGTGATCGCGACGCGCGGCATCGACATCTCGGTCGGCGCGATCGTCGCGATCGCCGGCGCGGCGGCCGCGAGCGTGCTCGCGGCGGATCCGTCGCAAGTCGGCACGGCGCTGGCCGCCGCGCTCGGCGTCGGGCTGCTGGCCGGTGCGTGGAACGGGCTGCTCGTCGCGTTCGTCGGAATGCAGCCGATCATCGCGACGCTGATCCTGATGGTGGCCGGGCGCGGCGTCGCGCAACTGCTGACGGGCGGCCAGATCATCCCGATCGGCGCGCCGGGCTACCTCGCGCTCGGCGGCGGCTATCTCGCGACCGTGCCGTGCGCGGTGTGGATCGCGCTGGCGACGATCGGCGCGATCGCGCTGCTGGTGAACCGCACGGCGCTCGGGCTGTTCATTCGCGCGATCGGCGTGAACCCGGTCGCGACACGGCTCGTCGGGCTGCGCGCCGGCGCGGTCGTATTCGGCGTGTATCTGTGCTCGGGCGTGATGTCGGCGCTCGCGGGCATCCTCGCGAGTTCGAACGTGCGCAGCGCCGACGGCAACAACGCGGGGCTGCTGCTCGAACTCGACGCGATCCTCGCGGTCACGCTCGGCGGCACGTCGCTGCTCGGCGGCCGCTTCAGCCTCGCGGGTTCGGTGCTCGGCGCGCTGATCATCCAGACGCTCACCTATACGACCTATTCGATCGGCGTGCCGCCGGAGGCGACGCTCGTCGTCAAGGCGGTCGTCGTGATCGTCGTGACGCTGATCCAGTCGGACGCGGCGCGCGCGCTGCTGGTCCGGCACGCGTCGCGGCTGCTGCCTTCCGCGCGATCGCGCGCCACCACCACCGGAGCGACGCCGCGATGACCCGTTTCCTTGGCCGCCTCGCCGATCCGCGCACGCTGCCGATCGTCGTGACGATCGTGCTGTTCGCCGCGCTGTTCGGCTTCGGGTCCGTGATGTACACGGGCTTTTTCTCGATGCAGGTGCTGACCGGGCTGCTCGTCGACAACGCGTTCCTGCTGATCGTCGCGATCGGGATGACGTTCGTGATCGTGTCGGGCGGCATCGACCTGTCGGTCGGCTCGGTCGTTGCGCTGACAACGATATTCTGCGCGGTCGGCGCCGAACGGCTGCACTGGCCCGTGTGGGTGATCGTGCCGCTCGTGCTCGCGTTCGGCGCGCTGTACGGCGCGGCGATGGGCGCGCTGATCCACTACTTCAAGCTGCAGCCGTTCATCGTCACGCTCGCCGGGATGTTTCTCGCGCGCGGTGCGTGCTTCCTGATCACGACGCAGTCGATCACGATCAACGAGCCGGTGTTCCATGCGATTGCGGGCATCAGCGTGCCGGTCGGAAGCGGCATGCTGAGCGCCGGTGCGCTGATCGCGCTCGCGACGCTGGCCGTCGCGATCTACGTCGCGCATTTCACGCGCTTCGGCCGCAACGTGTATGCGGTCGGCGGCAACGAACGCTCCGCGCTGCTGATGGGCTTGCCGGTCGCGCGCACGAAGATCGGCGTCTATGCGCTGAGCGGCTTCTGTTCGGCGCTCGGCGGCGTGGTGTTCACGCTCTACGTGCTGTCGGGCTACGGACTGCAGGCGCAGGGGATGGAACTCGACGCGATCGCCGCGACCGTGATCGGCGGCACGCTGCTGACGGGCGGCGTGGGCTACGTGATCGGTTCGGTGTTCGGCGTCGGCATCCTCGGCACGATCCAGGTGCTGATCACGTTCGACGGTACGCTGAGTTCGTGGTGGACGCGGATCGTGATCGGCGCGCTGCTGTGCGTGTTCTGCGTGCTGCAGCGGGTGATCGAACGGCACGCGACGCGGCGCCGCACCGGTGGCACGGGGCTCGGCGCGCGGCGGCCGACGCAGGCTCCCGCCCCCGCGCGCCGGGCACCGCCCGAGCAGGACATCGGGCTGGTATCGACGATGCGGCGGTCGTAGCGCAATCGTCCAGCGCTATTCCGGAAAAGGGTTTTCCGCTGCGGAAAGGTTTGTCTGGACGAACGTCCGCACACTGGCAACGGTACGGCTGGAATCGGCTTTTTTCACCGCTTCCGGTTGTCACGAAGATTGTCGTTGCCGTCGCTTTCATGGCAGCCGACATTCGATGTCACATCGAATGATGGCGTTCCCGGATGTTGGGAAGTCGGTAACAAAAGAGTAACGGGCACGAGGGTAGTGAAGACGTCATAACGCGCGAGATTTTCAGATCTACGAGTTGAAGCGCGAAATGACGGGTTGGAGTCGGTGCAAGGCGTCGAGCGAGAAGAAAATCGCCAAGTAAATCGGATCGATTCATTCGATGCCGGGGCCGTGCGGTGAATAGCCGGTTTTTTCCGAAAATCCGGCAAAACCGGTCGCCCGCCGAAAAGGAGTGAGCGACTTCATGCGAGCCGCCGGGCGGTGTATCGATGCCGGCGGCGCGCGCGGTGTTCTCGCGGATCAGGCCGATACGGGCTGAAGGCGGATGCGTTTGCTGCGGCCCGGGGCATGCGGTGCCCGTCGCACGGACGCGGCCGCACGGCGACCGGCGTTCGGCACGCGGATCGCTTTCCGCACCGCGGCCCGTGGATTGACGGCACTCAGTGCCCGATCACGCAGACGGCGACGATCTCGTAACCCGGGTCGGCATGCGCGCTCGCGGCTTTCTCGGCTTCGTCATACGAACCGAAGGAGGCGGCATCTTCGATGGCGGGCGCCATGCCGATATCGCCGTCCTCGGCGGTGCACAGGAACTGTTCGCCGGTCTTCACGACGTAGATGGACATCATGATTCCCTCCAGGGTTTGCAGGGAGAGATTCCAGTCTAGCAGGCGTGAAGCAAGCCGGCGGCCGACGCGACTCCCGGCCGTCAATCAGGGCCGGCTTGTCGATTCGGCCTGCCGTGAAGGGCCGGATTCGCGGCCGTGGACCGGCTTGGAACGGCGAGTGCGCGGCCGGGCCGTGACGCGCGCGGGCGTCGAAAGCCGTGCACAATACGCGCATGCGCGCCCCCGATCTTGAATGCCTTGTCGCCGTCACCATGCCCTTCGGAAAATACCAGGGCCGGCTCATTGCGGACCTGCCCGGACCGTACCTCAACTGGCTGGCTCGCGAAGGCTTCCCGCGCGGTGAACTCGGCCGGCAGCTCGCGCTGATGCACGAGATCGACCATAACGGCCTGCGGCACCTGCTGGAGCCGCTGCGTAAACCCGCTTAGCGCGGCGTCACGCCGGGTCGGTCCCCCGAAGCGTCGACTGCGCGGCGGCAGGCTTCGGAGTCGTTGACCGCATGACGGAACGAGTCGCCCGGTGCCGGAGCAGGCCGCCTGCCTCATCCGGGCCCGCCGTCAAACTTCCTGACCTTGTACGTTCGCCGCGTCTTTCCGTCGCTCCGCGGTGTTCGTCGGCATGACGACCGCCGTGCCTTCCACCACGACGAGCCCGTTCACTTCGCAGCGGGTTTCCAGCACGACCCGCCGTCGGCTCGCGAGAATCTCCTTGACCGTCACGGTCGCGCAAACCGTTTCGCCGAGCTTCACCGGGCGCCGGAACTGCAGATCCTGCGACAGATAGATCGAACCCGGGCCGGGAAGGCGCGTCGCAATTGCCGCCGATATCACCGACGCGGACAGCATGCCGTGGGCAATGCGGCCGCCGAATCGGGTCCGCTTCGCATAGGCGTCGTCGAGGTGCACCGGATTCTTGTCGCCCGACGCGCTTGCGAAGAGAAAAACGTCGCGCTCGGACAGTGTTTTCAGGAACCGCGCGCTCATGCCCGGGATGAGATCCTCGAGATCGTATCCGCCTTCGTCGTTCATCGTCTGTTCCCGTATCGTTCGTACACGTCGTGTTGGAGGGGCGAGCGTCGTCGCTCGCTTAGGCCGCAGCGCTTTCGTGCCGCGGTGCCGCGCGCGCATCCAGCGACGCGAACAATCGATTCGCCGAGTCAAGCGCCCATTGCGCGGCCGGTACACCGGCGTGAGGCAATGCGCCGACGATGGCGGCCACGATTTCGCGCTGCGATGCGCCGAGCGACAGCGCCCCGCGCATGTGAGCCGCGAGTGCGTCGACGTCGGCATTGCGGGCGAGGCAGGTCAGGCAGGCGATGGCCGTCAGATGCTGTGCCTTCGCGTATTCGATCGAAGCCGGCTGCGACATCGACGCTTGAAGCGCGTCGACGCAACGGCGGAGTTCGTGTGACATATCGGCGTAGGTGAGGGGCGCGTCGATGCCGCGTTCCGGCGCTTCCGGCGCAGTGACGGCATTTGCCGTATCGAACACGGCAAGCGCAATGCGCGACACTGGCAGCACGAGCGGCCAGCCGATATAGCCGGTGAGTTGAATCAATACCTCGGTCAGTTCGCTGCGCGTCCAGCCGAAATCGAGACAGGCCTTCAAGTGCTGGCGGACCGCGTCGTGCCGATTTTCGAGCGCGATGACGATTGCGAGCGTTGCGAGTCCGCGCTCCTTGGGCGTCAGCGCATCGAACGGCCGCTGTCGACGCTGCAGCAGGTAGGCGAGCGCGGAATCGCACCCTTCGACAAGATCGACCACGAGGTCGACGCCAACGCCACGCTCCCGCAGCAAAGCCGCGACGTGGAGCACGCCGGCCATCGCCACCGATACCCCTGCGTAGTCGAGGGTCTGCAACACCGTTTCCAGCAGCGCCTCGGGCGTCCAGCCAGTGTTCAACATGCCGCCTGCGTGGTATCTGAGCGCGGAATCGGCATTACCCATCGTGGTCAGCACCGCGACGGTAACCAGTTCGCGGTTTTTCAGCGACAGATTGGGGCGGGCAATGATATCCGCATAAGCGCCTTCGATGAGTAGCCGCCTGAAATCCGGATCCAGGCTGTCGAGCGCCGCACTCAGCGCGCTGAAGCCGTCGTCGCCGATGGCATGGATGACGGACATGCCGAGTTCATGTCTGGAGATCGTTTTCGCATGCATGGCAAATCGATTCGGTTGAACGCTGAAAGGACTGACGTTCCGGATGATATTCGCGTGCCGGAAAATCAAATTTGAACTTTTATGAACTTTCAACTTCGCCCGGTTTTCGCCGTCTAGAATCGTCCCGTCTACGAGATGGCGATTGGGTTCACACAGGCGGAATGGATTGACGGATGGCGATAAGGAATCCGTCGTATCAACGCAACCGGGAGAGTTCAGTGTCGAGATTTCAAGATAAGGTCGCCCTCGTGACCGGCGGGAGTTCGGGTATCGGTCGCGTCACGGCGTTGCGGCTGGCGGCGGAAGGCGCGCATGTCGCGATTGCATCGCGCCGTACCGACGAGGGGCTGGCCGTCGTCGAGGCAATTCGCAGATCGGGCGGGAAGGCGGTGTTCGTGAAGACCGATGTCTCCCGCGCCGACGATTGCGCGAATGCGGTTGCGCGAACGGTAAGCGAATTCGGTCGCCTCGATGTCGCCTTCAATAATGCCGGCGTCGAGTCGTTCGGCAAGCCGGTGGCCGATACCGACGAGGCGAGCTGGGATTTCGTCGTGGGCATCAACCTGAAAGGGATGTTCCTGTCGATGAAATACGAAATTCCGGAAATGCTGAAGGCGGGGGGCGGCGCGATCGTCAATATGTCGTCCACTTACGGCATCGTGGCATCGGCATTCGGCGGCTGCGCGTATCACGCGTCGAAGGCCGGCATTCTCGGCTTGACGAAGGCGGCTGCGCTCGAATATGCGAAGCAGAATATCCGCGTCAATGCGATTTGCCCCGCATTCGTCGCGACGGCGATGGTCGAGAAGTTTCTCGGCGAGACCGGCATGACCGACCAGATCAAGGCATTTCATCCGGTAGGCCGCCTGGGGACCGAAGACGAAATTGCGAAGGCGGTCCTGTTCCTTGCGAGCGAGGAGTCCTCGTTCATGACGGGCACTGCGCTGTCGGTGGATGGGGGAATGGTCGCGGCGTGAGCCGAGAGCGTCATCTCGATCGAATCAACTCTCGTATGGATATCAATATGGATGCCAAAGTGTTGGATATGGTTGTCGAAGCGCGACGTGACCAGTCTGAGTTGTTCGAGATCGGCAGCCCGATTCCGCTGGGCGTCGTACCCGCGAAAATGCATGCATGGACGATTCGCCGCGAGAATCACGGTGAGCCCCAGCGCGCGTTCACGAAGGAAATCGTCGACGTGCCGTCGGTCGGCCCCAACGACGTGCTGATTCTCGTGATGGCGGCGGGCGTCAACTACAACGGCGTGTGGGCAGCGCTCGGCCAGCCGTTCTCGGTGCTCGACCTGCACGACGATCCGTATCACGTCACCGGGTCGGATGCCGCGGGCATCGTCTGGGCCGTCGGTTCGAACGTGAAGAAGTGGAAGGTCGGCGACGAGGTGGTCGCGCATTGCTCGCAGGTCGACGGCGACGACGAGGAATGCAACGGCGGCGATCCGATGCTGTCGCCGTCTCAGCGCATCTGGGGTTACGAAACATCCCATGGCTCGTTCGCGCAGTTCGCTCGCGTCCAGTCCACGCAGCTGATGCCGCGCCCGAAGCATCTCACGTGGGCCGCGAGCGCGTGCTACACGCTCACGCTGGCCACCGCATACCGGATGCTGTTCGGACACAAGCCGCACGTGCTGTCGCCGGGCCAGTCGGTGCTCGTATGGGGCGCGGCAGGCGGATTGGGCACGATGGCGATCCAGCTTGCGGCGCTGGCCGGCGCCCGCCCCGTCGCAGTGGTCTCCGACGATTCGAAGGTGGAATTCGTCAAGCGCCTCGGCGCGGTCGGCGTGATCAACCGCTCGAACTTTTCGTGCTGGGGCGCGCCGCCGTCCGTCGATGAAAAAGAGACGTACGCGGCCTATGTCGACAGCATGAAGAAGTTCGGCAAGGCGATCTGGGACGCGCTCGGCGAAAGGCGCGACGTCGACATGGTGTTCGAACACCCGGGCCGCAACACCTTCGCGCCGTCCTGCTATGTCGTGAAGCGCGGGGGCATGGTCGTGTTCTGTGCGGCGACGAGCGGCTACGACCTGACCTGCGACGCACGTTACGTATGGATGCGGCAGAAGCGTATCCAGGGCAGTCACTTCGCGAGCCTCAAGGAAGCGGCGCAAGCGAACCGGCTCGTGATGAGCGGCAAGATCGATCCGTGCCTGTCGGAAGTGTTCCCGTGGAACCGCCTGCCGGACGCGCACGCGAAGATCCGCGCGAACGAACACCTGCCGGGCAACATGGCGGTGCTGGTCCAGGCGAGCAGTCGCGACGATCTCGACGCCGCGCGTCGCCACTAGCCACGAAGCATTCTTCTTGCTGAGAGAACGGTATGGACCGGTCAACTACAGAGGCGAGACGCGTCGCCGTCATCGGCATGTCGTGCCGCTTTCCCGGGGGCGCGTCGTGTGCATCGAGCTATTGGACGCTGCTGAATTCGGGCCGCACCGCGATCCGCGAAACACCGCGCGAGCGGTTCGATATCGACGCATTTTATTCATCCGATCCGCATGAACCCGGCACCACGTATTCGCGCGTGGCCGGCCACGTCGACGATCCCTTTTGCTTCGACCGCAAGCTCTTCCGCACTTCGGCGGCCGAGGCGATGGAGATGGATCCGCAGCAGCGCTGGATGCTCGAACTCGCATGGGCCGCGCTCGAAAACGCCGGCATCGCGCCGGGGCAGCTGCGCGGCAGGAACGTCGGCGTTTTCATGACGACCGGCGAAGCCGACTACGGCCGGCGCACGGTATGGTCGGGCGATCCTGAGCGAATCACCACGTATTCGAAGCTCGGCAATCTGCGCGCGATGGCGCCGGGCCGCGTCGCGCACGTGCTGGGCCTGAGCGGGCCCGCGATCTTCGTCGACACGACGTGCTCGTCGTCGCTCGTCGCGATCCATCTTGCCGCGCAGAGCCTGCAGGCTGGCGAATGCGACGTGGCGATCGCCGGCGGCGTGAACCTGATCCTCGGGCCGGAGGAAACGATCGGCGTCGCGCGCCTCCAGGCGATGTCGGCGTCCGGCCAGTGCCGTCCATTCGATGCGAACGCCGACGGCTATATTCGCGGCGAAGGCGGTGGGGCGCTCGTGATGAAGCGACTGGACGATGCGCGCTCGCACGGCGATCGTATCGATGCCGTGCTGGTGGCCTCGGCCGTCAACAGCGACGGCGCGAGCAACGGCCTCACGGCGCCCAACGGCGCGGCGCAGGAGGCTGTCATCCGTCGCGCGCTGGCTCGCGCGGGTATCCGTCCGGAAGCCGTTGCGTACGTGGAAGCGCACGGCACGGGCACCGCACTCGGCGATCCGATCGAGCTCTCCGCACTGCGCAACGTCTATGCGCGCAACGTCATGCGCGACAAACCGGTCCTGGTGGGCTCCGTCAAGTCGCAACTGGGCCATCTGGAGGGCGCGGCCGGCATGGCCGGCTTCATCAAGACAATGCTGATCCTCCGTCATCGACACGTGCCGGCGCAGGTGAACTTCGCGACGCCGAACCCGCGTTTTCAATGGGAAGGCGCGCAGCTCGAGATTCCGCGCGAAGGTATGCCGCTCGACGAAGGCGACGCGTTGGTCGGCGTGAGCGGCTTCGGCATCACCGGCACGAACGTCCATCTGATCCTTGCCGCGCCGGACGCGACACCCGATACCGCCGCGCAAGTCGCGCGGGAACGCGTGCTGACGCTGTCCGGACGATCGCCGGAGGCACGCCGGCGCGCCGCCTCCGCATGGCGCGCGTGGCTCGCGGACACGCGCACGTCGCTGCGCGATGCGTGCCATACGTCGAGCGTGCGGCGCGATCACTTCGATCATCGCGTCGCGGTGGTCGGTTCGACCAGGGAGGAACTGGTCGCGGCGCTCGACGCGTTTCTCGCGGCGGATCCGACCGGGCAATGGCATGCGGGCGAGCAACCGGCGCAACGCCGCGTGGCGTTTCTGATTCCCGGCCAAGGGGCGTGGCAGCCCGGCATCGGGGCGAATCTGTACGCCGGGAACGGTTTGTTCCGCAAGCATGCGGATGCGTGCATCGGCCAGCTCGACGCCGGGACGGCGCGCGAGGTTATCGACGCGATCCACGGCCGTACCGCTGACGCGGTGCGCCATCATCCGGGCCAGCTCGCGCATTTCATCGTGTGTTACGCGCTGGCTCGTACATGGACGGACCTCGGCGTGCGGCCCGACCTGCTGATCGGGCATTCGCTCGGCGAGCATGTGGCGGCCGTGATCGGCGGCGTGATGTCGCTCGGCGACGGTCTCAAGGCCGTGGAGGCGCGTGGCCGGCTGTTCGACACGGCGACGCCTACCGGCGCAATGCTCGCGGTCGCCGCCGGCGCCGACGAGCTGGCCGCACGCTTCACGTTCGGCACGGACCTGTTCGTGGCCGGCATCAACGGGCCCGGGCAAACCGTCGTGAGCGGGACGAAGGCCGCAGTCGCCCAGGTTCAGGACGCGATGATCGCGGCCGGCAGGCGCGTGTCGCTGCTCAAGACCTACGACACGCCGGGCCATTCGCCGATGTTGCGGTCGATGCGCGACGCGTTTCGTCGCGCGCTCGAACCGCTGAAATTTGCGTCGCCGTCGATTCCGATCGTTTCCACGCTCACCGGCGAACGCGCGACGGACGCGATCGCCGAGGTCGAGCACTGGCTCGATCTCGTGGAGCAGCCGGTGCGCTTTCACGATGCGCTGGTCGCCGCATCCGACGGCAAGACGCTGTTCGTCGAAGTGGGGCCCGGTGCGGCGCTTGCCAAGCTCGCGCGCGCGGTCGCCGGCGGCGATTGGCAATGCGCGATCTCGTCGCTCGCCGACGGGCCGGAAGGCGACGATGAAACGGAATCGACCGGCTTTGCGCACGGCTGCGCGCGTCTTTACAGCGTCGGGCAGAAGATCGCGTGGAGCCGCCTGTATGGCAACGCGCCGCGGCCGGCCGAAGCGCCGGGCTATCCGTTCGAGGCCGAGCGCTTCGAGTTGCCGTTCCCGTCTCGCGCGGCTGCGGGCTCGGCGTCGCGCCCGCAGCGGCACGACGTCGTGGCGAACGACGCACGCGGGCCAGCGGCGCCGCAAGCGTCCGGCGTCGGCGATGCGATTGCTCGTGCGAATACGGGGCAGGTGCTTGCGACGTTGCGTGCCATGGCGGCGGCTGTCGCAGCCGATAACGTCACCCTCGCGGACGGCGTTTCGCTCGTCGGTCAGGGCCTGGATTCGCTGGCGTTGACCGAACTGCGCGTGCGCCTTCAACAGCAATTCGGCCGGATGCCGCCGGTTTCGATGCTCGCGCGCGGCGCGTCGCTGTCGTCGCTTGCAGCGTGGCTGGTCGCGTCGCACGACCACGCGCCGGATACGGAAATCCGAGCGCACATTGCGCAGCCGGAGCCCGCCGAGGCGGACGAGCGCGAGCTCGTCGTCACGCTGCGTACGGGCGCCGGGCCGCTCGTCGCGCTCGTGCATCCGGTCGGCGGAAACGTGCTCTGCTATCAGGATCTGGCCGCCGTGTGGCCCGGCGATCCGACGATCGTCGCGGTCCGCCATCCGTATGCGGACCCGGGGCGCGCACCGACGTATCTTTCGATCGGGCAACTGGCGTCGCGCTATCGTGCGGCGCTGCTCGCGGCGCACGGCAAGCTGCCGGCCCTGCTGGGCGGTTGGTCGTTCGGTGGCATCGTCGCGCACGAGATGGCTGCGCAGTGGGAAGCGCAGGGGCTTGCCGCGCCGCCGTTGATGATCGTCGACAGCCCGTTCCACGACGGCGAATTCGCGATGCGGCTGCGCGAGCTCGATGGCGAATTTTCGGCCGTGGAGGTCACGCAGGTCGTCGAATCATGGCTCGCCGATCCGCGCTTCGATGCGATGCTCGATCGCGACTTTTACCTCGGCGACGTACGGCGGCGGGCGGACCCCGCGATGTTCGCGCATATCGCACGGCTGCACGCGGCCAGTGCGCTGGCGCTCGCGCGTCACCGGCCGCAACAGGTGCACACGCGCATTGCGTACGCGCTTGCGGCGCGCACGCCGGGCAACCCGTCGGGCGCGCAGGCGACGGAGAGCTTGCGGCTGCTCACGCACGGCGACATCACGGTGAGCGTGTTCGACGACGATCACAACTCGATCGTGCGCGAGCCCTCGGCGCGGCGCGTCGCGGATTGCTTCGGCGGCGGCGCCGGCACCGCGGATGGGGTGGCCGACTCGCTCGCACGGGCGGCGTCCACCTAGCGTGTGCCGGCTTCAACCCTTCCACTCATACGAGGCCCGGTCCGTGCCGCGCCTTTCTTTCTCAATCCCACAGTAGGAGATCGATGCCATGAGCGACCAACTTCAAGCTGCAAACGTGAGCGGATCCCCCGCGACCGCACAGACCATTCTCGCGTGGATCCAGGAGTGGGCTGAAGCGAACAATCTCCAGGTACCGACCGATCTCGACCAGACCTTCGCCGACGCGGGATTCGATTCCATGCATTCGGTCGAACTCGCGTTCTTCCTCGAAGAGCGGCTCAAGATCAAGATCGACGACACGGTGCTCTACGATTACCCGACCTTCATGTCGCTGGCCGAACACCTCGTGTCGCTGGGCGGACAGGACGCCGCCGCCGACACGGCGCCCGGCGAAAGCGCGAGCGCGGGTAACTGGTAACGGCGTGCGCCGGCTGCGATCGGTCGGTCGCCCGGCGCCTTATCGATCTTCACCGGAGTACGGAAGATGGCGGACATCACTCGCGCGGACAACAGGATTTCGCGCGTCGTCGGTTGCGGCTCGGCGCTTCCCGAGCAGCGGATGACGAATCATGACATCGCGCGCTTGGTGGACACGTCGGACGAGTGGATCACGCAGCGCACCGGTATCAAGGAGCGTCGTATCGCGGCGAGCGGCGAGCATACGTCCGATTTCGCGATCGGCGCGGCCAAGGCCGCGCTGAAACAGGCCGGCCTCGGTGGCGCCGACGTCGATCTGATCGTGCTCGCGACCTGCACGCCCGATCGCACGATGCCCGCGACGGCCGTGCGTGTCCAGCAGGCAATCGGCATGCAGCGCGGCGCGGCGTTCGACGTGCAGGCCGTTTGTTCGGGCTTCGTCTACGCACTGTCGGTCGCCGACAACATGATCCGGCTCGGGCAGGTGCGCACCGCGCTCGTGATCGGCGCGGAGACGATGTCGCGCATCGTGGACTGGCAGGATCGCAACACCTGCGTGCTGTTCGGTGACGGCGCGGGCGCGGTGGCGCTGCGCGGCGAGCGGCGCGACGGCGACGCGCCGCGCGGCGTTCTCACCACGCATCTGCACTCCGACGGCCGGTATCACGACAAGATTCACACGGACGGTGGCGTATCGTCGACGCAGGGCGCCGGCAAGATGCATCTGGAAGGGCGCGACGTGTTCCTGCATGCCGTCGTCAACCTCGCCGAAGCGTCGGAGGAAGCGCTCGCGTCGCAAGGCTTGACCCAGGACGATGTCGACTGGATCGTGCCGCATCAGGCGAATCAGCGCATCGTGCAGACGCTCGGCGTCAAATTGAATCTGCCGATGGAGAAAGTCGTGCTCACCGTCGGCAAGCACGGGAATACGTCGGCCGCGTCCATTCCGCTGGCGCTGAGCGACGCCGTGTCCGACGGACGGATAAAGGAGAACGACCTGATTCTGACGCCGGCGATGGGATCGGGTTTTACGTGGGGTTCGGCGTTGATCCGGTGGTAGATAGCGGTCCGCTTTCACATTGGAATCGTGTGACCTGCCCGAACCTGCCGGCGCGTTGCGCATGGGGCGGGCAGGGCGGCCGCCATGCCTGTCTACGCGAGGGGGCTGCGCTGGCGGCTCGCAATGAAACCATCGACGTCGGCTGCGCACAGCGGTTCGCCAAGGTAGAAGCCCTGGCCCTCGACACCGGGCAGCGTGCTGGCCCATTCGAGTTGCTCTGCCGTCTCGATGCCGGTAATCACGATCTGCTTGCCATGACCTTTTGCAAGATGCACCAGGGTTTCGAGCACACGTGTGGATTCGCCGTTCTGCAGCACGTCGCGGATCAGCGAGCGATCGAACTTGACGATGTCCACAGGCAATTGCTGCAGCAGCGTCAACGAGTTGAAGCCGGCGCCGAAGTCGTCGAGCGCGACACGCACGCCAATCGCCTGCACCGCGTGGATGGCTTCTACCAGCCAGTCGAGCCGGGCCGGCGGCACGACGTCGGTCAGTTCGATCTCGAAACGGTACGGATCGATTCCGTGCGATTTCAGCAGCGTAGCCAGTTGATCGGGAAAATCCGTATGTCCGAGTTCCAGCGGCGACAAATTGATCGCAAGCGCCAATTCGTCGTATCCGGCCGCCCTCCACTGCGCGAGCGTGCGCGTCGCGTGCCGGGTGAGAAGGTCGGTGAACCGTGCGGCAAGGAACGAGTCCTCGATCACGCTGAGGAACGACACCGGTTCCAGTACGCCGCGCTCGGGATGTCGCCAGCGCATCAGACACTCGAAGCCGGACAGCCGGTATGCCTGCAACGAGAATTTCGGCTGCAGCAGGAAAAAGAATTCGTCCTGACGAAGTCCCCGTTCGGCATCGTTCAATGGATGGTTTGACGCAAATGTGCTGTTTGTGAACATTTATGCAGGCCGATGGAGGCGATGGCTTCGTCGTTTGATCGACCAATTCTATGGAGCGGGACTGAAATTTTCAATATCGAAAAGTGATCAAATGTAAATTTGTTTAACGGAATTGATGTCGAATGCGTGATCTTTGTCTGGTATATGTTTTATGGTCGGCATGGCGGCCTTTGTGAATTTTTTTGATCTGAAACGTGATGGGTTTTTTGGTGTCGGGGTGAGGAGGTAAGCTTTGGATCGCAATATTGATCGGCATAAAAAGCCGTGGTTGGATGCCAAAAATGTTGATTTCCATTTCAACTTCAATTGAAATCAATTTCAATTAATATCCAAATGTAATACAATTGGCTAACTGAGAGTGGTTCTTTATTTGTCTGGCGATTTATCTTAAAGTAATGATATCGGGTTGGTATGATTGTTGGTTTATTAAACTAAGGCATCTATAAAAAAACAAATTAATTCAATTAAAATTTTCTTGTATCGTTTTATGTATTAGGGTCGGGGGATCTGTGACGTTTGATTCGGTCGTTTCAAATGTTGCCCAATGCGATATTGATGGAGCATCATCTGATTGACATGTTCGGAAGATTGATTGGGCCGCGACGGCCCCGTTCATGTGACGAGGGCGGGCAGGTGCCCGAGCATGCGCTGTCGAACCTTGCAATCGAGTGGGTAGGGCTGACGTTGGCGCTCATGCTGATTTGCCTGATCTTGACGGAGACACACGCATTGCAGCGTGTCGACGAGGTCTTTTTCGGGCCAGCGATGCCCGGCCGCTTGGGTATCGCCGCTGAACTGCTGTTCAACGAGCTGATCGTTGCAGCGGTTTGCACGCTGCTTTACAGGCTCGGTCCTTCCGCCGGCTTGTGCGCGGCGATGGGGATGTCGAGCGCGATTGCGGCGACCGCCTTCGCCATCTTCACCTGGCAAGGCCGGATCATGCCGCCCACGACCGGCATGTCGATCTGCGTACTCGCTTACCTGCTATGGTCGTGGCGACGTCTGGAAGCCTTGTTGCGCTTCACTGCGCTGCTGACGAACCGGATGACGGCCGAACCCGTGCTGCATGCGAAGCCTGTCCGGGCCGGGCATTGCATGGATCCGGTTCAGCGGCAGTTGAATCGCGTTGCGATGCTGGACACGCAAGTGCGCCGGTATCGCGCGCTGAGCGACGCGTGGGTCGACAGTCTGCCGGAGGCGACGCTGATCGCGTCGGCTACCGGAATCGTGCTGCTCGCGAACGCGCGCGTGATGTCCTTGTGCGCGGATCGCGATGCGCATTCGCGGGCGGGGAACTCGCCGGTAGGACGCGCGGTTTCGGACGTGCTGTTCCAGATCACGGGGTCGCACCGGGCCAACGAGTTTGCCGCGCAGGCGCTGGCGTCGCTCGATCACTGGCCGGATGGCGACGCGCTATCGGCACGAACGAAATCCCAGTTCGATCAAGGCATCGAGATAGCCAATGCGCGCGACGGTCTGTCGTTGTTGATCAAGTGCGCGCTGATCCGTCCATCGTTTTATGGCGAGGGCGCGCTGGTGTTCCATGTCGCGGATGTCTCGTCGGTACGGATGGCCGAGCGGCAGCGGGACATGGCGCTGCGCTTCCTGTCGCACGACATGCGATCGCCGCAGGCCTCCATCCTCGCGCTGGTTTCCCAGATGCAGCGCGACCCGTCGCGGTATACGCCGCAGCGATTTGCGGAACTGGTGTCGCAGTATGCGACGCGTGCGCTCAGCCTGTCCGACGATTTCCTGTTCCTGGCCAAGGCCGAGAACCTACCGCCGAAGCTCGCCGAAGTCGATCCTGCGCTGGTGCTGGGGGATGCCGTGGACGATCTGCTGCCGCAGGCAAGCGCGAAATTCACGACGGTCAATCTGACGGCGGAGCCGGGGCTCAGCACGATCGCCGACGTGCAGTTGCTGCGACGCGCGTTCGTCAATCTGATCGGCAATGCGATCAAGTTCGGGCGGGAAGCGTCGATGGTCGACGTCGAGTTGTCCGCCACGGATCGGCACGTGAAGATCGCCGTCACCGATTACGGAACGGGCATATCCGAACGGGATCAGGAAAAGCTGTTCCGGGAATTCACGCAGCTGGACGGGCATGCGTCGATGTCCGGGCATGGGCTCGGCCTGGCATTCGTGAAGACGGTGGTGGATTCGCTCGGCGGAAAGCTGCAGGTCCGATCGAAGCTCGGCGAAGGGACGACGTTCCTGATGTTTCTGTCGAGGCACGACCATGATGCCGCGTTGGGAAACTGATCGCGGTGCGGCTGTGTTCCGGCGTCGCGCGAACGGAAAACGGGATGGGCGCCGCCGGCCGATCGTCGCGACGCCCAGAACGCGATGAAGCCATACCCAGGCGCGGCATGCGATGCACTGCGCCGTCCCGCGGGCAACGCTCCCTACGATATGCGACGCGTGCTCACGCCCGATCCTCGGCCAGCACCCGGGTGTCGCAAGGGGCGTCGATCGTCGCCTTGGTCTGATCCAGCCGATAGCCGAGCGTATAGATCGCCGACAGTCGCAAGCCGTTTTCGATGCCGAGCTTCAGCTTTTGCCGGATCCGGTAGATATGCGTATCGAGCGAACGCGATTCCGTGCCCAATTCGCGCCCCCACGCCGTCGTTGCGAGCAGCTCCCGCGACATGATCTTGCCGAGGTTCTGAAACAGGCACGTGACGAGCTGGAATTCCTTGGTCGTCAGTTCGATCTTGCTGTCGCGCAGCCGGACCGCGCGTTCCACCGGATCCAGCACGTACTCGCCCGCGCGGATCGGCTCGTCGCGCTTCACGTTGCGCGCGACGCGGCGCAACAGCGCGTTGACGCGTGCCGCGAGCTCCTCCGCGCGAAACGGCTTGGTCAGATAGTCGTCGGCACCCGCCTCCAGCGCTCTGACGACATCGAGTTCCTGGATCCGGCTGGTCAGGAACAGCACGCCGTATTCGATGTCGGCGCGCGTGCGAATCCAGTTCAGCACTTCGATTCCGGTCATGCTGGGCAAGTGCCAGTCGAGCACGACCGCGTCGACGGACTGGGATCGCAGGAACCGCAACGCCTGTTCGCCGTCGACGACGACCTTGATCGTGTGACGGTACGGAGCCAGCGCGCTCTGGACTTCCTCGGCCTGAACGGGATCATCCTCTACCACCAGTATGCGCATCATGCACCCCGACTAACGTGATCAGCCTGTCGACCGGCGCCTGCAAAATATCGGGCGGCGAGCAGGCAAACGTTTGCTTTTTGGTCCGTCTGGAACAACGGTTAGGGAATATAAAGCATCAGGAATGGATGCGATTGTGACATTTTGTGAATTCGTCGGACAAATTTCATCGGAGGTAAAAAGAGACGAAACGTGTTTTATTTCGCGAATTTTTTACTTGCCAGGCAGGTGCTTTTTGGGGCGGCAAGCGCGGCTTGGGGCCATCGGACGGAAACCGACCCGCGCGATCGCCTGGCTGTTTCGCCGAGTGACGGCGGCGATGGAAAACTGTATGAATATACAGTATAGTATCCGTCGAACTCGCGCCGCACAGGTCCAGCCCTTGCGGCTCGTGCGCCGCGCCTGCGGGCATCCGCCGCAGCGTTCCGGCACCGTGAATTCCGGCTAACTCATTCAGACGGGCAGGCAAATTGTCATCCAGCAATCTGATCCGCATTCGCGGAGCACGTCAGCACAACCTCAAGAATCTCGATCTCGACCTGCGCACCGGCGAAATGACGGTCGTCACCGGCCCGTCGGGCTCCGGCAAATCGAGTCTCGTGTTCGACACGCTGTACGCGGAAGGCCAGCGGCGCTACGTCGAAACCTTCAGCGCGTATGCGCGGCAGTTCCTCGACCGCATGGATCGCCCGCAGGTCGAGCGCGTCGACGGCGTGCCGCCCGCGATCGCGATCGACCAGACCAACCCGGTCCGCAGTTCGCGCTCGACCGTGGGCACGATGACCGAGCTGAACGATCACCTGAAGCTGCTGTACGCGCGCGCGGCCGAGCTGTTCGACCGCAAGACCGCGCGGCAGGTGCGGCACGACACGCCTGAAACGATCTACGCGGAACTCGTCGCGCGCACGCAGGCGGCCGATCCGCGCGTCGTCGTCACGTTCCCGGTCGAATTGCCGGAAGCGGTGTCCGACGAGGAAATCGCGCAGTGGCTGTCGGCAAGCGGCTACACGCGCGTGCAGGCGCAGCGCGAAGTCGCGTCGTCCACCGGGCCGCGCAAGGTGCTCGACGTGGTGGCCGACCGCTTCCGCGTGCAGCAGGCCGACAAGGTGCGGGTGGTGGAGGCGATCGAGGCGTCGCTGAAGCGCGGCGGTGGCCGTGTGAACGTGTACGTGCTGGCGCCGGAAGCGGAAAACGCGACGGCGGAGCCGTCGATCTGGCGCTTCTCCACCGGGCTCCACGATCCCGACAGCGATCTGCGCTACGCGGAGCCGCAAGCGGCGCTGTTCTCGTTCAACTCGGCGTACGGCGCGTGCGAAACCTGCCGCGGCTTCGGCCGCGTGATCGGCGTCGATCTCGGCCTCGTGATTCCCGACGCGCGCAAGACGCTGCGCGGCGGCGCGATCAAGCCGATGCAAACTCCCGCATGGAAAGAGTGTCAGGACGACCTGATGCGCTACGCGGCGAAGGCCGGCATCCGGCGCGACGTGGCGTGGTCCGAGTTGACGGATGCCGAGCGCGACTGGGTCGTCAACGGCTCGCCGGACTGGAACGGCAAGTGGCAGAGCCAGTGGTACGGCGTGAAGCGCTTCTTCGGCTATCTCGAATCGAAGGCGTACAAGATGCACATCCGCGTGCTGCTGTCGAAATACCGCAGCTACACGCCGTGCGACGTGTGCGGCGGTGCGCGCCTGAAGACGGAATCGCTGCAATGGCGGCTCGGCTCGAAAGAGAATGCCGACGGCGTGCTCGCGCCGGCCGCTCGCTTCATGCCGCGCGGGGTCGACTGGAGCCGCGCGCAGCTCGAAGCGCTGCCGGGCCTGACGGTGCACGACCTGATGCTGCTGCCGATCGAGCGCATCCGGCGTTTCTTCGACGAAATCGTGCTGCCGAGCGCGCTGCTCGACGATGCATTGAAGCTGTTGCTCGCCGAAGTGCGCACGCGCCTGAAATACCTGTGCGACGTCGGGCTCGGCTACCTGACGCTCGATCGCCAGAGCCGCACGCTGTCGGGCGGCGAGGTGCAGCGGATCAACCTGACGACCGCGCTCGGCACGTCGCTCACGAAAACCCTGTTCGTGCTCGACGAGCCGAGCATCGGGCTGCATCCGCGCGATCTCACGCGGATCGTCGAGGCGATGCAGCGGCTGCGCGATGCGGGCAATACGCTGGTCGTCGTTGAGCACGATCCGTCGGTGATGCTCGCGGCCGATCGATTGATCGACATGGGGCCCGGCCCGGGCGAGCGCGGCGGCACGATCGTGTACGACGGCACGCCCGGCGACATCCGCTCGACGCACACGCTGACGGGCGAGTATCTCGGCGGCCGCAAGCAGGTCGCGCATGCGTCGAACTGGGCGCGTCGCCCGGTCGACGCGAACACGCCGCGCATCGTGCTCGAAGGCGCGACCGAGCACAACCTGCGCGACGTGACGGTCGAGATTCCGCTGCAGCGGCTCGTCTGCGTGACGGGTGTGTCCGGCTCCGGCAAATCCACACTGCTGCAGGACGTGCTGTATCCGGCGATGGCGCGGCACCACGGCAAGGCGACCGAATCGCCGGGCGCGTACCGCAGCCTGACGGGTGCCGACCAGGTCGGCGACGTCGTGTTCGTCGACCAGTCGCCGATCGGCAAGACCACGCGCTCGAACCCGGCGAGCTACGTCGGCGCGTTCGACGAAATCCGCAAGCTGTTCGCGAAGGCGCCGCTCGCGTTGCAGCGCGGCTACGGCGCGGGCACGTTCAGCTTCAATTCGGGCGACGGCCGTTGCCCGACCTGCGGCGGCTCGGGCTTCGAACATATCGAAATGCAGTTCCTGAGCGACGTCTACCTGCGTTGCCCGGACTGCGACGGCAGTCGCTATCGTGCCGAAATCCTCGAAGTGCGCATCGAGCGCGACGGCCGCGCGCTGAACGTCGCCGACGTGCTCGATCTCACCGTCAGCGAAGCGGCCGCGTTCTTCGCGGCCGATGCCGAGGTGCTGCGCGTGCTGCAGCCGATCGTCGACGTCGGCCTCGAATACGTGAAGCTCGGCCAGCCGGTGCCGACGCTGTCGGGCGGCGAAGCGCAGCGCCTGAAGCTCGCCGGCTTCCTCGCCGAATCGGCGGCGGTGGCCAACGGGCGCCGGGTCGCGACGGAAGAGGCGCGCATCGCACGCACGAAGCTGTTCATGTTCGACGAACCGACCACCGGGCTGCACTTCGACGACATCGCGAAGCTGATGCAGGCGTTCGGCAAGCTGCTCGCGGCCGGCCATTCGCTGATCGTGATCGAGCACAACCTCGACGTGATCCGCGCGGCCGACTGGCTGGTCGATCTCGGCCCGGAAGGCGGCGACGGCGGCGGCCTCGTGCTGTGCGCGGGCACGCCCGACGACGTGAAGGCCTGCGTCGAATCGCATACCGGCGTGGCGCTGTTGCAGTACGACCGCGAGATGGACGGCGAAGCCGTGCGCGCCGACGAAGGCGTGCCGCTGCAGGCCGTGCTGAATGCGGCGCGCGCGCGCCGTGCGGTCGAAGGCGAGGACGTCGTGCGGATCGTCAACGCGCGCGAGCACAACCTGAAGGCGCTCGACGTCAACATCCCGCACGGCAAGTTCAACGTGATCACCGGCGTGTCGGGGTCCGGCAAGTCGACGCTCGCGTTCGACATCCTGTTCCACGAAGGCCAGCGCCGCTACCTCGAATCGCTGAACGCATATGCGCGCTCGATCGTGCAACCGGCCGGCCGCCCCGAGGTAGACGCGGTGTACGGCATTCCGCCGACCGTTGCGATCGAGCAGCGGCTGTCGCGCGGCGGACGCAAGAGCACGGTCGCGACCACGTCCGAGGTGTGGCACTTCCTGCGGCTGCTGTACGTGAAGCTCGGCCTGCAGCACTGCATCCACGACGGCACGCCGGTCACGTCGCAGTCCGTCGAATCGATCGCCGCGCAACTGCTGCGCGATCATCGCGGCGAACACGTCGGGCTGCTCGCGCCGCTCGTCGTCAATCGCAAGGGCGTGTATACGGATCTCGCGAAGTGGGCGAAGGCGCGCGGCAGCACGCATCTGCGCGTCGACGGCGAATTCGTCACGGTCGATCCGTGGCCGAAGCTCGACCGCTTCCGCGAGCACACGATCGAATTGCCGGTGGCCGATATCGTCGTGTCGCCCGACAACGAGGCCGAGTTGCGGCGCGGGCTCGACGAGACGCTCGAACTCGGCAAGGGCGTGATGCATCTGCTCGCGCCGCTCGACGGGCTGCATCACGCGATGCAGAACGATCGTTCGACCGCGCAGGTCGGCGCGGTCAAGGTGCTGTCGGTCAAGCGCGCGTGCCCGGTATGCGGCACGAGCTATCCGGAGCTCGATCCGCGGATGTTCTCGTACAACAGCAAGCACGGCTGGTGCACGACCTGCGTCGGCACCGGCGTCACGCTCACGCGCGAGCAGCGCGCCGCATACGACGACACGGTGCTCGCCGGCGACGATCGCGGCCGCGAGCAAACCTTGCCGTCGGACGAGCAGGAACCGGAAGGCGTCGGCAACGAGCCGTGTCCGGATTGCCACGGCACGCGGCTGAACCCGTCCGCGCGCGCGGTCACGTTCGACGCGCATCCGATCGTCGAGGTCGCGCAGTGGACGGTGTCGGACACGCGCCGCTGGATCGACGCGCTCGAACTCACCGGGCGCGACGCGCAGATCGCGCGCGACATCGTCAGCGAGATCGGCAGCCGCCTCGCGTTTCTCGAGGAAGTCGGCCTCGGCTACCTGAGCCTCGATCGCGCGGCGCCGAGCCTGTCGGGCGGCGAAGCGCAGCGGATCCGGCTGGCCGCGCAGCTCGGCAGCAACCTGCAGGGCGTGTGCTACGTGCTCGACGAGCCGACGATCGGCCTGCATCCGCGCGACAACCAGATCCTGCTCGACGCGTTGCGCAAGCTCGGCGACAAGGGCAATACGCTGGTCGTCGTCGAGCATGACGAGGACACGATCCGCCGCGCGGATCACATCATCGACGTCGGCCCGGGCGCCGGCAAGCGCGGCGGCACGCTGGTCGCGCAAGGCGCGGTCGCCGATCTCGCCGCGCAGCCGGATTCGGTGACGGGGCGTCTGCTCGCGCAGCCGATGCTGCATCCGCTGCAGCCGCGCCGCAGCGTGAGCCTGCCGGGCAAGAAGGGCGGTGAAGCCGTGCCGGAAGCGTGGCTGACCGTGCATGGCGCGAGGCTGCACAACCTGCGCGACGTCACGGTCGGCATTCCGCTCGCGCGGCTCGTCGCGGTGACGGGTGTCAGCGGTTCGGGCAAGTCGACGCTCGCGCGCGACGTGCTGATGACGAACCTGCTCGACGCGGTCGGCCGCTCGGTGCTGTCGTCGCCGGCCACGCGGCGCGCGCGCAAGGCCGCGCAGCAGGACGCGCCGGCCACCAATCGCCGCTCGAGCGTGCTCGCGCGCAGCGCACCGCGGCCGTCGCTGAACGTCACGCATGCGTGGCAGGGCTGCGAGTCGCTGAGCGGCTGGGAGCAGATCGACCGTGTGCTCGAAGTCGATCAGACGCCGATCGGCAAGACGCCGCGTTCGTGCCCGGCGACCTATATCGGCGTGTGGGACACGATCCGCAAGCTGTTCGCCGATACGCTCGAAGCGCGCGCCCGCGGCTATACGGCGTCGCGTTTCTCGTTCAATACCGGCGACGGGCGTTGCCCGGCCTGCGAAGGGCAGGGGGTGCGCACGATCGGCATGAGCTTCCTGCCCGACGTGAAGGTGCCGTGCGACGTGTGCCACGGGCAGCGCTTCAATCCGGAAACGCTCGCCGTCACGTGGCGCGGCCGGAACATCGGCGACGTGCTGACGATGGAGATCGACGAGGCGGTGGAATTCTTCGCGCCGATCTCGAACATCGCGCATCCGCTGCAACTGATGAAGGACGTCGGGCTCGGCTACCTGACGCTCGGCCAGCCGTCGCCGACGCTGTCCGGCGGCGAGGCGCAGCGCATCAAGCTCGTCACCGAGCTGACGAAGGTGCGCGACGACATCACGCGGCGCGGCCAGAAGGCGCCGCACACGCTGTACGTGCTCGACGAGCCGACGGTCGGCCTGCACATGGCCGACGTCGCGAAGCTGATTCGCGTGCTGCACCGGCTGGTCGATGCGGGGCATAGCGTCGTCGTGATCGAGCACGACCTCGACGTGATCGCGGAAGCCGACTGGATCATCGATCTCGGCCCGGAAGGCGGCGTGGGCGGCGGTACGATCGTCGCGGCGGCGCCGCCCGAAGCGCTCGCGAAGGTGAGCGCGAGCCATACCGGGCAGGCGCTGCAGCCGGTGCTGGCGCGAACGGCCGGCGAAGACGCCGAGGCGGAGCAGCAGGGCACGGCGCGGGTCGGCTGAACGCGTTGCCTCCGGCGGGCGGCCCCGGTGCATGGTGAGGGCATCGGGGCCGTTCTCGTTCGTCATTCATGTCGACGATGGCGCCGCGCTCAATTCGCGTTGACGCCGATCGCCTCGATGAGGGTCTCCAGTTGCGGGCTCATCGGCAGGTTGAGACTCAAGCCCGACGGAAGCGGGCGCAGAAACCAGCGCTTGTACTGACGCGCGATCTCGCCGTCGGCGGCCAGCTCCTGGAACGTGGTTTTCACGACCTGCGCGAGCTGCGGATCGTCCTTGCGGAACATGATGCCGTACGGGTCGTAGGATAGAAAATCGCCCACCACGTCGTACTGGCCGCCCTTGCTCGCATTCTCTGCAATCAGGCCGTACAGCAGCACGTCGTCCGTCGCGAATGCGTCGGCGCTGCCGTTCGCGACGAGCGCGAAGCCCTGTGCATGATCGGGCACCACCTGTAGCTGGATCCCGAGCCTGAACCGGTCGTTCAGGTCGCGCAGCGCCTTCTCGTTGGTCGTACCGGCCGTCACTGCGACTTTCTTGCCCGCGAGATCGCGGAACGAGCGGATCGGCGTGCCGCGTTTCACCATCACTTTCGTGCCGGCCACGAAGAAGATCGGCGAGAACGCCACGCGCTTCTGGCGCTCGAGGTTGCTGGTCGTGGAGCCGCACTCCAGATCGACCTTGCCGCTGACCACCGCGTCGATGCGGTTGTCGGACGTGACCGGCACCCAGCGGATCGTCAGACTCTGGTTGATCGCATCCTCGATCGACGACACGAGCGCCTTGCACAGCTCGATCGAATAGCCGATCGGCTGGTTGCGCGCGTTCAGGTACGAGAACGGGATCGACGCGTCGCGATAGCCGAGCGCGATCGTGCCGCTGCCGCGCACTTTCGCGAGCGTGCCGGTCAGTTGGGCCGGCGCGAACGGCTCGGCGCGCGGCGGCGTCGAGGGCGCATCTTCCGCGTGAGCCGTTGCGCCCGCGGCAAGCAGGCCCGCGAGCACGAGCGCACGCCAGAATCGCTGCATCTTCATCGGGGGGCCTCCGTCAGGCTTCGGTCGGATGGGCGATCGTCGCTTCCTGCTCCGCTTCGATGCGCGCCGCGTTGGCTTCGGCTTCCGCTTCCGACAGCAGTTGGCCTTCCCATTTCGCGACCACCGCGCTCGCGATCGAATTGCCCACCGCGTTCGTGGCCGAGCGGCCCATGTCGAGGAACGTGTCGACGCCGAGAATCAGCAGCAGCCCGGCCTCCGGCAGCCCGAACTGGTGCAGCGTGGCCGCGATCACGACGAGCGATGCACGCGGCACGCCGGCCATCCCTTTCGACGTGAGCATCAGCACGAGCAGCATCGTGATCTGCGTGCCGAGCGACAGGTGCATGTTGTACGCCTGCGCGATGAACAGCGACGCGAACGTGCAGTACATCATCGAGCCGTCGAGGTTGAACGAATAGCCCATCGGCATCACGAAGCTCGAGATCTTGCGCTTCACGCCGAAACGGTCGAGCGCGTCGAGGATCTTCGGGTACGCGGCTTCGGAGCTCGCCGTCGCGAACGACAGCATGAACGCTTCCTTGATCAGCACGAGCAGCTTGAACACGCGACGGCCGAGGAACAATAGTCCCGCACAGACGAGCAATGCCCAGAGCAGGAACAGGCTGAGATAGAAGTCACCCATGAACACGGCGAACTTCAGCAGTACCGACAGCCCGTTGACCGCGACGGTGGCGGCCATCGCGGCCATCACCGCGAGCGGCGCGAGCTTCATCACGTAGCCGGTGATCTTGAGCATCACGTGCGACAACTGGTCGATCGCGGCGATGAGGACCTTGCCGCGATCGCCGAGCGCGGCGAGCGCGACGCCGAAGAACATTGAGAACACGACGATCTGCAGGATTTCGTTGTTCGCCATCGCCTCGGCGAACGACTTCGGCACCATGTGGCCGACGAAATCCTTCAGCGTGAACTTGGACGTCGCGAGGTTCGCGGATGCGCCGATGTCCGGCAGCGGCAAGCCGAGATTGTCGCCGGGCCGCAGCAGGTTCGCCATCAGCAACCCGAGCAGCAGCGAGACCAGCGACGCGGTGACGAACCAGGTGATCGATTTGGCGAATACGCGCCCGACCGAGGCCGCGTCGCCCATGTGCGCGATGCCGACGACCAGCGTGGAGAAGACGAGCGGCCCGATCACCATCTTGATCAGCCGCAGGAACACGTCGGAGACGAGCGAGATGTACCCGGCGACTTCGGCGGCGGCCTTCTTGTCCGGAAAGCTCGTGAAGACCATGTAGCCGATCGCGATGCCTGCCACCATCGCGATCAGGATCCAGACGGCTGCAGCATTCTTTTTTCGCATCGTGCGCCTCCCATGCAGCGGTTTCGCAATCGAGGATGGGACGACGATACAGGACCAGAATCGCGATGAACAGTGCAACCGGGTTCGGGTTTGCGCTAGCGCCGGGTCGCGGCCGATCGGGCGATCGGCGAGGGCGCCGGTGGCGCTTCGGGCCCGAAGCTGGCGCAACCCGTTGCCGGTTTGTGCGGAGCAGCACATCGCCTGTTCGGAGGCTGCTGGATCGGGGTGCCGGGCGCCGCGTCGCCATGTTCGCCTGTCCGGTGCCCATCGACCGCGGACGCTGCGTTGCCGCGATGTTGCAGTCGTCATGTGCCCGAGGCTCGGGCACGCGCGTGCGAAATCGCCCGCCCGTGCCGCGAGCCGGACGATTCCGGCGGTCAGCGAATGGGCGCGTTCGTGCAACCACGCGCCCGGAAGCCCAAACTCAGCGCTGCCCGTACACCGTAATGGTCACGCGCCGGTCTTTCTGCAAGCACGAGATGACGGCGGGCGTTTCACCGGGCGGGCAATGCGATACCGGTTGCGACGATCCAACGCCTTCGGCCCGAATGCGTGCGGCGTCGATGCCGTGCGTCACCAGATAGCGTTTCACGGTTTCCGCTCGCGCCAGCGCCAGCGCATGGTTGCTTTCGTCCGAACCGATGCGATCGGTGTGGCCGACCACGTCGATGTTCGTCATGCTGGCTTCGGCGCGGATCTTCGCGATCGCGGCGTCCAGCTCGGCACGGCCGCCCGGCAGCATCGAATCGACGCTCGACTTCGCAAAGGGAAACAGCGCCTCGCCGCCGATCGTGAACTGTTCGAGCGGTGCGGGCCCGGCGGCGACGGACGCCGCCGGCGCTGCGTCCCGTACGAAGTCCGCGCACTGCGGATCGCGCCAGTACGTCGCGCTCACGCGCATGTTCCTGTCGAACTGTATCTGGTACTGGCAGGACACCACCGTGTCGCCGCGGCGGAAGTCGAACAAGTAGTTCCAGACATGACTGCCCACGAACCACTCGTGAAACTGAGGCGGCCCGATGAGCTCGTAGAGCTGGTCCTTGTTGAGGCCCGTACCGACGTTGCGCAGGTTCGCGACGTTCACGAACGTGCCGCCGGCGGGCGACGCGGACGCGGCGTCCGGAAACCGGGGCGGCGTGTGGGGCACCGCGCATCCCGTCATTGCGACCGCCGTCGCGACGCACGCCGCGAGCAGCCCAGCCTGTTGAGTTTTCATGGTTCGCTTGTCGTTCCGTTTCATGTTTCGCATCGCCTCGTACGCCTACCACTGATAGCCGGCGCCGACCACGGCGCCGTACGTGCCGCGCGTGTTGGTCGACACGGCCGCCTTGTAGATCCAGTGGTTGTTCTCGGAAATGGTCGAGATGCCGAGCGCCTGGCCCGACTGGCCGCGGTACACGCTGCCCGCGATCGCGACCATGCTCTTGCCGGGGCCGGACGGTTGCGGCAGGCCGGCCACGGCCATCGCCGTCGCGGTGCCGCCGTCCGCGTCGCGGCGATAGCTGTCGAGGCTGTTGCGCAAGCCCGCGACCTGGCCGTCCGTGTAGCTGTTCGCTTGCGACAGCGTGCTGCCTACGCTCGCATTCAACTGATTCACGTTCACCGCGTCGGTGCCCTGCGTGCCGGCCGCGACGTTCACGACCTGGCGCGCCGAATCCGCCGAGCCGACCGCGACCACGTTCGAGCGTCCGCCGTCGTTGCTGCCCGCGCCGAGCGCCGTCGAGTTGTTGCCCGATGCGGTCGAACCCACGCCGATCGCGGTCGAGCCATTGCCGGACGCCGTCGAGCTGTTGCCGACCGCCGTGCTGTTCGAGCCCGATGCGACCGCCCCCGACCCGCCCGCCGACGAATTCGACCCGCTCGCCCCCGGCGGCACGTTGCCGCCGGGCGGGTTCGTCGTGTACTGCCCGCCGAGGTTGGTCGTGCGCTGGTCGATCAACGTCGTCAACTGGTTCGCGACCGAATCGAGCTGCGACACGTTCACCGCGTCCGTGCCGTTCCTGCCGGCGGCCAGCCCGGTGATCTGCCGGTTGCCGACGTTCACTTCGCCGGCCGACGACTGCGGGCTGCTCAGCCCGTACGCGACGTAGTTCGTCAGCGCGCCGACCGTGGTCAGCGAACCGGCCCCCAGCGCGACGCTGTTCGCGAACGTCGCCGAGGCCCCTGCGCCGAGCGCGAGCGCATCGGTCGCGCTGCCGCGCGCGCCCGAGCCGAGCGCGACGCTGCCCACGCTGACCGCCACCGCGTTCGCCCCCTGCGCGACCGACTGCGCGCCGGTCGCGCTCGCGCCGCTGCCCAGCGCGATCGCATCGGCCTGTGCGGCACTCGCCGCCTGGCCGATCGCGATGCCGCCCGGCGCGGTCTGGTCGACGATCGCGCCGTTGCCGATGCCCACGCCGTTGTCGCCGTTGACGACCGTCGTCGGCCCGACCGCGACCGATTCCGCGCCGACGGCGAGCGAATCGCCCGCCGTCGAGTTCGCGTGGAAGTACTTCTGGCCCGTGACCGCGAACGACTGCAGCGCGCCGGTCAGCTGCCGCACCGTCACCGCGTCCTGCTGGTCGGTGCCGTCGGCGACGTTGGTGATCTGGCGGTACGTCCTGTTCGTCGCATCGCCGACCGATACCGCGCCGAGCAGCGTCTGGTCGGTGGTGTCGAACGGGATCGACGCACTGCCGTTGCGGATGATGCCGGACGTGGGCACCGTCGCGCGATCGGCGAGCGAACCGGCGCCGAGCGCGATGCTGCCGTCCACCTGCGCAATCGCGTTCGGGCCGATCGCGACGCTGTCCAGGCCGCGCGCCTGGCTGTCCGGCGCGGTGGAGTTCGCGTGGAAGTACTTGATGCCGTTCGCGTTGATGTTGTCGATCGCGGAGCCGACGTTGTTGTTGATCGTGGTCGAGCCGTCGCTGTTGTACGTCACGTAGGACGGCGCGGAGACGGTGCCGGTGGTCGGATCGTAGGTGGCGCCGCCGCCGATCGCGCCGGCCGTGCTGTTGCCGAGGTTCGTGTTGTTGGTGGTGATCGAGCTCAGGCTGGTGGACAGCGAACCGATGCCGGTCGACGTGGCCGTGGATAGCGAGGTCAGGTTGCTGTCGGTGCTGGACAGTCCGGTCGACAATGACGTGATCGTGCTGTTGGTCGAGCTCAGGCTCGTGGATAGCGAGCCGAGCCCGGTCGAAGTCGACGTGGATAACGACGTGATACTCGACGCCGTCGACGTCGACAACGCGTTGATCGCCAGATTCGACGAATAAAGCTGGCTACCGTTGATCGCGTCGGTCGAACTCGCGCTGATCCGCCCGGCCGCGACGTTCTGGATCTGCCGCGGCGCTGCGCCCGAGCCGACGCTCACCACGTCGCCGGCCGCCGGCGTGCCGCCGGCGAAGTTGTACGTGGTGCCGCCGATGACCGCGCTTGGCGTTTGCACGGCGGCCGACACCGTCGACGCGTTGCCGAGCACGACCGCGCCGTCGAGGCCGGTGGGCACCGTCACGCCGTTGCCGACGACGAACGCATTGTTCGAATTGATCGTGTTGTTGTTGCCGAGCGAATACGAGCCCGAGCCCGTGACGGTGCTCGGATCGCCGATCGCGGCGGAATTCGCGCCGCTGACGACGTTGCCCGTGCCGATGCTCAGGCTGTTCGCGCCGCTCGCCTGAGCGCCTACGCCCATCGCGATCGCATTCGTACCCGATGCGTTCGCGTTCAGACCGACCGACGTAGTCCCGCTTGCCGTGACGCCGATGCCCGCATTGGTGCCGATCGCGACGTTGTCGTTACCCGATACAAGGCTGCCCGCGGAGGCGGCCAGCGTGCCGTCGTACGTGACGGTACCGTCGCCGCTACCCAGTGCGACGTTGCGCGTGCCGGTGACGCCGGAGCCCGCGCCGCGCATCGCGCTCGCGATGCCACCGCCGATCGCGGTGTTCTGCGCGCCGCTCACGAGCGTGCCGGTCGCGACACCGACCGCGATCGAGCCGGTGTTGGCGGTCGTCGAGCCTGCGCCTGCGCCCTGGCCCGCCGCCACGGTGCCGTCGCCGGCCGCGACTGCCTGCCCGCCGATCGCGAGTGCCGTGTTGCCGCTCGCCTTCGCGCCGTTGCCGAGCGCGGTGGCGGCTGCATTCGTGGCCTGCGCGGTGGGGCCGAGCGCAACGGAGGAGGTGGCGGAAGACGTGCTGTTGGTGCCGATCGCAATCGATTGCGTGCCGCTCGCGACGGCGTGGGTCATCAACCCCATCGAGTTCGTGCCGGTGGCAGTCGACTGATAGCCGACCGCAATCGCGTTGCCGCTCGACGCGGTCGCGTTGCTGCCGAACGCGACCGCACCCGAGGCGGTCGCCTGCGCGGCGCTGCCGACCGCGGTCCCGCCCAGATTGTCTGCAACCGCGCTCTGGCCGACCGCGACCGAATTGTCACCCGATGCGGCGGACCCGGACCCGACGGCGATGGCAGCCGAGCCGGACGCGGCCGCGCCGTTGCCGCCGGCGAATGCGGCTGTGTTCGACGCGTTCGCGAAAGGGCCGACCGCAGTGCTGGCGGCGCCCGATGTCTTCGCGGCCGGTCCAATCGCGGCGGAATTGGTACCGCCCGCGGACGCCGACGTACCGAAGGCCGATGCGGCTTGAGCCGTCGCCTGCGAAAAGATGCCGACGGCCGTGCTGTTGACGCCGTTCGCCGTGACGTTCGCGCCGATCGCGATCGCCCCGCTCGTCGCCGCGGCGTTCGCCGTACAGCCGATCGCGATGCCGTTGTTCGTGTTCGCGGTCGCCGTCCCCGGGCAGTTCGTGCCGGAAACCGCCACCTGCGCCGCCGCGCCGCCGGACCACATCGCCATGCTCCCGAGCACGGCAACGGTCAGCGACTTCAGCGTGACCGACGTGCCGGTGCCGCGCGCGTCGGCCCCGGTTCCGGTTTTCCCCTTGCCGTTCGCCCGATCGAGTTCGGACACCGCGACGATTGCGCCGCGCGCCGCGTTCCACACAGTGCGGTAAGTTCTATTCATGGATTTCTGCCGGTAAGCGGCGCGCGCCATTCACGCACCGGGCCAACCCCGAATACCGGGGTGCGTGGAATGTCTGTCGAGCCGGATGAAAACTGTATTTATCGGGAAACGAGTCTTGCAATAAAACGATTTATATCGATTGATTTCGATCGCCAGGAGTGAATTGAGCCAATCGAATTTTTATACCTTTTCATGGGCATGTTTGATTAATCGAAATGGGCAAGAACCCGCTGATCCGTAGAATAAGGGAAAGGTATTCAGCGACGAGAGGGAGCAAATCTGAATAATTGTGAGCGAAATGTGAACAAAGAGAACTGGCGTGCTCGAGGACCCGCCTGGTGGGGCTTTGCGGCATGTCCGGGCATGGTCGAGCCTTGGTTTTAGGCTGCTTTCGATGGTTTTTCGCAACAGGATTAATGCGTTTTGTTGCGGGTTTTGATAACCGCCGACATGCGCGGAAAGACCGTAAATTTGTTAAATCGAGGCAATGGAAATTCGGGGCGTGGCGCGGCGACCTCGCGGGGACGCTTTCGAAGCGGTGAGGGAATCGGAAAAATTGCGACGTGCGTGGCCCGCGGCGCCACGCGCCGAATTTCAACGATCGCGCGGCGCTGTGTTTCGAGGCAACAGCAACGTGAAGGCCGACCCGCGGCCGACGGCGCTTTCGACGCGAATTTCTCCGCCGAGCGCGTCGACCACCTGCTTGACGAACGCGAGCCCGAGGCCATGCCCGGCGTTCGCGTCGCTCGCATCCGCGCGGAAAAACTCGGTGAACAGGTTCGGCAATTGCTGTTCCGGTATGCCGACACCTGTATCGGCGACCGTCACGCGCAAGTGTTCTTCGCTTTCGCCGGTCGCGATGGTCACGGTCGCGCCCTCGGGGCTGAACCGGATCGCATTGTCGATCAGATTCGCGAAGGCGCGACGCAGCAGTAGCGCATCGGCGACGACGAGCATTCCCGGTTCCGCGATCAACCGGATTCTGATCCGCTTCGCGCTCGCATGCGCCCACAGGTCGTCGGCCGCGTCGCCGAGCAGCGGCGCGAGATCAACCTTCGTCGCTTTCGGCGAGCGCGCCTGCGCGCGGGCGAGCAACAGGAACTGGTCGGCGAGCGTGAGCGTCTTGCGCGCGTAATGACCGACGAGATCAGTGAACCGCGCTTCGGGCAACTCGGCCGGCGTATCCCGGCGCTGCTCGATCAGCGCGAGTATCGCGGCTTGCGGCGAACGCATGTCATGCGACAGGAAGCGCAGCGCGGTGTCGCGCTGGCGTTCGGCAGCGCGCATCGGCGTGACGTCGGCCACGTGAAAGATCAGCATCGCGTCGCTCGCTTCGTGCGCAGGGACGATCGCGCATTTCACGAGCAGCGAGCGCTGCTTCGCATCGACGATCTCGAGGCCGTCCATCGGCGCGGACGGTTCGCGTGCGTTCGCACCGCCGTTGTGCTCGGCCAGCGTTCGCAGCGCGCGCTGCACGTATCGCGACACGTCGTTCGATGCGGTCATTTCGCGCAGCACGTGGGCCGCATGTCGGCCGGCGGCCGGCGGCCGCGAACCGCGCGGCGCGGCATCCTTCCCGTACAGGTCGAGCGCCAGGCGGTTCGCGAGCATCACGGCTCCCGAAGCGGACGCGAGGAGCGTGGCTTCCGGCAGGCTGTTCATCCATTCGGAAATCAGGTGCGCGGAGCGCCGCAGGCGCGCGATCATCGCGGTCATCACGATGACCCGCCGGCGGAACGGATCGATCGCATTCATGCGAACAGGGGCGTCGCCCGGCAGGCACGGGTCTGCGATCGCGCGTTCGGCTTCGCGGGTCAGATAGCGCAGCAACGTTTCCTGCCGCCGCCATGCGCTGAGCGCGTATGCCAGCAAGCACGCGGTCACCGTGGTGGCCGGAAAGCAGAACAGATGCGCAGTCTTCAGCACCAACAGCGACGCGGCGCATGCGGCGAGCGCGATAGCCGTGGAGGCGAGCAGCGCGGCGCGCGGGCCGAGCGCGTACAGGGCCGCGCAAAGCCACGGCAGCACGGACAGACTGAACAGCAACTGGGCAGCCCACGATCCGCTGCGCACGAGCGACCCGCTTGCGAGCGCATAAGTGGCTTCCGCGACGAACTCGACGCCGGCGCGCGGCGGCGGCTTCTGGCCCGGTGTGACGAACTGCGTGTCCGCGGTGCTCGCGGTCGGGCCGACGAGCACGATCGCGTGCTCGAACAAGCCGGGATCGACGCGGCCTTCGAGTGCATCGAGGAACGAGACCGTGCGATACGACGGGGTGGAACCGAGCGGCACGTAGCGGCGGCATGCGCTGGTCCAGTGAATCGCGTGACGTGCCGGCGGCTCGTCGCATTCCGCGAACGGCACGCCGCTCGCGCGGAGCAGCGATGCGCTCATGTGCTCGTAGTCGATGGTCGGGGGACCTTCGCGCAGATGGAAGCTGCGCGACACGCCATCCGCGTCCGGAGCGGCATTGACTTGCGCGATCGAGAATGCGCCGCGCGCGATCGGCTCGAGCGGGGGCGCCACGTTCGGCAACCCGTCCCCATCGTCGTCGGCGACCACGACCGGCAGCACCACGCGGCCGTTGCGCTCGATCGCGCCCGCCAGCCACGCGTCGCCGGCAGGCAGGATTCTGCCCGGATGCGTCATCGCGACGTCGAGCCCAATGGCGGCCGCACCCGCCGCGGTCAGCCGGTCGATCAGCGTCGCGTAATCGGCGCGCTTGACCGGCCATCCGCCGAGCGCCTTCGCACTCGCGCCGTCGATCGCGATCAGCACGATCTTCTGCGGCGACGACCGCTGCAGCAGCGGCTGCACAATGTCGAAGAAGAACAGGTCGGCGCGACGCAGCACGCCGGACGACGTCAGTGCCACGCACAGCAGCAGCACGCATGCACCTATCACGATGCATTCGCGGATGGAACCGTCGGGAAAGCGCGCATCGTCGGTCAGCATCGGATGTGGCTCATCGCGCGAACGCGGGCGCCGACAGTGGCGTCATTCGCACTCGAGCCCTGCGGGCGCGAGCGGAGGCGGCGACGCAGGCTGCACGAGCGGGCGGTGGTGCACTGACGCGCCGGCGTGATAGTGGTCCGACGGCACGGCCTCGAGGCGATAGCCGTGCGTGTAGACGGCGCTCAGGCGCAATCCGTTCTGGGGCCCGAGCGCCAGCTTTTGCCGTATCCGATAGATGTGGGTATCGAGCGTGCGGGACTCCGGATCGAGCTCGCGTCCCCACGTGCTCATGCAGACCAGCTTGCGCGACAGCAGCTTGCCGAGGTTACCGAAGAAGAGTTCCGCGAGGTCGAATTCCTTCGGGGTGAGCTTGAGCGGCGCGCCGCGCAACAGGATCGTGCGCTCGCGCGGATCCAGCACGTAGTCGCCCGCGCGGATCAGGCCGAGGCGATCGGCATCGCGCGTCGAGCGTTTCAATAGTGCGTTCACCCGGCTCGCGAGTTCGGCGACGCGGAACGGCTTCGTAATGTAGTCGTCGGCGCCGGCGTCCATCGCCAGCACGATGTCGTCTTCGAGCGTCTTGCTCGTCACGAACAGGACGGCGGGCGACGTGCCGAGCGTACGGCGAATCCAGTACAGCACCTCGAAGCCGCTCATCGCGGGCAGCAGCCAGTCCAGGATCACGAGGTCGAACGGCTCCGCGCGCAACAGTCGCTGCGCCGACTCGCCGTCACGCACTTCAACCACTTCGTGTCCAAGCGGCGCGACGACGCGCGTCGCGGCTTTCGCATGAACGGGATCATCTTCGACTATCAGCACACGCATCGGGGCGTCATCCTTGTCATCAGCAGGTGGGCAACACCGCCCACGTCGTCATTTCGTCTTCGGACGCGGCCGCGCGCGGTTCAGGGGCGATGCGCGAACGGAGCGTCGCGGGGCACGCGGATGGCGCACGGGTCGCCGACAGACCGATGGGCGCGGCGGCGGCCCGTGCGCCGGGCACGTCAGAGGAACGGCTGCGTCATGCATGCCGCGCACCCTCGGAGGAAACATCGAACCGCGCGGGACGCGCCGCACGCACTGCCGCAGCCAGCGCGTGCGGCGAACGCGTTACACGGTCACGGCCATTTGCGGTGAACCTTCTCGTTCTGAACCCGATGTCGAACGACGTCGGAGCAGGGTGCGCGCGGAAGCGCTAATTGAGGTACGCATTGAGCATGTTTAAGGGCGTTCCGCCGGGCTCTCAGCATCTGGATGCTCATGGTTGCCATGCTCTCGTCAGGCTGCAGGGTGTTTCGATTGTGCTTTGGCCGGCCGCGCAGCGGTCGTTTTTACGCGCAGCGAATATCGGTTTTCTGTTCGGCAATTCGGCGAGCAAATTTTGCCGATTCGATGATATGGTCCGCTGCTCCAGTGACAATGGGGTAGGTCCAAGTGTCGGCGGATTTTCGCACAAGGGTAAGGGTTTGTCATGCGACGACAGACGTTTTAGTCGTCGCCGCAGCCCGGTGCTCGACGGTCACATGCCCGTGATCGATGGCAGCTCGCCGATCCGCTCGTTCGGGCCGATCGACGACGCGCCGCCGCGCGCAGCATCGCCCAATTCGTCAGTACGACGACCGGTGCCGGCAAATCCCCGAGACGACGGTTCGCCGGGGGTGTGACCCGTCGGCGTTCGAGTACCGGGAGAGGGGTGCACTTCCTGCGTCGTCGGCCCGGGTGCGCATGCGGCAACGGCACGCGGTGTTCGATCAGGCCGCCGGCGCGACCGAGGCGCCCGTGATGCCGTGCCGGCGCAGCGAATCGGCGACGAAGCCCGACGCCTTCATTTCCTCGACGAAGGCGCTCAGTGCCGCGGCGGCCGCGTCGCCACGGCTCTTCGGCACGCCCATCGCCTGCCGGATCACCATGAAGCGTTCGTCGAGCAGGCGCAGGCCGGGCGTTTTCGCGGCGTCGGTTTCGAGCTGCTGCTTCACGCCGGCCGCCACTTCCAGGTGCTGCTCGACGAACGTCGCCACGACGGCCTGCGACGTCGGCGCGCGCACGATCGTCGCGGCCTTCAGTTCGCGGGTGAGGAACAGGTCATACGCGCTGCCCTTGCCGACGGCCACGCGGTTGTTCGGCTGGTCGACGTCCGCGTTGGTGCGGATCGGCGATGCGTCGGGCACGAGATAGAAGCCTTCGATCAGCACGTACGGCGCGGTGAATGCGACCGTTTCGCCGCGCAGCGGATCGACCGCGAAGAAGCCGAAATCGGCGCGCTCGTCGGTCAGCGCTTGCACCGATTTGCCGGCGGTGTCGAATACCACGAGTTCCAGGTCGGTCGACAGGCGCTCGGCGAATGCACGGGCGAGGTCGATCGATACGCCGAACGGTTCGCCCGTTGCCGGGTCGCGGTTCGCGAGGATCGGATTGCCGAGGTTGATCGAGGCGCGGAGCTTGCCGGTGGGGGTGAAGGCGGAGACGACAGCAGGTGCGATGGACATGGGCGGACTCGCGGGAGGCGTAGGGTCGGTCGGATGACGGGATGCGCGACGGCGCGTCGACGTCGAGCTTATCACCGGACGTCGTGCATCGCGTATTGCAGGCCTGCCTGCGTGGAGACGACGAGACGTTGAGTCGGCCCGCGGCCTTCATGGCCGGTCGCTGCATCCCTGTCAGGGGCTGCGTACATGTGTGGAGAGGAAGCTGACGCCGGACGCCGAGCCGCACGCGATCAAGGCAGGCTGCAGCGTGATCGGCAACGACAACGACGCACTTCCGTCGCTAGTGCGTGGCGGGCTCGGGATTCGCGCACGCGGCGACGGGCTGGATGATGAAAAACCTCGACGCCGGCAATCCGACGAGTGGACTGCCGCGCCGGTGTCGGCTCACTCCTGAATGCTGAGCGCCTTCTCGAGCGCGGCGATCAGCTTGAACGCATCGCCGCGCGCGATCAGAAACCCGCGGCTGGTGTACTCGCACCCGAAGGCGTAGAAGCTCGGCAGCAGTGTCACCATGTCGTTCTGCCGATCGAAATCGACTTCGCATTTCGTCAGCGGCAAGAACGCAGGTGCCTCGGCCGGTGTGGTGTACACGATGTGCGCCTAGTACATTTTCCGGGGCGGCAACAGGCGCTTTGTCTGCAAGCGCTGTCGGGCAACGGCGCTGGCTTTTTTCCGCTTGCGCTCCGTCGTCGGCTTCTCGTAGCTCGTACGACTGCGCAACTCGCGAATCAGCCCGGTTTTCTCGATGTCGCGCCGGAATCGTCGCAGCGTGACATCGATCGGTTCGTTCAGCTTCGGCGTGATTGTCGTCATGTAGATCCTGTCTGGAAAGGTTGGAGCGGAAAGTTAGCCGAGCCGCGTCATGACGGCGCTGGCTATCTCGTCGGATTCGAATTCCGAATAGCCTGCTCCGATCGATAGCGCACGTACCGCCATGAACATGTGCAGCTCGGGTTGATGGCACATCGCCGAATCGGCGATTGTGGCGGGCACGGCGGTGTCGATCCGGGCGACTTCATGCCGCCTGATCAAGCCGAGCAGTTCGTCGATGATCATTTCGACCTCCAAAATACCAAAAAGCCGTATGGCATTGACGAGCCGCATCAGCACGCGCTGGCGAAGAATCCCTGTTTGCCGTGATTGTCGTCGATGATGTTCTCGGCATAGCGCACCGATGCGCGACGCGCGTCGCCGGCGTTGTCGAATGGCGACGTGTCGCCCAGTATGAAGGTCTGGCTCTGCGTCAGCGTATCGGTGGTGCCGCGCAGGCAAATCTTGACTGCCGCGTCGAACCCGGCGTCGTAGTTGTGCGGGCTGCCATTCAGCGCCGGCACGTGAGGATAAATGAGTGGATAAATCTCGAATCCACGATAAACGTGCATGCTCATGACGAACTCCTGGCGTTCGGCCACGACGAGTCGCATGGGCGAACACATCCGGCCAGTATTCCCGTTGTGGGGCGGGCCGATGGGTGAAGGGGACAACGTTGCAGCGCGAAGGAGGGGCGATGCAGCAAGCGGGCGGGTGGAGGGGCGAACGGTCAAAGGACGGCTGATCGCGCGGATGGACTCATCATACGCGCATCGTTTGCCGAGCGGTCGATTTATTCCAGGGCGGCGCAGGCACGCGGCGGCACGCCCGGCGACGACGTCAGAGCGTGGCCAGCAACTGCAACTGACGTTCGGTCTCGTTTCCCGCGACCAGCGAAAAGAAACCGGTCTCGCGACGTTCGACTGCCGTGAGCCCCTCGCTGTCGGAGAAGACGTTCCACGCGCTGTCGTCGACATGGGCGATCGCGCCGCGCGTGCGCGCGAATGCCAGCAAGAGCGGACTCGCCTGGCGGCGCAGCACTTGACGATCCGCATTCAACACATAGGGTGGCCAACCGGCCCGCAGGACGAGATAGTAAGGAATGGAGCCGGGATCGATGGTCATTGGGGCGGTTTCACGTATGGGCCTGCATCTGCCGTCCGGCTGCATCCGGAACGGTGTCGGCGAAAGCGTGCGATGGGGCGACGGGCGTTCGCCGTGGCGTGCTTTCAGTGTATGCGTTGAACCGCTCGAGTCGCAGGATATCGTAACGATGTCCTGCGGCGTCGGCCCGGCGACGACGCGATCCGGCAGGCGAGGCGCGCGCTCACTCCCCGCGTCGAGTGAAACTGGTGCCGCCGAAACGTTGTAGCGATATCTACTGACGTAGCCGCCGAGGATGGCGGAGTGACTGACGACGTGGAAAGAACAGGGCGTTCGTCGAACCGTCACGCGTGGACGTCGGTCGGCTCGCGCGATGGATGAAAAAATGCCCGCGATTGCCGCGGGCATTTCGTCAACAGTTGCCTTTCTTGGCCTGTCCCGGCGGACAGAATCCATTCCCCGGCCCGCCTTGCGGCGCGACCACGACCGGTGGGCCCGGAACATAGGCGACGCACCCGCCGAGCGCGCCCACCATGCTCGCCGCTGCGAGCACTGCGATCACCCCTTTTTTCACTTCGTTCTCCCGTTGGTAGGAAAGGGCCGTTCGGCCCTTTCGATGATGCGGTCAGCGCGTCAGAAACTGAAGTTGACGTTGGACTGACTGGTCGTTGCGTTCACGTTCGCCGACTGCGTCGCGCCCGATGCCGCGTCGGCCTCGATCGTGTATTGACCTGCGGCGGCCGGCGCCGCGGCAAGCGCGACCGGCAGCGAGCCCGAGTAGGTGCCGACGATCGGTGCAGCCGCGGGCACGGACAGCGCGTAAGCGCCGGTGTCCATGTTCGCGTTGATCGACGTGATCTCGTAGGCGTTCGCGTCGATCGTCTGCAGCGCGCGCACGAAGGCGTTCGCGCTGGCCGTGACCGTACCGCTGACGGTGCTCATCGTCGAGGCCGGCAGCGTGATCGGCGCGCTCGACGCCGACACCGCCGTGGTCGTGTTCACGACCACCGGAACCGAGCGGACGATGCCCGACGCGAAGTTGTTCTGCACGATCACGACATCGTAGTTGCCCTGCGTCGAGCTCTGGATCAGCGGCGACAGCACGAACTTCCCGGAACTGTCGGCCACCGTGCCGCGGACGACCTTGCCGCCTTGTTCCGCATAGACGGTCGCGCCGGCTTCGGCGGATGCGACGTAACCGGAGATCGCGCCGCTCACGACGGTCGGGATCGCGGTGACGACGGGTTTCAGTGCGTACGAGCCGTTGCCGCGCTGGACGATCGACTTGCATGCATTGAAGTCGAGCACGAGGTCGACGAGCGTGTTGGGCTGGACCGTGAACGGCTGGATGATCTTGTAGCCGCTTTGCGTCGCGCTCGGCGTGGCGAGCGCCTGTTCCGTGCCGCCCGTCGGCACGACCGAGTTGGCGAGGGTGTTGCCTTGGTTCTGCGCGAGCACCAGCCGGACTTGCTGATACTGGCCGGCAGGCAGCGCGGTCTGGCCGAGATCGGCGAGCACGCCGTTGGTGAGCGACAGCAGGTCGATTTTCTGCGGCGTCGCGAGGGAAACGGTCGACCAGCCGGCGTCGTTGTCGGCGGCGTTCGCGTTCGCGTTGACGCGGACTTGCGAGACGGTGACGTACACGTGGTCGAAGCCGCACGATGGCGCATCCGTCATCGCGACGTGCAGCGTACCGGTTTGCGTGCCGCCACCGTCGTCGCCGCCGCCGCAACCGGCGAGGACGAATGGGACGAACGCGGCGCACAGGGCGCTCTTGATCATATTGTTCATATGTCACCCCCATGGGATGGTTATTGTGGGTGACGGAAGAATAGCCGGGGCGCGGCTCACTATCTGGATATCTTTGAAACGAACGGTAACTATTTGTTAGGTGGGTAAATCTTTACCGGCATTGATGTCGCTTCGGAGCGCGCCGGGCGGGTGGCGAAGGCGATTGCATCGTACTTCGCCGCTCTTTCGTCATACGTTAACACGCTTTGCCATCGCCACGGCGGGCGGCTGCTTTGCTTCGCAGTATCTGGCCGCGTGCCTCATTGCGCGGCTGGAAGATGAAGACGTCGCACGCAGCGCGCTGCATTACGTCGCGCTATAGCGTGCCTCGCCATCAGCCCGGACCATCGCTCGCGGCCGCGAGAAGCGGCACGACCAGATCGCTGATCGGCGTCGGAATGCCGTGCGTTCGTCCGTAGCGCTGCACGACGCCATTCCGGCAGTCCCATTCGAGCGGACGGTTGCCTTGCCGGTCGGCAAGAATCGACGTCCCCAAATCGGGCGGAAAGCCATGGAATCCGTCGACGATCTCCTGCGGCACTTCATCGCCCAGCTTCGCCCCCTCCGCACGCGCGACCTCGAGACATTCCCGCAAGTACGCGAGCGACAGGTCGGTGATGTCGCTTCGCGCGAACATGCCGGCGCGGCGACCGGTCAGCACCATGAGCCCCGCCACTGCATTCTGCAAAAGCTTTCGCCACGCGAGCGAGATGAAATCCTCCGCCAGCTCGGGCGAGCATCGCGTGCCGCGCAAAGCCGAAACCACCGCGTTGCTCGCCGGCGTATCGGGCAGCGTGAGCCGAGGCGTGGCCCGCAGCCACACCGACGTGCCCGATTCGCGTTGCGCGGGAAACCAGACGATCGACGGCACGATCGTGGCGCCGGCCGCATACGGTGCGAAGGCGGCTTTCTGCTCGACGCCGTTTTGCAGCACGCAGACGACGGTATCCGCATCGCATAGCGTGGAGACCCACGGTGCCGCGCTCGCGATCTGCGTCGACTTGACCGCGACGAACACGAGATCGAACCGTTCGTGGACCGCTTGCGGATCGGTCAGCACGGGCCCGGGCACGACGATCTCGCCGCCATCGAAGCGCAACGTCAACTGCTCGTGCGCCGAGCGGCCACAGATCACCGGCGTGCGGCCGGCTTCATGAAGGGCCGCGGCGACGGTCGTTCCGATCGCGCCCGGGCCGACGAGGGCGACGCTCGGGTAGTCAGGCTTCGTCATGGTGTTCATCCCGTGAGTGGTCTGTCAGATGCGAGCGCAGTGCGAGAGCGAGCGGAAAAATCGCCAGCGCGGTCAACGCGGTCGCATACGTGGCGCCGTGCACACCGATCCTGTCGCCCAGGAAACCGTAGAGAACGGGCGAGATCGCGCCCGATGCGATCGTCCCGGTATAGAAAATCGCGAATGCGCGCTCGGTGCGCTCGGGTGCGGACATCTCCGGGACGGTTCCATACAGCACCGACGACGTGCCGTTGAGCATCATGCCCAGAATCGGCAGCAGCACCATGGTAAGCGTCAACGGAAGATAGATCGCCGCGACGATGCACGCCGCCGTACCGCCCTCGGTGAGCAACACCGTCCTCACCGTCCCCATGCGCGCGCCGAGCCAGCCGCACATGAATTTGCCGGCCGCACCGCCGATGAAGACGAGTGCAAGCGCCGTTCCCAGCAGTTGCGGCGAGACGCCCTTTGCCTTCAGCAGGAAAGGCAGAAAGGTAAGCAGTCCCATGCGTACGGCCGTATCGAGCACGCCGATGGAAAACAGCGCGGAGAATCCGCTTCCTCCGGTGCCGCCGCGTCGAGCGGGCGCTGGCTCTTTTGCCGTCGCCTGCGCGGCGGCGCGGGGCACGGCGGGAAACCAGAGCGCGATGCCGGCGGCCACGATGCAACCGAGCCCGGCGACGATCCATAGCGCATGGCGCCACGGCATCATGGTCACAAGCAGCGAAATGGCGGCCGGCAGTGCGGATTTCCCCAGGTCGCCGGAAAAGTTGTAGATGCTCAGCGGGCCTCTCGCATCGCGCCCATAGACGCGGGAGACGGCGCCCGACGCGATCGGATGTTGCGTGCTGGAGCCGCCGCCCGAGATCGCGAGCGCGACGCCCAACCCGAGCAGGCCACCCGACATGCCCGCGAGCGCATAGCCGAGCGCGGCGAGCAGCGTACCGATTGCGAGCGTCGCGCCGCTGCCCAGACGTTGCGCGACACGCCCCGCGGACAACTGCAGCGTCGCCATCGTGCCGGCGTAGACGCCGCGCAGGATGGCAAGGGCCGCGAAGTCGAGCGCGAATTCCGACTGCCACACGGGGAGCAGCGCGTAGATCATGTCCGTGTAGCCATCGTGTATTGCATGCGCCACGCAGGACAGCCACAGCACGCGCGGCCTCGACGGTGCGGTTTCCCGCACGACGGGAGGGGAAAAAACGGGCAAGCGCATTGTCATTCTCTCCGTACGAGCGATGAATGGGAGGCGCTCGCGGTGGGGTTTTGAGGCTCGACGCGTAAATTCTATGACCGAGGCGCCAGCCATTTCAATTGAGCTAAAATCCCGTCACCAGAGAGAAAAAGTCACGTCATGGATGAAAGCCGAGGGGCTTCGAAGCACCGGGACGAGTTGCCCCCGCTCAATGCGCTGCGCGCTTTCGATGCGGTCGCGCGGCACGGCAGCTTCGCCGGTGCCGCGGCGGAACTGCACGTCACCCACTGGGCCGTCGGAAAACAGATCCGGTTGCTGGAGGACTGGTTCGGCCTGCCGTTGTTCGATCGTCGCCCGCGTGGCGTCGTGCTGACCGACGAAGGGGCCGCGTTGCTGAACGACGTCAGCCACGCGTTCGAGCGCCTCGGCACCGCGGTGGTGCGGCTGCGCCACAACCGGTTCGCGCACCGGATATCCGGCGTCGTGCGGGTGAACGTGCCGATGAGCTTTGCGCTGTGCTGGCTGCTGCCGCGGCTCGCCGATTTCCATGCGCGGTACCCCGACATCGACGTCAGGGTGTCGACCACATCGCGCAAGCTGCGCTATGTCGCCGACGCTTTCGATATCGGCGTGCGCTCAGGTCCCGAGCAAGGGCCGGGCGTCGTATCGCGTCCGTTGATGCCCGACCCGCGTGTGCCGGCTTGCAACCCCGCCTTGCTGCGCCGGCATCCGATACAGAGCGTGACCGACCTGCGTCATCACACGCTGCTGCATTCGGCCACGACGCGCTCCGCCTGGTCGCACTGGTTGAAGGAAGCGGGTGCGCCCGATCTGCGGGCCGCGCGCCACGTTGAATTCGATCACGTGAATCTTCAGCTGGGCGCGGCGATCGAGGGGCTCGGCGTGGCGCTGGCATCGCTGCCGCTGATCGGGCGCGATCTTGCCGAAGGGCGCCTCGTGTGTCCCATCGCGTCGCCCGTCTGGCGTGCCGACGACTACATGCTGGTAACGAACGCCGATCGCGCCGACGACGCGGCCGTGTCCGCGTTCGACGCGTGGATGGAAGGGATGGCGAGTCAGGACGGCGGCTAGATTCGCCGTCAGACCAGGCGGCACGACACCGGAGTCGTGCCGCCACTGCTCCGGTGTCGCGAGTCGGCGATCAGAAGCCGTGGAACATGCCGATGTTGACCTGAACCTGGTTGCCGCCCGACGAGGTGTTGCCGAAGTCGGCGGCGGAAGCCTGCGCACCCTTGGCATGCACGTAGGCGCCCATCGCGTACAGCGCGGTGCTCTTCGACAGCGAGTACGTCGCACCTAGCGACACCTGGTTGATCGAGGCCATCGTGCGACCTTCGGCGGCTTGCGCGGGCGTGGCCGCGGAGCCGTATACATACGTGTAGCCGGTCGCCAGCGACAGCGCCGGCGTGACGCGGTACTGCAGCAGCGCACCGAGCACGTTGAAGTGGATCGACGCCTGGCCGTCGTTGCCCTTGTACTGGGCGTTCGAGTAGCGCAGGCCAGCCGTGTACGGCCCCACCTCGTATTGCGCGGCGACTTGCGCGATGCCCGCGCTCTTGAACGCGTTGCCGCCGTTGTAGCCCGAACTCGGATAGCCCAGCGCGCCGCCGAAGCTTGGTTGCGCCGTTGCGTTCAACCATCCGTTCTCGCCCTGGTTGACCGCATGAAAGTAGCCGCCGGCGACCGTCAGGCCGCCTTGAGCGTAGGTGGCGGCGCCCGACCACGATTGCCCCGAGCCCGTTGCGCCGGCCACGCCGCCGAACGAGTACGCGGCTTCGGCCTGGAAGCCGTGGATGATCGGCGAAATGTACTTCACCGCGTTGTTCTGGTTCGTCGTGTTGTCGTTGTTGTCGACGTCGCCCGGCGTCGAGAAGGTCGACGCCGAAATGGCGTCACCCGTCAGGACCTGAACCATTTCCGTCACGGCGTCGAGCTGGCGCCCCATGCGCACCGTGCCGTACTGATTGGACGCGAGGCCCACGTAAGCCTGGCGGTTGAACAGCGAACGCGTGGAACCGATCGGCCCCTGGCCGCCTATGCCGCCTGTCCCGATGCTGAAACCGTTCTCGATCTTGAATACCGCCTGGAGACCGCCGCCGAGATCCTCCTGTCCCCTGAGGCCCCACTTGTTCGAACCCGCGGCGCCGCCATCGAGGCCGTACCGGCTGTGGCCATTGATGTTCGACGTGTAACCGATACCTGCATCGAGCATGCCATACAGGGTGACCGACGACTGTGCCATTGCTGCCGACGATGCTGCGAAGGCGGCAACAGCGATAACGCTGATGTTGATCTTTTTGTTTTTCATCTGCATTTCACTGTCAGGAGTGGTTTCGGGATGGGGTGAAACGGCTTTTGTCGTATCCGATGCAGCGGGCGGCGCATGGCCTGCAAGTCGCGTCGGTCGCGACGGCCGGCGCCGTATTCGCCAAATCGGCATGCCAAGTCTGCTCGCTTCGTGGTCCTTACAATTGTCCTTGCTCCGTTGTCGCATCGCTCATCCTTGCGGACTGGCTAAGCGTCCGGTTCAGCCGCCGGCGACGGGCGCCGATCCAGCCTGGCCGCACTTTGCAAGTGGAAGGACCATATCAGGAACATAAATTCCGGTCAAAATTTGTTTGATATAAGTTAATCTCGTTTGATCGCCGGGCACCTTACGGGATTTCCCTGATAAGAACCGGCACGAAGGCGACGCGTTATCGAGATCCGCGCCATCACGCTGACGATCTCGACCACGGCGAGCGAATTCAGCTTAGGTGGAGCGGGGAGCAATAACCGGCTTCGACGGGCGGCACGATGAGCGTCGATCCGCAGTACCGGTTGTCATCGTTCCATTTATTCTGGGATTGCAATAATTGAAACAGAGGGAGCGATTGTTGAATGCCGGTTCATATTGGCCGCAAGCGGGTTTTCCGCGTGTCACGGAATGGCGGATGGCTTTATGCGGGCGAACCGGCTCATGCGGACGCCGGACGAAGCGGATTTTCCGGGGGCGGTAGCCAGGCCTCCGATTCCAATCGAACGTCAATCGCGCACGAAACTCAGCATTCGATCCGGCGTTGCATTAAATAGAATTTCATGTCGTCGCGGCCATGCATTGCAATCGGTATCGGATCGCGTTCAAAGCCGAGCATTTCGTAGAACGGGTATGCCGATTCGCGCGCCGTGCACCAGAGCAGCACGCCACGCTGTTCGCGCACATGGCGAATGGACAGATTGACCAGCAGGCGTCCGAATCCCAGGCCGCGTGCCGACGGATCGACGGCCATGCCGCGAAGGCGCCACGCCTCAGTGTTCGAAGCGCCGGATGGTGCTTCTTTACATACCGACGCCACCGCAACGATCCTGTCGTTGTCACGAACGGCAAAATGCATCGTCGTTGGGGCGTGGTCTCCGTGTAGCGCGCTTCCCTCTTCATCTCCCGCCATCAGGATGGCAGCCCTGAGGGGATAGGTTTCTTCCGCACGGACGGCACAGATGGTAAAGCGCACATCTTGTGAGGTCATATAATTATCGGCTCTCTTCGTAACGCGTATTTTCTTCCAATTTTCTTTCGGCATACCCACTCGCAAAATTAGCAGTTGCCGGGCATGGCCAGTAAGGGTAATTTCCTACCTGTTTCTTTTTTCGAATCATACGCCAACTGCGATCACAGATGACGTTGAAAGTATCGACAGATGCAGAACGGGCCTACGACGAGATCCGATCGAGGATTTTCGACGGCCGTCTTGCGCCTGGGCAGAAAGTATCTCACCGAGGCCTGTCGGACGAACTGGGTTTTGGTCAAATGCCGGTGCGCAGCGCATTGCATTTGCTCGAATCCGAAGGGTTGGTCGTCGTGATCGAAAAGAGTGGCACCTATGTCGCGTCGCCGACTACCAGTGACCTTCGCGAAATTTTTGAAATGCGGCTGGCCCTGGAGAGTACCGCAGCGTTTCTTGCAGCGAAGTCGGGCGTAACGGCAGGCCTTCGCGAGGCCGCGGCAAAAATGCAGGAACTGATCGACCGGGACGTCGCGGACATCATGCTCGAGCAACGTATCGGCTGGGTGTTTCATCAAGAGTTGTTTGCTGCCGCACGGAACGTCCGGATCTCGTCGGCGTATGGTTTATTGCGGGCCCAGACCTTGGCCCTGAACGAGCTCCCGCGTGGCGACGCGGAAACCGTTCGGCGCGGCACGATCGAGCACCTGCACATCTTTCACGCAATCGAAGCGAACGACGGCGAACTTGCGCGTCAGCATATGTGGAATCACATCGTTGACGGCACGCCGGCACGGATAAAACTGCTAAAGGCACGGCATGAACACGAAAAATAAAGGGCTTTCCCTCCCGATGCAAATGTTGGGGGGACTTGTGCTGGGCGCCGCTTGCGGCGTGTTTGCCCCGGGCTTCGCCGCGAAGCTGGGTTTTCTCAGCACGATGTTCGGCCACGCGATCAAGATGGTCGTCATGCCGCTGATCTTCCTGTCGGTCACGGTCGGGGTCTTTCGCGCGGGCCGGTTGCGCGAGCGGCTCGGAAAGGTTGCCCTGTCCAGTATCGGCTTCTTCATTCTTATGACCGGCCTGGCCGCCTCGTTCGGCCTGCTGCTCAACTTTGCATTTCGACCGGGTCTCGGGGCAAGCCTCACCCACTCCGGATCGATGCCCGCCGCGCTCGCGTCCAGCATCGACTGGACGAAATTCCTCGTCGATTTGATCCCGGCCAACATCGTCGCTGCGCTGGCTGCCGGGAATTCGCTCCCGGTGCTCGTCTTCGGCGTCATTTTCGGCGCGGCATTGTCGGCTGCCCCGGAGCGTGCCGAGCCTGCGATTGCCGTTTTCGAAGCGCTGCTGTCGGGGCTGTTCAAGATGATCCAGTGGGTGATCGCATGGTCGCCGCTCGCGATCTTCGCCGCGATCGCGCAACTGTTGGCAGCCAAGGGCTTTACCGGCGCGCACTCGCTCATCGAGCTGCTGGGGGTGGCCTATCTCGGCATGGCGATTCTTGCGCTCGTGCTCACCGTCGTCATTCGCGTCGCCGGTCAGTCGCCGCTCGCCGTGCTCAGGAAGGTGAAGGAACCGCTGATCCTGGGTTTCACGACGCGTTCGTCCGAAATTACCTACCCGTTGCACCTGAAGAAGCTGGTCGAACTGGGCGTGCCCTACGGCGTGGCGTCCACGATTTTGCCGCTTGCCTATATTTTCAATCGCGACGGCGCGGTCCTCTACACGGCCCTCGCGGTCGGGTATCTGGCCGACGCTTATCACCTGGTCTGGTCCTGGCCGCTGGTGATCACGGTTCTGATCTTGACGATCGTCACCATCGACGGAGCCGCCAATGTGCCGTCCGGCGCGATCGTCGCGATCACCATCGTTCTCACGTCGATCGGGTTGCCGGCCGATGCGGTGCTGCTGCTGTTGGGCGTCGACGCGTTTTTCGACATGGGGAGAACCGCCCTCAATGTCTACGGGAGCACGGCGGCTGCCGCCGTGGCGGTGAGGCTGTCGGGTTCGGAGAGTACAGCCGCGGAAACCGTGACGGGTCAGGCAAGCGTGTAGGGGCTCCGGAAGCGGGGCGGTGCGCATTTCATGTTGCGCCGGCCCGTTGCAAGGTGCTGGCGTAGCGCCACGCGATCATCCGGGCACGACGGGAAGACGGCATGGGATGAGCGAGTGCCTTTATCAAGTTACAGTTAGTAGAACGGTGTATCGTTGCAGGAGAAACGTGATGATTGGTTCGGAATCCGCGGATTTTTTCATGCTGCGCTTGGGCACGCCGCATCCGTCGTGGACATTCACCGATGACAGCAACATGATCGGCATTGTCGATTGCGACGGGGTGGTGAGCGCCATGTTCGAGCTGGATCGCAACCAGGTCGCACAGATCAGAGGGCTGGGCCGATCCGTGGAGAGAATCCGGTGTACTTGCGAGCGTGCTGGCCGGGAGCTCCACTTTTATCTCCATGGCAGACAGGTGTCTCAAGGGCTGTGGGCCGGCGTCGCATCGGCCGATCCCGACTATCTGCCGACCGACGCGATGATCGCAACATGGGAAGGACCGAAGTCTGGCGAAGCATTCGAGCTTGCAGGCATGAGCGCTCGCGTGACCGCGTCCGCTAGCCCGGCCTGAACTGCGATCACAGATTGCTGCGCGGGGCGGGCGGAAGTCCCGATTTTCGGGGCGGTCGTTGACATCCCGTTTGTTTGTAGGCGTACGCCGTTCAAAGTATGTGGTTCTGGCACACTCAACCTCGGATCGCCAGGACCTTTTGCTGGCCAGCTTACTGGCCAGCGTTTTTTATTCCTTGAGCCGATCGCATCGGCTCGCTTGCTTCACGCTCGCCGATCGAGGAGAGGCGTGCCGCGCTGAAGTCCGCGTCGAACGAAGACGTCAGGACGCGGTTGGCCTCCCTCGTCGGTGAAGCGCGAGATAACGTCGCCGCCTGGAAAGGCGGCGATCCCGCACAAAGCAAAAGATCGGCTCGATCGGGAATTTCGTTTCGGGTGTGGGGCGGTTGCAGTTGCATCGTCAGCGACCGTACGTCAGACACTGTCCAGCCGACCCACGATCACTCGACTTCACCACCCTCGCTGAAAGAAGGCTCCCATGGCAGAACTCGACGACGCAATTCACCAGCAGATCGACGCATTGGCCGCGGCAGGCGATGCGTTGGCCGAAGACGGGGACTACGAAGGCGCGCTGGCGAAATATCGGGAAGCGTTCGATCTTCTTCCCGAACCGAAGACCGACTGGGAAGCCGGCACCTGGTTGTTGGCCGCGATCGGCGACGCGAATTTCCTCCAGGAAGACTACGCGGCAGGACGCGACAATCTCGGTTATGCGATGCGTTTCCCCGGTGCGATCGGCAATCCGTTCCTGCATCTCAGGCTCGGGCAGTGCCGGTTCGAACTCGGCAATCTGGATCGTGCCGCAGACGAGTTGATGCGCGCCTACATGGGCGACGGGCCGGCGTGTTTCGAGGGTGAGCACGGCACGTACCTGCGATTTCTGGCCACGCGAGCGCAAGGGATCGACGCGCCCTGACGAGATCGCGCGTCCTCGATGCCCGGATGGCCCCGTACCGCCCGGCCGAGCCATCGTGCCCGCGCATCAGCGGAAGGGCATCGGCGCTGCCGTGCTGCGCGAGATCCTGGCCGACGCCGACGCACATCGAATGCCCGTTCGCGTCGGCGCTTTGCGCGGCAGCGATTCGAACCGCTTCTACGAACGGCACGGCTTCGTGCGAACCGACGAAGCGGAATGGGACATCCATTACCGTCGTGAACCGGGCGCGACGACGACGTAGCATTTGCGTGACGCATTCCGGTTGAAATCGACACGCGAGCATTAGCGTTTTCACCAATGTGGAAGACGCGGCATCGGCCGATGTTGCAGAGAGGGCGTAAATAATTGATCCGAGGCCGATTATGACGACATCTGCAACAAACGGCGTGAATGCCGTGCCGCCCGAAACGCCCGACACGGCAGCCGCAGCCGGCGAAGCGGCCCGCTTACCGTCGATCCTGCTGGTCGACGACGAACCGAACGTACTGTCCGCGCTCAGGCGCGTGTTCCGGCCCACCGGCTACGACATCGCGACCGCCGACAGCGGCGAGGCCGCGCTCGAGATCCTGGCGTCGACGGAAATCGACCTGATCGTGTCCGACATGCGGATGCCGCACATGAGCGGCGCGGAATTCCTGGCGCGCGCTCGCGGGCTCTACCCGGACACGATGCGCATTCTGCTGACCGGCTATGCGGAGATCGCGTCGGTCATGCAGGCCGTCAACGAAGGCGGCGTGTATCGCTACCTGAACAAGCCGTGGGACGATCACGACCTGCTGCTGACCGTCGAGCAGGCGCTGGAGCAGCGCCGTCTGCGCCGCGAAGCGGCCCGGCTGGCGGCGCTGACGGAAGCGCAGAACGAAGCGCTGCGCCGTTTCAATACGGATCTCGAAACGCAGGTTCGCGCGCGCACGGAGGAGCTCGGCCAGACGGTGATGTTCCTCGAAGCGGCGCAGCGCGACCTGAAAAGCAGCTTCACCGCGATGGTTCAGGTATGCGCGAGCATGATCGAGCTGCGCTGCGGGGCCGCGAGCGGGCATGCGATGCGCGTGGGCGAGATCGCGCGCCGGCTCGCGCTCGCCGCCGGGATGAGCGAACTGCATGCGCAGGACGTCTATTTCGCGGGGCTGCTGCACGGCATCGGCAAGCTGTCGCTGCCGGACGAATTGCTGCACAAGCCGCTCACGCGGATGACGACGGACGAGCACCGCGTGTTCCAGGAGCATCCGCTGCGCGCGCAGATGGTGCTGACGCCGGTCGCCCAGTTGCACAAGGTCGCGTCGATCGTGCTGCACCAGTACGAGCGCTTCAACGGCCGCGGCACGCCGGACGGTCTGGTCGGCGACGCGATCCCGGTCGGGTCGCGGATCGTCGCGATCGCACGCGATTTCGAAGGGCTGCGCCACGGCGAAATCGGAGCGCCGCATTCGATCGAGCAGGCGATCGACGTGTTGCACTCGCAAGCAGGCGTGCGTTACGACCCGCAACTGGTCGCAGGCTTCGTCGAGTTGATGCGGGATCCCGAGAGTCTCGGCATCGCGGCGTCCGTCGCGGAAATCCGGTCGGCTCAACTGCGCGAAGGGATGGAGCTCGCCGACGATCTGCGCACGCATCGCGGCGTGTTGTTGATGACGAAAGGCAGCGTGATGTCCGCGCACCAGATCGAGCTCGTACGCCGCTTCGAAACGCGAGAGGGCACGCCGTTCGACATTCTCGTGCTGGCCCACCCGGCCGGGCAGGCGCATGCCCCCCACACGGGCGCGCCGCCGGGCTGACGTCGAACGGCGGCCTGATGGCCGCGGTGCGTGCGACCGCCCGCACCGCGGCGATGCAATCAACCGGTTCCGGGCGTCCGATCATGCATGGCATCTACAACCTTCCGCTCGTCCTGCTGTCGCTCGCGATCGCGACGCTGGCCTCCTATACGACGCTCGACCTCGCCGCATTCATTTCGCTGCTCGACAATCCGAAGTTGAAGCGCGCCTGGCTGGGCGGCGGCGCGGCCGCGATGGGCACCGGCATCTGGTCGATGCATTTCGTCGGCATGCTCGCGTTTTCGTTGCCGGTGCCGCTCGGCTATGCGTGGCAGGAAACCGGCGCCTCGCTCGCGATCGCGGTGCTCGTATCGTATTTCGCGCTGAACGTCGTCACGCGCGCACGGCTGGGCTGGCGGCGGCTGTGCGTGGGCGGCGTGCTGATGGGCGGCGGGATCGCCGGCATGCACTACACGGGAATGGCCGCGATGCACATGGCGCCGGGCATTCGCTACGATGCGTGGCTGTTCGCGGCGTCGATCGGCATCGCGGTGATCGCGTCGACGGCCGCGCTGTGGATCGCGCAGGCGTTGCGCATGCAGCAGGCCCGCTACGCGAGCGCGCAGCGCATCGGTGCGGCCGTCATCATGGGCATCGCGATTACCGGCATGCACTACACGGCGATGGCGGCCGCGCATTTCGCGCCGGATGCCCGGTGCGGCGCCGCGAACGGCGTCGACGCGCCATGGCTCGCGACGACGGTGGCGTTGTTCACGATGGCGACGCTGGTGGTCACGCTGCTGGTGTGCCGTTTCGATGCGCGCACAACGTTCCTGCGCGGGATGACCGACACGCTCGAACGGCTCGTGCGGTTGCGAACCGGCGAACTCGAACGCGCGCTGCATCGCTACGAGCAGACGACGCAGATGCTGCAGCGCACGCGCGAGAACATGGCGACCGAGATCGACGAACGCAAGGCCGCGCACGCGCTGCTCGAACAGGAGAAGGACGAGCAGCGGCGCCTGCTGCATGCGCTCGAGGAAACGCACGAGCAATTGCTGCAGTCGGAAAAGCTCGCGTCGATCGGCCAGCTCGCGGCCGGCGTCGCGCACGAGATCAACAATCCGATCGGCTTCGTCAGCGCCAACCTCAATACGTTGAAGACGTGGGTGCGCAGCCTGCTCGAGGTGGTCGCCGCGCATGAAGCCGCGCTGCCGCGGCTCGATCCGGTCACCCGCGACGCGCTGGCGGCCGTGCACCGTGCCGCGGATCTCGACTACGTCCGCGACGAGATCGCGATGCTGATCGACGAATCGATCGACGGCGCGCTGCGCGTGCGGCGCATCGTGCAGGATTTGCGCGATTTCTCGCGCCCGGCCAGCGACGCATGGAGCGTGGTCGATCTCCACGCGGGCCTCGAGAGCACGCTCAACGTCGTCCACAACGAACTCAAGTACAAGGCCGACGTCGTGCGCGATTACGGCGACGTCCCGCACGTCGAATGCTTGCCGTCGCAGTTGAACCAGGTTTTCATGAACCTGCTGGTCAACGCGGCGCAGGCGATTCCGGAGCGCGGCGTGATCACGATCCGCACGTCGAGCGACGGTGATCAGGTATCGATCGCGATCAGCGACACCGGCGCCGGCATGACGCCCGACGTCGTCCGGCGGATCTTCGATCCGTTCTTCACCACGAAGCCGGTCGGGCAGGGCACGGGGCTCGGGCTGTCGGTATCGCACGGCATCGTCGAGCGCCATCGCGGCACCATCGACGTGACCAGCGAGCCGGGACGCGGCACGACCTTCCGGATACGGTTGCCGGTTCGGCGTGCCGGCGACCGCGCGAACGCGGCGGCGCTGGAGCAGCGGGCATGACGACGCGATGGGGACCGGAGCGAGCGTCGCGCGTCACGCCACTCGCTTGCGCCGCTGACGGCGAAAGAAATGCCAGAACATCGCGGTCGCGTCCGGGCCGGTGGCGGAATGGAACGGCTCGCCCGGATCGCCGCCGCTCCATGCATGCGGCAGCCCGCGAACGACGCACACCCTGACGACCAGCCGTCCACCCTTCAGATAGTCGACGTAGTCCGCATCGTCGTGCGCGTAGCTGCGTTGCTCGCCGACGCGGATCGCACCGTGTTCGTCGATGAGCCGGTTGAGCCGCGCGAACGCGATGCCGAGCTGCGTCGCGTTCCGGTCGGTCACGACCGTATCGAGCCGGCCATGGACGACGAAGGCCGGCATGCCGGGATAGGACGCGACGTCGGCGCACGCATCGAGCGCGTGGATCGGATCGTCGCGGATGCCGCGGCGCATCAGGTTCATCGCAGCCATCGTCGACGACGGCGGCGCGATGGCCGGCCCGGAGTGCAGGCCGACGGCCGCGAAGCGGTCGGGATACCGGAGCGCCAGCGTCGCGGCGAGCCCGGCGCCGGCTGACATGCCGGCCACGTAGATCCGGTCGCGATCGAAGCCGTGGCGCTGGACGATGGCGTCGACCAGCGACGCGACGGACGCGGCTTCGGACTGGGTCGCATCGCCATGCCAGTGCCAGCACCGGTGCGCGTGGGCCGTCTTGGCCTGTTCGGGAAACAGCACCGCGAACCCCGCCCGCTCCGCGAGGCGGCACATGCGCGTGCCCGCGGCGAACGATTCGGCGGTCTGCTTGCAGCCGTGCAGCATGACGACGGCCGGCATGCCCGCGGTTGTCGCCGGTGCGGCCGGAAGATACAGCGCGTACGCAAGATGGTTCACGAGCCGACCGGCGCTCGGGCCAGCCGAATGAAACGAGCGGAGCCAGGTGCCGGGCGGCCGGGCCGACGGGGCGCGTGCGGAACCTGTCCGTTCGGCGGCGCGGGCTGGGGCGGCCGGTTTGGCGGGCCGTCGAGTGAGCTTGGGCTTGGCGGCGGTATTTTTGGCGGCCGGCCGCGGCTTGCCGGCGCGCTTCTTCGGACGTGCACCGGCCGCGGCGGAAAACAGTTCGAGATGCCGCAACCAGAGGCTGGATTTTTTCCTGGGCATGTTCAATCTCGTGCCGGCGGCCGGCCGTGACGGGAAGAGGCGGCCGATCCCACCGTCGAATGGAAGTCGAACGGGGGCGACGCAAGGTTCATGCTGCCGGTGTCGCGGCAATCGAAAAGTGGCGCGCTGCCGAATGGGAATGACGCGGATCGATTATCGGCGATACTGGCCGCCCAACGTGACGGGCGTGAGAATCGAAGCCCGTTTCGGCCCTTGAAAGACAATGGCGGCCTGGATCCCGGACTTCATTGCCGATTATTTACCTGGCATCGGCTTGCTGTTTTTCACGATCAAATCCATCGGGAATCGTCCGGCCCGCCAGGCCTGGCCGCTGGCCGTACGTCGCCCGTGCAGCCGGAAATGACGACGGTGACGATCCAGTCGTCGGCTAATGCCCTTATTCACGTGATATCGTGCGGTTCGACAGAAGCATCCACCGTTCATTCCGTTGTGAGGGGCGACATGCGTCTTTCTGATTTCATCGTACGGAACATGGAACCGATCCTGGTGCAGTGGGAAGCGTTTGCTGCCACGCTGTTGCCGGCCGCGAGGCATATGACCTCGCACGCGCTACGCGACCACGCACGCGAGATCCTGATCGCCGCCGCCAAGGACATCGCGACCCCGCAGACGAGGGAAGCGCAACACGAAAAATCGCTGGGGCGCGCACGCGAGCCGGAGAACGCGCGCGAGACGGCCGCCCAGACGCATGCCGTTCTGCGCGCCAGACGGGGCTTCGACATCAACCAGTTGGCGGCCGAGTATCGGGCGTTGCGTGCCAGCGTGCTGCGCCTGTGGATCGACGCGTGTCAGCCGTGCCCGCCCGATATGGACGACATGATTCGATTCAACGAAGCGATCGATCAAGCGCTGGCGGAATCCATCGCTTTTTTTACCGAACAGGTCGAACGGGCTCGTAACCTGTTTCTCGGCATGCTGAGCCACGACATGCGCACGCCGCTGCAGACGATCCAGCTCACGGCGTCGTATCTTGGCGCGCTCAATGCGGGTGAGGAGGTGTCGGTGGCTGCCGCTCGGCTGATCAGAAGCGGTAGTCGCATGCAGGGCCTTTTCGATGATCTCTGCGATTTCAATCGAACCCAGCTCGGGCTGGGCATCAACGTCGTTCCTCGCGATATCGATCTCGCGCACGTGCTCGTCAATGTGGTGGACGAGTTGCGGGCCGCTCATCCGGATCGCGAAATTACCGTCGATATGCGTGGGGATCTCCAGGGTGAGTGGGACGACCAGCGAATGCAGCAGTTGCTGAGCAATCTGGTGAGCAATGCCGTCAAGTACGGCGCCCACGATGCGCCGGTGCGGGTGATGGCTGCGGCGACCGGCGCCGAAGTGGTCGTCGAGGTCGGCAACAGCGGGCCGGCGATCGATCCGCGCACGCTCGACCGCATTTTCGATCCGCTCGAGCGCGGGGAGGAGGATCGGTCGCGAAGGACGGGCGACGATGCTGGCCTGGGGCTCGGGCTGTTTATCGCCAACGAAATCGCCAAGGCGCATCGCGGCCGGATTGACGCTCGGTCCGATCAGGCGGAAACCGTTTTTGCGGTGCGGTTGCCGAAAGGCGGGTGAAAGGGGAGTGGCCCGCGGCCGGCGTCGCGCGTGCGCTAGACCGGCGCATACCCGCCATCGGCGAACAATTCGCTGCCCGTCATGAAGTTGCTCTCATCTGACGCAAGAAACAGGGCCGCGGCGGCGATTTCGTCCATTTTTCTCAAACGTCGATGGGAATTCGTGCACTGAGTTACGGAGCAACGGACACGTGCTGGGTCGTTGAGCGTGCGTATGCCCGACTACATCATTTCCGCCGCCTCCACATTCGTTTCGGGCGCCGTGCCGATGTTCATGGCGCATTCCTCAAACTGAGGTGCCGCCTGATCCTGGAATACCTTCCAGCCTGTCCAGCAACCTTTTCGAAAACCACTATCGAGAATACGTGCCGCCGCCACATCCGGGACGGTTCAATTGGGACATCTTCAGGCGTATCGCTTGCTTTTTCCCACCTGCCTCCAGAGCGCTTCGATATCGATTGGCAAGAATTTACAAAAATCAAGATTTCTTTGGAAAAAATTTTCGGATCATTTCGGCGAAAATCGCACGGTCGGAAGTGTGCGCGCACATGGATTGCCAAAAATTTTTAAAATGAGGTTTCCAGTGAAATCCACAAACACCAGCCTTACGGAACGCCGAGTGTGCAGCATATTGTTGGGATTTCATGCATCGGTTTTCACTGCGGTGGCCATACACTTCTTTTTCCATACGCCAAATGGGCAGTTCGCAACGTTCGTCACGGCATTCACGCTCGCTTACAGCATTATCGCCTTGGCTTGCTTTCTGATATATAGATATCGCCAGTGACAATTGCGCACCAATGGCCGTGGTTTGCAATTACTTTCGATGGCCGGCGAGGTTGCCAATCTTCGCGTGTTCGATGCCTGGTCTTTTTCATTCACCATCCGTTGAAATCCTGAGTACGAAGCCGCGATTTATTTTTTATCGGCGATAAGTCATAACCCAATCCCATTGCGAACGGGAAAGACGGCATGCGCCCCGGCCGCATATCCGAGATTGCTCTACCAGAACGTCTGCTCTTGGCTGTGGTCACTGACGCCACCTTCTTTCCGAGCCGGCAACGGCTCGCGCATTGCGCGTCGAGCCGTAGATCGAATCGAGCCCGTCGCCCTTGCGGAACGCACGCTGCGCGGCCGCTTCATCGAGCAGGTGCGTGCCCTTCAGCAGCGGCAGGTACTGCGCCGGCGCGACGGTGATCGCATCGCAGATCAATCCCGGCGCATCGGCCGACGTAAAGATCGCGTGTGCGCCCGGCGCGCGCTTCAACGCCTCGCCCGCATTCGGTTGCCACGCAGCCACCGCCGCGATGTCGGCCGACGAACCGAGCACCTGCGGCAGCTCGTTGGTATTCGCATTCGCGAGCGTGACGTCGCCGTCCTTGAGCCCATGCTTCTGCAACGCGGTTTCGAGCAGCAGATGATCGACGAGGTCGAGCTCGACGCCGACCTTCTTGCCCTTCAGCGCCTCGACGGTGCGCAGCGGCGGCTTCGCGACGATCATGTCGTACCGGATTTCCGGTGCTCAAGTGGACGACTTCACTGACGCTTGCACCAAAATGATGTCGCCAACCGGCTTACACCCGGATTAATTTTGTCCACGCTTAGTGGACCTCGACTTCCCACGGTAAGCTGACGAATTCCTGATCGATTCTTCGGCTTGCGAGAGAAAGCGATGAAGGTGACGATTGCGTACATCGAAGAACCGCCATTCGGCTGGACCGAAGCGGAGGGCACCGCTACCGGCGCCGATCTCGAACTCGCGGCGATGATCCTCCGGCAGATCGGCGTCACCCGGATCGAGTATTGCGCGACGACGTTCGGCGAATTGCTGCCCGGCGTCGCATCAGGTCACTGGGACATGAACGTGCCGCTCTTCGTGACGCCGCAGCGAGCCCATACCGTCGCGTTCAGCGTGCCGGTGTGGGGCATCGAAGACGGTTTTCTGGTTCGTCCCGGCAACCCGAAGGCGCTCAGGAGCTATGCGTCGATCGCCGAACGTCCCGATACGCGCCTCGGCATCATTGCCGGGCAGGTCCAGCATGATTCCGCGATGGCGTCGGGCGTGAGCCGGCGGCAAATCGTCGTCTTCGAACAGCAGGCCGACGCGATCGCGGCCGTGCTCTCCGGCGTGATCGACGCCTATGCGAGCACCGCGTTGGGGAATCGAATCGTGGCGGGCCGGATAGGCAGCGCGCTGATCGAGGCCGTCGCGCACGAGTCGGATGTCGACGGCGAACAGCGGACGCCCCCGCTGGGCGCGTTTTCGTTCAGCCGAGAAAACCGCAGTCTTCTCGACGCGTTCGATCGGGGACTTCGTGCCTATCTCGGCTCGCCGGACCATCGCGCTCGCATGGCGAGATTCGGGCTGACCGCGCGCGAGATCGATCCGGCCGTCTTGCACGCAGGGTAGGCCGACACTCGCCATGAGGGGGCATGCCCGTGCGTCGCCGTTCGGGCGTCGGACGTGCCCGGCATCGGATGACAGGGCGTGATGGGGCAGCGGGGTTCGACTCGACCATCCACCGGAACGTTACTTTGGCCATCGCCACACTGGATCACCCAGATGTTCGGCGAAGTAGTCGGATAACGCCGTCACCTTCGCGGGCCGTGCCCGCGCCGACGGCGTAACGAAATAAAGGCCGCCCTGGGTCAGCGACCAGTCGGTGAGGATCGCTTCAAGACGGCCATCGGCCAGATATTCGTAGGCGATGAACTCCGGCAGCTCGGCGATCGCCAGGCCATCGAGCAGCGTCGGCAACAGCGCATCGGCGTTGGTGACGCGCAGCGGGCCCGTCGGCATGACCGGCTCCTCGTCGCCTGCGTCGTTCGTGAAGCGCCAGACGGCACTCCGCGCGCGATACGCGTACGACAGACAAGGGCGATCGGCCAGCTCGCTCGGATGCGTGGGGCGCCCTTCGCGCGTTAGATATGCCGGCGCCGCCACCACGAATTGCGTGACCGCGCACAGCCGACGCGCGACCAGCGACGAATCCGGCAGCGCGGCGATCCGCAACGCCGCGTCGAATCCGTCGGCGATCAGATCGACCGACGCATCCGATAAATGCAGGTCGATCGACACTTCCGGATACGCGCGAAAGAAGCCCGGCAGCAGCGGCGCGACCCAACGCAGCCCGAACGACATCGGCACGGCCAGCCGCACCAGCCCGCGCGGCTGCACCGACATTTCGCGCGCCGAGCTTTCCGCCTCCTCGGCCTGGCGATAGATCTCGCCGGCTTTCTCGCTGATCGTCCGGCCGAACTCGGTCAGCGACAGCTGGCGCGACGTGCGGTTGAACAGCCGCGCGCCGAGCCGCTCCTCCAGACGCGCCACGCCGCGCGAGACGGTGGCGACCGACACCCCGGTCGCGCGCGCCGCGGCGGCAAACGACCCGTGCTCGGCCACTTTCGCGAACATCGCGAGCCCTTCGAAATCAGGTAGGTGCGCCATTTCCTTTCGTCTTTGCATTTATGCAACGTTTGTTTGCGATTGATTCTATTTCGAAATGATCGGGCCGTCGATATTCTCCTCACATCGCAGCACGTCACATCCGACCGAAACACACACTGATCCAATGAAAGGAGCAATACGATGGCACGCAAACTCGACAACAAGATCGCACTCGTCACCGGCGCAACCAGCGGCATCGGCCTGGCCACCGCCCAACGCTTCGCGGCCGACGGAGCGCACGTCTATCTGACGGGCCGCCGACGGGCCGAACTCGATGCGGCCGTGGAAGGGATTCGCGCGGCCGGCGGCAACGCGACCGGCGTGCGTTCCGATTCCACGAAGCTCGACGAACTCGACGCGCTGTATGCGCAAATCAAGGAAGAACAGGGGCGCCTGGACGTGTTGTTCGTGAACGCCGGCGGCGGTTCGATGCTGCCGCTGGGCAGCATCACCGAAGCGCACTACGACGACACCTTCGATCGCAACGTCAAGGGCGTGCTGTTCACCGTGCAGAAGGCGCTGCCGCTGCTCGCCGATGGCGCATCGGTGATTCTCACGGGCTCGACGGCGGGTAGCGCCGGCACCGCGGCGTTCAGCGTGTACTCGGCTTCGAAGGCGGCGGTGCGTGCGTTTGCGCGCAGCTGGATTCTCGACCTCAAGGAACGCCGCATCCGCGTGAACACGATCAGCCCGGGCGCGACCCGCACGCCCGGCCTGCTCGATCTCGCGGGTGACGATGCGGCTCAGCGGCAGGGGCTGGCCGATTATCTGGCCGCGCAGATTCCGATGGGGCGCCTCGGCGAGCCGGGCGAGATCGCGAGCGCGGCGCTGTTCCTGGCGTCCGACGACGCGAGCTTCGTGAACGGCATCGAATTGTTCGTCGATGGCGGCCAGCAGCAGATCTGAGTTTGGGGGATCGACGGCGACGTCGTAGACGCGTTCGCGTCGATCGGTTTCAGTGCATGCAGGAGCGTGTGGGGGCCTGTTGTCGTGGTGCCGGGGATCGTGGTCGGCGGTAACGCGCCGCCGGGATCGACTGGTGGTTGCCGGCCATCGGCGGCCATTGACCTTCGACGGGTTTGCGACCGCCCGCTGACGCGAAGCGGACGGTGGTGCAGCGCGTCGGACCTGCGTGGGGTTCTGCCGCGAACGTATCTTCAAGCCGCCGCGGGCCGTCCTTGCGGCTCGGCGAGATGCGCCAGCCCGAGGCTCTCCAGTGTCTGCGCCTGGACCGCCGCGGCTTGAGCGTTGAGCGCGTCGGCGCCGAATGACTGACCGACGACCCAACGTGCGGGCCGCGTGCCCTGCGCTCGTCCGACGAGTTGCACGATGGCGTCGGCGACGTCGTGCGGGTCCGGCGCGTGGTCGCTCGCGAACAACGCCATCAACGTCTCGACCATCTTGTCCGGAATCGCACCGGCTTCACCGTAGCCGGGCACGCGCGCGGCGTCGGCGGGCCGCTGCGCGCTGGCGAAGATACTCGTCGGATAGTTGCTGGGTTGAACGAGAACGACGTCGATGCCCAACGTCGACAATTCATAGCGGTAGCTGTCGGTCAACGCTTCGATCGCGAACTTCGATGCGCCATAGAGACCGAAGAACGGAAACGTCACGCGGCCGAGTATCGAGCCGATGTTCACGATCAGGCCTTCGCCCTGTTTCCTGAAGGTCGGCAGCACCGCTCTCGACGTTCGCTGGATACCGAATACGTTCACGTCGAAGAGGGCCTGCACCTGCGTCGTCGTGAACGCCTCGGAAACGCCGGCCGACCCGATACCTGCGTTGTTCACGAGGACGTCCAGACGCCCGGCATGTTCCAGCACGGAAGCGACGCCGCGCTCGACGGACGCATCGTCCGTCACGTCGAGTTCGACGACATGCACGCCGCTCGCCCCGAGCGCATCGGCATGCGGCTGGTTGCGGCCGGCGACGTCACGCATCGACGCGAATACCCGGTGCCCGGCACGCGAGAGCGTTTCCGCCGTGTCGCGACCGAAGCCGCTGCTGGCGCCGGTGATCAGAATGGTTCTGGACATGTTGAGTGTTTCCCAGCCAATGAGATTAGAGGACCGCATCCGCCTCCGTACGTGCAGGTCCCGATGCGGTTGAGACGAAACGTGCGACGTAATTGAAAACCCACGCGGCTCCTGCCTTCACCGTGTTGCGATGCAGTCTAGGCTCTGCCCCGAAACCGGGCTATAGTCGTAAATGACATTAATAGCGGCATTTACGACATGAGATTGACGATCCTCGCCCTCGAGGGCCTGTTCGACACCGGGCTGACGGTGCTGCTGGATACCTTCGCGATGGCCAACGAACTGGCCGCTGCGCAGGGCTTCGCCGCACCGCCCTTCGAGGTAACAGTGGCTGGCGTGCGCAAACACATTCGTACCGCGCATGGATTGTCGATGCGGGTGGAACCGGCAAGCAGCGTACGCCACGCGGACTGGGTGGCCGTGCCCGCGCCCGGTATCAGGGAACCGGAGCGCCTGATCGAGGCGCTGCAGCGTCGGGACGTGTGCGATGCGATGGCGCACCTTCGTGCGTGGCATGCCGAGGGCGTCGGCGTCGCCGCCGCTTGTATCGGTACGTTTTTGCTGGCCGAAGCCGGGCTGCTGGATCATCGCGAGGCGACGACCACGTGGTCGCTGTCGCCTTTTTTCCGTCAACGTTATCCGGCGGTCGGTCTGAACGATTCGCGCATGGTCGTCGCCGCGGATCGCGTGGTCACGGCAGGATCGGCGATGGGCCATCTCGACCTTGCGCTGTGGTTGCTGCGTCAGGCCAGTCCCGAACTGGCCACGCTCGTGGCCCGCTTCATGCTGATCGACAAGCGTTCGTCGCAGGCCGAATACATCATTCCGGATTACCTCGCACACGCCGATCCATTGATCGCGCGATTCGAGCGCTGGGCCCGCGAGAATCTTGCCCTCGGTTTCTCGCTTCAGACCGCGGCAGCCGCGCTCGCCGTCGGACCACGCACGTTGCAGCGCCGTACCGAGGCGGTGCTCGGGAAGTCGCCCTTGGCGTTCTTCCAGGATCTCCGAATCGAACGGGCGCAGAACCTCGTGTCGATGGGGTACGACCTGGAGACGATCGCGAGCGAGGTGGGCTACGCGGATTCGGCGACGTTGCGGGCGTTGTTGCGTCGCAGGCTCGGCCGAGGCGTGCGCGCATTGCGCGCCGACAATCGCTAGCGAAGCGGTGGCGCCCCCGGTACGGATCGGCATGGCTTCGCCAATGGCGAGAGCGTCGGCCTCGAAGAAAATCGTCGCCGCGCATGCCGGAGCAAGGTTCCGTGGGCGCCGCCGGAACAACACTAGCGCGCGCCGCGGCCCCCGTGACTGCCCGTCAGTTCGACCATGAAATCCAGGAACGCGCGGGTCTTCGCCGGCACGTGATGCCGCGATGGGTAGTACGCGTATAACGGATACCGCTCGTCGGCCCATTCGGGAAAGAGGTTGATCAGCCGGCCGTCGGCGATCAGCGGCTCGGCGCCGAGCAGCAGCATCTGCGCAATGCCGGAACCGGCGAGGCACGCATTGAGCAGCGCGCCCGGATCGTTGACCGTCAGGCGTCCGCGGGTGTCGACCACGATGCGTTTGCGTCGCCGATGGAATTCCCACGTGAACGGCTTGCCCGTCTCCGGATTGCGAAATTCCAGGCAGCGGTGGCTGCGGTTTTCGAGGTCCTGGGGCTGGGCCGGCCGTCCCCGGCGCGCGATGTACGAGAGCGCCGCGACCGTCACGACGCCGGTATCGAGGAGCTTTCTCGCGATCAGGCTGGATGCCCGCGGTTCGCCGAATCGCACGGCGAGGTCGAAGCCGTCCATCACGAGATCGCCCAGGCTGTCTCGCGCGATGAGTTCGATTTCGAGATCGGGATGCGCGTCCATGAACGCATCGAGCCGCGGCCCGAGAATGGCCCGGTAGACGACCGGATCCAGATTGATTCTCAGCTTGCCGCGCACGGCGGAGACGCCGCCCGCCGCCGCCGCCGCGGCTTCCTCCAGCCCGGCGAGATGGGGCATGACCTGCTCGTAAAAGCGGCGGCCTTCTTCCGTCAGCGATACCGATCGCGTCGTGCGGTTGAAAAGCCGGATGTTCAGCTTTCTTTCCAGCCGTGCAATCGCCCGACTGACGCCCGGCGGCGTCATGCCGATGACGTCGGCGGCCGCCGAGAACGTGCCGGCATCGACGACGGCGGCGAACACGCTGATGCTGCCGGACAGCTTCTCGCTACTGGATCTCATGGAGGTTCGAGTGAATACGGGTGGCGGATCGTGCGGCGCACTGAAGGCCGGCACGCCAACGCCGCACAGCGTAGCCATGCCGGGCGTCCGTGTCGATCATGCCGAATTGATGACGCGTTGTCACTTATCTGATGCCATCCATGTCGTTTTGTTTTGGTCGGCGTTTGCCCAGAATGCGACCCACGTATTCACACATGGAGAACGAACAATGTATGCAATCACCGGAATCACCGGCCAGGTCGGCGGCGCACTGGCGCGCGAACTGTTGGCCTCGGGTCGGTCGGTGCGCGCGGTGGCGCGCGATGCGACGCGGGCAGCGGCGTGGGCGGAGCGCGGGTGTGAGATCGCGACCGCGTTCATGGAAGACCCTTCGTCGCTCGCCGCCGCGTTCGCCGGCGCGACGGGCGTTTTCATCCTGCTGCCGCCTGTGTTCGATCCGGCGCCCGGGTTTCCCGAAACGCGGAAGGTGATCGAGGCCGTATCCGCCGCGCTGCTGAAGGCGCGCCCCGAAAAGGTCGTATGCCTGTCGACGATCGGCGCGCAGGCCGACGAGCCCAATCTGCTCACGCAACTCGCGCTGATGGAGCAGGCGTTGCGCGAGATGCCGATGCCGGTGACGTTCCTGCGGCCCGGCTGGTTCATGGAGAACGCCGCGTGGGACGTCGCGTCCGCGCGCGACGCGGGCGTCGTCGCCAGTTACCTGCAGCCGCTCGACAAGCCCGTGCCGATGGTTGCCACCGCGGACGTGGGCCGCGTCGCGGCGGAACTGCTCCAGCAGACGTGGAGCGGGGTGCGTGTCGTCGAGCTCGAAGGCCCGCGACGCGTGAGCCCCAACGATCTCGCGCAGGCCTTCGCTCGTGTTTTGAGCCGGGACGTGCGCGCGGAAGCCGTCGACCGGCGAACGTGGGAAGCGCTGTTTCGCGCGCAGGGCATGAAGCATCCGCTCTCGCGCATGCGCATGCTGGACGGTTTCAACGAAGGCTGGATCGATTTCGAAAGCGGTCCTGACGAAATCTTGCGCGGTCGTGTCGCGCTGGACGCGGTTCTGGGCGAGCTGGTGTCGCGTACGGTCTGATTGAATGCGGTGGGCGACGCGTGGCGCGCTTGCGCCGCGCCCGCCCATGCATCGGATTTTCGGTCAGACGAATAGTGGTTTTCCTGTCGAAGTGATGTCGTGAATGTCGCCATTAATGTCATTTATGACTATGGCGAGCGGCCTCGTCCCGAGGCTAGACTGCGAAGCATTTCCGGCATCCGCAGCGCTCTCCTGCACCTCAGTCCGATAGAGGCCAATCCGATGACATTTTTCCAGAACTTCACCTGCTGACGCTGACCGCGATCGCGACGCTGCTGATGTGGATCCCCTACATGCGGCGAGAATCGTCACGCGTGGCCTGATGGCGGCCTTGAGCAATCCCGATCCGTCCCATCCGCCCGATCCGCCGTGGGCGGAGCGCGCACGGCGCGCGCATGCGAACGCAATCGAGAATCTCGCCGTGTTCGCGCCGCTCGTATTGATGTGCGCAATGACGGGTGCGAGCAGCCCGGCGACGGTGTTCTCGGCGAGGCTTTATCTGGGGGCGCGGCTGTTTCACTACGTCGTCTACGCCGCGGGCATTCCGGTTGTTCGCACGCTCGCTTTCCTGACCGGCTTCGCGGCGACGCTCGCGTTCGCTGGCGCGCTGCTCGGCCATGCGAGCTGACTGGTACCTGCCTGGTCTTGCCCGTTCGCTTACTTCAGAGGTCCATATGAAATCGACTCCCGGCAGCATCCTCGACACGATCGGCAACACGTCGCTCGTACCGCTACGACACGTTGTCCCGAAGAACGGCGCACGCCTGTTCGTCAAGCTCGAAAGTCAGAATCCGACCGGCAGCATGAAAGACCGGATCGCGCTCGCGATGATCGAAGCGCCCGAGCGCGATGGGCGTTTGAAGCCCGGCGGCGCGGTGGTCGAATACACGGGCGGCAGCACGGGCGTGTCGCTCGCGCTGGTGTGCGCCGTCAAGCGGCATCCGCTGCATCTGGTTTCATCGGATGCGTTCTCGAAGGAGAAGCTGGATCACATGCGCCTGCTTGGCGCGAAGCTGACGCTCGTCCCGAGCGACGGCGGCAAGCAAACCGAGAAGCTGACGAAGGACATGATTCGCGAAGCGCATCGGATTGCCGGCGAGACGGGCGCATACATCACCGCGCAGATGGAAAACACCGATCAGCTCGACGCCTATACGAAGATGGCCGACGAGATCTGGGAGCAGACCGGCGGCCGTCTCGACGGTTTCGTCCAGAGCATCGGCACGGCTGCGTCGCTGCGCGGGATTTCGCGGCGCTTGCGCGAGCATGACGCACGCATCCGGATCGCCGGGGTCGAGCCGGCCGAATCGGCGGTGCTGTCGGGGGGGCCGACCGGGGCGCACAAGATCGACGGAATCGGCGCGGGCTATGTCGTGCCGCTCTGGCGGGACGGCATCGCCGATGAGCTCGAGCGCGTCTCCACGGAGGACGCGAGAGCCATGGCGTTCCGGTTGGCCGCAGAGGAGGGGCTGTTCTGCGGTACGTCGACCGGCGCCAACGTAACCGGCGCCTTGCGACTCGCCGAACGGCTCGGCCCGGACGCCACGATCGTGACGATCATGTGCGACACGGGCATGAAGTATTTGAAGTCGTTCGCGCAAACGATCGGCTGATGGCCGGGAAGGGCTGGCTTCCCCGTTTGGGGCCGACATCCGTCGATGTGACTCAGGCCATGGACGGATCCGTCATGCCGGGGGCCCCGGTCTCGACATATCCGGCAAACTGGCGCAGAAAGCGTGCATCGGCGTCGCACGTGATGCCGATGTCGTACCCGCTTGCTGGCCGCGAGGGGCCACGGAACCTGTACCGACCGTCCGGCCTGCACGGTCATGGACTGTGCTGCGACCTCGTAGCGATTGGCCGTGATCGAGCATGTCACGACGGATTTTCCGCTATGGGTCAGGTTGATCTCCAGGTCGCCTTGGGTGACTTCGTAGCAGACCGTCGCTTTCTGTGTACTCGCATTCGAGCCGGAAGAGGATGCGCCGTACGAAGCCGCAAGACGCCCGGCCAGCAGCCGCCACCCGCGACGGATTCGAACGATCCCTCAATCGATCGAGGCGGCCAGCGAGAACCCGGGGGCGGGGTGTCGCCTCATTTCGGCCAGGAAGCGACGGTCATTCGCCGCTTTGTTCACGAGTCTGAACCATCGACGACAGCGCGCACGTCTGCCCAAGTATTGCCGTTGGAAACGGTTGCGGGGTGATGTAGTGCGGCGTCACCGGATTGGTACGCACCTTGCCTTGACTCGCCTACCCGGCACGGTAGACCTCGCCTTCATCGCCGCGGATGGCAGCTCGCCATTCATCCCGCGAGATGGACGGATCATGTTCGATGTGCAGTCGATAAGCCATGGCGGAAACCGGAACGGTAGGGAGAGGATTACGCTAACACGAATGACGGGTTCGGAAAGAACGGGGCGATCGCACTGACCGCCGAGCCGTCGTTGCCCGCCGCAACTCACCGCCCGTCCACCGCCCGCGCCGGAACCGCTGCCACCCCCAAATTCGCGCCACCAATTTTCGGCAACCACGCAAACGCGATCATGACCAGCGTGACGCCCACGACGAGCATCGGCGCCACCATCGGCCACGCCCCCGACTGATAGCGCGGTTCGGTGAAAACCGCCGCCGTCTGTCCCACGCTGAAAGCGAAGAACATCATGATGAAGCCGGACCACGATACCGCGCGGCCGGCAAGATGAGGCAGCCCGCTGACCGCGCCAGCCTGCCCGCACGGCTGATGGATCCCGTGGCCGAGGCAATACACGCCATGCCCGACGAGCAGCGGCCAGATGCTGCCGGGAAAGAGCGCACACCCCAATGCCTGGATCACCGCCCCCGAAAGGCTCAACGTCGCGCCTTGGCGCACCGTTCGCAGCATGCTTTGACGTCGCAGCAACTGCCGGCAACCAAAGGTACTCAGGACATAGACGAGCGTCCCGCTCGCCGGGATCCAGCCGTATCGCTCGGGCGAGATGCCGAGCTGCCGGATGTAGATCGTCGGAGAAAGCAGCAGAAAACAGAACATGCCGGCGTACGTCGACGCGGCCAGCAGCGTCCATACCCTGAACGGGGCATTGCCGAATATCTCGCGCACGTCCCCGGTCGAGTTCCGGCGCGGCGCGATTCTGGCGGCGCTTTCCTCGAAGCCGTACCAGCACATGACCAGCAAGCCGAACGCATAGAGGCTCATCCCCGCGAGTACCCATCGCCAGCCGGCGTGCTGCGTGACATAGGCACCGACGATCGGGGCGAGGAACGCCATCATCCCCATTCCCATGAAACCGCGCGCCATCACGTACGGGCCGTCGCCCGCCGAATACCGGTCGCGCACCGTCGCACGGGCGCATACCAGGATCGCGGCCATGGCGAAGCCCTGCATCGCCCGCGCCGCCACCAGTATCGCGGCCGTTGACGCAAGTGCTGCCGCCAATGCACTCAGCGCATAGAGCGCCAGACCGGTCAACAAGACGGGACGACGGCCGATTCGGTCGGAAAGACCGCCCATCGGCAACTGTCCGACACCGAATATCAGCGCGAAAACGGTGAGGCTGACGCTCGCGGAGCCCAGCGTCGCGGCGATTTCAGGCAGCGCCGGCAGGTAACTGTCGGTCGCCACCGGCTGGGCCGCCAGCAGCAGCGGCAACATGAGCGCGAAGTTCAGGCGCGCGGGGCGCGTGGTGTCCGGCATGACGGTGTTCGGCACGGTCTCGGGCGTGGGAGGGGGGCGGCGGCAAGACAACGGCGCTCGGCGCGGCGCGTTCGTATGGACGCGTCGAGTCTATCCGATCGCGCCTGCCGCTCTTGTCGCGCTCGACGCTGTCGCGCATCGGGATCGCCTGCATGCCGATCCATCGCGTGCTCAGTCGAACGGCACGGCCAGCCGGTCGATCACCGAACTGGTCGCGGGGCGCACGCCGCGCCACCATGCGAACGCCTCGGCTGCCTGCTCGACCAGCATGCCGACACCGTCCGCGATCCCGTGCACGCCGGCGTTTTTCGCGAGCCGGAGAAACGGCGTGAGCCGCTTGCCATAGGCGAGTTCGTAGGCGGTTCCCTTCGGACTGAACACGCTCGGCGGCACAGGCGGCAGGTCGCCGGTCAAACTGGCCGAGGTCGCGTTGACGACGAGGTCGAAACGTCCCATCCGCGCGAGGTCCGCGTAGCTGCCGGCCACGAGCGGGCCGCGCCCCGCGACCTGCGCGGCCAGTGCGCGCGCCTTGTCGACGTCGCGATTCGCGATCACGAGTTCCGCCGGGCCGGCTTCGAGGAACGGCAACAGCGCGCCGCGCGCCGCGCCGCCCGCACCGAGCACCAGCACGCGCTTGCCGGCCATCGGCAGATTGAGGTTCGCTTCGATGTCGCGAACCAGTCCGATACCGTCGAAGTTGTCCGCCAGGATGCGGCCGCCGTCGAACTTGAGCGCGTTGGCCGCGCCCGCGAGCTGCGCACGCTCGCTGCGTTCGTCCGACATCGCGAACGCGTCGAGCTTGAACGGCGCGGTGACGTTGATGCCCTTGCCGCCGCCCTCGAAAAACGCACGCACCGTGGCAGCAAAAGCGCCTGCCGGCTCGAGCGGGCCCTCGATCGCGGTATAGCGGAGGTCCTGCTTCGTCTCTTGCGCGAAGAGGCCGTGAATCAGCGGGGATTTCGTATGTCCGATCGGATTGCCGATCACCGCGTATTGATCAGTCATCATTGGCTCGCTTTCGAATAGAGGACACCGTCTGCCTGCATCGCGTCGATTTCGGCCGCATCGAACCCGAGAGAGCGTGCGACTTCCGCGTTGTGCTGCCCGAGATCGGGCGCGACTTCGCGAATCGTCGTATCGCAATCGGAAAACCGGAACGGCAGGTTGGGCAGGCGCAGCGTGCCGTAGCGCGGATGCTGCTGCTCGACGACCATGCCTCGGGCCTGGATCTGCGGATCGTTCAACACCTCGTCGATGCGCTGTACCTTCGCGCACGGAACGTCGATGCCGTCCAGCAGGTCCAGTACCGACGCGACGGAACGCGCGGCCACCCACGGCTCGACCACCGACAGGATCTCCGTACGGTGCGCGTTGCGCCCGGTGCTGTCGTGAAACCGCGTGTCGGCGCCGAAGCCCGCCGGGCCGCCGTGCGTCTCAATCAGCGCGGCGAAGCGCTTCCACGCGTCGTCCACCTGCGCGGCGATCACGAGATCGCCATCCGCGGCGCGGAACACGCCATAGAGGGTCGACGTCGGCATGTCGTGCCCGGTCTGTTCGGGCAGCACGCCCTTCAGCGTGTAGCACTGCACCGCGTATTCGTGCATCGATACCAGCGTGTCGTACAGCGCCATGTCGACGTGTTGCCCGCGGCCGCTCTTCACGCGCCCCAGCAGCGCGGCGTTGATCGCCGCGACCGCATGAATGCCGGTGTACATGTCGCCGAGCGAAATGCGCAGCAGCGGCGGGCGCTCGCCCGGCGTGCCGACCATCTGCATGATCCCGCTCTTCGCTTCGGCGATCAGCCCGAAGCCTGCGCGATGCGCATCGGGACCGGTGTGGCCGTACGCCGAAATCGAGCAGTAGACGAGGCCCGGATTGCGCGCCGACAGTTCTTCATAGCCGAGCCCGAGCTTGTCCAGCGCGCCGGGCCGATAGTTCTCGATGAAAACGTCGGCGGAGTCGCACAGCCGCTGCATGAACGCCTTGCCGCGCGCATCCTTCATGTTCACGCTCACGCCGCGCTTGCCCATGTTGAGCTGCAGGAAGTAGCCGCTTTGCTGGTCGTCGAGCACGGTCGCGTGCTGGCGTCCGGCGTCGCCGGCGCCGGGGCGCTCGACCTTGATGACTTCGGCGCCGAGCGCCGCGAGACAGCGGCCGACATACGGGCCGGCGAGGAAATGGCTGTAGTCGACGACGCGAATGCCTTCGAGGGGACGTGCCTGCATCACAGTGCCTCCGGACGGCGCGGCACCATCAGCCGATGTTCGCCGCGTTGAACGACTTGCCCGTCCTGATTGATCAGTTCCGACGGCAGCACGACGATGCCCCAGTCCGGGCGGCTCTTGCTGGCCCGCATCGAGCCGACGCGGAACGTCACGTGCAGCACGTCGCCGACCTTGATCGGCAGCAGGAAATCCCAGGTCCAGCCGAGCGACATGCCCGGCAGGAAGCGATAGTCGCTCTGGGTCTTCAGGCCGTCGGCCACGGACAGCCCGAACAGGCCGTGCGCGACGAGGCAGCCGAAATGGCTGGCGTTCGCGTATTCCTCGTCCACGTGAACGGGCGTATGGTCGCCGGTGAGGTCGGCATACGCGAGAATGCGCTCCTTGGTCACGCGGTAGGTCGGGCTCGTGCAGGTGTCGCCTTCGCGGGCGTCGTCCCAGTATTTCTCGACGATCGTCATGGTCATGCCTCCGCGCGCGGGTTGATGGCCAGTGCCTGCGCGACGCAGGAAGCCGGCCGGGCCTGAATCAGTTCGACGGCGAGCCCGTCGGGCAGGCGAATCCAGTTGCGCCCCTGCGGCATCTCCGTCACGTCGAATCGCCGCGCCGCGGCCAGCGCGGCCTCCAGGTCCTCGCACATCACGCCGAGATGGGCGAGCCGGCCTTCCGGGCCGTCATGTTCCGGCGCGTGGATGAACTGCAGGCCGCCGAGCGTCCAGTACTGCCGCGGCGCGTCGAGCGTGCCGTCCACTTCGCGCAGCGTCATGCCGAGCACGTCCTCGAAGAAACGGATGTGCCAGTGGATGTCCTTCACCCAGATCGCAACGTGTTCGAGATAGGCTTTCGTGGCGCTCATGCGGCTGCCTCCTCGCGTTGGCGATCGGCCATCGCGCGCTCCAGCCCCTTGATGCAGGCGACGAGCGTGGCATTGACGGGGGTCGGCACGCCGTAGCGCTGCCCGCAGCGCACGACCGAACCGTTGATGAAGTCGATCTCGGTGATCGAGCCTTTCTCGAGGCTTTGCAGCATCGAGGTCTTGAACGCGGCCGGCAGCCCCTCGGCGGCGAGCGTCCAGGCCTGTTCGGGATCGGTCATCGACAGTTTCACGCCGGCCGCCTGCGCCGCCGCGATCGCCTCGGCGACCGCCGCGAGCGACGTCGCCTTCAGCAGCGGCTCGTCGTAGAGCTGCCCGTAGGTAAGGCCGGTGAGGCCCGTCAGCGCGCCGGTCGCGACATTCACCAGCAGCTTGTCCCACATCGTGCCGACGATGTTGTCGCTGATCGTCGTCGCGAGGCCGGCGGCATCGAACGCGGCGGCGATCGCCCGCACGCGCGGCGTGATGCGGCCGTCGAGTTCGCCGAGGTAGGTGTATTTGCCGATCACGCCGGATTCGATATGACCCGGGCCGCGCAGCACGCCGCCGACGTAGGTCTTGCCCGCGAGGACGCGCTCGCGGCCGACGGCGTCGCTCAGGATGTCCTCGTGGCCGAGGCCGTTCTGCAGCGACAGCACGACGGTATCGGGCCCGACCAGCGACAGGGCGCCGCGGATGGCCGCGTCGGTGTGGAACGACTTGACCAACACCACGACCACGTCGGCCGTGCCGACTTCGGCAGCCTGCGTCGTCGCGTGCACGCGTACCTGCCGGGTGCCGCGCGCGTCGTCGACCCGCAGGCCGTCACGGCGCATCGCATCGACGTGCGCGGGCGAGCGGTCGATCAACCAGGTCTCGTGACCGCCTTCGGTAAGGGTGGCGCCGATCGCACAGCCCAGTGCGCCAGCTCCCAGAATCGCGATTTTCAATGGTGTCTCCTTGACGTATGGCCTCACGATAGGAGTCGTCGCTCATGTCGACAATGCAATGGATACAATGGCGTCATTGCCCTGGACAATAATGCGACGATGCCCGCCGATCTGCCGGACCTGAAGCTGCTTCAGCTATTCGATCTCCTGTACGACGTGCGCAGCGTCACGCGCGTCGCCGAGCAACTCGGCCAGAGCCAGCCGACGGTCAGCATCTGGCTCGGCCACTTGCGGGAACATCTGCACGATCCGCTTTTCATCCGCACGCCCGGCGGCATGGCGCCGACGCCGCAAGCCGACGCGCTGATCGGGCCATGCCGGGAAATCCTCGAATCGTTGCGGCGCTTCACCGCGTGGGAGATCGCGTTCGACCCCGCGACCGCCCAGCGACGCTTTCGCATCTGCATGACGGACGCGAGCCACGTCACGCTGCTGCCGCGGCTGCTGGCCCATGTCCGCGCGCAGGCGCCGGGCGTCCGGCTGGAAGCCGCGCGGATCGACGGCAATACGGAGCGGGCGCTCGAATCCGGCGAAGCCGATCTCGCGATCGGCTACGTGCCGTGGCTGGGTGGCGGCATTTACCAGCAGAAGCTGTATGACCAGGACTGGATTTGTCTGGTGAATCGGCATCACCCCAGGATTCGCGGCCGGCTCGGGGTCAAGCAGTATCGCGCGGAGGGGCATGTCGCGATTACAGCGGGAACGGGGGCGCAGCTCCTCGAACAGGCGCTGCGGCAGGCGCGCATCGAGCGGGACGTGGTGCTGGAATTGCCGGGTTTTCTGGGGTTGGGGGCGATCGTTCAGACGACCGACCTGATCACGACGCTACCTCGTCATATCGGTGAGATGCTGGCCCAGGCCAACGATCTGGCGGTTCACGCATGCCCGATTCCAGTCGAGGGTTTCGCGGTGCGGCAGCATTGGCACGCACGCTATCACCACGAGGCCGGCAACCGATGGCTGCGCGGCGTGGTGATTCGACTGTTCGGGGCATCGCATTGATCCGTGGCTCCGGCGTTCGCGACGGAGGCTGGAAATCTCGCGGCTTTCGGGCGTTTCCAGTTTCGTGATTGCGCTGATACCGAACCGGCGCGGCTTCACGACACCGGACAATGTCCCCGTGATCGGCGGAAGGCACGACGTGTCACGAGAACATCGGAGCGGATCACCCCTCGGAGGCGCCCCATCCTTGGCTGCTGACGTCTGCCAGCGCGTCGAACACGGCCGGCGAGCGTTCCAGACGCGCGATCGTGCGGGCGCCTTCGAGCGCGGCGACCAATGCGGCCGCGGCTGAGGATGCGCGCGCGGAAGCAAAACCGCACCCCCTGAAATGCGCCGCGATCACCTCGGTCGAATCGGCAAACCCCCGCGCGACCCGCTCGGTCAGCTCGGCGTCGAGCGCGGGCAGTTCGTTGGCCAGGTTTTGCATCAGGCACCCGTACTGGAAATCGGCGGCGACCATTTCGGCCGCAAATGTGCTGAAGAGCCGACGCACGAAATCCAGCGCATGACCGGTCGTTTCGGCCGAGATGTTCTGCAAGACGGCCATTCGATTCGTGACGTACTGATCGATTGCTTCTTCCGCGAGTTGGGCCTTGCCGCGGGGAAAGTGAAAGTAGAACGACCCCTTGGGCGCACCGCTTTCCTCGAGGATCTGGGTCAGTCCGGTCGCGGTGTAGCCCTGGATGCGAAACAGCCGTTCGGCCGTGGCAATCGCGCGAGCGCGAGCGTCAGTCTTGCGTGTCATGGCGGAAAAGTACCACGTTTGGCTTGACCCGACTATAGCGATCGCCATAGTATGGTGATCACCCTATTCCGGAGCGCCGCGATGCCCGTCGACAAGAGCAAGCCATCGGCGCCGAGACGAACCGTCCTGGCGATGGGCGCAGCCGGCCTGGTTGCGGCGTTGTTTCGACCTGCCCGCGCAAACCCCACACGAGAAGGTGATCTGGCCATGCCGACCTACGCCGCAGGAACGCTTCCCAACGGGGTGCGCTCGCGCATGATCCACGGGGTGAACGGCCTCGATGTCCATATTCTCGAGGCCGGCCATGAAAGCGCCGGCCGGCCGCTCGCGTTGCTTTTGCACGGCTTTCCGGATCTGGCTTACGGCTGGCGGCATCTGATGCCCATCCTGGCCGACGCGGGATACCACGTCGTGGCACCCGACCAGCGGGGTTATGGACGCACCACCGGTTGGGCGAACGACTATGATGCCCCGCTCGCGCCGTTCAGCCTCTTGAATATGACGCGCGACGCCCTCGGATTGGTTTCGGCATTGGGGTATCGGCATACGTCGATGCTCGTAGGGCACGATCTCGGCTCGCCCGTGGCGGCGTATTGCGCGCTGGCGCGACCTGACGTCTTTCCGTCGGTGGTGCTGATGAGCGCACCGTTTCCTGGCCCGCCGGCGCTTCCGTTCGACACGGCGCGAAGCGAGGCATCGTCGGCTCAACCGAACAATGACGGTCGGAAGCTGGCGGCGGCGCTTGCCGCGCTCGATCCGCCGAGACAGCATTACCAGCAATACCTCTGTACACGGAACGCCAACCGGGACATGCGGCACCCACCGCAAGGGTTATCCGCGTTTCTTCGCGCATTTTTCCATGTCAAGAGCGCCGACTGGCCGGGAAACAAGCCGCATCCGCTGAAGGCGCTCACGGCCGCGGAACTGGCGCAAATGCCCACGTACTACGTGATGGATCTCGGCAAGACGATGCCCGAAACCGTCGCGCCATTCCAACCGTCCGCCGCCCCAACCCTTGGCTGCACATGGCTGACCGACGCGGAACTTGGCGTGTACACCGCGGAATACGGCCGCACCGGGTTTCAAGGCGCGCTTCAGGCTTATCGTGTGTTGTCCGATCCCGACCTGAACGCGGAGTTGCGCCTGTTTTCGGGCAAGACGATCGACGTCCCCTCGCTCTTCATTGGCGGCACGAGCGATTGGGGCACTTATTCGGCGCCGGGCGCGCTCGATCTGATGAGAACGAAGGCGACGACGAGCATGCGTGGCATCGAGATGATCGACGGCGCAGGCCACTGGATCCAGCAGGAGCAGCCGGCCAGACTCGGCGAACGCTTGCTCGCCTTCGCGAAGGCGTGAAGCCGGGGGCGCGGTGGAATAGGGCGCTTTTCGCGACCGGCGGCGGTTGCCGCGTCAGGTCCGGGAGGCCGTTTCGGCGCCGAACCGCTCGACCACGAATTCAGTAAAACTGCGAAGCTTCGGGGACTTCTGCTTCTGTTGCGGATAAAGCAGATGCATCGACCGCTCGGGGGCGGCGAAGTCCGGCATGATCTCGATGAGCCGCCCCTCGAGAATGTCCTCGTGGATCAACATCGAAGGCAGCATCGCGATACCCAGCCCGCTCAACGTCGCCCGTCGCAGCGCTTCCGCGCTGTCGATTTTCAGTCTGCCGTCCACGCAAAGGGTCGTCGGCCCGTCCGGACCTTCCAGCATCCAGTGAGATTGCGCCGCGTGCCATTCCGATCGGGGCGGATACGCATACGTGAGGCAGTGATGCTCGCGCAGCGCGTGCGGCGTAGTCGGCGCGCCATGTTCGTGAACGTAAGCGGGCGACGCACACAGTACCAGCCGGTATGGCGTCAGCGGACGCGCGACCACATCCGGGCTGGCGAGCGCGCCGATGCGAATGGCGGCCTCGAAACCTTCGTCGAACAGATCGGCGAGCGAGTCGGTTGCGACGATATCGAGCTTGATCTCGGGGTAGCGCTGGTAATAGTCCGCGAGCGCGGGAATCAGGCACTCGTTCGTAAACACGACAGGCGCCGTCACGCGCAGACGCCCTCGTGGATGCTTGAGGTGATCGAGTGCAAGCTGTTCCGTGTCGTCGACCAGACCGAGGACTTCGACGCATCGCTCGTAATAAGCCTGGCCGAACGCGCTGACTTTCTGCTTACGGGTCGTGCGGTGAACGAGGACCGCGCCCAGCCGACTTTCCAGAGCCTGAAGGTAGTTGCCGACCATCGTCGGCGACAGATCGGACGCCTGCGCGGCCGCCGTCAGGCTGCCCGTTTCCACGATGCGGACGAATACGGCCATCGCCTTGAGGAGATCCATTGCGCAATGGTACTGGATTCTGTTTCAAGGTGCGGCGCGTTTATCGGCCGCCGGTTTGGAAATACATTGCGATGGAAATGCATTGCGACAGGCGAGCGAAAGGAGGGCAGAAATGCGGTATGAACTTACGACGTTGTCGTGTCCGCTTCCGGACCAGAATATCGTGTCCGGCCGTGCGCATCACTGGGTATCGGATGCCGACGCGCGGGGGCGGCTGCTTGGTGCATGGCGCACGGAAATCGGCGAGTTATCGCGGGTTGTCGTGCTGCGTGGCTTCGAGACGATGGATGAATTGCAGCATGAACGTAATCGGGCATTGAGCGCCGGGCGACCTTTCGGGATTGAAAGCGCGTCCGTTCGACTGAGCATGGAAAGTTACGCACTTTTTCCTTTTCTACCCGACATCGAGCCGGCGGTATTGGGCGACTTCTATGAGATTCGTCGCTACTGGCTGAAAGCCGGCGGTGTCGCGCCGACCATTTCCGCGTGGGAACGTGCGGTGGGCCCGGCCAAAGCCTATACGTCGCATCTCGTTTGCAACATGTACGCGCTCGATGGACCGCCGCGCATCACGCACATCTGGGGATTCTCGAGTCTGGAAGAACGCATGGCGTTGAGAAAGCGGCACTATGCCGAGGGCCTGTGGCCGCCGGCAGGCGGGCCGGAGCAGATCGAAAGGGCGACGTCGACGATCGGCTTGCCGGAGGCGTGGTCGCCGTTGCGTTGAGTGCGCCGCGGGCGCGGCACGTTTGGGTGGATGGCACGCGGCATCGACCGAGTCGATGCGTTGCATGGGCACGGCGGCATTGGAGCTTCGGTTGCAGGCCGCTTACCGATACGTCCAGCGCCGGTGCAGCACGAACGTCGTCGGCGGGATCAGCAGCGCGATCGCGACGACGCTCATCGCGCGCGATGCATCCAGCGCCTCGGCGGCGCGCGCAAGCAGCATCGTTTCGACGAACCCGGCGAGCGTGACCGCGAGAAAGCGCGTCGCGTTACGGGTGCGCACCGTCGACGAGAAGCTCCACAGTGTATTCGCCAGATACGAGAACGCGGTCGCGCAGAGGAACGCGACCGCATTCGCGCTCACCGGCGTCGCATCGCTCAGCGCGAACAGGGCGGCGGCGACCAGCGAGTGGATCGCGGTCGAGCAGAGCCCGGACACGCCGAAACGCACGAGCCGCGTGCGCTCGGCCTGGAGCAGCGCGATCATGGCGCGAGCGCGTCAGCGTGCGCCGATGCGCGCCCGGACCGGCTGCGCGCGCCGGCGGGCAGCCTGGCGGCGTGCGTCGCGCGCGACCGGCAGTTCGATCACCTTGCCATGCGTCTCGTAGCGGCGGCGGATCAGATACACGGGCCGTTGCTTCGATTCGTCGTAGATCCGCCCGACGTATTCGCCGACGACGCCGATCCCGATCAGCTCGATGCCGCCGATGAACAGCGTGACCGAGATCAGCGACGCATAGCCGAGCACCGGATTGCCGAACAGCAGCGTGCGCAGGATGATGAACGCGCCGTACACGAACGCGAGCGCCGCGATGCCCACGCCGATATAAGTCCAGCTGCGCAGCGGCACGGTGCTGAAGCTGGTGATGCCTTCCAGCGCGAAATTCCACAGCTTCCAGCCGGAGAATTTCGAATGCCCGGCGCTGCGCGGATCGCGCTGGTACTCGACGATCACGGTCTTGTAGCCGACCCATGCGAACAGGCCTTTCATGAAGCGATGCCGCTCGGGCAGGTTGCGCAGCGCGTTCACGACCTTGCGATCCATCAACCGGAAATCGCCGACGTTCTCCGGCAGCTTCACGTCCGACAGCAGGTTGTGCACGCGATAGTAGACCGCGGCGGCGGTGCGCTTCGCGAACGAATCGCAGGCGCGGTTGCTGCGCTTCGCCGCGACGACCTCCGCGCCGTCGCGCCAGTGCTCGATCAGCACCGGAATCAGGCTCGGCGGGTCCTGCAGGTCGGCGTCGAGCGGGATCACCGCGTCGCCGGCGGCTTCGTCGAGGCCGGCCGTCAGCGCGGCCTCCTTGCCGAAGTTGCGGGTGAGATCGATGACGCGCACGCGCCGCTCGGCGGCGCCGATCCGGACCAGGCGCTCCAGCGTGTCGTCGCGGCTGCCGTCGTTCACGCAGACGATCTCGAAGCGGATCGCATCGATCGCGCTCATCAGCGGAATCACGACGTCGAAGAAGCGCTCGACGGCTTCGCCTTCGTTGTAGAACGGCACGACCAGCGAGACGAGCGGCGTGTAGATGGATTCCCGCATGATGATTCCCCTTGTGATGTCGTTTTACCGGTGGGCGCCGAGCGTCAGGCGGCCGGTGCGGCGCATGCCGTGCGCCGGGCGGTGGTGCGGTCGGACCGGGTGTGCGAATTCGGTCTCGGTCGAGATGTCGCGCGCGTCGGGCATCGACGGCACGTCGCGTCTTTCGTGGGCGATCCGGCTGACGAGCAGCGCGAGCGACGCGAGCGTCACGAGCGGCATGAACTGGAACGACAGATGCGGCACGATCGCGAGGCTCGCGAGCGGCATCGGCCACAGAAGCATCAGCCATTCGCGATCGAAGCGCCGCCAGCCGTGCGTCCACGCATAGCGGGCGTACCACGCGATCACGATGCCGTACCAGGTCAGGTCGTAGTCGTACAGGTAGGGGCTGACGAGCAGGCATGCGCATGCGAGGGTCGCGGCGCGCAGCGCATACGAACACGCGCCGCGCCACGCGTAGACGACGGCAATCGCCGCGCCCGCCGCCGACAGTAATTGAAGGCCGCGCGCGACGAGCGCGGGCCAGCCGGCCATCGTCGCGAGCGCGAACAGGGTCGGCATGCGCGCGAGCTTGGCGTGGCCGGTGCCGACGATCGTATAGACGTGCGCGATCAGGTGCATGAACGCGATCCATGGGCCGACGCCGAACGCGAGCGTCGCGAGCAGGGCGCTGACGGCGATCGTCGCGGCCCATGCGCCCAGCGCGCGCCATTGGCCGGCACACAGCAGCGCGAGCGGGAACAGCACCGCGAGCTGCGGCTTCATCGTCACCAACCCGAAACAGATGCCGGCGCAGACGGGGCGGCGATTCAGCGCGAGCAGTCCGAACGCGGCGAGCGTCGCGGTGAAGAGGCTCGTCTGCCCGACGATCACCGTAAGGAACGCGCCGGGGAACGCAAGCGCGCAGAGCCACGCGACATCGCGCTGCACGGTCGCGCGCATCGCCGCCGCGAACAGCGCGATTCCGATGCCGAGCCACAGCACGAGCGCCAGCGTGTACGGCAGCCAGCCGAGCGGCAGCACGAGCAGCAGCATGGTCGGCGGATAGAGCCATGGCAGCGTGCCGTCCGCGAGGGTCATCGTCGGGATTGCGTGCTGTTGGACCGCGAACAGCGTGGAGTAATGCCACGCGTCGGCTCCGTGCCCGTGCGCGGCCAGCCATGCGGCGCTCCAGACCGGCGAGAAATCCTGCGACAGCGGCTCCAGCGCGCCGTCGTGCGACAGGTGCACGCGGATCAGGTAGATGACGATGAACAGCAGCTCCGTCAACAGCACGGCGGCCGCATATAGCCGTACGCGATCGCGGTTGAGCCAGTGCGGACGGCGGCGCGGGCCCGCGATCGGGAGTTCCGGATGCACGCTGGCGGCCGGGTGCGCGTGGCGGGCGAACGACGGCGTCTTCATCGTGCGCTCCGCGAGGCGAGCGCCGTGCGGCGCACCACCACGAACAGCACCGCGAGCAGCACGACCGGCCCGATCTGCGGCAGCTTCGTCAGTCGGTTCAGCATTTCGAAGATCGGCAGCAGCCACGCCAGCACGAGGATGCCCTGGTCGCCGGGCAGCCAGCCTTCGTCGAGACCGTGCGCGATCAGGCAGAAGACCGCGATGCCGAGCCACGTCAGTTCGTAGTTCCAAAGGTACGGCGTCGTCAGCAGCGTGGCGACCGCCAGCGCCGCGCCGCGCAGCCGCATGTCGCGCGTGCGGCGCCATACGTCGACGGCCGCGGCGAGCGCGACGAGCGCGACCGCCGCCTGGGCGGCCAGCGCGGCGGCCACCGGCGCGCCCGCGAGCCGCAGCGCGGCGAACGGCGTCGGCGACGCGAGCCAGTACGACGCGAGCATGAAATGCTGCTCGCGTACCGTCGACATCGCATGACTCAATCCGTGCAGCGCGGCGGGGCCGGCCAGTGCGACGCCGGCGGCCGCGAACAGCGTCGCGCTGAGCGCGGCCGCCGCGAAGGTGCGCCATGCGCGCGTCGCGATCAGCACGAACGGGAACACGACCGCGAGTTGCGGCTTGATCGCGAGCAGCCCGATCAGCACGCCCGCCACGACCGGACGCTTGCCGAGCAGATGCAGCGCGAGCGCGGCGAGGCCGGCGGTCAGGATGCTGTTCTGGCCGAACAGCGCGGACATGCACACGGCCGAATACGCGACGACGACGAGCGTCGCGGCGCGCGGCACGGGAAGATGCGCGCGCAGCCCCGACAACCGCGAGACGGCGAACGCATAGCATAAAAGACTGCCCGCGAAAAAGAGGAAGTAAGCGGGCAGGAAAGGCACGAGGGCAACCGGGGCGATGAACAGCAGCATCGTCGGCGGATAGAGCCAGGGAAGCGGCCGGTTTTGCAGATACGCACCGAAGTGCGCGAACTCGGCCTGCAGGAATGACGACGTGTCGTAGGCCGCCGCGGCATGGCCTTGCAACACGAGATGCGATGCGGTCCAGAAGACCGAGAAGTCGGTGCCGGGGCGGGCGGTGGCGTTCGACGTGAAGCCGTCGGTCACGATACCCCAGACGATCAGCAGCGCCACGAAGAGCATCAGCATGATGCAGCTGTACGGAATGATCCGGTCGGCCGTCAGCCATTGAGCACAGCGTATTGCGCGATCGCGCGTTTCACGATTGGCTGTGTACATGATGCCCCGTCTGTCGTGTGGCCGCGTGGTCTGTCGCAGCCGTTTGATGTTGTCGTGCCTGCGGATCGATCGCGCTGAAATGGCGTTGTCCGGTGAATTCATTGTTGAAGAAAAAAACGCGTGATGCAAACCAGGCACGGTCGGACGGCATTGAATGTGTTCAGCGATTCGGGCGAAAACCGCCATTTCTGGTATGAGAAAACCCCGCCGCCGGGATTTGTGTTTCTGGCCTGAAACATTCCGTGATTTTTACCGAGCGGGCATGCCGCCGAACCCTCCACGCGCGAGCGACTCGCCGCGTTCGGGAAAATCCCGAGAAAATTTTTTAGGCCCTTTGTGCAGCGCGGCGACGGGGTTTCATGCCGACTGCATGCGCCCGAGCCGCATATATCAAAGTTGAAACATTTCGGTAGCCGGGCGTTTGACGGGCAGGCGTGCGGATCGCCGGAACCCTTGATACGCCTCGATTCCACCCGGGATGGTCCGCTCTTTGCGTAAGCGTTGGCACGGCAGTCGACGATGTGGCGACCGGGCGGTTCAGGCAACAAGCAGTGGAACCGGCTCGCGAATCGCCTGCGGAAAAGATGGTCCGGAGCGCGTTGGGGAACATGCGGCTCCCGTCCGGTCAACCGCGGAAACCGTCGTCGAACGACCCATCAGACCTGGCAGCTTCCGGGCAATAAGAAATCGGCATGGCAGTACATGGGGAATAAAAATGAACGACCACAGCACATCGCGGATCGCAAGCCGCGTTAAAGACACATTGCAGCTTTGCCGGGAGTTCCTCTCCCGCTCAACCGGATTCCATGCGTCGAATGGCCGTCGTGCCGTTCCGGTCGCTCGACCCGCCCGATTCGTCCGGCCGGTCGGACCGTACACGCGCTTCTCATGCTCCGTCTCGCCGATACCCGTTCGTACGGACCGCGGTAGTCCGCCCCGTTTCCGCGACTGATCGTCGGCTTCCGATTTCCAGCGTAGTGCCGGTGGTGCCCACCCCCGACGTCTCGACCGACGAAGGGTATTTCATAGCAGTCCGAAAGGAGAGTGCTCATGTCAAGAGTCATCGAAAAGGTCGCGTGGTTCGTCCAGGATCAGGACGGCGTGACGGCCATTGAATACGGTCTGATCGCCGCGCTGATCGCGATCGGCATCGTCGCCGCCCTGGCGACGGTCGGTACGGATCTGAAGACCGTGTTCAGCACGATCGCCGCGGATCTGGACTCGGCGGTAGCAGGCCTCTGATGGATGGTACGACGAACGGTTTGTCCGATCGTTCGAATCGTTCGTCGGCGCCACACGGCATCAACGATATTCCTCGCCGTATCGATGCACGGTCGTCCGACCAGCCGGTGCGCGAGGCTTTTGAAAGTCACCACGAAAGGAGAACACCATGTCCAAGTTCATTCAACAAGCCGGCCGTTTCATTCGCGACGAAGACGGCGTGACCGCCATCGAATACGGCCTGATCGCCGCACTGATCGCAGTCGGCATCATCCTCGCGCTGTCGACCATCGGGAAGGACCTGAAGACCGTGTTCAGCACGATCGCGGCCGACCTCGATTCGGCGGTTGCAGGCATCTGATGCACCGTGCCGCGGGCGGCTCGGCTGGTGCAGTGTTCGAGCCGTCCCCGGCGATTCCGTCAACCGGAAACCGGAGACCATCATGCAAGCCATCACACGTGTCGCCCGTCGCTGGATCGCCGACGAACAGGGTGTGACGTCGATCGAATACGCATTGCTCGCGTCGATGTTCGCCATTGCGGTGCTGGGCAGCGTCGTCACGCTGAAGGGCTCGCTCGGCGATGCGTACGAGATGATCGCCGCGGCCGTGACGGCCGCCGTGAGCACCGCCGTGACCACCGCGCTGTCCATGGTTTCCTGATCCACCGATTCGATACGCGAGGTTCGCCATGTTTCCCGTTGCGCCGCCTTATCCGGTTCCGTTGTGCGTGACGCTGCTCGCGATCGCCGCGGCCAGCACGGACATCGCGAGCCGTCGCATTCCGAACCGCCTCGTGCTGCTCGGCCTGGCCGGCGCGCTGGTCGCGCAGTGCCTGTTGCACGGCTTTTCGGCCGGCGTGCTCGGATGGCTCGCCGGTGCCGCAACCGGCTTCGGGCTGCTGCTGCCGTTCTATCTGTTGCGCGGGATGGCGGCGGGCGACGTGAAGCTGATGCTCGCGATCGGCGCATGGGTCGGCGCGGAAATGACGTTTTACATCGTGCTGGCCACGTTCCTGGCCGGCGGGGTCGGCGCCGTCGCCTACGCGCTGCTGCGCGGGCGGATGCGCCGGATGTGGGCGAACGTGCGCACGCTGATCGTGCGGCGCTCGCACGCGGCACGCGCCGAGGCCGACGACGGCCCCGTCGAGATCGCCTCGGTCGGCACGCTGCCGTACGGCGTGGCGATCGCGGCCGGCACGCTGGGCATGCTGTTCGCGTCGTGCGCATAGCGCGGCGGATCCGCAACGAGGACGCAACGAGGACGCAACGATCATGAACACGAACCACACCGAACCGAGACGCGACGCGCAGGTGGCACGCCTGCCCGATCCGCCGCCGTCGCGGGAGGTCCATACGAAGCTGGGCGCGCAGTTGCCGCCGGCGCCGCGCTCGCTCGCCGAAACCGGGCTGAGCACGGCGTTCGTCGCCGGCCTCGTGCTGAAGTCGACGCTGGTGCTCGGCCGCCCGTCGTACGGCGACCTGGTCGAGCGGCACTGCCTGCCGCTCGCGGTGCTCGACGACGTCTTCGCGTTCCTGGTGCGCGAGCATCTCGTCGAGCTGACCCATCGCGGCGCGACCGATCTCGACGTGACGTTCCGCCTCACCGATGCGGGCCGCGTGCTCGCGCTCGAGGAACGGGAACGCAGCGGCTACAGCGGCCCCGCGCCGGTCACGCTCGACGCGTATCTGGCGAGCGTGGCCGCGCATTCGGTGCGCAAGCTGCACATCGGCCAAAGCGACGTGTGGGAGGCATTCGAAGGCATCGTGATCGACACGGCGGTGCTCGATGCGGCGGCCGCCGCGCTGAACGCCGGCCGGCCGCTGCTCATCCATGGCCCGGCCGGCAGCGGCAAGACCTTTCTCGCCGAGCGGCTCGGCGCGCTGATGCACGGCCGCGTGCCGGTCCCGCATGCGATCTGCGCGGCCGGCGAAGTGATCCAGGTCTACGACCCGCTCGTGCACGTCGACGCGCCGGCGCCGGGCGGCGGCCAGTCGGTCGATCGCCGCTGGCGCCTGTGCCGCCGGCCGGTCGTGATGTCGGGCGGCGAGCTGACGCTGGACGAACTCGACCTGCGCCGTGACGACGCGGCCGGCTTCTATCAGGCGCCGCCGCACATGAAGGCGAACATGGGCATGTACGTGATCGACGATCTCGGCCGCCAGCGCGTCGAGCCGCGCGACCTGCTCAATCGCTGGCTGCGTCCGCTCGATCGCGGCGTCGATTTCATGACGCTCGAATCCGGCAACCGCTTCGTGATGCCGTTCGACGTATGGCCGGTGTTCTCGAGCAACCTGGCGCCGGAGCAGTTCTGCGACGACGCGTTCATGCGCCGCCTCGGCTCGAAGCTGCACGTCGGCGCGATGTCGATCGAAGACTACCGCGCGGTGTACGACGCGGCCTGCACGTCGCTCGGGCTCGTATCGGCGAGCGATGCGTTCGACTTCCTGCTGCATCGGCTGCATCTGCCGACCGGCAAGGCGTTTCTCGCGTGCTTTCCGGCGGACCTGCTGCGCCTCGTGGCCGCCGGCGCGCGTTACCGCGGCGACCCGCCCGAGGTGACGCACGACGCGCTGTACGACGCGTGGGCGAGTTACTTCGGCGCGGTACCTGAACGGGACGGCAGCCATCCGCCGCCCGTCGAGCGCGGCGGCCGTACGTTCGTCACCGGTTGAGCGGTTTCTTTCACGATTCGTCGAGGAGCATTGCCATGAAAAACAGTCGAGCGGTCATGATGCTGGTCGTCGCGATGATCGCGGGTCTTGCCGCGGTCGTATTCGCCTCCCACTGGCTGATGCAGACGTCCACGAGCTCGGTCACGTCCGTCGCGGTGGCCACCACCGACCTGAACCTGGGCGAGCCGCTCGGGCCGAACCAGATCCACATGGTGAGCTGGCCGTCGGGCAGCGTGCCGACCGGCGCGTTCACCGATACGAAAACGCTCGAAGGGCGCGTCGTGCGCACCAGCCTCGCACGCGGCGAGCCGGTGATCGAGTCGAAGCTCGCGCCGGTCGGCACGAAGGGCGGGCTCTCCGCGGTGATCGCCGACGGCAGCCGCGCGATCACGGTGCGCGTGAACGACGTGGTCGGCGTCGCGGGCTTCGCGCTGCCGGGCAACTACGTCGACGTGATCGTCAACACGCAGGAACAGCAGGGCAAGACCGACGGGCAGAGCATCTCGAAGATCGTGCTCGAGCACATCCTCGTGCTCGCCGTCGCGCAGCAGGTCAGCCGCGACGACACGGCGCCGAAGGTGGTCAACGCGGTGACGCTGGAAGTCACGCCCGACCAGGCCGAACGGCTCGATCTCGCGCGCAGCGTCGGCACGCTGTCGCTCGTGCTGCGCAACCAGGTGGACCAGAAGACGCTGACCACCGGCGGCGCGACCAAGCTGACGCTGCTCGGCAAGGAGCCCGCACCGGCAGCGCCGCCGGCGCCCGTCCAGGCGCGGCCGGTCCGTGTGCACGTCGCGTCGCATGCGGCGCCGGAAGTCCGGCGCGACTGCGTCGGCGTGCTGACGGGCGTGAAGGGCAGCGTCGAGTGTTTCTGAAACCAAACCAACCAGCCATACAAACAAACCGGCCGCCGGCAACGCGCGGCGGCCTTGGAAGTCGATAACCGGCACGGCGCCGGTCTCTCGGGGGATCAGACGAAATGAAGATCAAACCGCAACGCACAGGTACCGGCCCACTGCGCACACGCGTCGCACGGGGCACGATGATGGCCACGATCCTCTGTTCGGGATGGCTGACCGTATATGGCGCACTCGCCCAGGAAGGCATCGAATCGGCGGTGCTGACCAAGGGCGGCGCCAGCGCGCCGGCCGCGGTCGGCAAGGGGCCGATGCAGATGACGATCAGCATGACGCCGGCGCCGGCCGCCGCGCCCGCCGCGTCGGCGGGGCCGCTGCGCGGGCCGAACTGCGTCGGCGCCGTGCGCGAATCGACCAGCGTCGCGGTGCCGCTCGGCAAGTCGCTGCTGGTGCCGATGCCGGAGCCGGTCCGCAACCGGACGATCGGCAATCCGGCCGTCGCGCAGGCGACGATGGTGTCGCCGCAGACGCTGTACATCCTCGGGCTCGCGGTCGGCACGACCAACATGATCGTGCAGGGCAGGAGCGGGGCATGCCGGGTGATCGACGTCGCGGTCGGCGCGGACGCCGGCGGGCTGCAGGCGTCGCTGCTGCAACTGATGCCGAACGAGCGCGACATCCATGTGTCGACCGCGGCCGGCACGATCGTGCTGGCGGGCACCGTGTCGAGCTCGCAGGCCGCGCAGCAGGCCGTGCAGATCGCCCATGCGTACGGCGACAGCGCGGGCGATGCCGCGGGCGGCGGCAAGCAGGGCGGCGGCGTGCTCAATATGCTGAACGTCACGTCGCCGCAGCAGGTGATGCTCGAGGTGAAGGTGGCCGAGGTGTCGAAGACGCTGATCAACCAGATGGGCAGCGCGTTCAACATCCAGGGCGGCTTCGGTTCGTGGAGCGGCGCGCTGGTCAGCAACCTGCTCGCCGGCGTCGCGAGCGGCGCCATCTTCAACAAGGCGAACAACAAGCCGTTCAGCATCGCGGCCGACGCGCAGAACACCGACAACCTCGTCAAGATCCTCGCGGAGCCGAACCTCGTGACGATCAGCGGCCAGGAGGCGACGTTCCTCGCGGGCGGCAAGATCTTCATCCCGATCCCGCAGAGCAGCGGCAACGGCACGTCGTCGATCACGCTGCAGGAAGAGGAATTCGGCGTCGCGCTGAAGTTCACGCCGACGGTGCTGGCCAACGGCCGGATCAGCCTGAAGGTCGCGCCGGAAGTGTCGGAGCTGTCGCAGACGGGCGTCACGCTGAGCGCGACCAACATCGGCGGCACGTCGATCCTGCCGCTGATCACGACGCGGCGCGCGTCGACGACGGTGCAGATGAGCGACGGCGAATCGTTCGCGATCGGCGGGCTGATCAAGGACAACGCGACCGGCGCGCTGAAGGCGATCCCGGGCGTCGGCGAAGTGCCGGTGCTCGGCGCGCTGTTCCGCAGCACGTCGTTCCAGCAGGACCGCACCGAGCTGATCTTCCTGATCACGCCGCACCTGGTGAAGCCGTTGCAGACCGCGGACGTCGCGCTGCCGACCGACAGCTTCTCGAAGCCGAGCGAAATCGACGTGTATGCGACCGGCAACATGGAAGGCCGCCGCGGCGTGCGCAAGGCAGGCGCCCAGCCGATGCAGCCCGCGAACGATGCAGCCGCCGCGCCGCGGACCCCGGCCCAGGCACCGGTACCGGCGCCGAAATCGGAAGCCCCGGTCGCGCCGGCCGCGCTGCCCGCGCCGCGTGCACCGCAAGCCGACGTGCAACAGCCGGCGCCGGCCGAGCCGCCGAAGGCGCTCGCGCCGGTCGCGGCTGCCGCGCCGCAGCCCGACCCGGCCACCTCGGCTCGCGTCGCGCGCATCGAAGCCGCCGCCGCGCGTCTTGCGGCCGCCGGCGCCGAACCGTCGGCCCAGCCGGCGTCGCGCACCAAGCACCGGACCGCGGCGGCGCCCAACGCGCAGATGGCGCGTGCGGGTGCGGAACCCCAGTCCACCGATCGTTGAAGCCATCCAAGGGGAAGCTCATGAAATCCGCCTACCTCGTATTCGTGCGCCGCGCGGCGCTCGCCGTCCCGCTCGCTTTCGCGCTTGCCGGCTGCATGTCGTCGACCCCGGTGTGGGACAGCCGCTTCGGCGATTCGGTCCGCACCGTGATGCACGCCCAGATCATCGATCCGCATGCCGGCGAACATCCGGCGTCGGCGCCGGGGGTCGACGGCGCCGCCGCGGCGGCCGCGCTCGACAACTACGACAAGTCGTTCAAGCAGACCGTGCCGCCCGCCAACGCGTTCGTGATCGGCATCGGCAAGGCCACCCAATAACGACGGCATGCTCAGGGAGAACGCCATGAACAGCGCAGCCCGCTATCCGAAAGTCACGCGTCGCGGCCTGCATCGCCAACGCGGTGCCGTCGCGATCATCGTCGGCCTCTCGCTGGCGGTGATGATCGGGTTCGTCGGGCTCGCGCTGGATCTCGGCAAGCTGTACGTCACGCGCAGCGAACTGCAGAACAGCGCCGACGCCTGCGCGCTGTCGGCCGCGCGCGACCTGACCTCGGCCATCAGCCTGTCGGTGGCCGAAGCCGACGGCATCGCCGCCGGCCACCTGAATTTCGTGTTTTTCCAGAAGAAGTCGGTGCAGATGTCGACCAACGCGAACGTCACGTTCAGCGATTCGCTGACCAACCCGTTCCTGGCGAAGAACGCGGTCGCGAACCCGGCGAGTATCAAGTACGTGCAGTGCACCGCGACGCTGAGCAACATCGCGCACTGGTTCATCGAGGTGCTGAACGTGCTGCCGGGCACGAAGCTCGCGAATGCGGCGGAAGTGTCGGCGAGCGCGATCGCGACCGTCGGCGGCGGGCAGACGACCTGCGCGATTCCGGTGTTCGTGTGCCGCGGCCCGTCCGATCCGCCCTACAAGGTCGGCGACTGGATCTCGTCGCCGTCCGGATCGTCGTCGACCTACGGGCCCGGCAACTTCGGCTGGGCGGCGCTCGACGGCTCGACCAACGAGACGACGCTCGCGAGCGAGCTGTCGGGCAATACCTGCAACATCACGAGCCCGCCGGACCTGGCCACCACGGGCCTGAAGGCGGCGTCGCAGCGGGCCTGGAACACGCGCTTCGGCATCTACACGAACGGCGCGAACGGTTCGAGCGGCCAGCCCGACTTCACCGGCTACGCGTATGTCGGCCCGAACTACGGGCCGCCGGGAACGCCGGGCATCAAGGGCGACGCGTACACGCAGTTCGTGGCCGACCGCGCGAGCTTCAAGCCTTACCAGGGCGACGGCGCACCGCCGTCGGGCAGCGGCATCGCCACCAACGGCACGGCGACGGCGAGCAACTACGCGACCTACGGCAGCGACCGCCGCCTCGCGCTGGCGCCGGAGGGCGACTGCTCGACGCTGTCCGGAAGCAGCGGCAAGGTGCACGTCACGCAATGGGATTGCGTGCTGATGCTCGATCCGCTTCCGTTCAGCGCCGGCAGCGGCCCGGTCGTCGCGCACCTGGAATACCTCGGTTCGTCGGTTTCCGGCAACAACCCGTGCGCGACGCACGGCTTGCCCGGCAGCGGCAGCGCGTCGGGCACCCAGGTGCCGATGCTCGTTCAATAGCGGAGAGGCGATCATGAAGAAGCCGTCGATTCGTCGTTCGCGCACCCGCGGCGCCGTCGCCGTCGAGTTCGCGCTCGTGCTGATGCCGATGATCATGCTGGGGACCGGCGTGGCCGAGTTCGGCCGGGCGATCTACCAGTACGAGACGCTGACCAAGGCGACCCGCGACGCGGCGCGCTACCTGTCGGTCTGGCTGCCGACCGACAGCGCGTATCCGGTGTCGCAGGCGCAGTGCCTGGTCGTCTACGGCAGCACGACGTGCGGCACGTCGGGCACCGAGCTGGTGCCCGGGCTCACGACGTCGATGGTCACGATCTGCGACGCGCAGCACACGACCGGCTGCAGCGATGCGTCCGATCCGCCGCAGTTCGCGAACCTGCCGACCTACGATTCGAACAACAACGCGGCAAGCGGCACGGCCACCGGCGCGATCAACGTCGTCGAAGTGAAGATCAGCGGCTACAAGTACCAGCCGATTCCCGCGTACCCGGGGCTGCCGTCGATCACCTTCGGCAACATCGTCACCGTGATGAGGCAAGTGTCATGAACGCGCGCCATTTTCCGCTGTCCCGCCGGCGCGCCCAGCGCGGCGTGGCGATCGTCGAATTCGCGCTGATCGCGTCGGTGCTGATCATGCTGCTGATCGGCATCTTCGAGTTCGGCCGCGTGCTGTTCTACTGGAACACCGCGAGCGAGGCCGTGCGCCTCGGCGCGCGCACCGCGGTGGTCTGCGACGTGAACGCCGCGGGCGTCGTGAAGCGCGTGCGCTCGCTGTTGCCGCTGCTGTCGGACGCGAACGTGTCGGTCGACTACACGCCCGCGAGCTGCGACATCAACACGTGCTCGTTCGTGACGGTGAGCGTCACGAACGTCACCGTCAAGACCATGATCCCGTTCATGAACGTCACGCTGAAAATGCCGCCGTTCACGACGACGCTGCCGCGCGAAAGCCTGAATTCCGCGACGGGCGGCTCCGCCTGCAACTGATCGAAAAGACGAGGCACACGACATGATCAACATCCTCGTAGCTTCCGACGACACCGCGCGGCTTTCGCAGATCGCGCGTCTCGTGGCCGACTGCGGACGCTATCGCACGACGCGCGCCACCGGCCGCCCGTCGCAGATCGAACATCGCACCGACGGGCTCGACGCGTTCGACATCTTGCTGGTCGACGGCACGTCGCTCGAGCCGTCCGAGCTGTCGGCGATCGAGCGCATCTGCCGCGCGCATGCGGGCCTGACCTGCATCCTCGTGACGGCCGACGCATCGCCGCACGTGCTGCTCGATGCGATGCGTGCGGGCGCGCGCGACGTGCTGCAGTGGCCGCTCGATTCGCAGGCGCTCGGTAGCGCGCTCGGGCGGGCCGCCGCGCAGAGCACGCGGCGCGATACCGACGACACGCGCATCGTGTCGTTCATGTCGTGCAAGGGCGGGGCCGGCACCAGCTTCGCGGCCAGCAACGTCGCGTTCGAGATCGCCGAGGGCTTCAAGCGCCGCGTGCTGCTGATCGATCTGAACCAGCAGTTCGCCGATGCGGCGTTCCTCGTCAGCGACGAAACCCCGCCGTCGACGCTGCCGCAGCTGTGCGCGCAGATCGAGCGGCTCGACAGCGCGTTTCTCGACGCGAGCGTCGCGCACGTGACGGAAAACTTCCACGTGCTGGCCGGCGCCGGCGACCCGGTCAAGGCCGCCGAGATGCGCGAGGACGCGCTCGAATGGATTCTCGGCGTCGCCGCGCCGCGCTACGACTTCGTGATCTTCGACGTCGGCGTCGGCATCAATCCGCTGTCGATGGTCGCGCTCGATCGCAGCGACCAGATCCAGCTCGTGCTGCAGCCCGCGATGCCGCACGTGCGCGCCGGCCGCCGGCTGCTGGAGATCCTCGTGTCGCTCGGCTATTCGACCGACCAGTTGCGGCTGATCGTGAACCGCGCGACGCGCGCGAGCGAGCGGACCCGCACCGCGCTCGAGGAAGTGCTCGGTCTGCAGGCGGCCTGCACGATTCCCGACGATGCCGACACGGTGCTCGAAGCGATCAACCAGGGCCATCCGGTGTCGCGGCTCGCACGCGGCTCGGCGGTCGTACGGGCGTTGCAGGGCTATGCGAAACAACTCGTCGACGGCGAGGTGCGCGCGGGACGCAGCGCGACGCACAGCGAGCCGTTGATGTCACGGCTGTTCGGCCGCAAGGCCACGCCGAAGCTCAAGTCGATGTAATTCTTACGGGGAATCATCATGTCATTGCGCGAACAGATGTCGTTGCACCGGGCCCAGCCGCTGTCGGCAGGCAGCGAGACGGCCGGCCCGGCGCATTCGTCGGTGCGCGACGCATACCAGAAGCTGCGCCGCGAAATTCACCTGGCCGTGCTCGAGCGCGTGGAACTCGAGCGCCTGTCGCGGCTGCACCAGGACCAGGTTCGCATGGAGATCGGCTCGCTGATCGCACGCATCCTCGACGAGGAACGCATGCCGGCGAACGACATCGAGCGCCGCCAGCTCGCGATCGACGTGTACGACGAGATGTTCGGCTTCGGCCCGCTCGAAGCGTTGCTGCGCGACCCCGGCATTTCCGACATCCTCGTGAACACCTACCGGCAGGTCTACGTCGAGCGCTGCGGCCAACTCGAACTGACCGACGTGACGTTCTACGACGATGCGCACCTGATGAAGGTGATCGAGAAGATCGTGTCGCGCGTCGGGCGCCGCATCGACGAGTCGAGCCCGATGGTCGATGCGCGGCTGCCGGACGGATCGCGCGTGAACGCGATCATCCCGCCGTCCGCGATCGACGGGCCGCTGATGTCGATCCGGCGTTTCGCGGTCAACCCGCTGAAGATGGACGATCTGGTGCGCTACCACAGCCTGACGCCGCCGATGGCCGAGCTGCTCGACGCGCTGTCGCGCGCGAAGGTGAACGTGCTGGTGTCGGGCGGCACCGGCAGCGGCAAGACGACGCTGCTCAACATCCTGTCCGGCTTCATTCCGCGCAACGAGCGGATCGTGACGATCGAGGACGCCGCCGAGCTGCAACTGCAGCAGCCACACGTGCTGCGGCTCGAAACGCGCCCGCCGAACATCGAAGGCAAGGGCGAGATCACGCAGCGCACGCTGGTGCGCAACGCGCTGCGGATGCGTCCGGACCGGATCATCCTCGGCGAAGTGCGCGGCGCGGAAGCGCTTGACATGCTAAACGCGATGAACACCGGCCACGAAGGTTCGCTCGCGACGATCCACGCGAACACGCCGCGCGACGCGCTGACGCGGCTCGAGAACATGGTCAGCGTGTCCGGCCTGACGTTGCCGCCGAAGACGATGCGCCAGCAGATCGCGTCGGCGATCTCGGTGGTCGTGCAGGCGGCGCGGCTCACGGACGGCAAGCGCAAGATCGTCAGCATCCAGGAACTGACCGGGATGGAAGGCGACATCATCAACATGCAGGAGATCTTCACGTTCAAGCGCACGGGCGTGGATCGCGACGGCTCGGTACGCGGCCACTTCTGCGCGACCGGCGTGCGGCCGAAGTTCGTCGAGCGGCTGCAGGCGTTCGGCATCAACCTGCCGGATTCGCTGTACGACCCGTCCATGCGATACGAGACGGACTGACGCGAGGGCGTCGTGTGCCGCCGGGGAGAGGCCTCATGAATGCGATCTTTTACGGTTTTGTGATTCTTACCTTCGTCGCGGTGGTGCTGTCGATCGAAGGCATCTATCAATGGTGGAACGCGCGGCACGGCGCCGCCGCGCGGCGGATCGAATCGCGCATTCGCGCGATGTCGGCGGGCGGCAACGTGCAGCAGGAGCGGCTGTCGATCCTGAAGAAGCGCATGCTCGACGAATCGAAGCCGTTCGACCGGCTGCTGCTGCGCCTGCCGCGCGTGCACGCGCTCGATCTCGTGATCCAGCAGTCGGGTCTCGACTGGACGCTGCCGAAGCTGATCACGCTCAGCGCGACGTTCGCGGCGCTCACGTGGTTCGCGGCGAGTTTCGCGCGGGCGCCGCAGCTCGCCGCGGTGCCGATCGCGCTGTTCGCCGGATGGGGGCCGATGATGTACGTGTTGCGCTGCCGCACCCGGCGGATGCGCAAGCTCGAGCGGCAGTTGCCGGACATCTGCGACATGATCGCGCGCGCACTGCGCTCCGGCCATTCGTTCACGAGCACGCTGGGGATGGTCGGCGACGAGTTTTCCGAGCCGATGGGCGGCGAATTTCGCGTGACGTTCGACGAGGTCAACTACGGCGTGTCGCTGCACGACGCGCTGACGAATCTGGCGACGCGCGTGCCGGTGCAGGACCTGCGCTACTTCGTGATCGCGGTGCTGATCCAGCGCGAGACGGGCGGCAACCTGGCCGAACTGCTCGACAGCATCGCCGGGCTGATCCGCGAGCGCTTCAAGCTGTTCGACAAGGTGCGCGTGCTGTCGGCGGAAGGGCGGCTGTCGGCGTGGATTCTCGGGCTTTTGCCGTTCGGCACCGCGGCGGTGATGGCGCTGCTGAACCGCGAATTCCTGTCGGTGCTCTGGGAGGATCCGGCCGGGATCCGGATGGTCGGCACGATGCTGGTGTCGATGCTGTTCGGGCTGTTCTGGATCCGCCGAATCGTGCGCATTCGCGTCTGACGCGCGAGCCGAATAACGAACCGTTGCGAGGTTGTCATGCAAAACCTGAGCGTGGTCCAGGCCGTGATGCTGGGCGGCTTGTTCATCTTCGTGGCCGGCGGCGTGCTCGTCGCGATGCTGCTGTTCGCGCCGCGCGGCATCCAGCGCCGGCTCCAGCAGGCCGGCGGGACGGGGGCGGGCGCCGTCGCCGGCCCGGGCGACGGCGACGACGTGGCGTCGCGCTGGGTCGCGAAGCTGGTCGAGCTGTCCACCCCGATCTCGAAGCTGTCGGTGCCGAAGGAGGGCTGGGAGAATTCGCCGCTGCGCATCCGGCTGATGAATGCCGGCTGGCGCAACCAGAGCGCGGCCGCGCTGTATTTCACCGCGAAGACGATGCTCGCGCTCGGCCTGCCGTGCGCGGCGCTGCTGGCGCTGATCACGACGTCGCTCGGCGACGAGCGCGCGCTGTTGTCGCTGATCCTCGTGGCGCTCGCCGGCATCGGCTACTACATCCCGAACGTCGTGCTGTCGCAGCGGGTCAAGGTGCGTCAGCAGAAGATCTTCGAGGATTTCCCGGACGCGCTCGACCTGCTGACGGTGTGCGTCGAGGCGGGGCTCGGGCTCGACGCGGCGCTGATGAAGGTGAGCGAGGAGCTGCGGTTCAGCAGCGAGGTGGTCGCGAGCGAGCTCGATCTGCTGCTGCTCGAGATGCGCTCCGGCTTCACGAAGGAGGCGGCGCTGCGCAATCTCGCGCTGCGCACCGGCGTGGAGGACATCGAATCGTTCTGCGCGATGCTGATCCAGGCGGACCGGTTCGGCACGAGCATCAGCGAATCGCTGCGCGTGCTGTCGGACATGCTGCGCACCCGCCGCCGGATGCGCGCGGAGGAACGCGCGGCAAAGATCGCGCTGAAGCTGCTGTTCCCGCTGATCTTCTGCATCTTCCCCGCGCTGATGGTGGTGCTGCTCGGCCCGGCGATGATTCACGTCTATCGCGTGCTGCTGCCCACGTTCGTCGGCATCGCGCCGTGAGCGGCGCGCGGATGCGGCTTTGCGCGCACCGATCAAGGCTGGACGTGCCGGCCCCGGGTGATTCGGCGGCCGGCGCGGCAACAGGCTTCATGGAGGCTCTCTCCCCAGGCGGCGCCGCGAGACAGGTCGACCATAGCGGCGTCAATGCATCCTGGATCCATGGTCGATCATGGAACGAGCCGTAGTCCACCGCCTTCACGGCTGCCCCCTGCGGCTAACCTCTCGAAGCGGCAAGCACCGTATCGGGACGGCCGGCGCGCCGTGCATCACTGGAAGTGATGCACGTAGCGCAGCACCATCCGCGTCCCTTGCGGCCGGTTGCGCGCATGGGTCTCGAAGTACGCGTTGAACAGCAGGTGATCGTGCGGCGAGAAGCTATACATGGCGCCCGGCCCGATCGCGAACACGGCTTCCCGCGTGCCGGGCACGTCCTGCCCGTTGGCCTTCATGTCGGTGGTCTGGCGCAGCCAGTAGCCGTTGAGCCCCAGCCGCAGGCCGGGCCGCACTTCGTACTCGGTCGCGAAGTTCACGTGGATCGCCTGGCCGGCCTGCGTCGACGTCACGTCCGGGCCGAGTGCCGTCGCCGGCTGATGGTTGGTCGCGTTCCACAGATAGTGCAGCCGCCACGATACGGTCCATTTCGGCGTGAGCCACAGCGTCGCGGCCCAGTACGGATCGAACGACCAGAAATGGCTACCCGGATTGATCGCGCGCGCCGGATCGTACGCGCCGGTCGGCACGATGAACTGGAATTCGACGCGCTGCGCGAAACGCGGGCCCTGCGCGCCCATCACCGGGTCGAACTGGACGAACGGGCCGATCAGCAGATCGCCGAAGCCGGCGCGCGCATTCAGCGCGACGTTGCCGATGCCGTCGTCGGTGCGCGCGGACGCGATCCACGGCAGGATCACGTCGAGGCCCGGATGCATGCCCGCGAACGTCAGCGGCGACTGATAGACGAGCTGACTCAATCCCGCGAACAGGTCGACGTCCTGCTTCGGCAGCCCGACCTTGTTGCCCGCATTGTCGTTGACGCGACCGGCCGTGTAGTACTGCAGGTACTGCGTGCCGTACCAGCCGGCGCCGGCCGGCGGCATGCCGTCGAGGAAACTGGTCATGCCGAGGTTGACCGCCGGCAGGTCGGCCGCATGGGCCGGCGTATGACCGACGAGGCCACCGAGGCCGGCGAGCGCGAAGCCCGCGGCGACGAGCAGGCGAGAGCCGAATTTCATATTCACCACCTCCTGGAGTTTTATTTGTATCTACTAATCAAAGCGTGCGTGAAAGAGCAGGATGATCGGCGATCGCGCGATACTGGCCGGCATGGAACACGAGCGGCGCCTTGCCGAATGCGTCGAACTGCTCGATCTCGCCGATGAACAGCAGGTGGTCGCCGCCTTCGTAGTGGCCGACGTTGAGGCACACGAAGCGCGCGCTCGCGCCGTCGAGGCACGGCACGCCGCCGCTGCCCGAATCCGCGTGCGGCACGCCGTCGAACTTGTCGGCGCTGGGCGTCGCGAAGCGGCGCGACAGGTCGATCTGGTCGTGCGCGAGGATGTTGATCGCGAAGTGGGTCGCCGCGACGAAATCCGGGCGGCTCGGCGCGAGCTTGCGCAGGCTCCACAGCACGAGCGGCGGATCGAGCGACAGCGACGAGAACGAATTCGCGGTGAGGCCCACCTTGCGGCCGTCGGCCGCGCACGTGGTGATCACGGTGACGCCGGTCGGGAACTGCCCGAACGCGGCGCGCAACTGCATCGGGTCGAGGGCCGGACGGTCGGTGACGATGGTTTCCATGACGATTACTCCGCACGCACGCTGTGTTCGCGGATCAGCGCCGCGCATGCCGACGGCTCGAACCACCACGGCGCGAACCGGCGCGGATCGTCGAACCCGTCGACGATCGTTTTCGCGAGCGACGGCAGCTGGCCGGCCGCGCCGAGCAGTTCGAGAATGTGAGGCGGCGGCGGGGTGAGCAGCGAATTGGTCCAGCGCACGACGTGCTGCGCATACGCCCAGTAGTTTTCGAACGTCCGGTGCATCCAGTCTTCGCCGAACGGTGCGGCCTCGCGCGCGACGATCGCGTCGAAATACGCGTTCGCGCATTTCGCGGCGTTGTTCGAGCCCTGGCCCGTGATCGGATCGTTGACCACCACCGCATCGGCCATCCCGAACACGGTGCGGCCCGACGGCAGCCGGAAGAACGGCTTGCGCACGGTCGGCGCGAAGCGCCCGGCCAGCGTGCCGTTCGGATCGGTGAGCGCGACGTCGCGGCAGCGCTCGTATTCCCACGGCACGTATTGCTGCAGGAACGACAGGCTGCGGTCCAGATGCTGCTCGGGCGTCTTCACGTCGGCCCAGCAGTCGAGCGGGCCGCCCGGGATGCCTTCGAACACCATGATTTCGCACGGGCCGGTGGTGGTCAGCGCGGGAAACACGAAGTATTCGCCGATGCCCGGCAGCAGGTTGAAGCGCACGCGCGAATACGGCTCGCTCGGTGTCATTCCTTTCACGTAGGTCAGCGCCAGCGCGCGCTGCGGGCGGTCGAACGGGCTGCGCGCATCGTCGCGGCCGAGCAGGTTCACGATGTCGCCCTTGCCGGCCGCGAGCAGCACGAGGTCGTGGCTGCGCGCCAGTTCCTCAAGTTCGGGCACGCCGATGTCGCCGATCCGTACGTCCGCGCCGCGGCGACGCACGCCGTCGAGCCAGTCGGCCATCTTCACGCGCTGGTCGACCGACTGCGCGTAGCGCGTCAGTCGCGACGACCAGTCGATCGCCTTGCGGCCATTGCCGTCGGGGTGCGGCACCGCGATGCCGATGCCTTCGACGGACGGGCACGCTTCCTCCCACGTATTCAGGCCGAGATCGCGCTCGATCTGCAACGACGTGTGGAACATGCACTGGCTCGACATGACCTTGCCCGCGCGGATCTGCTCCGCGTCGCGGTTGGTCGCGAGCGTGACGTGGTAGCCCCGGCCGAGCAGGGCGAAGGCGAGTTGCAGGCCGGACTGGCCGGCGCCGACGATAGCGATGCGTCTCATGGAAATGTCCTCGGTTGGCCGCGTGGCGGCCGGAATGATTGCGTGAAGGGGCGACGCGGAGCAGTCACTCCGCGAGGCGCGGAATCGCCGGCACCGCCTGTTCGGGGCCCATCGCGGCGTAGCCGCCGTCCACCGCGTAGTCGGCGCCCGTCACGAAGCTCGCCGCGTCGCTGCACAGGAACGTGACGACCTGCGCGACTTCCGACGGATCGCCGACGCGGCCGAGCAGGTGGAACGGCGCGGCGACGCGATCGGTCTTCGCGCGGTCGCCGTGCGTCAGCTCGTCCATCACGCGCGACCAGGTCCAGCCGGGCGACACCGAGTTGACGCGAATCCGGTCGGGCGCGAGATCCATCGCCATGCTGCGCGTGAGCTGGCGGATCGCGGCCTTGGAGGTCGGATACAGCCAGCGGCCGGTCTGCGCGCACTGCGCGGAAATCGAGCTGAAGTTCACGATCGCGCCGCCGCCGCGCCGGGCCATGTGCGGATGCACGGCCTTCGCGAGCATCGCGGCCGACACGACGTTGACGTCCATCGCCGCGAGCCAGTCGTTGCGGGTCGCGTGGATGCCGTTGTCGACATAGCTGCATGCGAGGTTGACGAGCACGTCGATCGCGCCGAACCGTTCGACGATCGCCGATACCGCGCGCTCGATCGCGCGGTCGTCGGTGATGTCGAGCGCGATGAACAGCGCCCGTTCGCCGAGCGATGCGGCCACGCGTGCGCCGTTGTCCGCATCGAGATCGAGGATCGCGACGCACGCACCGGCGCGGCTCAGGTCCTGCGCGACCGCGGCGCCGATCAGCGTGGCGCCGCCGGTGACGAGCGCGACTTTGCCAGCAAGGGCATTCATGGGATGTCTCCGGGAATCGTGGGGGTGAGGGTTTGGGGGCGCGTCAGCGCGCACCCGTGGACGGCGCGCTGTCGCGCCAGCGGCGCATCAGGCCGTTCGACGGCACGGTCACGTCGAGCAGCTTGCGGGCCGTGTCGACGCCCGCGACCGGCAGGCCGGCCGGATCGAGCAGACCGATCTGCACGAGCACGCTCGCCTGATCCCAGTAGATGTGCTCGTGATAGAGCTTGTCGCCGCGAAACTTCACGATCGCGACGAGCGGAATCTCGACGCGCTTGCCGGTCGGCGCGACGCCCGGCAGCATCCAGTCGATCTCGGTGGTGTGCGTGAAGCAGAACAGCAGCTCGTCGACGATCTGGCTCGCGCCGATCGTGCGGGAGATCGGCGTGATCGTCGTGTCGGGCGGGTTCGCATGCACGAAGTGATGCGTGTAGAAGCGCTTGAGTTCGTCGTGGCCGACGCCGCCCGTCAGCGTCGGAATATGGTTGACGTACGGCTCGGCGACCATCGTGGCCATCGTCGCGTCGACGTTGCGCGTGTCGAACTCGTGCTGCAGGTGCGTTTCCCACAGCGCGGACAGGTCGTAGCGCGGGCCGAGCGCGGCGCGGAACGCGGCGATCGCGCGCTGGTGGGCCATGATGGCGGCGGCCTGGTCGTAATGATCGCCGCCGGGGCGGGCGAACGCGTGATCGACGCCGGGGTAGACGTATACTTCGACGCCGTCGCGGCCGGACAGCGCATCCGCGATGCGCTGCCGCGCGTCGGGCGGGCAGAAGCGGTCCTGCGCGGCGATCTGCAGCACGAGCCGTCCGCGCAGGTGCGCGGCTTCGTCCAGCGCATGCTCGATGCCCACGCCGTAGTAGCTGACCGCCGCGGCCACGCCCGGCAGCCGGCACGCGGCGAGGTACGCGAGCTTGCCGCCGAGGCAGTAGCCGAGCACGCCGGCCTCGCCCGTGCATTCCGGCCGCCGGCGGAGCGCGTCCAGCGCGGCGCCGACGTCGTCGACACCCTTGTTTTCGTCGAATGCGCGATAAAGGGCCATTGCGCGCTCGAAATCGGCCGCCGTGTAGCCGAGTTCGATGCCCGGCGACTGGCGCCAGAACAGGTCCGGCACGAGCACCGTATAGCCTTCCTCGGCGTAGTAGTCGGCCACGTCCCGCATCGTCGCGTTCGCGCCGAAGATCTCGTGACAGAGCACGATGCCCGGCCCCGTGCCGCCGGCCGGCATGCTCAGGTACGCGCGGAACGCGCCGCCGTCCGGCGCTGGAATCTCGATGTGACGTCCGTTCATGTGTCCCTCCATGCGGTTGGTTTCGATGACGGCCCAGTATTGGCGGCCGAAATGGGCGTTTCTATCCGCTTTCTTCGGCCGGTATCCGCGAATTCCGGAAACCTGCGGCAGCGGCCGCCGCAGGCCGGCGGGCCGGGGCCGACTGCGGGTATGTGCGGATGCGGACAGCCCGCACAGTTTTCTACGATGCGCGAACGGTCCGCTTCTTGCGTGGCTTGCGCGGGACTTGCGTGTTTCATCGGACGGATTGTCCGGATACTCCGGGGGCTGTCCGGATCGTGCGGCGCATTCCCCGATATCGGGAATGCATGCACGGCGCGAGTGCGATCGAGCACGACGGGAGAACTTCGATGGCGCAATTTTCCGAAACCGGCTGGCTGGGTGACGCCGCCTGTTTCAATCACGGCACGCTGCTGCTGGAGTCGAACGACGTCGACGAGGTGCGTGCGCGCGTGGCGGACGTCTTCAAGCCGCATCGACTCACGCCGACCGGCGAATCGCGCGTGCTGCACAGCTGCATGCACCATGCGCGCTGGGGCAACCTGTCGCTGAACCTGCTCGATTACGGCGGCGAGGTGTCGATCGAACCGGGGCCGCTCGAGCATTTCTATCTGTTGCAGATTCCGCTGCGCGGCGACGCCGAGATCGAATGCGGCGCGACGCGCTTCGTGTCGTCGCCCGACACGGCGTCGCTGCTGTCGCCCACGCTGCCGCTCCGGATGCGATGGGGCGAAGCGTGTCCGCAAGTCATCCTGCGTATCGAGCGCGACGTGATGGAACGGCATGCGCAGCGCCATTTCGGCGGGGACCGGCGCGCACCGGTGGAGTTCGAGCCGGCGTTCAGCCTGGCGTCGCAGCAGGGAGCCTGCCTCGCGCAAATGTTGCCGATGCTGGCCGACGCGATCGCGACGGACGGCCATCCGCTGCGCCATCCGCTCGCCTTCGAGCAACTCGAATCGACGCTGCTGAACCTGCTGCTGTACGGCCAACCGAACACCGCGCGCAACGGCACACGTCCCGCGCCGGCACCGCTCGCGCCGTTCTACGTGCGGCGCGTCGAGGAATACATCCGCGCGCATCTCGACGAGCCGCTGACGATCGAACGGCTCGCCGAACTCGCCGGCGTGAGCCCGAGCACGCTGTTCGCCGGCTTTCGCAATCGCCACGGGATCACGCCGATGGGCTTCGTGCGGCAGTTGCGGCTGCAACATGTACGCGATGAACTGTTGGCCGACGACACGCCGGGACTCGCGTCGGTCACCGACGTCGCGCTGAAATGGGGCTTCGCGCACCTCGGGCGGTTCGCGATCGAGTACAAGCGCGCGTTCGGGGAATCGCCGTCGGCGACGCTCAGGATGCGGCGCGGGCAGGGGTGACCCGGCTGCACGGCTCGCGTTCGGCGGCCAGCGCGCGAATGCCGGTCGCGAGCGTCGACGTACGGCCCTCGGCGAGCGCGCGCGGTCAGGTTCGACCGATAGCCGAGTTCGCGGATCGCCGCCGTCACGCACTCGACGGTCGCCGGGTTCACCTTCTACGGACTGCGCAGCACGCCGCGCTACGACCGGTCGCGATTCCGGGCGCGTGTCGCGCCGGTGATGACCGCGATGCCGAACAGGATGACGGCCACGATCTCGATGATGTGCTGCGAGACGTGCAGCGTCATCAAACCCCACGCGACGCCGCCGATGAAAATGATCCATCCGACCAGGTAGATAAGCAGGGTCATCGCTTTTTCTCCTTGCAGTTTTGGCCCATGGTGCCGGCTATCGGTCGTGCAAAATTTACCGGGCGCGCGACGGGCGCGATGAGGGGCACTATCCATCAGCATAGGAGCATCTTGCGGACCTGGCCTGGCTTCGGCGGGCCGGCGGGCACCTGCCGTCCGCAGCTTGCCGAGCGTTTCATTCGGACACCGCATCGGGCGCATGCAGCCCGAGCCGGGCCATGAGCCGCCCGGCATCGAACGGCGCCTGCGTTTTCGTGTCGTTGTCGAAATAGCAGTACACGTCGCGCGTCGCCGCCCGAGGCGGTTTCAGCGCCGGTGCGGCGAGACGCGCATCGGCGGGCTGCGCGCCCCGGCTCCAGGTTTCGATTCTGCGCGCCCATCGTTCGAGCGCCGCATCGGCGTATTCACCTGAATACTTCGTTTCAGTGCCGTGCAGCCGGATATAGACGAACCGCGCGCTCAGATCCTCGAGCTGCGGCCACGCCTCGGTCGAATCCGACACGACGAGCGCGACCTTGTGGCGGCGCAGCAGTTTCACGAACGCCGGATCGACGAAGCTCTCGTGCCGCACCTCCACCGCATGACGTAACGGACGCTTGCGGTCGATCCGCAGATACGGCTCGCGGACGCGCGCATCGTGCCGTCGGGCGAGCGCGAGCGCGGCTTCCGTGTCGGGCGGCAGCAGGCTCAGGAAGCGCTCCATATGCGCCGGATCGAACCGCAGCGACGGCGGGAATTGCCACAGCAGCGGCCCCAGCTTGTCCTTCAGCGCGAACAGCCCCTGCGCGAAAAAATTCGCGCACGCGATCGTGGCCGTTTCGCCGCGAAAGCGCAGCATGTGCGTCAGGTAGCGCGAGCCTTTGACGCTGAACACGAACCCGGGCGGCGAGTCGGCATACCAGCGCCGCCAGCTGTCGGGCGCTTGCAGGCTGTAGTGCGTGCCGTTGATTTCGATCGTCTGCATGTGGGCCGATGCATACCGCAACTCGCTGGCCTGCTTCAGGTCGGGCGGGTAGAACGTCCCGCGCCAGCCGGGGTAGCGCCAGCCCGAAATGCCGATGTGAATCCTGCCGGATGTGCGTGTCACGTCGATGCCCGGCTGCGCCGGCTCCCTGATGCGGTTCGGGCGACGAGCAATCGGCGTGCCGCCGCGGATTTGATTTTTTAAAGACCGCGCCACGTTCGGCCGGTATCATCGCTGCGCTCGACCTGAAGAAGGACATGTACGGCGGCGTCGCGTCGGCGATGGCGGTGGCCGGCTTGCCGCGGCCGACCGGCGCGGGGCGCTCGATGGTGTCGGCGGCGACGTCGAACTATCACGGCCAGCAGGGCTTCGCGGCCGGCTACTCGTACGTGACGGAGAGCAACCGCTGGGTCGTCAAGGCATCGGTGACGGGCAACACGCGGTCGGACTTCGGCGCGGTGGTCGGCGCGGGTTATCAGTTCTGATGCAGGTCGCGTCGCGTTGAGCGATGCGCGATGCGCGGTGCCGGGCAACGGATGTACAGCCCGACACCGCTGTCGATCGACGGCCCGGGGTTCGTTCGCGAATCCCGGGCCGTCGTCGTTTGATGTCGTCGGCCGATCGGGTGCCTCGCATCGACGAGACTGTCGCGAATGCGAGTCATGCGATCCGTCGCAATCGTCGCCCTCCCGCAACGGGCGGTGCGACAAGGGTTTCACGCGGTTCCGGCGGAACGTCGAATGCGAGTTGTGGAATGCGAGCTTCCGCTCGTATTCTGAGGTCCTCGGGCGGCACGGCATGGAGCCTTCGCCCACCAACGCATCGGAGCGCGCGACCATGACCGAAACGACACACACGATGAAACTCAATCACCTGAGCTTCCCCTCTGCCGACACGCTGGCGACGGCCCGGTTCTTCGAGCGATACCTTGGCTTCACGATCGCGGGAAGCTGGGACAAATCCTGGATCCTCAAGCGTCCGGGCTTCGACGTCGTGATCGATCACGTCGGCGACGGCGTGCCCGCGTGGCCGACCAACTTCCACGTCGGCTTCGAACTGCCGAGCCTCGATGCCGTGCATGCGCTGTTCGCGCGTTTCAAGGAAGAGGGCGTCGCGATGGAGACGGATGTCTTCAACAACGGGCGCGGCTCGCGCTTCTTTTGCCGCGCGCCGGGCGGCGTGATGTTCGAACTGAACACGCGCGCGGATGCCGCGCCGGAATATCAGGGGACCTTCGACGATTGACGCGATGCGATGCGATGCGTGTCGCGCCGCTTCTCCAGATCGGCGATCTGGTCGCACGACCGCGTGCCCTCGATCAGCAGCATGCAGTCCAGAAAGCCGCGAATATCGTCGAGCGTGAAACCGCGCACGGAAGGGGAGGCAATCATTTAGCATTCGCGCGCGAGCGGCAACGCGCCGCGAACAGGCAGGTGACCGGCTAATGTGACGAAGCGCAAGCGATTCGCTAACGAAGGAATTCGCGATTGCACATGCATGCTGCCGCTAAGCACCGCCCGCGCAACTTTATGACGTACGCCGATTAATTTATCGGTTTATATCGCTTGGGATTACCGGATCGAGGGAACAGAATTTCCGCTGCCGGAAGTCGACGGCAGCGGGCCGAATACGCTCGACGCCGCGATAGCCGACAAGGCGCTCGCCTGGTTTCCGGCTTCACGACGACCTTGCCATGTATTCGGCATCAAACTAAGGAATCCGATGAGTTCGATCGATCTGAGCCCGGTCACGCCGGTTTCTTCTCCCATCCGCTCGGCCAGCGACGTCGCGCGCCTGATCAATACGGTGGACAGTTCGGTGAGCCACGCACGGATGATCGTGCTGCTGGCGCTCGGCGGCGTGTTTCTCGACGCGTACGACCTGACGACGCTGTCCTACGGCATCGACGACGTCGCGCGCGAATTCGGCCTGACGCCCGCGCTGACCGGGCTGGTCGGTTCGGCGATCATGATCGGCACGATCTTCGGCAGCCTGATCGGCGGCTGGCTGACCGACCGGATCGGCCGCTACCAGGTGTTCATGGCCGACATGCTGTTCTTCGTGGTCGCGGCGATCGCGGCCGGGCTCGCGCCGAACGTCTGGGTACTGATCGCCGCGCGCTTCGTGATGGGGCTCGGCGTCGGCATCGACCTGCCCGTCGCGATGGCGTTTCTCGCGGAATTCTCGAAGTTCAACGGCCGCGGCAACAAGGCGTCGCGGCTCGCCGCGTGGTGCCCGATGTGGTACGTCGCGTCGTCAGTGTGCTTCCTGCTGATCTTCGGCCTGTATTTCCTGCTGCCGGCCGAGCATGCGGGCTGGTTGTGGCGCGCGTCGCTGATCTTCGGCGCGGTGCCGGCGCTCGTCATCATCCTGTTCCGCAACCGCTTCATGAACGAGTCGCCGCTGTGGGCCGCCAATCAGGGCGACCTGGCCAATGCCGCGCGCATCCTGCGCGAGTCGTACGGCATTCACGCGCACGAAGCGGACGATGCGCGACGCGAGTCGAGCCCGCCGCCCGTGCGGATTCGCGTGTTGTTCCAGCGTCCGTATCTCGGGCGCACGATCGTCGCCAGCGTGATGAACCTGTGCATCCCGTTCGAATACACGGCGATCGCGTTCTTCCTGCCGTCGATCCTGTCGCAATTCCTCGGCGCGGGCGTGTTCGAGACGATCGCGGCGTCGCTGGCGTTGAACGTGCTGTTCGCGTTTACCGGCGGCTTGCTCGGCATGCGCGTCGCGCATCGCTATCCGTCGCGTCATGTCGCGATCGCGGGGTTCGCGCTGCAAACGATCGCACTCGTCGCGCTGGCGCTGGCGGGCCATCCGCACGGGGCGATCGCGGTCGGCGTCGTGTTGCTGATGCTCGGCACGTGGCTGTTCGCCGAAGGCTTCGGGCCCGGCGCGCAGATGATGATCTATCCGACGTTGTCGTATCCGGCCGCGATTCGCGGCACCGGCGTCGGCTTCGGGCGATCGCTGTGCGGCATCGGCCAGGCGCTGGCGCTGTTCGTGCTGCCGATCCTGCAGGCCCGCCTCGGCACCGACATGTTCTGGGTCGTCGCGGTCAGTGCGGTCACGCCGATCGTGTTTCTGCTGATCGTGCGGTATGAACCGACGGCGCACGACATCGACGACGAAAGCACCGCGTAAGCACTGACCGGGGGCGCTCGCCGTCCCCGCTCCCCGAAAACACGAACGGCTTCGTCTCACTGCACGAAGCCGTTCGTACTGAAGCCGGTCGCCGCATGAATGTGGACAGACCGGCTTCGACGTTTGCCGACGTTTCGTTACGCGCTGACCGCTTCCCGCTCGGCCGCGCGCTTCACCTGTTCGATATCGCGAAACCGCGCGGCCGGATGTTCGTCCGGCAACCGTGCCGAACCGCCGAACAGTTTTTCGCGCAGCGTGCCGGGCGCATACGCGGCCGGATACACGCCGCGGCGCTGCAACTCGGGCACGAGATAACGCACGACGTCCTCGAAGGTTTCATGCGCGACCGCATACGCGAGATTGAAGCCGTCCACGTCGGTCGCGGCGACCCATTCCTGCAGGATGTCCGCAACGGTCGCCGCCGACCCGACGAACACCGGGCCCATCCCGCCGATGCCGCCCCAGGCGGCCAGCGCTTCGATCGTCCACGCGGTGTCGCCGCCCGACAGGTGCTCGACCGCCGACACGATCGCGTTCGTTTCGACGCGCCTGACCGGATCGGTCGGCGCGTACTGGCCGAAGTCGATGCCGGTCCAGCCCGACATGAACACCAGCGACCCATCGTACGACACGTAGCGGCGATACTCGTCGAACTTGGCCTGCGCCTTCTCGTCGGTCTCGTCGACGATCACCGTGACGAGGTTGTAGATCAGCACCTTCGCCGGATCGCGTCCGGCGGCGGCAGCCTGCGCACGCACGTCGGTCACGTAGCGCGCCAGTTGATCGCGGGTCGGCGCCGCGACGAACACGCATTCGGCGTGCCGCGCGGCGAACGCCTTGCCGGGGCCCGACGCGCCCGCCTGGAACAGCACCGGCGTGCGCTGCGGCGACGGCTCGCACAGGTGGTAGCCGGGCACGTCGAAGAAGCGGCCCTGGTGGCCGATCTCGTGCACTTTCTCCGGATGCGTGAACACGCGGCCGTCGCGATCGCGCACCACCGCGCCATCCTCCCAGCTGCCCTCGAACAGCTTGTACAGCACCTCGACGTATTCGGCCGCGACCGCATAGCGGTCGTCGTGCGTGCGCAGCCCGTGATCGCCGACGTTCTTCGCGCCGCTTTCCAGGTACGACGTGACGATGTTCCACGCGAGCCGGCCCTTCGTGTGATGGTCGGCGGTCGACAGCCGGCGCGCGAACGTGTACGGGTGCTCGAACGTCGTCGACGCGGTGATGCCGATGCCGAGATGTTCGGTCGCCATCGCGATCGGCGCGGCCAGTTGCAGCGGATCGTTGACCGGGATCTGCGCGGCCTGGTGCAGCGCGTGATAGTTGCTGCCCTTGTACACGTCGTAGTAGCCGATCACGTCCGCGATGAAGATCGCATCGAAGATCCCGCGCTCGAGCACGCGCGCGAGGTCGGTCCAGTAATCGAGATCCTTGTACTGCCACGAACGGTCGCGCGGATGCGCCCACAGGCCCGGCGATTGATGTCCCACGCAGTTCATCTCGAACGCGTTGAAGCGAATGGTCTTGCTCATTGCGCGACCCCCGTCTCCGCGCCGGCGTTCGCATTGGCGCCCGCGCCGTTGCCCACCCGCCAGACGAACGGCGGCGTGCGGCCGTTGACGATCCAGTCGCCGACGATGCGCGCCTTGTACACGAGCGGGTTGTGCGACGACACCGTGCGCGCGTTGCGCCAGTGGCGATCGAGCGCGGTCGTGCTGCGGGTCGCGGATGCGCCGAGCGCGTCGAACAGGCGCGTCGCCGCGCGCAGCACGAGTTCGGACACGACGAGCTGACTTTGCGCGGATTCGATTTCGGCCGCGACGTTCGCGGCCTGCTCGGCCGCTTCGTCGCCGCCGAAGCGCGCTTCATAGGCCTGCTGAAGCGGCTGCGCGGCACGTAGCGCGAGCGCGTCGGCCGCGTACGCCCATGACGCGATCTCGCCGATCACCTGCTGCAGCTGGGCGTCGTCGCCGGCACGCTGCGCATTGCCGTGGCTGTACACGCGCGTGCGGTTGCGCACGAGCTCGCCCGCGTCGCGCACGATCGCGTGGCCGATGCCCGCCAGCGTCGCGACGTGGAACAACTGGTAGAACGCGGTCTGGTACTTGAAGCGGCGCGCGAAATCGATCACGTTGTCCGCGTCGACCGCCGCATTCTCGAAGCGCGTCGTGCCGCTGCCGGTGGTGGTCTGGCCGAAGCCGTCCCAGTCGTCGTCGCGGATCACGCCGGGCTGCGCGGTCGCGACGGCGACGATCACGTCGCTGCCGTCGTGCGCGCGCTGCGCGAATACGTCGATCCAGTCGGCGAACAGGCTGCCGGTGCTGTAGAACTTCCGGCCGTTCAGCACGAGCCGGCCGTTCTGCTCCGACACCTTCGTGATGGTCTGGCCGAGCGGCACGTCGCCGGCCTCCGACCACGCATTGCCGACGAGCTGACCGCTCGCGAAGCGGTCGAACCAGGTCGTGCGCTGCGGCTCGGGCGGCGCATTGAGCCAGTCCTCGACGAACGCGAAATGTCCGCGCAACGCCTGCGGCAAATTGGAATCGGCGGCGGCCAGTTCGGTCAGCAGCCGGAACAACTGCGGTAGCGACGCGCCCGCGCCGCCGGCACTGGGCGGCAGCCGGATCGCGCCGAAGCCTGCCGACTTCAGCCAGCCGATCGCCTCGTGCGGCAATTCGCGGTTGCGTTCGCGCTCGGCGGTGCCGGCGGCGATACGTTCGAAGATCGGTCGGAACCGGCTCGCGAGCGCGTCGTAATCGGTACCGGTGGAAAGGTCGGGAGCTGCGTGCGATGAAGTCATGCGGATTTCCTCGAAGGGCGTGGCCGTGTGCGCCGGGAGCCCAGTATAGGAAGCGCGACGCGGGCGTTCCAATAACGGATTCTCGGATCGTTATCGTCGCTGCGTATTACGGCAACCGCGCGGGACGCATCGACGCTCTCGCATCCGTTGCGGCGCTAAAACATCGATTCACCGGTATCAGGCGCGACGTCGTTTGTTCTCCAAAGGAATATCGTTTCGAGAATCGCTCGGTTTTCCGGCCCGCGCGGCGCTGCTAGATTGAATGCTTTCGTCATTCGACAGGAGAACCCGATGTCAGACACGAGCGCGACGATTCAGGAGCGGCCCACCGATGCACCACGGCAGGTGGCTCGCGTGATTGCGGACGATGCGCAAGCGATCGCGGCGGCGCATGCACTGGCGCAACGCGTCGCGCAAGGGGCCGCCGAACGCGATCGCGAACGCCGGCTGCCGCGCGAAGAGATCGAATGGTTCTCGCAGTCGGGGCTGTGGGCGATCACGGTGCCGAAGGCATACGGCGGCGCGGGCGTGTCGCACGTGACGCTTACCGAGGTGATCAAGATCGTCGCCGCGGCCGATGCGTCGCTCGGGCAGCTTCCGCAGAATCATTTCGGGTTGGTCGACGTGATCGCGCTGGTCGGCACCGACGCGCAGAAGCGGCATTTCTTCGCCGAAGTGCTGAGCGGCAAGCGGTTCGGCAACGGATTCTCGGAGAAGGGCACGAAGCACGTGCTCGACCTGAAGACGCGCGTGCGCCGCGACGGCGACGACTATGTCGTCGACGGCACGAAGTTCTATTCGACCGGCGCGCTGTTCGCGCATTACGTGCCGGTGCTCGGGCTCGACGACGCGCGGCAGGCGTGGCTTGCGTACGTGCCGCAACCGACGCCGGGCCTGAGCGTGATCGACGACTGGTCGGGATTCGGGCAGCGCACGACCGCGAGCGGCACGGTCGTGCTCGACGCGGTGCGCATCCCCGCGTCGCACGTGCTGCCCGCGCAGCGCGTGTCGGACGTGCCGACGCTCAACGGCCCGCTGTCTCAGATCATCCAGGCGGCGATCGACGCGGGCATCGCGAAGGCGGCCGTCGACGATACGCTCGCGTTCGTGCGGACCCGCACGCGGCCGTGGGTCGACAGCGGCGTCGAGCGGGCGGTGGACGATCCGCTGACGATTCGCGAAATCGGCCGGCTGCACATCCAGCTGCATGCGGCCGATGCGTTGCTCGAACGCGCGGCGCGCACGCTCGACGAGATCGCGGCAAAAGGCGACGTGACCGAAGACGATGTCGCGCGGGCGTCCGTCGCGGTCGGCGAAGCGAAAGTGCTGACGACCGAGATCGCGCTGCTCGCGGGCGAGAAGCTGTTCGAGCTGGCCGGCACGCAGTCGACGCTCGCCGAGCACAATCTCGACCGGCATTGGCGCAACGCGCGCACGCATACGCTGCACGACCCGGTGCGCTGGAAATATCACCTCGTCGGCAACTACTACCTGAACGGCGCGCGCCCGGCGCGGCATGCGTGGAATTGAATCGTCAGCGGCAAACGAGGCGGGCGCCGAGGATCGGGGACGCGCCCATGCTACGGGCGGCGCCGTGCCGATCGAATCAACGAATCGTCGAAAGCAGGGTCTCGTGGCGACGCACGCGATGTGCGACGCATGACGGCGCTTGACGCAGGTCAACCTCATTCGCGCTGCCGGCAATACAGTGGACTCCGGCGCTCGCACGACGCGGCGCCCGATGGCGCGCGAGTCGCCGCGCGATGAGGCAGGGGCAATGAAACATCCGACGTGGGCGATCGGCGCCGCGCTCGCGCTGGGCGCTTGCGCCGGTATGAGCCAGGAAGCGGCGTTCCGGTCGACCGAAACGCAATTGCGGGCGGCACGGGAAGCTGCAGCGCTGCACTGTTCGACGGCGCCTGAATGCGACCGTGCATGGCAGCTCGCACGGCGCTACGTCGACGCGCGTTCGTCGACCCGTGTCACGCGATTCAGTGCGGACCGGATCGAGACCGCGCAACCCCATTTCGCCGGCGAAGTTTATCTATGGGCGTCGCGCACGGCATCGGACGACGGCGGCGCGGTGATTCGGCTCAAGGCGATGTGCAAGGGCATGTACGGCACCGATGGCGGCCCCGGCTGGCAATACGATGCATGCGCGTCGAAGATCCTTGAAATCGAGCGCGGTTTCGCGACGTACGAGCGCCCGACGGGCGCGCCGACGCCGCCGGTCGACCCTTGATAATGGAGCGCCTTCTGCGTCGGCTCATATCGCTTCGAACCGTTGACGTCGGTCAACGCCGGTTTCCGGCGAGCGTTGATGATGAAACAACGCCGAACGCCACCGGCGCGTCCAGTCATCCAGCGAGGTCGATATGTACACGAACATCATGGTCGCCGTCGACGGCAGTCCTTCGTCGAATCTGGCGCTTCAAGAGGGCTTGAAGGTTGCCCGGTCCTGCGGCGCGCGCCTGTTCGCCGTTTTCGTCGTCGACCAATCGCTTCTGATCACGTACGCCGGACGAATGAGCCCGGATGGCCTGCTCGACGAGGTCCGGCGCGATGGCGCGGCGGTGCTGCGAAGCGCGGAACGGGCCATCTCGCATGCGGCCGTCAACGGCGATACCGAAATCGTCGAGACCGAACCCGGCCAGGATATCGCCGAACGGCTGCAACGCTATGTCGTCGAACGGTCGATCGATCTCGCCGTGGTCGGTACGCACGGGCGGCGCGGCGTCCGTCGACTGGTCCTCGGCAGCGTAGCCGAACGGTTTCTGCGCGGATCGAGTTGCCCGGTCCTGCTCGTACGCGGCGACGATGCCGCGCCTGCTGCCGTCGCGGCAGCCTAGCGTCGCCGTGCCCGATAACGGGTCGGCTCGCCCGGGTCGAGTCGGGCGACGATCGGCACGCAACCTGCCCAGGGGATCGTCATGCAGATAACTTTTCCTTCCGAACCGCCGACGTATTGCGGTCTGGACCCGGCGCTGGCCTTTCCGGCCGTGGTCGAAGGCCGCCGCGTGCGCTGCGTGATCACCGCGGAAGCGCTGGAAGATCACTTCCGGGCGGCATCGCCGCGCGAACAGGATCTCGTCGACGCATTCGCGCATCATCGCCCCGCGATCGAACGCGCGGCGCGCTGCCTGCTCGAGGAAATGGACGGCAGGCCGATCCTGCTTCACAGCGGATTTTTCCGGTTCTGTACGTGATCGCCGCGGGTCATTGACGCGTATCAAGCGCGCGACGGTGCGAGCGGATACGCTGATTTCAGAGGGATCCTTCGTCCGTTGCGCGGCTCGCGATGCCGCGCCAGTCCGATCCGCATCACGGCGCCGCGCTGGCCGGACGAAAGCGCTGCTGCATGTCAACCGTACGAGGAGTGCGAACCATGACCCACCTCACGCGTTACGATCCGTTTTCGATCGAACCCGTCTCCGACCTGTTTCAGGGACTGTTCAGGCCGCTGCGCGGCGTGGCGACGACGGACGACCCCGGTCTTGCGTCGATGAAGATCGACGTGTCGGAAAACGACAACGCCTACAAGGTCCATGCGGAGTTGCCGGGCGTCGCGAAGGAGGATATCGATGTCCAGGTGACGGGCCGAACCGTCACGATCAATGCGAAGGTCGAGCGCAGCAACGAGCAGAAGGATGGCGAGCGCGTGATCCGGCGCGAGCGCTACAGCGGCGCGATCGGCCGGTCGTTCTCGTTGTCCGACGAGATCGACGACGCGAACGCGACGGCGGCGTATCAGGACGGCGTGCTGTCGCTGACGCTGCCGAAGAAGGCGCCGGTCGGGCAGAAGAAGCTGACGATCAGTTGATCGGGAGGCAGACGCCGGGCGATGCGGGGCACGCGTCGCTCGAAGGGGGCGACGGCGCACGGAGCCATCCGCGTGCCGTTTCTTTCAATCGGCCACGTGCGCTCACGCCGCCGCTACCGTCCCGCGGGCACGGTATCCGACGGTCTGCGCGAGGATCGGCAGCCGTCCTCGTTCAGCCGCAACGCGTCGGCGAGCACGCGATGATTGATCCAGCCGCGCACGACCGTGCCGAGGCCGGCTGCCGTCCAGTAGAGCGAAACGTTCTGCGCGATGGCGCCCGCCGCGATGGCCGGGAACACGCAGCGTTGCGGCGGCGGCATGTCGAGGATCGAGGCGGTCCGCACCACGTAGACGAGATCGAGTGGCGCGCGGCCCACGACGTCCTGGTACCCCGTCAGGTTGCGTGCATCGGCTGCGTGTTTCGGCACGAGCCGCGGAGCCCGGCGCTGGGCATCGGTTGACCTGCATCAGCACCGCCGGGCCGCGCGTGTGCAAATCTGGTCGTATACGGCGGACAGGCGCGCCGAGGCTCACGGGAGTGCAGACGATGAAAACCGACAAGCAGTTGAAACAGGACGTTCAGGACGAGCTGGAATCCGACCCGGCAATCGACGCGACACGGATCGGTGTCGAGGTGTCCGACCGGATCGTGACGCTTTCGGGTCACCCGCCGAGCTATGCGGAGAAACTCGCGATCGAGCGTGCGGCGAACCGCGTGGCCGGTGTCAAGGCGCTCGTCGTCGACATGACCGTGCATCTGCCGAACGACGACGTCCGCACCGACGAGGACATCGCGAATGCCGTGCGCTCGGTGCTGCACTGGACGGTCGGGCTGCATGACGACGCGGTCAAGGTGCAGGTCGAGCACGGCTGGATCACGCTGTCCGGCCGGGTCGAATGGGCATACCAGAGCCATCTGGCCGTGCGCGCGATCTCGCAGATGCGCAGCGTGACCGGCGTGACCGACCACATCGTCGTGCAGGGTGCGGTCGGCTCGGCCGACATCGGCGGCAACATCAAGCGTGCGATCATGCGCCACGCGGAGCGCGAGGCGAAGCACATCGCGATCGAGGTGCGCGACGGCACCGTCCGGTTGTCCGGCAAGGTCGGCTCGTTCTCCGAACGCAAGGCCGTGCGCGGCGCCGCGTGGTCCGCGCGTGGCGTGCGCGCCGTCGTCGACGACCTGGTCGTCGAGTAAGGCCGGCGGGCTGACGCTGGCCGCGCCGCCCGGCCCGACGCGATACGCGTGACGGCCGCCCATCTTCAAGCGTCTAGCCGCCCGTCTTGTTCCGCGCGGGCGGCGATGACGCGGAACGTGTGCCGTGTTTGCCCGCGCCCGCGTGATCGCCTTTCTGCTGGACGTGATGCGCAACGGCATCGGTCACGGTCGGAAAGAAGCTGGCCGCGCCGAACACGTCGAACAATCCGTAGGCGCGCAGGCGATCCTTCACCGGCCCCTTCATTTCCGCGAAGTTCAACGCGATGCGTTGTTCGCGGAGTTCTTCGCACAGCGCGACGAGCCGGTCCGCCGCGCTGACGTCGATATCGGTGACGGGCTCCGCGGCGACGACGATACGCGCGACCGGGCATGCCGAGCGCGCGATTGCCGCGTGCAGATGCTCGCAGAAGATCTCGACGTTGGCATAGAAGAGCGGGGCGTCCCAGCGGAACAGCACGAGGCCCGGGGTTTGCACGGCGTCCGGATGTCGCGTGATGTCGTGATAGCCGCGCACGCCTGACAGCCGGCCAAGCACGGCATCGTACGGGTGCCAGGCCCGCCACACGAACGACAGCAGCGACAGCGCGCTGGCGAGCAGGATGCCGGGGACGACACCCAGGCCGATCACGCCGGCAAAGCACAGGATCGAAATCAGGCATTCGCCGCGGCGCATCCGGTACAGCCGGACGACACTGCGGACGTCGGCGATGCCGAACGCCGCGTAGATCACGACCGCGGCCAGCGCTGCGCGCGGGACGAGCGTCAGCAGCGTGGGCGCGGCAATGAGCAGTATCGCGATGCATGCGGCCGCGACGAGATTGGTGACCTGGCTTTGCGCGCCGGCGGCGATCGCCACCGGCGTACGGGACGCGCTGCTGCTGACCGCGCAACCCTGCGTCACCCCCGCCAGCAGATTCGCCGCGCCCAATGCGATCAGTTCCTGGTTACGGTCCGGCGTGTCGCCAGCACGCACGGAAAGCGCACGCGACAGCATGCTGATGTCGGCGAACGACACCAGCGCCACGGCGATCGCACCGGACGCGAGCGCGCTCAGGTCGGCGAGCGAGACGGCCGGAAGGTGCGGGGCGGGCGCACCGGCCGGCAATGCGCCGACCGCCGCGATGCCGTCCGGCTGCAGCACGCGCGTGGCCAGCGTCGCCGCGAGCACGGCGATCAATACGCCGGGCCAGCGAGGTATCACACGCTTCATCAAGAAAATGGTCGCCAGAACACCGACACCGAGCAGGCAGGCAGCGGGTGAAAACCGGCGCTCGACGAGGGCATGCACGATGTGCGGGACGCTGGCGAACACGTCGCCGCCCGATGCCGTCATGCCGAACAGCTCGGGCAGGCGACCGATGGCGAGCGTGATGGCAATGCCGTTCAGATACCCGTACTGGATCGGGCGCGACAGCAAGTCGGTGACGAAACCGAGGCCGAGCGTACCGAGCAGGATGCAGATCGTACCGGCCGCCAGCGCCAGTGCGCCGGAGAGCGCGACGGCGCGCTGCGGATCATGGTCGGCGAGCGGCGCGATGGCGCCGGCGATCAGCGCGGCCAAGGCCGAATCGGGGCCCAGGACGAGAATCCGGCTCGGGCCGAGTACCGCATAGGCGAGCAATGCCGCGATCGACGCATACAGCCCGGTGACGGCCGGCAGGCCGGCCGCCTGCGCGTAGCTCATGCCGACCGGAACCAGCACGGCGGAAAGCGCGATGCCCGCATAGAGATCGCGCGATAACCAGGCACGCCGGTAGTTCGCGAGCAACGCCGCACCCGGGAACATGCGTGCGATGCGTCCGGAGCGGGGCAGGTTCATCGCCGCTTCATCCGGCGGATATCCGGGCAAAACGGGCGGACCGATCCGTGAGCGGCGGGTTCATCGGCATTGGGTCGGCGCGCGGCACGGCTTCCACCGCGCCCGGTGTCATGCAGCCTTGAGCGCCGAACGTTGCAGCGCCTGCGCGAAGCGGGCGAGCGTGGCGATCGATCCCGTCACGCTTTCGTACCGTTCCCGCCCGATCTGGCCGTCGAGGATCACGAGCATGCCGGCGTCGCGGGCGAGGGTGACCAAGGCCAGCGTGTCGAGCGCCGCTGCATCGGACCGACCGGACGGATTGCCCGAATCGGCAGGCTGGGTAGCGTGTGACATGACGTCTCTCCTGAGGGCTCGCGATCGGTATGCCGGGAGCCGTTGTCCGTGATTTCAGTATCGTTGGCGGGCATGCGCGATTCAATCGGCGTGTCCCGAAGTTGTAGTAGGAATCGAGCGGAGGCCGTCGGCGGATTCCTACACGGCGGACGGCTTCGGCGAAGGGCTTCGTCGGGCCGCCCGCCCGGCGCGGCACCGTGCATACCAGGAGCCGATCGCGTGCCAGATATCGGCGGCGGATTCGCAGTAGGTGAACAGTTCGAGGTCGCGGCGGTCGATCATCCCTTCGTCCGCGAGAAACGCCAGATCGACGGCGCGCCGCCAGTACGCTTCGCCGACCAGGACAACCGGCAGCGGCGCGATCTTGCGCGTCTGCAGCAGCGTCAGGACCTCGAACAGTTCGTCGAACGTGCCGTATCCGCCGGGGAAAAACACGGCTGCCTTGGCGCGCTCGAGCAGATGAAGCTTGCGAATCGCGAAGTAGTGGAACCGGAAGCACAGATCCGGCGTGATGTACGGATTCGGCGCCTGTTCGCGCGGCAGCTCGATATTGAAGCCGATGCTCGGGGCGCCGCGCTCGTAGGCGCCGCGATTGGCGGCCTCCATGATGCCGGGGCCACCGCCCGTGACGATCGCGAGGCGCGCCGTACGCGTGCGCCGGTCGGCATGACCGACGATACGGCCGAATTCGCGTGCGACGCGGTAGTACGCGCTGTGCTCGAGGAGACGGCTGGCGACCGCGACGGCACGACGCCGGGCCGGGTCACGCGGGCGCAGCGCGAGCAGGCGGTTCGCTTCGGCGAGCCGTGCATTCGCGACGGCGGGCGCGACGATGCGCGTGCTGCCGTAGATCACGACGGCGTGGCCGATGCGCTCGTGTTGCAGGCGCGCTTCGGCTTTCCAGTAGTCGAGTTGCAGCCGGATACCGCGCATGGTCGCGCGTTGCAGCAACGACGTGTCCGCGTCGCCGGGCGTGCAGCCCGGATGGCTGGCTGGATGCCGCCCTCGACGAGACGGCCGCGGGATGTCGTCGAGGCTGGCGGGCGAGATGGGCCGGGTGCGTACCCGCTTGCCGCGCACCATGCCGGCAGGAGCGCGTTTGACTATCGTGGGCACGGTCACTGGCTCAACACCCATTGGACGAGCTGATGCGCGTCGTCGGCAGACAGCGGCCCGCCGCGATCGATGGCGGACGGCATCGGCGTGTCGCCCCAATGCGCGGGGCCGCCGACGCGCAATTTGCGCTCCAGTTCGGCGGCCGCGTGAGGATCGCCGCGGTAGCGCGCGGCGATGTCGTGGAACGACGGCCCGAGGAACGTCATGTCGGGCGTGTGGCAGAACATGCAGTGTTGCGCGTTGACGAGCTCGGTCGGCTCGGGCACGGTGGTTTGCGCGGCTGCCGTTCCGGCCATGGCGGCGATCAGGAAGAAAGAGAAAGCGGAGCAGCGCGTGATGTTCATGTTTTCCTCGTCCGGAGCCGAATGCGCGCGGCGCGTCGCCGGTTGCGCTCGGAGATCACTCAGGAGATCACTCAGGAGATCACTTCGCCGAGCGGGCGACGGGGCGAATGCGGTGTGTGCGGGCCGCGGCCCACCCGCAACAGCAACTGCGGCTCGCCGCGTAGCCCGAGCGTGCGGCCCAGGTCGGCACGCAGCGCGGCCGTCTCGATCGGCTGGTTCAGGTACGACGCCGTATAGCCCGCGCGCGCCGCGACGAGCAGGATCCGCTCGAGCGCCTGGCCCGCGGCCAGCCACGCTTCGCGATCGTCGCGCACGGTCGACAGGCAGACGATCAAAGGCGACGCGCCGACGAGCTGGTGATGGAGCGCGGCCAGCCCGTTGCCGAGATCGAACGTCCGCACCGCCATCGTCACGACGGGCGCCGCGAAGTCCAGCAGCGTCGGCACGCCGGCCGCGAATGCCGGCATGCCGTCGACGCGCCGACGCGGATCGATCCAGCTCGCCAGTTCGCGCCGGAAGCGCGGATCTGCGAACTGCTGCCGGTCGGCCTGCGCAACCAGTTCGGCGACCCGTGCGCGACGCGCGGTCGAGTCGATGCACGCGACCTCGGCGCCTTCCGCGACGCCGGCCGCGATCAACTCGCGCTGAATTTCGTCGGGCAGCGCGGTGGATTCGAACGGCGCGCGCGTCGTGACGCGCGCCTGGATCGCGTCGAACAGCCCGCCGAGAGACGGATCGGAATAGCCGTCGTCGCAGACCCGGACCAGCGCAAGGAGATCGGGGTCGACCTCGGACGGAAACGTGCTGATCGTGTGGGCGAGGCCGGCGTGATCGAGCGCGACGCGCAGATTGAGCAATGCCGCGCCGCAACTGATGATCAGTTCGCGGTCGAACGGATCGACCACGGGCAACGCGCGGACCCGGTCCGCGCAGACGGCGATCGTGGCGCCGTTGACGATGAACCGCCACGGCTGGGAATTGTGGCTGGACGGGGCCAGCACCGCGTACGCCAACAGCGACTTCAATTGATCGTCGACATGGGCGCTTGCGGCAAGCGGGGGAACGGACATCATTCGATCATCTCCTGGCACGCCGCGTGGGCGGCGTCATGCCATCTCATCGTGTCAGCAACCGTCCGGCAGCCGTTGACCCACGTCAAGCGCCCGTCACCGGGCCATGCACGCGCGATGCGCCGGGATTAGTCTTGGACAGCGAAGCACGAAGACGATGGAGTGGGAGGCGAGCATGCTTGCGATGATGTTTGACGGCACGACACCGCATTTGCGCGAGGCGCGCGTGCCGGATCCGCTGCCGGCGCCGGGCCAGTTGTTGATCGACGTGCATGCATGCGGTGTCTGTCGAACCGATCTGCACGTCGTCGACGGCGAACTCGCGCACCCGAAGCTGCCGCTGGTGCCGGGGCACGAAATCGTCGGAACGGTGCGCGTGCTCGGCGACGGCGTGACGGGGTTCTCCGTCGGCGACCGCGTGGGTGTTCCATGGCTCGGTTCGACATGCGGGCATTGCGCGTATTGCACGTCGGGCCGCGAGAACCTGTGCGACAGCCCGGGTTTCACGGGCTATACGATCGACGGCGGCTATGCCGAGTGCGCGGTCGCCGACCACCGGTATTGCGTGCACCTGCCGCGGCGCTATTCCGATCTGGAAGCCGCGCCGCTGCTGTGCGCGGGCCTGATCGGCTATCGGACCTTGCGCATGGCCGGCGATGCGCGTCGCATCGGCATCTACGGCTTCGGCGCGGCCGCCCATCTCGTCGCGCAGGTCGCGCGTTTCGAGGGGCGCAAGGTGTTCGCGCTGACGAAGCCCGGCGATACCGCGGCACAGCAGCTCGCGCTGTCACTCGGCGCCGCGTGGGCCGGCGGCAGCGACGAAACGCCGCCGGAGACACTCGACGCCGCGCTCATTTTTGCGCCGGCGGGTGCGCTGGTGCCGGCCGCGCTGCGCGCCGTCGGCAAAGGCGGGATCGTCGTATGCGGCGGCATTCACATGAGTGATATCCCGAGCTTTCCGTACGCGTGGCTGTGGGGCGAGCGCCGGATCGCGTCGGTCGCCAACCTGACGCGTGCGGATGCGGCGGAATTCATGCGGATCGCCGCCGCGACGCCGCTGCGGGTCGAAGCCGTGCGCTACGCGCTGACCGATGCGAATCGCGCGCTGGACGATCTGCGCATGGGGCGCATGTCCGGCGCTGCCGTGCTCGCCATGCGCGGCTGATCCCGCCCGGTCCCCCGCGATCCGCTCAGATGCGCCCGAGGCCTTCCGGATCCACGATGCGGATCTGCTTGCCTTGCGCGGCGACGAGCCCGTTGCGCTGGAACTTCGACAGCATGCGGCTGACCGTTTCGAGCTTCATCCCGAGATATTCGCCGATCTCGTCGCGCGTCATCCGCAGCACGAATTCGGCGGCCGAGTAGCCGCGCGCCTTGAAGCGGGTGGACAGGTTCAGCAGGAAGGCGGCCACGCGCTGCTCGGCGGTCATCGTGCCGAGCAGCACCATCAGCGCGGATTCGCGCACGATTTCGCCGCTCATCATCTGATACACGTGATGCTGCATCGGCCGCACTTCGCGGCACATCTGCTCGAGCTGGCCGAACGGGATGATGCAGACCGTGCTGTCCTCGAGCGCGATCGCATCGCCGTTGTGCCGCCCGGTGTGCACGCCGTCGAGCCCGAGCGATTCGCCGACGATCTGGAAGCCGGTGATCTGCTCGTTGCCGTCGCGATGCATCATCACGGTCTTGAACGACCCGGTCCTGACCGCATAGATGCTGTGGAACGTGTCGTCCGCGCGAAACAGCGTTTCACCGCGTTTGACGTGGCGCGTCGTGCAGATCATCGCGTCGACCCGGGCGAATTCGTCGGCCGTCATTTCCCGCGGCATGCAGACGGTGCGCAGCGTGCAGGACGAGCAGCGGGACGACGTGCGCTTCGGCTGGTCCGCCCGCGCGACGGGATGCAGCGGAATGAACGGGTGCAACGGCACCGTCGTCGGAATGTCGGCATGGCTCTGCATGATCTGCTCCGGTTGGGGCGGCCGCGGGTCGCGTCGTCGCGGTTGCGCTGGCCGTCGTACGGGCGGACGGGGAGGCCGCCGCCTGGTTCGTCGAATCGGCGCCGCACCGGATCGGCGGGCCGGCGATGCCGTCGCGATACGAGGGCAAGGCCGGGCAGCTCCGGAAGGCACGCCGGTGTGTTGTTGTTGATCGGAGTATGGACAGCCGGACGCTTGATTGAAATCAGCGGAAATTGAAGATGCGGTAGGTGATAGCGAAGGTTTGTAGGACGATTCCTACAACGGTGTGGCGGGTTGTCGCGGTCAGAGTTCGTCCGGGTCGTCGAACAGCTTGTGGCGCATCGCGTATCGGACGAGCGCCGTATCGTTGGCCATCTGCATCTTCTCGAGGATCCGCGTCTTGTAGGTGCTCACGGTCTTGACGCTGACGCACAGCGCCCGCGCGATCTCGGAAATGGACTCGCCGGTCGTCACGCGCCGGAACACGTCGAATTCGCGGTCGGACAGCCGTTGATGCGGCAACAGGTCGGTCGGCTCGTTGAGGCTTTGCGCGAATTGCTCCGCCATCGCAAGGCTGACGTACACGCCGCCGCCGGAAATTTTCGTCAGCGCGGCCACGAGCTCCGCGCTCGCGCTTTCCTTGGTCATGTAGCCCGATGCGCCGGCGCGGAACGCGCGCACCGCATATTGCTGCTCGGCGTGCATCGTCAACACGAGGATGTGCAGGGCCGGTTTCTCGTCCTTGATCTGCTTGATGAGTTCGATGCCGTTGCGGCCGGGCATCGACAGGTCGAGCACCAGCACTTCGGCCTCGGTGCCGCGCGTCAGCGCGATCGTCGACGCGCTGTCGCTTGCTTCTCCCGCCACGACGAAATCGTTCGCGTTCTGCAGGATGTGGCGCAGGCCGTCCCGGACGAGGGTGTGATCGTCAGCGATGAGTACCCTGATCATGGCGTGCGTCCTTTGCCGGCTCGCGCGGGGCAGGCGCGCGTCGGCGTTCGTCGATCCGATTCCGAACGGAACGTGGCGATCGTCCGATTCCGAACGGCGGGCAGGATGGCTGCCGTCGATAACCGGATGTTGGCTCTTCAAAGGGTCGCATCAAAAGCATGTCCGATGCGCCGAGATTGTGCGCGTTTTGCCGGTATTCGCCAATTGGGACCGATGCGGACAAGGCCGCGATCGCGGTGGCGGATGCCGCGACCGCGTTCCGCCTGTGCGGCGTCCGCGGCACCGCGCATGCGATCGACGCGTGCGGGGAGGACGTGTCGTCGGTGCTCGCGCGAGCGGCCGCCGAATGCGACGCGGACTTGATCGTGATGGGGACGCATGGCCGTCGCGGCATGCGCCGCGCGGTGCTCGGCAGCGTCGCCGAGTCGCTGGCGCGCACCGCCGAACGGCCGGTGCTCGCCGTGCGGGAGGGGCCGGGCGCGGCTGCGGCCGTGTCGTGACGCAAGCGGGCAGCCGCGACCGGCTGCCCGAACCCCGCCGGTTCAGTGAGACAACAGCACCGGCACCGTCATCGTCTCGAGGATCGTGCGGGTCGCCCCGCCCAGCACGCGCTCGTGGGCGCGGGTATGGCTGTACAGGCCCATGACGAGCAGGTCCGCATGCACGTCGGTCACGCGGTTCAGCAGCGTCCCGCCCACGCCGACCGATCGCTCGCGCGGCGTCGTCGAGAACGACGCGCGAACGCCATGTCGTTCGAGATACGCGGCGACGTCGACGCCGGCCGGCGTCTGGTCCGGATCGGGTTGCCCGCGCACGACCGTCTCGACGTTGACGAAGCGTGCGCGGGCGAGCAGCGGCAGCGCGTCGGCCATCGCGCGCGCGGCCTCGCGCCCGCCGTCCCAGCCGATCAGCACGTTCTCGCCGAACGTGCGTACGTCACCGGCATACGGCACGACGATCGCCGGACGGCCGCTGCCGATCACGACATCCTCGACGAAATGGCGCGCCACGTAGGTCATGCGATCGTCGGGATCCTCCTGGCCGAGCACCAGCAGGTCGGCGTGACGGGCGTGCAGGATCGCGGCATCGATCGCATTGCCGGCCGGCGCTTGCCATTCGACGCTGCGTCCGGCGCGCTCGGCGGCCGTCAGGAAGCGTTCTTCCGCCTCCTTGCAGCGCTGCTCGCACAGGCGCTCGTAGACGGCGAGCTTGAGTGGTTCGTCGGGCCGGCGCAGCGGTTCGAGGAGATCCTGGCAGACCACGTAGAGGCCGATCAAATGCGCGTTCCAGCGCCCCGCGAGCTGGAGCGCGAGGTCGACGCGCGTCGCGCAGCGATCGCTGTCGTCGAGATGAACGAGCAGGGTCTTGTAGCTCATGACGGCTCCTTTTCGGTGGAAGCGGCCGTGACGTCGGCGGATGCCTTCGCCGCGCAGCTCGCCGGAATCATCAGGACCGGGCATCTGGCCAGGCGCAGCACGCGTTCGGCCACGCTGCCGAGGAACACGCGCCGAAAGCCGCGCCGGCCGTGCGTGCCCATCACGATCAGATCGGCGTCGATCTCGCTCGCGAGACCGACGATCCGGTGCGGGACGTCTTCGCCTGCCGGCGCGACGTTGGAAATCCGCGGCGTGCCGGCTACGTCGCGCGCCTTCATGCGCCGCGCGGCGTCCTCGGTCACGCGCAATCCTTCTTCACGGAACGAATCGACCAGGATCGACGGATCGTATCCGTACATGTCGTAGGCCGGCACCAGGAAATCGACGACGTAGACGGGTGTCAGCCGCGCACCCGTTTCCGCCGCGAGACTCAGCGCGGCGTCGAGTGCACGCGACGACGTGTCGCTGCCGTCGAGTGCAACCAGAATGTTCGAGTACATGGCAGTTCCCTTGAACGGATGTGGATGAAGCCATCATCGGCGCGTGCACGCCGATGGCGCTGATCTGGATCAAGCGTCCCGATTGCCGCGCGGCACGCCCGTCGCCGCGCGCGCGTCGCTCGACGCTTCGTTGGTCGGCGCGACGACCACCGTCACCGCGCTCGACGCGAACGACACGACGTGTGCGTCGTCCGCATTCGCGCGCGCGTCGCTCTCGCTGCCGAGCCAGCCGAGCGATGCGCGGATCCGCCCGCGCAACACGGCCGAGTGCTCGCCGACGCCGGCGTTGACGACGAACAACGCGAACGTGCGCATCGGGCGGCTCAGTGCGACATCAGCACCGGCAGCGTCATCGACGCGAGCACCGTGCGCGTGGCGCCGCCCATCAACAGTTCACGCCAGCGCGGATGGCCGTACGCGCCCATGACCAGCAGGTCGGAACCCGTTTCATACGCGCGCGACAAGAGCGTGTCGCCGACCGACGCGCCGGCGCCGGCATCGATGTCGAGCACGTTCACGTCGCGCGCATGGCGCGCCAGCATCAACGCGGCATCGGCGGCGGGAATCCGCGCGGCCGCGGCTTCCGACTTGCCGTCGACCACGGCGACGACGGTCGTGCGCTTCGCGTGTTCGAGAAACGGCAGCGCGTCGTGCGCGGCGCGGGCCGCTTCGCGGCTGCCGTCCCATGCGACGAAAACCCGTTCGCCGATCGACGGGAATTCTCCGGTGTACGGCCAGAACAGCACCGGGCGACCGGCGGTCAACACGAGATTTTCCGGAAACTGGTCGTCGATATAGGTTTCGGGATCGTTCGGGTCGCTCTGGCCGGCGATCACCAGATCGGCGAGACGAGCGGCGCGCGGTACGGCCACGTTCGCACGCTCGTCGGCGCGAATCCAGGTTGCCGGCACTTTGGCGCGCGCCGCTTCGGCATGGAACAGGCGCTCCAGCGCGGCGAGCCGCTCGTCGCGCTGTTCGCGGTGCGCGCGGAAATAGTCGGCGGAGCCGGCCATCACGTAGAACGAATGCGGCTCGGGGGTGTAGACCGCGAACAGCCCGGTGAGATGCGCACCGAAGCGCCGGGCGAGACGCAACGCGAACTCGAGACGCGAATGCGCGCGGGTGCTCGTATCGAGGTGCACGACCATGCTCTTGTAGCTCATCGGAATCGCTCCATCGACGGGTGATCCGCCAGTGCAATCCAGTCTACGAAGCAGGGTTTCCACGCGGTTGACTCAGATCAACGGCAGCCGTGCGCGATACCCGCACAGTGAAGTGGTCGCGACGCCGAGGCCGGGCAGGCGGCGCGACGCGGATGCGCACCCATTGATCCGATCGAAAGGGGAAGCCGATGAGTAGCGATGCTTTGACGACACCGAACGACGCTTGGCGCGCGGGCTGCGATCTCGCGTTGCGCATGGTCGCGCTGAACCGCGACTGGCAATACGAATGGCATGTGCTGGAAGGGCGGCGCATCGAGCGCGACCGCACCGCGGTGCGGCGCCTGCAGCAGGCGCTGGCGGAAACGAACGAGTGGACGGCCTTCGCCGAGGCCGGCCGGCAGGTGACGAGCGACTACGCGATCGCGAGCGTCGAGATCTGGCAGGACGCCGCGGAGCTGTGCATGCGTGCGCAATTCGAGCGCGCCAGTGCGTGGCGTACCTGGTTGCGCGAATACGGCTCGGGCGCGCTGTCGCGCTATCAGACCGACTGGTTGCCTGACCTCGAGCGACTCGCGGTGGTCAACGAAGCCAGCATGCCGTGGGCCGACTGGATGGCCGCGCTGGAGCGCGGGATCGAGGCGGCGGGCGGCGCGACGAACGGGGCGCTCGCCGCGGGCCGCCTGAACGGCATCGCAGGCGCACGGGAGAGCGATCATGTGCGCTAGGCGCGTCGCGTTCGTCACCGGCGGGATGGGCGGGCTCGGCGCCGCGATCAGCCGTCGCCTGCACGAAGCGGGCATGACGGTGGCGGTGTCGTACACGGAGCGCAACGACCACGTCGCGACGTGGCTCGCGCGCGAACGCGACGCCGGCCGCACGTTTCACGCGTTCGAAGTGGACGTGGCCGACTACGACTCGTGCCAGCACTGCGCGGCACGCGTGCTGGCCGAATTCGGGCGCGTCGACGTGCTCGTCAACAACGCCGGCATCACGCACGACGCCACCTTCGTGAAGATGACGAAGAGCATGTGGGACGCGGTGCTGCGCACCAATCTCGACAGCATGTTCAACATGACGAAGCCGTTCGTGCCGGGCATGATCGACGCGGGTTTCGGGCGGATCGTGAACATCGGCTCGGTCAACGGGTCGAGAGGCGCGTACGGACAAGCCAACTACGCGGCCGCGAAGGCCGGCATCCACGGCTTCACGAAAACGCTGGCGCTCGAACTCGCGCGGCATGGCGTGACGGTCAACACGGTGTCGCCCGGCTATCTGGCCACCGCGATGCTCGAGTCGGTGCCGAAGGAGGTGCTCGACACGAAGATCCTGCCACAGATTCCGGCCGGGCGGCTGGGCGACCCCGACGAAATCGCCGCGTTCGTCGCGCTCCTGTGCTCCGATGCCGGTGCGTTCGCAACCGGCGCGGAATTCGACGTCAACGGCGGAATGTACTTGCGATGAACGCGTCCGTGCTGCGCGCGCCTCGCGCGCCGGCATCGCCGCCGACGCCGGCCGACGACGGGCACGCGCCGGCGGCGACGCGATGCGCGCCTGCCCGGATGAGCGCGGCCGAACAGTGGAACCGTGCCGCGCACGCGAATGTGGCCGCGCTGACGTTCGGGCTGTCGCCGGTATCGCTGGCGCTGGCCATGCTCGACTGGGGCGCGCATCTGGCGGTGGCGCCGGGTAAAGGCTTCGAACTCGCGACCCGGGCGTGGCTGGGCGCCGTGGCGCCGGCGGCGAGCGGACGCGACGGCGAGGCCGACGAGGCGGAGTCGAGCGGCCTGGCCGTGCACGCGGGCGACGCCGATCCGCGCTTCGCCGCGCCCGCATGGGGCGGCTGGCCGTTTTGCGTGTACCGCGACGGTTTCCTGTCGATCCAGCGTTGGTGGCGCGACGCGACACGCGGCGTGCCGGGCGTCGAACGCCATCATGAGGAACTGGTCGGGTTCGCCGCGCGCCAGTGGCTCGATGCCTGTTCGCCGGGCAATTTCCTGGCGACCAATCCGGTCGTGCTCGACGCGACGATGCGCAGCGGCGGCGCGAACCTCGTGACCGGCTTTCGGCACTGGCGGGAAGACGCGAACGCGTTCGTCGAGCGCGCGAGCGGCACGCCGGCCCACGATGCGCGCGCGTATCTGCCCGGTCGCGACGTGGCGATCACGCCGGGTCGCGTCGTCTGGCGCAACGCGCTGTGCGAGCTGCTGCAATACACGCCGACGACGGCCCGCGTGGCGCACGAGCCGATCCTGATCGTGCCGTCGTGGATCATGAAGTACTACATCCTCGATCTGCAGCCGCACAATTCGCTGATCCGCTTCCTGGTCGACGCGGGCTATACGGTGTTCGCCGTGTCGTGGCGCAACCCGGGCGCGGAATCGCGCGACCTAGGGCTCGACGACTATCTGCGCGACGGCTGCATCGCGGCGCTCGACGCCGCGCGGTCGATCGGCGGCGAAGCGGTCCACGCGGTCGGCTATTGTCTGGGCGGCACGCTGCTGGCGATCGCCGCGGCGGCGCTGGCGCGCGACGGGCAGCAGCACGACGCGCTGCGCTCGATCACGTTGCTGGCGGCCCAGACCGATTTCAGCGAACCCGGCGAACTCGGCCTGTTCATCGATGCGAGCGAACTGTCCGCGCTCGACGCGCTGATGTGGCGGCAGGGCTACCTGGACGGTGCGCAGATGTCCGCCGCGTTCGAACTGCTGAACGCACGCGACCTGATCTGGTCGCGGATGATGAGCGAATACCTGCTCGGCACGCGCACGAAGGCCAACGACCTGATGTCGTGGAATGCGGACACCACGCGCATGCCGTATCGCATGCATTCGGAATACCTGACGCGGCTCTTTCTCGACAACGATCTCGCGGCCGGCCGGTATTGCGTCGACGGGCGGCCGGTCGCGCTGTCGGATATCGACGTGCCGACGTTCGTCGTCGGCACCGAGCGCGATCACGTGTCGCCGTGGCGTTCCGTCTACCAGCTCCATCTGTTCACGCACCATGCGCTGACGTTCGTGCTGACGTCGGGCGGGCACAACGCGGGCATCGTGTCCGAACCGGGCCATCCGGGGCGCCATTATCGATGCGCGACGCGCGAACCCGGCGCGGCTTACCGCAGCCCGAACGACTTCGTGGGCGACACGCCGGCGGTCGACGGATCGTGGTGGACCTGCTGGCGCGACTGGTTGCACGCGCGCTCGTCGGGCGACGCGCCGGCCCGTACGCCGCCAACTGGACTCGCGGCGGCGCCCGGCGCCTATGTACTGGAAACATGAGCGGAGAAACAGCGATGAAAGCACTCGTCTACCACGGGCCGGGGCGCAAGGCGCTCGAGGAACGGCCCAAGCCGGAACTGCAATCGCCCACCGACGCGATCGTCCGCGTGACGCGCACGACGATCTGCGGCACCGACCTGCATATCCTCAAGGGCGACGTACCGACCTGCGAACCCGGCCGCATTCTCGGCCACGAGGGCGTCGGCATCGTCGAGCAGGTCGGCGCCGCGGTCGATTCGCTGAAGCCGGGCGATCGCGTGCTCATTTCGTGCATCTCGTCGTGCGGCCGCTGCGAATACTGCCGCCGCGGACTGTATTCGCATTGCACGACGGGCGGCTGGATTCTCGGCAACCGGATCGACGGCACGCAGGCCGAGTACGTGCGTATCCCGCATGCGGCGACCAGCCTGTACCGGATTCCGGCCGGCGCCGACGAGGACGCGCTCGTGATGCTGTCCGATATCCTGCCGACCGGGTTCGAATGCGGGGTGTTGAACGGCAAGGTGCAGCCGGGGTGCTCGGTCGCGATCGTCGGCGCGGGGCCGATCGGCTTGGCCGCGTTGCTGACCGCGCAGTTCTACTCGCCCGCGCGGATCGTCATGATCGACCCGGACAGCAACCGGCTCGAGATCGCGCGGCACTTCGGCGCGACCGATTGCCTCGATGGCCGTGCCGGCGATCCGGTAGCGGAAGTGATGAGGCTGACCGACGGCATCGGTGTCGATTGCGCGATCGAGGCGGTCGGCATTCCGGCGACGTTCGAGATGTGCACGGCGCTCGTGGCGCCGGGCGGTGTCGTCGCGAACGTCGGCGTGCACGGCGCGAAGGCCGACCTGCATCTCGAGAAGCTGTGGGATCGCAACATCTCGATCACGACGCGGCTCGTCGACACGGTCAGCACGCCGATGCTGCTGAAGACCGTACGCGCCGGGCGTCTCGATCCGGCACGCCTGATCACGCACCGGTTTTCGCTCGACGACGTCGAGCGTGCGTACGACACGTTCGGCCGCGCCGCGCAAACCCATGCGCTGAAGGTGATCATCGAAGTCGCTTGATCGTCGGGTGGCCGGTGACGGGAAGCCGGGACGCTGCCGCCCGTCACGCGCGTTGGGCATGCCGGGCGGCATGACCGCCAGTCAGGACGACGGCGCGGCGGGTTACTGCGTGCCGCCGGCTTCGAGTTCGTCCAGATCGACGCACTGCGCGTAGGTCGGCACCTCGCACGGCCAATTCAGACGCTCCGAAATGCGCCGACGCATCGCATCCGCGGCGGCGGGTTCGCCATGCGTGACGAAGGTCCGCACGGGCGCGCACTGCATCGTGCCGAGCCACTTCAGCACTTCCTCGTAGTCGGCATGGGCGGAGAGCGTCGTGATCGACTCGACCTGCGCGCGCACGCGGACGTATTCGCCGTGAATCTTCAGCGTCGGCTCGTGCGCGGCGAGCGCCGCACCGCGCGTGCCGACGGCCTGGTAGCCGACCAGCGCGATCGTGTTGCGCGCATCCGGCGCATAGCGGGCCAGGTGATGCAGCACGCGGCCGCCCGTGGCCATGCCGCTGCCGGCGATGATGACCATCGGGCCATGGTGTTCGGCAATCGCCTTCGACTGCTCGACCGTCCGGATCATCGTCGCCGCGTGGCCGAGTGCGTTGGCTTCGGACACGGTCAGCCGGTGTTCGAGGATGTGGTGGCGATAGATTTCGGTCACGTCCGTCGCCATCGGGCTGTCGAGGAACACGGGCACGCGCGCCATGCGGCCGGACGCCTTCAGCCGCGCGACGTAGTGCAGGATCTCCTGCGCGCGGCCGACGGTGAAACACGGCATCACGACGACCCCGCCGCGCGCGAACGTCTTGTCGAACAGCGTGGCGAGCGCGTTCTCGGGATCCGATTCCGGATGCAGCCGGTCGCCGTAGGTCGATTCGACGACCAGGAAATCCGCATGCGCGGGCGGCCGCGGCGGCTGCATGATCGGGTCGTGATAGCGGCCGAGGTCGCCCGAGAACGCGAGCACCTTGTGATCCCAGTGCATCACCACGCTCGCCGCGCCGAGGATGTGCCCGGCCGGCAGGAAGCGGAACGCCAGGCCGTCGCCGAGCGCGGTGCATTCGTCGAAGGCGACGGGCGTCAGCAGGCGCAACGCGCGCTGCGCGTCGTCCAGCGTATAGAGCGGCTGCGCCGGATGATGCTTCGAGTAGCCGTGCCGGTTCGCGAAGTCGGCTTCTTCCTCCTGCAGCCGCGCGCTGTCGCGCAGCATGATGTCGCAGAGTTCGGCCGTGGCCGCCGTGCAGTACACCGGCCCGCGATAGCCGTCGCGTGCCAGCACCGGAAGATAGCCGGTATGGTCGATGTGCGCGTGCGTGAGCACGACCGCGTCGAGCGTGTCGGGCGCGAGCGGCAGCGGGCTCCAGTTGCGCAATCGCAGATTTTTCGTGCCCTGGAACAGGCCGCAATCGACCAGGACGCGCCGGCCGCCGTGCTCGACCAGATACTTCGAGCCGGTCACGGTTTCGGTCGCACCGAGAAATGTCAGTTTCATCGCTCGCCTTCCTGAAAGTCGAGGGGTTCAGTGCGTCGATTACATCGCGAACCCGCGCGCGGCGATTGACGGAAATCAGCGATTCCCGCATCGAGCACGATGTCGAATGCGGCGTGTCAGGCGGTTTCGCTAGCGCTCGCCCGGCGCGGGATCGAGCTGCGCGACGAACGCGACGCCGCCCGACACCAGCGTGACGATCGCGTACGGCAGCACGTGCGCGTCGACCAGCATCGCGTGCACGACGCCCAGGAGCGACGCGAGTGCGATGAACACGCCCAGCGTGGCGAGCGTGGTCCGGTACGAATGGCGAATCATGACGGTCTCCCGTGGAGCGGCTGGCGTTCGTCCGCGTTGGCGCGCAGCGGCAGTTTGCGATTTCGCAAGCCATGGCGTCATGATCGCGTACCGGCTTCCGGCGCGGTTGATCTGTATCAACGGGCGAATCCCGGCCTCGCGTGCGATGGGGCAATGAGGCCGGGGAACGATCAAGTCATCTGACCAATGGTCTTGCGGAACCGCATCAGCGACAGCAGGAACAGCATGCCCCCGATCGCGAGCAGCGCCGCGAACTGCGGCCACACCGCATCGAAGCCGGCGCCCCGGTACAGGATGCGTTGCGCGAGTTCGACGAAATGGGTGGTCGGCGCGGCCAGCATGATGTCCCGCACGGCCGCCGGCATGCTTTCGCGCGGCGTCAATCCGCCCGACAGCAGTTGCAGCGGCAGCAGCACGAGCACGAGCAACATGCCGAACTGCGGCATGCTGCGCACGAGCGTCGCGAGAAAGATCCCCATCGACGTCGTGGCGAACAGGTGCAACGCCATCCCGGCCACGAACAGCGGGATGGAGCCGGGAATCGGCACGTGCAGGGCGCCGCCCACGACGCAGGTCAGCGACGCGACGGCCGCCACCGTGACGACGAGCCCCATCGACCACACCTTCGCGAGCATGATCTCCGCCGCGGTCACCGGCATCACGAGCAGATGCTCGATCGTGCCGTGTTCGCGCTCGCGAATCAGCGCGGCGCCGGTGAGGATCATCGACAGCATCGTCACGTTGTTGATCAGTTCCATCAGCGCGCCGAACCAGACCTCGTCGAGATTCGGGTTGAAGCGCATCCGCATCGCGAGATCGACGGGGGGCAGCGGCGTGCCGCGATAGCGCCGCACGAACGCGTCGATCTCGCCCGACACGATCTGCTGGATGTAGGTGCTGCCGGTGAAGGCTTGCGTCATGCGCGTCGCATCGACGTTGAGCTGGATCGTCGCGTGACGGCCGGCCAGCACGTCGCGCTGGAAGTCCGGCGGAATGTCGAGCGAGAACGTGTAGTCGCCGTTGTCGAGGCCGCGATCGGCCGCGCCGGCGTCGACGATCGGAGGCGGCGCGAACTGGGGCGGAAAGAACGCCGCCGCGATCCGTGCCGACAGCGGCGACGCGTCTTCGTCGACGAGCGCGATCGGCACCTTGTGCAGCGTTTCGGGGCGTGCGGTCGCGGCGACGTAGATCGACGCGCTGAACGTATAGATGATCAGCGCGAGCAGGATCGGGTCGCGGGCGAGGCTCCACAGTTCCTTGATCCCGAGCCGGTAGACGGCGAGCAGGCGCGACATGGTCAGCGCTCCTGCTTGCGCAGCAGGATGCCGGTCGTCACCATGATGACGGGCACGGCCGCGAGCAGCGGCCAGAACTGGGACGACAGGTCGGCCAGCCCGAGCGCCTTGTTGTAGACGCCTCGGCTGATCGCGAGCATGTAGGTGGCCGGATAGATCGTCCCGATCCACTTGCCGCTGCCTTCGAGCGACGACAGCGGCGTGAGCAGGCCCGAGAACTGCACGACGGGGATCAGCGTGCCGACGATCGTCATGAAGATCGCGGCGATCTGGCTGCGCGTGAACGTCGACGCGAACAACCCGATGCCGGTGGCGACGACGTTGAAGATCAGCACCGCGGCCGCCAGCGTCGCGAAGCTTCCCTTGATCCGCACGCCGAACACGACGTCGGCCAGCACGACCATCAGCAGGAAATTCAGCATGGCCAGCATCACGTAAGGCGCCTGCTTGCCGAGCAGGAATTCGGCGCGGGTCACGGGCGTCACGTACAGGTTGACGATCGATCCGAGCTCCCGTTCCCGGACGACGGCGAGCGCCGTCAGCATCGCTGGCAGCATCAGCAGCAGCATCGGCATGATCGCGGGAATCATCGCGGGCAGGCTCTTGACGTCCGGGTTGTACCGATAGCGGATCGCGACATCGACTGCCGGGGCGAGCGACACGCCGAGCCGGCGCTTCGCCTGATCGCGCAGCCAGTTCTCGTGCATGCCGGCCACATAGCCGCGGATCGTTTCCGCGCGCATCGGCATCGCGCCGTCGACCCATGCGCCGATCTCCACGTGCCGGCCGCGGGCGACGTCGCGTGCGAAACCGGGCGGGATCTCGATCGCGAGCGAAAGCTGGCCGTTGCGCATGCGGCGATCGAGGTCGCGGTCATCCGCAAGCCGGGCGCGCGGCACGAAGTAGCGGGAACCCGCGAGATTCTGCGCGTAGTCCTGGCTCAGCATCGATTGATCGCGATCGAGCACGGCGAACGTCAGGTTGTCCACGTCGAGACTGATGCCGATGCTGATCACGCACATCAACACGAGCGAACCGAACAGCGCGAGCGTCGCGCGCAGCGGGTCGCGGCGCAGTTCCAGCACTTCGCGCCACAGGTAGCTGCCGGCGCGCGCCGGACTGAACCAGGCGGCGCCGCGGGCGGCGTCGTCCGCGGCGGGCGACGCGGCGAGCCAGCCGGCGCCCGGTGACGTGTCCGCCGGTGCGCCGTCCACGCGTTGCGCGTCGGTCAGGTAGCCGATGAACGCGTCCTCGAGCGTGGCGGCGCCGCGCAGGCGAACCAGTTCGTCCGGCGCGGCGCTCGCCAGCACGCGGCCCGCGTGCATCAGCGAGATGCGGTCGCAGCGGGCGGCCTCGTTCATGAAGTGCGTCGAAATGAAAATCGTGACGCGATCGTTGCGCGCGAGCTCGATCATCAATCGCCAGAAGTCGTCACGCGCAACCGGGTCCACGCCCGACGTCGGTTCGTCGAGGATCAGCAGCTCGGGCTTGTGCACCATCGCCACGGCAAGGGACAGCCGCTGCCGCATGCCGAGCGGCAGGCGTTCGGGCAGCGCATCGAGCACCTCGGCGAGCCCGAAGCGTCCGACCATTTCGTCGACGCGTGCGGGCAGGTCCGGTTCCGGTACCCCGAACAGGCGCGCATGCAGCACGAGGTTCTGCCGGACGGTCAGTTCGCCGTACAGCGAAAACCCCTGCGACATGTAGCCGACGCGCCTGCGCGTATCGATATCGTTCGCGGCGACCGGACGGCCGAACAGCGTCGCCGTGCCTTCGGACGCGGCGAGCAGGCCCGTGAGCATCTTCATGGTCGTCGATTTGCCGCAGCCGTTGGAGCCGAGAAAGCCGAAGATTTCGCCGCGACGGATCTTCAGGCTCACGTGGTCGACCGCGACGAAATCGCCGAACCGCATCGTCAGCCCGTCGGCCTCGATCGCGTAGCCGTCGGCCGCGTCGGGCTGGAACGGCGTCAGCCGGATCGGCTGGTGCCCGTGCCGTCGCGCTTCCGGCAGCAACGCGATGAACGCGGCTTCCAGCGTGTCGCAGCCGGTGCGGGCGAGCAGTTCGCCGGGGCTGCCCGTCGCCAGCACGCGGCCGGCGTCCATCGCGATCAGCCGGTCGAAACGCCGGGCCTCGTCCATGTACGCGGTGGCGACGAGCACGCTCATTGCGGGGCGGGCGGTGCGAATACGGTCGATCAGCTCCCAGAACTGAGCGCGCGAGAGCGGATCCACGCCGGTCGTCGGTTCGTCCAGGATCAGCAGGTCGGGATCGTGGATCAATGCACAGCACAGGCCGAGTTTCTGCTTCATGCCGCCGGACAGTTTGCCGGCGGGGCGGTCGAGAAACGCATGAAGGCCGGTGCTGTGCGTGAGCGCGTCGATGCGGCGGCGTCGCTCGGCTGCGTCGTGGCCGAACAGTCTGGCGAAGAACTGCAGGTTTTCCTCGACCGACAGCGTCGCGTACAGGTTCCGGCCCAGCCCTTGCGGCATGTAGGCGATGCGCCGGCATACGCGTGCGCGATGGCGGCGCGACGACAGGTCGCCATCGAGCGTCCATACGCGGCCCTGCCGGATCGCACGCGCGCCGGACACAAGCGCGAGCAGGCTCGACTTGCCGACGCCGTCCGGTCCGATCAGCCCGACCATACGGCCGGCCGGAATATCGAGCGTCACGTCGTCGAGCGCGGACGTGTCGCCGTAGCGCAACGAGACGCCCGACAGGCGGGCGACCACACCCGATTCAACCGATGCCGGCGGACCTTCGCCCGCACCGGCGCCGGTAGCGACCGGCACCGTCGCGTTCATTGCGGCACCTTGATCGCGAGGCGCGCGGGCCAATCCGCATTCGGATCGGTCTTCAGCCACGCGACACCCGGCAGGCCGGTCTTGACGAGCTTCAGGTGGCGCCGCAGCAGGTCGCGGTCGATGCGCGCCTTGACCCGAAACATCAGTTTCTGACGTTCGGTGGCCGTCTCGACTGTCTTTGGCGTGAACTGCGCCGTGCTCGACACGTACGACACGCGTGCCGGAATCACGTACTCCGGCGCCGCATCGAGCACGATCCGCACGTCGGCGCCGAGCGGGACTCTCCCCACGACCGTTTCGGGCAGAAAGAACGTCATGTAGACGTCGGACAGGTCGACGACATTGAGCACCTTGCCGCCTGCCGGCAGAACTTCGCCCGATTCGGCGATCCGATACTGCACCCGCCCGTCGCGCGGGGACGTCAGCTCGCTGTCCGAGATATCGGCCTGCACGCGCGCGACGGTCGCCTGCGCGGCCGTCACCGCCGAGCGCGCGGCGACGAGTTGGGCCCGGGTGGCGTCGATCCCGGCCTGGGCGGCTTCGACCTGCGCACGCGCGGCATTCACGGTCGCCCGCAGGCTGCCGGCGCGCGCGCGATCGTCGTCGAGTTCCTGCAGCGACGACGCGCCGTCCCGCGACAGCGTTTCGGAGCGCGCCAGCCGGCGCGTGGCGGCGTCCAGCTCGCTTTCGCGCTGCACGACGAGCGCAGCGGCGGCAGCCTTGTCGCTGCGACGCTGGGCCACCTGCGCGTCGATGCTTGCCGCGGTGTTCACCGCCTGCTGTTCCCGGGCCTGCGCCTCGTCGAGCTGCGCCCGCAGGACGACGACGTCCATGCGGGCGAGCGGCTGACCGGCGGTGACGAAATCGCCCTCGTCGACGAGCATGGCGGTGACGCGCCCCGGCAACTTCGTCGCGACGTCGATCTCGGTCGCCTCGATGCGGCCGTTGCCGCTGACGAGCCCGGCGTCCGTCCGTGCGTCGCGCCAGCGGGTCCAGCCGTAGTAGGCGACGCCGATCGCGAGCACGGCCGCGCCGGCACCGATCAGAAGAGGGCGCTTGATGGTCTTCATGGTCTGGAACCCGAATCGATGGAAAGGTGGTTCGATGCCGCGGCGGCACCGTCGGTATCGGTCGTCCCGCCGCCGAGCGCGCCGTACAGCGCGACGCGGCTCGACAACAGCGCACGACGCGTCATCACCCATTGCTGCTCGGCGTTCATCAGGTCCCGTTGTGCGTCGAGTACTTCCAGGAAGCGGGTCGCGCCGCTGTCGTAGCGCAGTGTCGCCAGACGTGCGCGTTCGGCCTGGGACGCGAGCGTCGCCCGCTCGATCGCGACCTGGTCGGCGAGCCAATAGCGTGCGGCAAGCGCATCGGACACGTCGCGAAACGCGCGCTGCAGGGTCTTCTCGTACTGGGCGAGCGCCTCGTCGCGCTGGGCGTGTGCGAGGGCGAGATTCGACCGATTGCGGCCGCCGTCGACGAGCGGCAGCGTGACATTGGGAATCACCGACCACACGCCCGCACCGGACGACAGCAGGTCGTGCAGCGCGCTGCTTCCCGAACCGATCGCGCTCGTCAACGCGATACGCGGAAAAAACGCCGCGCGTGCGGCGCCGATGTTCGCGCGCGTGGCCTGTAGTTCGTGCTCCGCCGCGATCACGTCCGGACGCCGGGCGAGCAGCGACGACGGCAGGCCCGGCGCGAGCGACGGCATCACCGCGCCGTCGTCGAGCGCGAGCGGCGTGTCGGCCAGCGCCGGCGTCGCGCCGACGAGCAAGGCCAGCGCATCGGCCGCCGATGCACGCGCCTGCTGCAACTGGACGCCGAGCGACTCGGCCTGCTGCAGCAGGATTTCCGATTGCGTCAGGTCCAGCCGCGAGATCGCGCCGGCCGCGTGACGCAGCCGGAAAATCCGCAGCGATTCGCGTCGCGTGTCGATCGTCGCGCGCGTCAGCGCGATCCGTTCATCGATCTCGCACAGGGTCAGATAGGCGTCCGCCACGCCGGTGATCACGCTCAACGTCACCGCCTGCCGGGCGGCGTCGCTCGCGAGATAGCGCTGCAGCGCCGCCGCTTTCAGGTTGCGTACGCGGCCCCAGAAATCGATCTCCCACTGCGTCTGCGCCAGCTGGATCTCGTAGACCTGGCCGATGACCGGCGCCGGCGTCAGGAAGCCGCCCGGCGTGCGAAACCGCGCATAGGCCGCGCCGGCGCCGATCGTCGGCCACTGATCCGCGCGGCGAATGCCGTAGACGGCGCGTGCCTGTTCGACGCGTGCGACCGCTGCGCGCAGATCCCGATTGTTGGCGAGCGCCTGCCCGATCAACGCGCGCAGACGTCCGTCGACGAAGTAGTCTTGCCAGGCAGGCGGCGCCTGCGCAATGGCGGCGCTGCGAGCGGCAGGATCGGGGAACGCGGCGGGAATCGGCGCGGCGGGACGTTCGTCGGGTGGCGCGAACGACAGGCATCCCGACAGCATGGCCGCGCCGGCCGCCAGCGCAACGAGACGAATGCGCCGCGCGACGGCAGGCTGAAACAGCGGGGAAAGCGCGACGACGCGCATGGGATGCCTCATCGGATACGGGAACGGGAACGCGGGATGGCGCCGCCCCCATGGCGACGCCGCTTCGGGTTCACTTATATCCGACGAATGCCGCGCGCGCCCTTGATCTGCGTCACCGCGGCCGTCATGCGTTTCGAGTGAAGCCTCGCTTGACAGGCATCCGGCCGATCGTCCAGCCGAGGTTCGATTTACGGGCGGTCGCCGGGCGCGAGATTCAGCAGCACGACGAACGACAGGATGCTCAGCATCAACGTGACGATCGAATACCTGAACACCCGCTCGTCGAACAGCATGCCGTGCACGATGCCGGCCAGCGACGCCAGCGCGATGAACACGCTGAGCGTCGCGAGTGCGATGCGGTACTGCTTTCGGTTCATGACGGTCTCCCGGGAAGCGGCTCGGTCATCGCGCCGCGACATGTTCGCGGCGTCTTTCGCCATGATCGAGTCGCGCTCCGGCGGCCCGTTGATCTGCATCAACGGACAAATCGGCCGGTTGCGCACCGGGCCGCCGTGGCCGCAAGCCCGCGGTTGGTTGATCCTCGTCAAGCCGCCGGCGCCGCCATGCGCGATGCTGAATCGGGTACGGCGCACGTCCGGTCGCACGCTTCGCGATCGGCACGCGCCAGGACGGGAGACCGACATGAAGTCCGATGCAGCACTCAAGCAGGATGTCGAGCAGGCGCTGTTCTGGAATCCGGCGATCGATTCGCGCCGGATCGACGTCGACGTGCGCGACCGGATCGTGACGCTGCGCGGCACGGTCGACAGCTGGGCCCAGAAGCTCGAGGCGCAGAAAACCGCGCTGCATGTCGCGGATGCGCGTGCGCTGGTGCTCGAACTGAACGTCGAGCCGCCGGAGGATGCCTGCGCCGACCACGAACTGGCGATCGCGATCACGTTCGCGCTCGGCTGGCAGGAGGCATTGCGCGATCACCGGATTCGCGTCGAAGTCGATCACGGCTGCGTGACGCTCGACGGGGACGTCGATCATGCGTTCCAGAGCCGTGCGGCGGAAAAGATGGTGAGCCGGATGAAAGGCGTCGTCGGCGTCGCGAACCGCATTCGGGTGCGGGCCGACCAGACGGTGCCCGACGTCGGCACGCGGATTGCCGAAGCGCTGGCCCGTCGCGCGCAGCGCGAATCCGCCGGGATCGCGATCGATGCGGACGACGGCATCGTCACGCTGACGGGCACGGTCGCGTCGCTGGCGGAAAGGCGTGCCGCGTGCGGCGCGGCGGCGTCGGTCAGGGGCGTGCGCGAGGTCGTCGACCGGTTGACCGTCGCGTGAGCGTCGCGCCTGTACCGTCCGCTACCACGGAGAAGCCGCCATGAATCGTTCGCATTCCGGCCCCGGCCGCAATTATCTGCGCTGCGCGCGAACTGGACCCGTGACGCGGCCCGAGCGGTCGCGGGTTCGGCGCACAGCCTCGACGTCATGAAGAAAACCTTCGACTACGCCGGGTTGATGATCCCGATCGCGTTCGCGGTCCTGGTCGCCTATCAATTGCTGTCGGCCCAGCCGGCGACGACATCGATTTCGTACAGCGATTTTCATCGGCTCGTCGACGCGCGGCTCGTCGACGAGCTCGAAATCGGTCAGGCGTCGATCTCGGGCGTGCTGCGCATGCCGCAGGCCGCCACCATGCTGCCGGCGTCCGACGCGGGCGCCGTCAAGAAGGCAGGGCCGCCGTGGCGCTTCACGACGAACCGCGTCGGCGACGACCATCTGATCGCCGCGCTGACGGCCGCCGGCATCCGCTATCGCGGCGTGCCGGATTCAGGCTGGATCGCGATGCTCGCGACGTGGCTGCTGCCGATGCTCGTGCTCGTGCTGGCCTGGAACTTCATGATGCGGCGGCCGGGCGGGATGAGGGACCTGAGCGGCATGGGCAAGAGCCAGGCGCGCGTGTACGTGCAGCAGGAAACCGGCATCACGTTCGACGACATCGCGGGGATCGACGAGGCGAAGGCCGAGTTGCAGCAGATCGTCGCGTTCCTGCGCAGCCCCGAACGCTATCAGCGGCTCGGCGGCAAGATCCCGAAGGGCGTGCTGATCGTCGGCGCGCCGGGCACCGGCAAGACGCTGCTGGCACGCGCCGTCGCCGGCGAGGCCGGTGTGCCGTTCTTCACGATCAGCGGATCGGCATTCGTCGAGATGTTCGTCGGCGTGGGCGCGGCCCGCGTGCGCGACCTGTTCGAACAGGCGCAGCAGAAGGCGCCGTGCATCGTGTTCATCGACGAGCTCGACGCGCTCGGCAAGGCGCGCGGCGTCGGGCTGATGTCCGGCAACGACGAGCGCGAACAGACGCTCAATCAACTGCTGGTCGAGATGGACGGTTTTCAGGCGAATTCGGGCGTCATCATCATGGCCGCGACCAACCGGCCGGAAATCCTGGATCCCGCGCTGCTGCGCCCCGGGCGGTTCGACCGGCACATCGCGATCGACCGGCCGGACCTGACCGGCCGCAAGCAGATCCTGGCCGTCCATACGAAGCGCGTGAAGCTCGCGCCGGAAGTCGACCTCGCGGAGCTGGCGCAACGCACGCCGGGCTTCGTCGGCGCCGATCTCGCGAACGTCGTCAACGAAGCCGCGCTGCATGCGGCCGAACTCGACAAGCCGGCGATCGCGATGGCCGATTTCGACGAAGCGATCGACCGCGCATTGACGGGCATGGAGCGCAAGAGCCGCGTGATGAACGAACAGGAGAAGCGGACCATCGCTTATCACGAAGCCGGGCACGCGCTCGTCGCGCAAAGCCGCGCGCATTGCGATCCGGTGAAGAAGGTGTCGATCATCCCGCGCGGGATCGCGGCGCTCGGCTATACGCAGCAGGTGCCGACCGAGGATCGCTACGTGCTGCGCAGGAGCGAACTGCTCGACCGGCTCGATGTCCTGCTCGGCGGGCGGGTGGCCGAGGAACTCGCGTTCGGCGACGTATCGACCGGCGCGCAGAACGATCTCGAACGCGCGACCGCGCTCGCGCGGCACATGGTCATGCAGTACGGGATGAGCGACCGGATCGGGTTGATGACGCTCGACGACGCGGTATCGCAGGGCGGCGCGCCGGCCGTGTGGACACCGGGCGACGGCCATTGCAGCGAGCACACCGCGCAACTGATCGATGAAGAGGTGCGCGCGCTGCTCGACGACGCGCACGCGCGGGTCACGGCGACGCTCGGCGCGCACCGCGATGCGCTGGAGCGGATCGCGCGCAGCTTGCTGCAGCACGAATCGATCGATCACGACGGGCTGATGGCGCTCATCACGCCGGCGGGCGATACCGGCGATACCGGCGACGCGCGGCGGCCCACGCAGGCCGACACGGAAATGGCCACGGAAGCCCGCGTCTGAACGAACGGTCGCCCGGTCGCGCCAAGCGTCGGCCGCTGGTCTGCGTGCGCCGTTCAACAGCCGATGCAGACCGGGCGCTCGCGCCGCGCCTGCGCCGCGTCGGCGGTCACGACCGACGCGAGCCGCGGATCGGGCCGAAACACCGTGATGCCCTTGAGCCCGTCACGCCATGCCTGGAAGAACAGAGCGTCGACGTCCGCGAGGGAACACCGCGCCGGCAGCGTCACGGTCTTCGAGATGCCGGCGTCGACGCACGGCTGCAGCGCCGCGAGCATCGCGACATGATCGACCGGCGCGATGTCCGCCGCCGTGACGAAATAATCCGGCAGCCTGACGGTGCCGCCGTGCAGGTCGCGAAACAGCCGGTAAGCGTGATTCTCGACACGAAACGGCCGCACCCGTCCGTCCGCGGTGCGCACGAGGCGCCGCTGGGTCCAGCCGAGCGCCGGCTCGATCCCGTTCGAACAGTTGTCGCAGAACGCGAGACTCACGCTGCCGGCCGGCGCGAACGACAGCAGGTGGCTGTTGCGCAGCCCGTGCCGCGCGATCGCGTGGTGCACCTTCAGCGGCAGCGGCATGCGATGCGCGGGGCCGGTCAGATAGGCGGCGGGGTCGTACGCGGGAAACGCGCCGCGCTCGGCGGCAAGCGCGGCCGACGCGGCGAACGCATGCTCGCGCATCGTCAGCGCGATCCCGCGTGCGAACGCCCGCGCTGGTGCACCGTCGTATCGCAGCCGCAGCATCGTCAGCGCGTCGCCCAGGCCGGTGACGCCGACGCCGATGCGGCGCGTGCGCCGCGCCTCGTGGGCGTGCGCGGCGAGCGGCCACGCGCTCAGGTCGAGCACGTTGTCGAGCATGCGCACCTGGATGCGCACCGCGTCGGCGAGCCCGGGGAAATCGAAGCGCGGCGTGCCGTCGACCCCGAACGGATGATGGACGAAACGCGACAGGTCGATCGGCCCGAGCACGCAACTGCCGTACGGCGGCAGCGGCTGCTCGCCGCACGGGTTCGTCGCGTCGATCCGCTCGTGTTCGCGCAGCGGATTCGCGTCGCGGATCGTGTCGAGGAACAGCAGCCCCGGCTCCGCGCTGTCGCGCGCCGCGCCGACGATCTCGTGCCAGAGCGTGCGTGCCGGAATCGTCGCGTAAAGATATCGTCCGTCCGGCCGCCGGGGCCGTGCGCCGGCCCCGGAAAGGGGCCGCGCGTGATGGACGAGCGCCCAGGGCAGGTCCTGCCGGACTGCCTCCATGAACGCATCGGTGACGCCGACCGACAGGTTGAACGTCGGCCAGCGCGCCCGTCCGCGTTTGGCGGCGACGAAGGCCGCGAGATCCGGATGATCGCAGCGCAGCACCCCCATTTGCGCGCCCCGGCGCGGGCCGGTGAACGGCAGCGTCCGGCACATCGCGTCGAAGCGGTCGATCGCGACGCATGCACCCCGTTCGGACGACACGCGCCGTTCGTACGCGCCGGCAGGCGGCATCGGCGAGAAGTCGTAGCCGATTCCGCCGCCCATCAACAGCGTGAGCCGTGCGTCGTCGAGCGCACGCGCGAGTGCTGCATCGATGTCGCTCCATGGCGCACCCGGCGGCATCGCGAGCGGATGGACGAAGCAGTTGACCATCGTTCCGCCGGTATCCGCGCCGGCGTTCGCGAGGATGCGGCCCGCCCCGATCGCGCCGCGCTGCAGGTTCCGGAAGAACGCGCGCGCCGCCTGGGCGCGCAGCTCGGCCGGCTCGGCGAGCGACAGCGCCTGCGCGACGCGATGGAAGAGGGCCTCGCGAGACGTTTCGCCGGGCCGCGCATAGCGTTCGGTGAACACGGTGGTGCAAAGCGGCTGCTCGTCCATGGCGGGGCTCGGCAACGATGAATGACTCACTGTAGGAGTCCGCCCGGACGCGTCGTTGATCGAGCGCAAGCGGGCGCCTTCGCGGCGTGGCTTGACGGCGGTCAACGCGGTGGCCGGCATCGAACGTAAGGTGGAGCCACGGCCGGCATGCATCGGTTGCCGGGCGTCGCCGCGCCGGCGTCCGTTCCGAGAAGCCGGCGCGGCGTCCCCGCCATCGACCGAGAGCCACCCACCATGACCGACATCGTGACCGTCACGTTGAATCCCGCCGTCGATGTTGCTACGTCGGTCGAGCACATCGTCGAGTCGCACAAGCTGCGCTGCGCGCGGCCGCGGCGCGACCCCGGCGGCGGCGGAATCAACGTCGCCCGGACCGTTCACCGGCTCGGCGGCGATTGCGTCGCGCTGTACCTCGCCGGCGGGCCGACCGGCGACGTCCTGACGCGGCTGCTCGAAGCCGAGCATCTGCCGAGCGAGTGCATCCGGATCGCCGGCGAGACCCGCGAGAACGTGTGCGTGACCGAGACGGCGACCGGGCGCGAATACCGCTTCCTGATGCCGGGGCCGACGCTCACGCAGGCCGAGTGGCGCGACTGCGCGGCGCGCATCGACGCGATGCAACCGGCGCCGCGCTATCTCGTCCTGAGCGGCAGCCTGCCGCCCGGCGCCCCCGACGATCTCTACGCGACGTTGGCGCGGACGGCGAAGGCCAGGGGCAGCCGCGTGGCGGTCGACGCGGCGGGCCGGGCGCTGCAGGCGGCCCTCGAGGCCGGCGTGCATCTCGTCAAGCCCAGTATCGGCGAACTGAGCGCGCTGGCCGGCGAATCGCTCGACGACACGTCGGCATGCCGGAAGGCGAGCGAACTCGTGGCGCGCGGCCACGCCGACATCGTCGCGTTGACGCTCGGCGCGCGCGGCGCATGGGTCGTCACGCGCGATCGCACGCTGCGCCTGCCCGGCAGGCCGGCGGCGGTATGCAGCACGGTCGGCGCCGGCGACAGTTTCGTCGGCGGCATGGTGTGGGCGCTGGCGCGCGGCGTGCCGTTCGACGATGCGTGCCGCTACGCGCTGGCGGCGTCGGCGGCATCGGTCGAGCATCCGGGGACGGCACTGTGCACGCGCGACGACGTCGAGCGGATTCATGCCGAACTGGTTGCGCAGGCAAGCTGACGGGCGGGCGGCGCGAACCCATCAGAGTCGTTCGACGTGTGCAAGGATTGCTTCGGCGTGGCGTAACGGCGGCGTTTCGATCAACTTGACGGGGCCTGACGGGCACGCGAAACCGCGGCGTCGGATGGCGTTGCGTCAGACGAATCGCCGGTTGTTTGGGGTGCATGCGTGCGCTTGATGACCGGCGTCAACACCGCTCGTGCTGCAAGAGCGAAGATCGATGTTCGCGCGGGTGGATCTCGAGTCGACCGACGGCCCGCGTCGCCCGGGCAGGGGAGGGAACATGAATGCCGCGATGCTTTGCACCCGCGATGTCGCCATGTGTTCCGCGCAGATGACCGTCGTCGAGGCGGCCGCGATGATGCGCGATGCACACGCCGGCGATCTGGTCGTCGTACGTGAAAGAGAAGGACGATACGAGCCGGTCGGCATGCTGACCGACCGGGACATCGTGCTCGCCGTCGTCGGCCCCGACGCGCCGGCCGGTTCATTGTTCGTCGGCGACATCATGTCGGCCCCGGTCGCCGTCGCGGACGTCGACGACGATCTCTGGCTGCTCGCGAAGCGGATGCGCCAGCATGGCGTACGCCGATTGCCGGTGGTGGGCGACGGCGGTGCGCTGGTCGGCATCGTGTCGCTCGACGACCTGCTGCGCGCGGCTGCCGCGCTGCTCGACGAACTACGCCTCGTGGCGGCACGCCAGCCGTATTTCGAGGAAAAACAGCGTGGATGATGCGGTGTACGTCAGGGAGGGTTGCGACGTGCCTGCTCATCCACCCCTTCGCGCGTATATCGATACGGCGCCGGACACCTGTACGAGCGTCATCGTCGACCTGAACTGGAACGCGAGGCTCATCTCGATCCGCGCGGCGCGGATCAGGCGCTGCGCGTCGTGACCGACCGGAGCCGTTACGCCGGGCTGTTCGATTACGACGATCCTACGCGCCCATTCGGCCGTCGACCGTGCGCGCTCCCATCCCGTGCGATGCGACGCGTCAGATCGGGGAGCAGCGTTTGCGCGCGTAACGTCGCCGGCCCGGCGCCCTCCGTGAACGCGGGGGGCCGTTTCACGCGGGCCGCACAACGCGCGGCTGCGTGCGTAGCACCGCGAACAACGGCGCCCAGAATGCGCGGTCGCCGTATGCCGCGGCGTCGCAATCGGTATCGAAGCGGATCGCGATCGCGGCCTCGGCCGGGGCCAGCGTCTCGGCATGGTCGATCTGCCGGGCCAGTACGGCCGTATCGGCGTCGGACGCATCGCGCCCGCGCTCGGCCCGCGCCGCGACACGCGCGACGAGCGTTGCCCGGCTCGCGACGAAATCGAGAACCGCGACGCGCACGCCGAGCCGCGCGGCGAGCGAGATGAAGGCCGCGCGGTGGCGCCGGCGCAGGAACGTTGCGTCGACGATCGCCGTGTAGCCGCTGCCGAGGACCACGCCGGCCTGCTCACGCAGTCTTTCGTAGATCGCGTCGATCGCCGAATCCGCGTAAGCGGCAGCGGACAGCCGGGTGTGCTCGGGCGCGCGGGCGTCGCGCTTGCGTTCGGCGTCGCTGGACAGCCGGATCGCGCCGATCTGTTCCGCCAGCGCGCGGCTGGCCACCGATTTGCCCGAACCGGACACGCCATGGCACAGCAGCAATGCCGGTTGCACATCGCACCGTGCCCGCGCCATGTCCGACGCAATCCGCAGATACCGACGGCGGGCCGCGTCGTCGCCGCGCAGCCGCGCAGTCATCGCCTGCACCAGCGCGCGATAGACGAAGTAGCACGGCAGCACGCCCAGCGCCGCATGGTCGCCCGTGCGGGCGAGCCATTCGGACAGGAGGCGGTGGGCGCAGTCGGCTCGCCCGCGGGCGGAATAATCCATCAGCGCAAACGCGAGGTCGCTCGCCACGTCGATCCAGCGCAGCGTGTCGTCGAACTCGATGCAGTCGAACATCAGGATGCGGTTGCGCCAGCGGACGACGTTGTCGAGATGCAGATCGCCGTGGCACGCGCGCACGAATCCGCGTGCATGCCGCTCGGCGAACTGCGGTGCGACGCGGGCCAGCTCGGCCTCGTACCAGCGGCGCAGCGCAACTTCCCCGGGCACCGTGACGTCGAGCGTGTCGCACAACTGCCGGCATTGAGCCACGACGCTGGCCGCGCTGCCCGGGCGGCCGCGCGGCGCACGGCGCGGCGCGTGCAGATGATGGCGGGCCAGTGTATCCGCGAGGGCGTCCGCGTCCGCCAGCCCCGCGCCGTGCGATGCGCTGCGGACCGACAACATGGCCTGCGCGTCGAACCGGCGCATCCGCACCACGTACTCGCCGGGCACCGCCTGCTGTCGATAGCGACGCGCGCCGGTTTGCACGGGCGGGCCGAAGGCGCTGCGCCGGCCGCGCGCCACGATCGGCCAGACGCCCAGGTAAAGCGGGCCGGCGAAAGGCCGGTTGAGCGTGCACTCCGCCAGTGCGCAGCGGCGACGCTGCGCGGGGCGGACGAGATCGACGAACGCGAATCGAACGGGCTTGATGCGCTTGTATGCGTAGCGCCCCGCCAGATAGACGACGGACAGATGGGTTTCGATCCGTACGATCCGGCCGGCGGGATGGGGGTAGGTGGCAGGCCGACGCAACGCGCGATCGAATTGCAGGGCCTTTCGTCGTGCGGCTCCCCGGCTCGACGTGAACGGCAGACGTGGCGCTCTGGACATGGCGAACGAATCGATGGGCAGGGCGACCGCATGTCGCAGCGCCCGCGGGTTGTAGTCGAACGGAAACGGCACGTTCCCGTCTGCTCGATGCCGCGGGACCTGGCCGGCAGGCCGGGCACACGCGTGCGACGCCCCCATTGCAGCCGACTGTCGCCCGTTGCGGCTTGATGCGCGTCAAGCGCGCCGACGCCGCGATCGATCGTTGATCTGGCTCAGCGGATGGCACGGCGCGATCGCAAAAAATGGGGCACCTGTTCGACGAGATCCGCCATGGCCTTTCGACTGATCGCCTGCCTGCTGCTGTTGTCGTGCGTGTGGCCGGTTGCGTCCGCCGACGTCGCGTCGATCGCTTCTCCACCGCAGCGCGTGCTGATCCTGGCCTACCACCGGTTCGCGTCCGCGCGCCTGGATTCGATGACGGTGCGCGTCGACACGTTCCGCGACCAGTTGCAGGCGATCGAGGCGAACGGCTACCGCATCGTGCCGCTCGCCGACGTCGTACGCTGGCATGACGGCCAGCGCGATGCCGTGCCGGCGCGCGCGGTCGCGATCACGGTCGACGACGGTCACCGCTCGGTGTACGAGGTGCTGCGCCCGTTGCTGGCGGCGCATCCGGCGCCGGTCACGCTGTTCATCTATCCGTCGGCCATCTCCAATGCCCGCTACGCGATGACGTGGGACCAACTCCGCACGCTCGGGCGGGCCGGCGGATTCGACATCGAGTCGCATACGGTCTGGCATCCGAATTTCCGCACCGAGCGTGCCCGGCTCGCGCCGGACGATTACCGGCGTTTCGTGTCGTTCCAGCTGAGCCGGTCGCGCGCGCGGCTCGAGGCCGAAACCGGCCAGCCGGTCAGTCTGCTGGCCTGGCCGTTCGGCATCCACGATGCGCAGACCGACGCGCTCGCCGCTCGCGAAGGCTATGTCGCGGCGTTCACGCTCGATGCCCGCCCCGTTCGTGTCACCGACCCGGCCATGGTGTTGCCGCGCTATCTGATGACGGACGCGTGCGACACACGATGCATGAACGGAATACTGAGAACCGCCGGAGAAAACCGTGATTGAGCGCCTGTTCGTCTGTCTGCTCGTGTCGCTCGCCGGTTTCGCCGTCCGGGCGGCGCCCGTCGCGATCAACGTTGTCGATGCCACGAACGGGCGTCCGCTGGCCGGCGCGATCGGCCACGCGGCGGGCGTGAACCGGACCGCGGATCGCGATGGCGCGTTTTCACTGGAGCTCGATGCGAACGGGACACGCGTCAGCGTGCGTGCGGCGGGCTACGCGCGAACGGAAGTCACGCTGACGCCGGCCGCGGTCGCGCACACGATCCGCATGACGCCGATGCGCCCGAAAGCGGTCTACCTGTCCGCATACGGCGTCGCGGATCGCACGCTGCGCGACGCGGCGCTGGCCCTCCGGGACAAGACGGCGATCAATGCGCTCGTCATCGACGTGAAGGGCGACAGCGGCGTGACGCCTTATCGCAGCCAGGCGCGTGAGATTTCCGGCGCGGCGAACAATGTATCCGGCGCGATCGTTCATCCGCCCGATCTGCCGGACCTGCTGCGGACGTTCCACGCACGCGGCCTTTACCTGATCGCGCGCATCGTCGTGTTCAAGGACGATCCGCTCGCGCGCGCCCATCCCGAGTGGGCCGTGCGCGACGCGGCCGGCGAGATCTGGGAAGACCGCGAGCATCAGCGCTGGATCGACCCGACGTCGCGCGCGGCGTGGCAGCACAATTACGATGTCGCCGAAGAGGCGGCCCGCATGGGCTTCGACGAAATCCAGTTCGACTACCTGCGGTTTCCCGACGCCAACGGCCTGCGGTTCGCCGAGCCGAATACCGAAGCCAACCGGGTCGCGGCGATCAGCGGATTTCTCACCGGCGCGCGCGCGGCTGCAGCCGTACAACCTCTACCTGTCGGCCGATATCTTTGGGTACGTCTGCTGGAACGCCGACGATACGGCAATCGGACAGCGGCTCGATGCGCTCGTGCCGGTGGTGGACTACGTGTCGCCGATGCTGTATCCGTCCGGCTTCACGTGGGGCCTGCCCGGTTGCCGGAAACCGACCGAGCATCCGGGCGAGATCGTTTCGCGGTCGCTGGAGGAGGCGAAGCGCCGCACCGGGCTGGACGGTGTCCGGTTCAGGCCGTGGCTCCAGGCGTTTCGCGACTATGCATTCGATCGCCGGCTGTTCGATGCCGACGAGATTCGCGCCCAGGTCGACGCGGCCGATGCGGCAGGCACGGATGGCTGGATGCTGTGGAACCCGCGCAATCGCTACGATCCTGTCGCGATGCCGCGCTGACCGGCAGGCCTGGATGAAGGTCGCGATCGACGATTGAATCATCGCCAGCTCCTCGATCCGGCGGCGGGGCGGAAGAACCGCGCCCCGGCCGCGACATGTTGTGTCCTGTCACGTCTCCAGTATTGGCTGCGCCGCCGCTCGGGACGACGGGGCGCGATGGTTTTATCGCGGTGCCTGCCCCGGCTGCGTGCTCGTCGACTGCCGCGCACTTGACATGCGTCAACGGGAGATCGTGGTTTCGCGCGACGCTGGCATCGTCCTCGATACGCATGCGCGAGGTGCGTGGTCAATCAGGAGAGTGAAGATGGGTGCCCCAACCGTGACGATGCTGCTGCTGGCAGCGTGCCTGCTGAACGTCGGCGCGAACGCGCTGGCCGACACGTCGACCGAACCGGTCGTGCGCAACGGTGTCGCTTATATCACCGGCGGAATCGGCCAGGACGAGGTCACCGCGTTTCGCGACGTTGCGCCTCGATATAACCTGCGGCTCACGTTCGCCTCGAAGTCCGGCCAGTATCTTTCCGATGTCGATGTCTCGCTGTCGTCGGGCAAGTCGACGGTGCTCGACGTTCGCACGCGCGGGCCGTTCCTGTTCGCGCGCGTGCCGCCGGGGAGATACACCGTGTCCGCGCACGACCGGGCCGTTCAGGAAGTCCGGCGCGTCGTCGTCCCGGCGCGGAGGGCCGTCGATGTGCGCTTTTCGTGGCACGACCCTGACCGGCGCGGGACGATGCGTCTGTGTACGGGGTGCGCCGGCCCGCAGGCGCAACCGGACCGCTAGCCACACTGCGATCACCCTCCGCAACCGGAACCGGATGCGCCGAACCCGCCTTGCACGGCAACCGGAAGAATGGTCATGTCCCGAATTCACTGGTCGATCGAGCTCGCGTTGCTGGTCCTGGCGGCCGTTACGCTCGCGGCAGGCGGCATGTGCGCGGCATTCGGCCTGCCTTCGCTCGCGCGGGTGGTGTGGCTGCTGGGTACGGTGCCGGTCTTGCTCGCGTTGACGGTCTCCCTTGCAAGGGCCGTGGTGAAACGGCAGGCCGGTATCGACGTGCTCGCATGGCTGGCAATCGGCCTCGCAATCGCGCTCGACGAGACGCTGACGGCCGCGGTCATCGCGTTGATGCTCGCAAGCGGCCGGACGCTGGAACGGTATGCGCAAGATCGCGCGCAACGCGAGATGACCGCGCTGCTCGGTCGCGCGCCCCGGCAGGCGACCCGGTTCGAGAACGGCGAATGGCGTGCCGTCGCGCCGGACACCATCATTCCGGGTGACAGGCTGCTCGTGCGTAGCGGCGAATGCGCGCCGGTCGACGGCACGTTGACCGGCGACGCGGAGCTCGACGAATCGATGCTGACCGGCGAGTCGTCCACCCAGCGGCGACGTTCCGGGGAAAACGTCTGCGGCGGCGCGGTCAACGCAGGCGCGCCGTTCGAAATGGTCGCCCGCACCACGGCTGGCGACAGCACGTTCGCAGGCATCGTCCGCATGGTCGAGCGCGCTCGACACGAGCGCGGCCCGTCCGTGCGTCTCGCGGATCGTTACGCCGCGTTCTTCGTGTGCGCCGCGCTGCTCGTCGCCGGCATCGCGTGGCTGCTGACCGGCGACGTCGCGCGCGCGCTCGCCGTGCTCGTCGTCGCCACGCCTTGTCCGTTGATCCTCGCCGTGCCGGTCGCGATCGTGTCCGGCCTGTCGCGCTGTTCGAAGCGCGGCATCCTCGTCAAAGGCGGGGGCGCGCTTGAACGCCTGGCGCAAGCGACGATCCTGTTCTTCGACAAGACCGGCACGCTGACGGGCGGGCGCGCCCGCATCGTGGCGATCGAATGCGGTGCCGGCATCGGAACGGACGACGTGCTGCGTTTCGCGGCATCGTTGGCCCAGGCGTCGGGCCACGTCATTTCCGATGCACTGACGGTCGCGGCGCGAGAACGCCGAATCGACCTGTCGCCGCCGTCGCACGTCCTCGAAACGGCCGGCGAGGGCGTGACCGGCCGGGTCGACGGCCGGACCGTCAGGATCGGCAAGTTCGGATACGTCCGCACCGGCTCGGCGGATGCCCCGTGGAGCGGGGCATTCCTGAAGCGGGTCGGCAACGCGGGTGGGGCTGCCGTGTTCGTCGGCGTCGATGGCGTCATGGTCGGCGCGATCCAGATGGCCGACCAGGTGCGGCTGGAAACGCCGCGGGCGTTACGGCTGCTCAAACGCGAGGGCGTCGAGCGCCTCGTCATGCTGACCGGCGACCGGCGCGACATTGCCCGGTCCGTCGGCGAACTGCTCGGCGTCACCGACGTGCGCGCCGAACAGACGCCGGCGGACAAGCTTGCCGCGATCCAGGCCGCCCGCAAGGACGGCGTGACGATGATGGTCGGCGACGGCGTGAACGACGCGCCGGCGCTGGCGGCGGCCGACGTCGGCATCGCGATGGGCGCGCGTGGCGCGGCCGCGTCATCCGAAGCCGCCGACGTGGTCTTGCTGGTGGATCGGCTGGATCGACTCGTGGATGCGGTGCGCATCGCCCGTCGATCGCGCCGGATCGCGCTCGAGAGCGTGGTGGTCGGCATGTCGTTGTCGATCGTCGCGATGGCGATCGCGGCGGCGGGATTCCTGCCGCCGATTGCCGGTGCGGTGATTCAGGAAGTCGTCGACGTCGTCGTGATCGTCAATGCGCTGCGCGTGCTGCTCGTGCGCCCGCGGCCGCCTGAAACCCGGCTGGCCGATGTCGACGTCGAGCAACTCAAGCGCGAGCACGCGGCCTTGTCGCCGTTGCTGGACCGGATCAGGGAGCTCGCGGGCCGCTTGCCGCAACTATCCGGAGCCGGCATCGCCAGCGAGCTTGCCGACGTCGTCGACGCGCTGGATCAACGGCTGCTGCCGCACGAGCGCGCCGACGACCGGGAGGTCTACGCGCGTCTTGCGCCGTTGCTCGGGGGTGAGGATCCGCTCGCGGCGATGAGCGGCGCCCATCGGGAGATCTTCACGTTGGTCCGATCGCTCAGGCAGATGGTCGCGGACCTGCCGCGCGACGGGACGGACGCCATGCAGGTTCAGGCGATACAACGCGTGCTGTACGGGCTCGACGCGATCGTACGCCTGCATTGCGCGCAGGAGGAGGAACTGTTCCACGCCGTCGGCGCGGATGCGTGACGACGCGTCGAAACGCGTCGCGCATGCGCTGCGCGACGAAAGCCGAATCATGCAGCAGCGGTCGATGTCGGCGCGGCCTCCTGTGTCGACGATGCCGCCCGCCGCACTATGCGTGAACGGCGACCCGATACCGCGTGGTCTGCCGATAGACGTCGCCCGGACGAACGATCACGTCGTCGCGCAGGCCGTCCATGTTGACCTGGTCCGGAAAGCCGCCCGCCTCGACGCACAGCGCCGCGTGCTGCCCGCAGCGCGTGCCGCCGCTCACGCGCAGGCCGTCGAGATAGTTGCCCGTATAGAGCTGCAAACCGCGCTGATCGGTCGACACGATCAACTCGCGGCCGCTTTCGGGATCGTAGATTCGCGCGACCGGCCGGACCTCGCGCGCGCCGTTGCCCACGACGTAGCAGTGATCGAAGCCGCGCGCCCGCGCCAGTTGCGCATGCGGCCAGTCCAGACGTGCGCCGAGCGGCGCGCTTTGCCGGAAATCGAACGCCGTGCCCGTCACGTCGGCCGTGCCGGTCGGGATCAGCGCGTCGTCCACTTCGAGGAACGCGTCGGCGTCGATGTGCAGCAGATGGCCGCGCACGTCGCTGCCCGCGCGCCCGTTCAGGTTGAAGTAGCTGTGGTTCGTCAGGTTCAGCGGCGTCGGCGCATCGGTCCACCCCGAATAATCGATCGTCAGCGTGCCGTCGTCGTCGAGCGTATAGCGCACCTGCACGCTCACGTTGCCGGGGAATCCCGCATCGCCTTCCGGCGAATCGAGCCGCAGCGTGAGCCCGCCGCTATCGTCGACCACGTCCCAGCGCGCGCGATGAAAACCGTTCGCGCCGCCGTGCAGCAGATTGCCGTTTTCGTTGCGGTCGAGCAGGTAATCGACGCCGTCGAGCGTGAAGCGCGCGCCGGCGATCCGGTTCGCCCAGCGGCCGACGGTCGCGCCGAGATAGGCGCCGGATGCGAGGTACTCGGCCGGCGTGTCGTGCGCGAGCACGATGTCGGCCAGGCGCCCGGTGCGATCGGGCGCGAGCCACGACACGACGGTCGCGCCGAGGTCGCTGACGACGACGCGCATCCCGTGCGCGTTGCGCAGCGTGTAGCGCCGCACGGGCTCGCCGTCGGGCAGCGTGCCCCACGGCTCGGCCAGCACGCGTGCCGCGCCGGGTGTCGGAGGTGAGGATTCGGTATCGATGTGCATGAGTGGATGTCGAATGGGCGGCGCGTGTCAGTTCGTGGCGGCCGCACGGTCCTGATATTCGCGCGGCGTGCAGCCGAGTTCGCGCCGGAACACCGCGTACATGTATTGAAGCGACGTGAACCCGCAACGGATCGCGACTTCGGCGCTTGACGCCTGCCGGCCGGCGAGCAGCGCCTGCGCGGCTTCGAGTTTGTGACGCAGGATCTCCTGATGGACGGTGCGCTGCAGTTCGCGCCGGAAGTGCTCCTCGAGCAGCGAGCGCGACACGCCGACGTAGTCGGCGACCTGTTCGGTCTTGATGCCCTGGCACGCGTACTGACGGATGAAATGCCGCGCGCGCATCACGTGCGGGCTCGCCAGCGGCTGGTGGCGCGTCGATTCGAGCACGTTGATGCCGACCGGCGGCACGAGAATGCGCTGCCCGGGAAAGCGCGCCCCCAGTAGCATCCGGTGCAGCAGGTGCGCGGCGGTGCGGCCCATTTCCTCGGTGCCCTGGATCACCGACGACAGCGGAATGCGCGTCAGCGTGCGTGTGAGCGGATCGTTGTCGATCCCGATGATCGCGACCTGTTCTGGCACCGCGATGCCGGCGATCAGGCACGCCTGCAGCAGATGCCGCGCGCGCGCATCGGTCACCGCGATCACGCCGACCGGCTTCGGCAGCGCATGCAGCCAGTCGACCAATTGCTCGATCGCGTGATTCCAGCCCGACGCGCTGGTCGACAGCCCGCGGTAGATCGGCGCGTCGAGCCCGTCCGCGCGCGCGAGCCGGTCGAACGCCTGCTCGCGCTGCTGCGCCCAGCGGTTCTCCTGCGCGACCGGCAGGCTGTACATCGCGAAGTGCGCGAGGCCGGCGCCGATCAGATGCGTATACGCGAGCGACACGAGCTTCGGGTTGTCCGTCGCAATATATGGGACATCGTCCGGGTACTGCGCCGGATCCTCGTACGACGATCCGATCGCGACGATCGGCAGCGGCGAGCCGGCGAGCGCGTCGGCGACGGCCGGGTCGTCGAAGTCCGCGATGATGCCGTCGCCGTCGAAACGTTCGATCCCGGTGAGCCGGCAGCGGAAATCGTCTTCGAGGAACAGGTCCCACACGACGCGCGTCGTGTGCAGGTATTGGCCGATGCCGCTGATGATCTCGCGGTCGTAGACCTTGTTCGCGTTGAACAGCAGCGCGATGCGGTGCGGCGTCTGGGCGGATGGGGCGCGTGTCATCTCGGTGTCGGGGCGCGCGCCTGGCGGGCGCGGTGCCGTTGTCTCCGGGGCGCGCTCGCGGAGGCGGCGCGGTTGTCTGGTGTACGGCGATTGTAGGACGGAACGCGGGCCGCACGCGTACGACTGGCAAGAAACATCAAGCACGCTGCGCAATTTCGCAATTGCCGGCCGGCAGGCGCGGGGGCACGATCCAGCCAACCGAATTCGGCCGCGTGCGTCGCCGCGACGCGCGTTGCGCTGCAACAAGAACCTGCACGGAGACGCCATGTCGTATTTCGAACCCATTCCCGCGATTCGCTACGAAGGCCCGCAGTCGGACAATCCGCTTGCGTATCGCCATTACGACCCCGACAAGCGCGTGCTCGGCAAGACGCTCGCCGAACATCTGCGGATCGCGGTCTGCTACTGGCATACGTTCGTCTGGCCCGGCCACGACATCTTCGGTCAGCCCGCGTTCCAGCGGCCGTGGCAGCAGCCGGGCGACGCGCTCGAACGGGCGCGGACGAAGGCCGACGCCGCATTCGAATTCTTCACGAAGCTCGGCACGCCGTTCTATACGTTCCATGACACCGACGTCGCGCCGGAAGGCGACAGCCTGCGCGAATACGCGGCCAATTTCGCGCGAATGGCCGACTATCTCGGCGAGCGCCAGGAGGCAAGCGGCGTGCGGTTGTTGTGGGGCACCGCGAACCTGTTCTCGCACCCGCGCTTCGCGGCGGGCGCCGCGACGAACCCGAACCCCGACGTGTTCGCGTGGGCCGCGACCCAGGTGCGCCACGCGCTCGACGCGACCCATCGGCTCGGCGGCGAGAACTACGTGCTGTGGGGTGGACGCGAAGGCTACGAGACGCTGCTCAATACCGACCTGAAGCGCGAGCGCGACCAGTTCGCCCGCTTCCTGTCGATGGTCGTCGAGCACAAGCACAGGATCGGCTTCAAGGGCGCGCTGCTGATCGAGCCGAAGCCGCAGGAGCCGACCAAGCACCAGTACGACTACGACGTCGCGACCGTGCACGGCTTTCTCGTGCAGTACGGGCTGCAGAACGAGATCCGCGTGAACATCGAGGCGAACCACGCGACGCTCGCCGGTCATTCGTTCCATCACGAGATCGCGAATGCGTTCGCGCTCGGCGTGTTCGGCAGCGTCGACGCGAACCGCGGCGATCCGCAGAACGGCTGGGATACCGACCAGTTCCCGAACAGCGTCGAGGAGCTGACGCTCGCGTTCTACGAGATCCTGCGCCACGGCGGCTTCACGACCGGCGGGATGAACTTCGACGCGAAGGTGCGCCGCCAGAGCATCGATCCGGAAGACCTGTTCTACGGCCACGTCGGCGCGATCGACGTGCTCGCGCTCGCGCTCGAACGCGCGGCGGTGCTGGTCGAGAACGACCGGCTCGACGCGCTGCGCCGGCAGCGTTATGCGCGGTGGGACGATGAATTCGGCCGCAAGATCCTGTCGGGTGGCTACACGCTGGAGTCGCTGGCGGCCGACGCGCTCGCGCGCGGTGTGGACCCGCGGCATGCGAGCGGTGCGCAGGAGCGGTTGGAGAACATCGTGAACCAGGCGATCTACGGGCTGCGCTGACGCCATGTACATCGGACTCGATCTCGGCACGTCGGGCGTGAAGGCGGTGCTGCTCGACCGCGACGGCGCGGTGCGCGCCAGCGCGAGCCGCCCGCTGACGGTGAGCCGGCCGCGGCCGCGCTGGTCCGAGCAGGCGCCGCGCGACTGGTGGGAGGCCGCCTGCGGCGCGCTTGCCGCAGTCGTGGCGGATGCGCGTTCGGCCGGCATCGATCCGCGCGACATCGGCGCGCTCGGGTTGACCGGCCAGATGCACGGCGCGACGCTGCTCGATGCGCACGGCGACGTGCTGCGCCCCGCGATTTTGTGGAACGACGGGCGTGCGGACGCCGAGTGCGACGAACTCGAACGGCTCGCGCCGTCGCTGCGCACGGTGGCCGGCAACGTCGCGATGCCGGGCTTCACCGCGCCGAAGCTGCTGTGGGTGCGGCGTCACGAGCCCGACGTGTTCGCGCGCATCGCCTACGTGCTGCTGCCGAAGGATTATCTGCGCTACCGGCTGACCGGCGCGTTCGCCACCGATCCGTCGGATGCCGCGGGCACGCTGTGGCTCGACGTCGCGAAGCGTGATTACGACGATACGCTGCTCGCCGCCTGCGGGCTGTCGCGCACGCAGATGCCGGCCGTGTTCGAGGGCAACCGCATCACCGGCACGCTGCTGCCGGCCGTCGCACGGGCGCTCGGCCTGCGCGAGATCCCGGTGGTGGCCGGCGGCGGCGACAACGCGGCCGGCGCGGTCGGCGTCGGGATCGTGCGGCCCGGCGACGCGCTGCTGTCGCTCGGCACGTCGGGCGTGTATTTCGCGGTGTCGGACGGGTTTCGCGCGAATCCCGAATCGGCGGTGCACAGCTTCTGCCATGCGCTGCCCGATACCTGGCATCTGATGTCGGTGATGCTGAACGCGGCCGGCTGCATCGACTTCACCGCGCAACTGGCCGGCTACGACGGCGTCGCGGCGCTGCTCGACGACGCCGAAACGCACGCACGCGCGAGCCGCCCGTGGTTCCTGCCGTACCTGAGCGGCGAGCGCACGCCGCACAACGACGTGAACGCGAAGGGCGTGTTCTATGGGCTCACGCCCGACACGCGGCGCGCCGATCTCGCGAACGCGACGCTCGAAGGCGTCGGTTTCGCGCTGCTCGACGGCATCGACGCGCTGCATGCGGCCGGGCTCGCCCCCGACAGCATCACCGTGATCGGCGGCGGCTCGCGCAGCGCGTACTGGACGCAGATGCTCGCCGATCTGAGCGGCCGCGCGCTGACGCTGCGCGAGGGCGGCGAGGTGGGGCCGGCGCTCGGCGCCGCGCGCCTCGCGCATCTCGCGCTCGAGCCCGATGCGCGGCTCGGCGACGTGTGCCCGCAGCCACCCGTCGTCGCGGTGCGCGAGCCCGATCCCGAGCGGCACGCATGGTATCGCGACGTGCGGCGGCCGACGTTTCGCGCGCTGTATCGTGCGCTCGAACCGGTGTTTGCGACCGGCGCGTGAGACGCACGTCGCAGTGACTCGATGCGGGCGGTGCAATCCGGCGGCCGCCCGCGGTTCGTGAGTGGTTCCATAACAAGGAGTGGAGACATGAAATCCGTGACGCGTCGTACCGTATTGAGTTCGCTTGCCGGCGCCGCCGCGCTGGCGATCCTCGCACTGGGCTCGCCGCTCGCCCATGCGAGCAAGGACAAGCCCGAGATCGGCTTCTGCATCGACGATCTGCGCGTCGAGCGCTGGTCGCGCGATCGCGACTATTTCGTCGCGGCCGCGACGAAGCTCGGCGCGAAGGTGTCGGTGCAGTCAGCCGATGCGAGCGAGGAGCGGCAGATTTCGCAGATCGAGAACCTGATCTCGCGCGGCGTCGACGTGATCGTGATCGTGCCGTTCAACTCGAAGACGCTCGGCAACGTCGTCGCCGAGGCGAAGAAGGCCGGCATCAAGGTCGTGTCGTACGACCGCCTGATCCTCGACGCGGACGTCGACGCATACATCTCGTTCGACAACGAGAAGGTCGGCGAACTGCAGGCGCAGGGCGTCTACGACGTGAAGCCGAAGGGCAACTATTTCCTGCTGGGCGGCGCGCCGACCGACAACAACGCGAAGATGCTGCGCGAAGGACAACTGAAGGTGCTCAAGCCCGCGATCGACCGCGGCGACATCAAGGTCGTCGGCCAGCAGTGGGTGCCCGAATGGAGCGCATCGACCGCGCTGCGGATCGTCGAGGACGCGCTGACCGCGAACAACAACAAGATCGACGCGATCGTCGCATCGAACGACGGCACGGCCGGCGGCGCGATCCAGGCGCTCGCCGCGCAGCATCTGGCCGGCAAGGTGCCGGTGTCCGGGCAGGATGCGGATCTGGCCGCGGTCAAGCGCGTGATCGCCGGCACGCAGACGATGACCGTCTACAAGCCGCTGAAGCTGATCGCGAGCGAAGCCGCGAAGCTCGCGGTCGATCTCGCGAAGGGCACGAAGCCCGCGTTCAACGCGCAATACGACAACGGCAAGAAGAAGGTCGACACGGTGCTGCTGCAGCCGACGCTGCTGACCAAGCGCAACGTCGACGTCGTCGTGAAGGACGGCTTCTATACCCAGGCCCAGCTGGCGAGCCAGTAACGGCACGACGCGCGGGCGGCGCACCGTCGCGCCCGCGCGCATCCTGCGAGGCATGAACGAATGACGGAACCCTTGCTGACGATGCGCGGCATCGTCAAGGCATTCGACGGCGTGAAGGCGCTCGACGGTATCGACCTGACCGTGCGCCCCGGCGAATGCGTCGGGCTGTGCGGCGAGAACGGCGCCGGCAAGTCGACGCTGATGAAGGTGCTGTCGGGCGTGTACCCGCACGGCACGTGGGACGGCGAAATCCGCTGGGAAGGCGCGCCGCTCGCGGCATCCGGCATACGCGACACCGAGCGCGCGGGCATCGTGATCATCCATCAGGAACTGATGCTCGTGCCCGAACTGTCGGTGGCCGAGAACATCTTCCTCGGCAACGAGATCACGCTGCCGGGCGGGCGCATGCACTTCGCGGCGATGGTCCAGCGGGCGGAGGAACTGCTGCACGAACTGCGGATCGACGCGATCAACGTCGCGCAGCCGGTGATGAACTACGGCGGCGGCCACCAGCAGCTGATCGAGATCGCGAAGGCGTTGAACAAGCAGGCGAAGCTGCTGATCCTCGACGAACCGTCGTCGTCGCTGAGCGCGTCGGAAACGCGGATCCTGCTCGACATCGTGCGCGACCTGAAGCGGCGCGGCGTGGCGTGCGTGTACATCTCGCACAAGCTCGACGAGGTGGCGGCCGTGTGCGACACGGTCACCGTGATCCGCGACGGACGCCATGTCGCGACCGAGCCGATGGCCGCGCTGACCACCGACCGCATCATCGCGATGATGGTCGGCCGCGAGATCCGCGACCTGTATCCGCGCGAGCCGCACGAGATCGGCGACGTCGTGCTCGACGTGCGCCATGTGACGTGCCGCGACGTGACCAACGCGCGCCGCAAGCGCGTCGACGACGTGTCGTTCAGCGTGCGGCGCGGCGAGATCGTCGGCGTCGCCGGGCTCGTCGGCGCGGGCCGCACCGAGTTGATGCAGGCGATCTTCGGCGCGTATCCGGGCGCGTGCACGGCGAGCGTGACGATGAACGGCCGGCCGCTCGCGATCCGCTCGCCGGCCGACGCGATCCGCGCCGGCATCGCGATGGTGCCGGAGGACCGCAAGCGCCACGGCATCGTGCCGCAGCTCGGCGTGGGCCACAACATCACGCTCGCGGTGCTGCGGCGCTTCGCGGCGCGCGGGCGCATCGACGCGGCCGCCGAGCTCGACGCGATCCGCACCGAGATGCAGCGGCTGTCGGTGCGCGCCGCGCATCCGTTCCTGTCGATCGCGAGCCTGTCGGGCGGCAATCAGCAGAAGGCGGTGCTCGCGAAGATGCTGCTGACCGAGCCGCAGGTGCTGATCCTCGACGAACCGACGCGCGGCGTCGACGTGGGCGCGAAGGCCGAGATCTACCGGCTGATCTTCGCGCTGGCCAGGCGCGGCGTCGCGCTGATCGTCGTGTCGTCGGAACTGCCGGAAGTGCTCGGCCTCGCCGATCGCGTGCTGGTGATCGGTGAAGGCGAGCTGCGCGGCGATTTCGTCAACCAGGGCCTCACGCAGGAACAGATTCTCGCCGCCGCGCTGAAGCCCGCGCGGGCGGCCGCCGAACCCACCGCAGCGAGTGCGACATGAATTCCGAACTTTCTTCCTCGACCCCGGCGACGCCGGATACCGATGCGCGTCGTCCCGACGGGCATGCGCCGCGGCTCGCGCTGCGCCACGTCTTCACGCGCTACAAGGTGCTCGCGCTGCTGTTCGCGGTCGTCGCGATCTGGGCGTTCTTCTCGGTGCTGACGGACGGCGCGTTCGTCACGCCGCGCAACGTATCGAACCTGCTGCGGCAGATGTCGATCACCGGCATGCTCGCGTGCGGGATGGTGTTCGTCATCATCGCGGGCGAGATCGACCTGTCGGTCGGCTCGCTGCTCGGGCTGCTCGGCGGCGTCGCCGCGATCCTCGACGTCAACCGCCACTGGCCGGTCGCGGCGACGGTCCCGGTCGTGCTCGCGCTCGGCGTGCTGATCGGGCTCTTCAACGGCTGGTGGTCGACCTATCGGCGCGTGCCGTCGTTCATCGTCGGGCTCGGCGGGATGCTCGCGTTTCGCGGCATCCTGCTCGGCGTGACGGGCGGCTCGACGATCGCGCCCGTGTCGGACGGCTTCGTGTTCATCGGGCAGGGCTATCTGCCGCGTGTTGCCGGGGACGCCCTCGCGGTGCTGCTGTTCGTGGTCGCGACGCTGCTGGTGGTGCGCCAGCGCGGCACGCGGCGGCGCTATCGGCTCACGGTCGCGCCGTTGTGGCAGGACGTCGCGAAGATCGTCGGTGCCGGCGCCGTGCTGTTCGCGTTCGTCGCGACGCTCGACCGTTACGGCGGAATTCCGGTGCCCGTGCTGCTGCTGCTCGTGCTGCTCGGCGTGTTCTCGTGGATCGCGACGCAGACCGTGTTCGGCCGGCGCATCTATGCGGTGGGGTCGAACCTGGAAGCGACGCGGCTGTCGGGCGTGGACACCGATCGTGTGAAGCTCGTGATCTTCGCGCTGATGGGGCTGATGTGCGCGTTCGCCGGCCTCGTCAACACGGCGCGGCTCGCGGCCGGGTCGCCGTCCGCCGGCTCGATGGGCGAGCTCGATGCGATCGCCGCGTGCTTCATCGGCGGCACGTCGATGCGAGGCGGGTCGGGCACCGTCTACGGCGCGCTGATCGGCGCGCTCGTGATGGCGAGCCTCGACAACGGGATGTCGATGCTCGACGTCGACGCGTACTGGCAGATGATCGTCAAGGGCGCGGTGCTGGTGCTCGCGGTGTGGATCGACGTGGTGTCGCGCTCGAACCGGCGGTGACGCGCCGTCGGTCGCGAGTCGACAAAGAGGAAGATCATGGAACGAAACACGATGCGCGTGCCCGATGTTGCCGTGCTGGCGGCCGGGCCGTTCGCGATGCCGGATGCCGGTTCCGTGCTGGGCCTGGATGACCCGCGCGACCGGCAGGTGATCGCGGATGCATTGCGCGCGCTGCTGCGCGAGCGTTCCGAGGCGCTCGCGTTCGCGATGCGCATGGCCGACCAGTGCGGCCGGCCGCGGCCCGATGCGGCCGATTTCGCGCTGACCGACATCATTCGGCTCGCGCGCATCGTCGAGCGGATCGAGCGGGACGGCGCGTCGAAGCGCGCGGCCGTGCCCGCGGGTGGAGGCTGACGGCGCACCGTCCGCCGTCATGGTTGGCCGACACGCCCGACGCCGGATGCCCGGCGTCGGGCGTTTTCGTTTGCGGGCGAGGGCGCGTCGGTGTCTCGCCGATTCTACGGGTTAACCCATATTCGACATTATTTGTGGCGTCGTATAGTGCAGCCGTAGATACAAATATCCACTATTACCAATACCTTTCAATCAAGATCGAACGGAAGTTCGCGAGCCCGCCACGCGCCTTCGGTGTGCGGGCGCGTCGCGGCGATGCCGAGGGTCCGCGAAAGAGGTCATTGCATGAACATGGACACCCGTACGCCGCCGCTGCATCCGCAATTTCCCGCCACGGCCGAGGAAGAGGCCTACGCACACGTGCTCTACCGCATCCGGATGGGAACGTACAAGGCCGGCGATCGCCTGATTCCCGAGGACATCGCCGCCGAGATCAATACGAGCCGCATGCCGGTGCGGGAGGCGTTCCGTCGGCTCGCGAGCGAAGGGTTGGTCGCGATCCGTCCGAATCGCGGCGCGATCGTGCGGGGGCTCGACGTCGACGAGATGGAGGTGGTGTTCGGCATGCGCGGCGTGCTGGAAGGGCTGGCCGCGCGCATGGCGCTGCCGAACATCACGCCGCAGCATGTCGATGAATTGACGCGCCTGATCGACGCGATGGAGCGCGCCGAGCCGGACGGCCAGCAGTGGGTGACCGCGCATCGCAGCTTTCACGAATATCTGTGCCGGCTGTGCGGGCGCCAGCGCCTGATTACGCAGATTGCCGGGCTGCACACGGTGGTGGAACCGCACATGCGCTTGTGGCTCGAGCGCGCCTACAAGCCGAAGACGTCGCGTGACGACCACATGGGGCTGATCGACGCGATCCGGAGCGGCGATCCTGTCGCGCTCGAGGCCGCGGTGCGCGAGCACATCGAAGCGACCGTCCCGGCCGTGCGCGACTGGATGACGGGCGGCCACTGAAGGAACAGGAACAGGCGGCGGCTGCCGCCTCGTGCCTGTCGATAAGTGATCCAAATCAATTGTCGGGCAAGAACCGTGCGACACGACCACGCAGTCATTTCCAACGAAACACGTTACGGAGTATCGACATGAAACGACCCATGATGAGATTCCTGCTGCTCGTCACCGTCCTGCTGGCGGCCGCGCAGGCCCACGCGAAAGAGTGGAAGGACATCCGGATCGGCTACGAAGGCGCGTATCCGCCGTTTTCGTCGATACAGCCCGACGGCACGCCGGTGGGCTTCGACATCGACGTCATCCATGCACTGTGTGCGCAGATGCACGCGAACTGCACGCTGGTGCAGATCGGCTGGGATGGCCTGCTGCCTGCCCTGATGGCCGACAAGGTCGACGCGATCGTCGCCTCGGTCGCGATCACCGCCGAGCGCAAGCAGAAGGTCGCATTCACCGACAAGTACTACAACACGCCGCGCCGGCTGGTCGCCGCGAAAAACAGCCCGATCAAGGACGCGACGCCGGCGGAACTCAAGGGCAAGCGCGTCGGCGTTCAGCGCGGCACGCTGGCCGACAAGTACGCGAGCGCGTACTGGGTGCAGAACGGCGTGCAGCTGGTGCGCTACCCGACCCAGGACGAGGTCTATCTCGATCTGCGCTCGGGCCGCATCGATGCCGCGTTGCAGGACGCGACCGCCGCGTATTCCGCGTTCCTGACGAAACCGGAAGGCGCGAACTTCAAGTTCGTCGGCACGCCGATCGTCGGTACGACGCCCGAGCAGAAGACGCTATTGGGCGAGGGTTACGGCATTCCGGTGCGCAAGACCGACGACGATCTCCGGCAGCAGCTGAACCAGGCGATCACGGCCATTCGCGCCAATGGCGTGTATCAGTCCATCGAGAAGAAGTACTTCGATTTCGACATCTACTGATCGTTTGCCGATCGGCATCGCACCGGCGCGCAGGCAGCCGGAACGAATCCCGAGCGTGCTGGAAAGGAGCGTCATGTCCGAATTGCAGCAATACCTGCCGGCGCTGTTGCGCGGCGCCGAGGTGACGATCGTGCTCGCCGTGCTGTCCGTCGCGCTCGCCGTATGCATCGGCATGGCGGGCGCGATGGCCAAGCTGTCGGGCTCGCGCGTGCTGGCGTCCGCCGCCACCGCGTACACCACGCTGATTCGCGGCGTGCCGGAGTTCGTGATGATGCTGCTGGTGTTCTACGGCGGCCAGATCGTGCTGAACCGGCTGTCGGCCGCGTTCGGCCTGCATGCGCCCGACGTCGACGCGTTCGCGACCGCGGTGCTGACGATCGGTTTCATATTCGGCGCGTACTACACGGAGACGTTCCGTGGCGCGATCCTCGGTGTGCCGCGCGGCCAGATGGAGGCGGCGCGCGCATACGGATTCTCGGGCTGGCTCGCGTTTCGCCGCATCCTGTTTCCGCAGATGGCGCGGCTCGCGTTGCCTGCCGCCCTGAACAACTGGCTGGTGCTGCTCAAGACCACGGCGATCGCGTCGCTGATCGGCCTGCACGACGTGATGTTCATCTCCGACCAGGCCGGCCGCACGACCCAGGCGCCGATGACGTTCTATCTCGCCGCCTGCGCGGTGTATCTGCTGGTGACGTCGGGATCGACGGCGTGCGCGGCGCGCGCCCGCGTGCGCTTGAACCGCGGCATGCGCGAGGGGAGGCTGCACGGATGAGCCACGACCAACTGATCTCGCTGCTTGGTGCGTACGCCGGCGGGCTATGGGTCACGGTGCAACTGACTGCGGGTTCGCTGGCCCTCGGGTTGCTGCTCGCGATTCCGCTGGCGGTGCTGCGCGTGTCGCCTAACCGCTTCGTGCACGGCCCGGTGGCGGTGTACACGTGGTTCATGCGCGGCACGCCGTTGCTCGCGCAACTGATGATCGTGTATTACGGCTTCGGCCAGTTCCAGTGGGTGCAGGACGCGTGGCAGCGCGGCAATCCGCTGCTGTTGCTGCTGCGCGATCCGTTCGGCTGCGCGATGATCGCGCTGACCGCGAACACCTGCGCGTATACCGTCGAAATCCTGGCCGGTGCGATCCGCGCGACCGCGTACGGCGAAATCGAAGCGGCGCAGGCGTACGGGATGTCGCGTGCGACCGCCTGGCGCCGCATCGTGTTGCCGTCGGCGCTGCGCCGGTTCCTGCCCGCCTACAGCAACGAAGTCATCCTGATGCTGCACGGCACGTCGCTGGTCAGCGCGATCACGCTGATCGACCTGACGGGCGCCGCGCGCGATTTCTACGCGAACTACTACGCGCCGTTCGAGGCGTTCATTTCCGTCGGCACCGTCTATTTCGCGTTGACGGGGCTCGTCGCGCTGCTCATCCGGGCAACCGAGCGGCGCCTGCTCGTCCACTTGCGGCCGCTGCCGCTTTCCACGCTTGCGCAATCGCGGAGCCACGCCACATGAATGCACTGTCCGTCGAGAATCTCCACAAGCGCTACGGCGACCACGAGGTGCTGAAAGGCGTCTCGCTGGCGGCCCACCCGGGCGACGTGATCAGCGTGATCGGTTCGTCGGGGTCGGGCAAGAGCACGCTGCTTCGATGCATCAATTTTCTGGAATCGCCTTCGTCGGGCCGCGTGTCGCTCGGCGGCGGCGAGGTGAGGACGTCGGTCGACCGCAGCGGCCGGATCAGGATTTCGGATCCCGTCCAGTTGCGCCGGATGCGCACGCGGCTCGCGATGGTGTTCCAGCATTTCAATCTGTGGGCGCACATGACGGTGCTGCAGAACGTCGTCGAGGCGCCGCTGCACGTACTGAAGCTCGGCCGGGCGGAGGCGCGCGAGCGGGCGGAACGCTATCTCGAGCAGGTGGGCATGACGCGTTTCGCCAACGCGTATCCGGCGCACCTGTCCGGCGGCCAGCAGCAGCGTGTCGCGATCGCCCGCGCGCTCGCGATGGAACCCGACGCGCTGTTGTTCGACGAACCGACGTCGGCGCTCGATCCGGAGCTGGTCGGCGACGTGCTCAAGGTGATGCGCGATCTCGCGCGAGAAGGCCGCACGATGATCGTCGTCACGCACGAGATGGGCTTCGCGCGCGAGGTGTCGAACCACGTGATGTTCCTGCATCAAGGCGTGGTGGAGGAGGAAGGCGATCCGCGCGACATATTGAAGACGCCGAAAAGCGGACGGTTGCAGAAGTTCCTGTCCGGCGGGCTCAAATAGCGGGAGCCGGCGCCTGTTCGGGCCCGTGCCGCACACAAGACACGACCATGGAAGAGACGAAAACCAGGGAGGGACTCATGCACACTCTGAAGCAGAACGACGTCGAACACGTCCTTCATCCATACACGAACCTGAGCCGTCATCGCGATGTCGGGCCGATGGTGATCGAGCGCGGCGAGGGCGTCTACGTGTACGACACGGAAGGCAACCGCTACATCGAGGCGCTGAGCGGCCTGTTCTGCGCGTCGCTGGGGTTCAGCGAATCGCGGCTGGCCGACGCGGCGGACCGCCAGATGCGCAAGCTGCCGTTTTATCACGCGTTCGGTCATAAGTCGTCCGAACCGTCGATCCTGCTGGCCGAGAAACTGATCGCGATGGCGCCCGTGCCGATGTCGAAGGTGTTCTTCGCGAACTCGGGTTCCGAAGCCAACGACACCGCGGTGAAGCTGATCTGGTATTACAACAACGCGCTCGGGCGCCCGCTGAAGAAGAAGATCATCGCCCGCACGCGGGCATACCACGGCGTGACGATCGCGTCCGCGAGCCTGACCGGCCTGCCGAACAACCATCGCGACTTCGACCTGCCGATCGATCGCATCCTGCATACGGATTGCCCGCACTACTACCGTCATGCGCTGCCCGGCGAATCGGAGGAGCAGTTCGCGACACGCTGCGCCGAGTCGCTCGAGCAACTGATCCTGCGCGAAGGGCCCGACACGATCGCCGCGTTCTTTGCCGAGCCGATCATGGCGTCCGGCGGCGTGATCGTGCCGCCCGCCACCTATATGGACAAGATCCAGCGCGTGCTGAAGCGGTACGACATCCTGCTCGTGGCCGACGAGGTCATCTGCGGTTTTGGCCGCACCGGCAACATGTTCGGCTCGGAAACCTTCGGCATGCGGCCCGACATGATCGTCGTCGCCAAGCAGCTGTCGGCCGGCTACCTGCCGATCTCGGCGCTGATGGTCAACGACGCGATCTATCGCGCGCTCGTGGCCGAAAGCGAGAAGATCGGCACCTTCGGCCACGGCTTCACGTACAGCGGCCATCCGGTTTGCGCGGCCGTCGCGCTCGAGACGCTGCGCATCTACGACGAAGACGGCGTGCTCGATCACGTGCGCGACGTGATCCCGCATTTCCAGCAGCGCGTGGCCGATCTCGCCGGGCATCCGCTCGTGGGCGAGGCGCGCGGGGCGGGGCTCCTCGCCGCGGTCGAACTGGTCGCCGACAAGGCGACGAAAACGCCGTTCCCGCCGTCCGAAGGCGTGGCCGTCCATGCCGGCGAGCGGGCGCTGGCGTACGGCGTGATCACGCGCGCGTTGGGCGATGCGTTCAATTTCTGCCCGCCGCTGATCATCACGCACGACGAAATCGACCAGTTGTTCGATGCGTCGAAACGGGCGCTCGACGACACGCTCGCGTGGCGCCGGTCGCTGTCCGCACGTTGAATCAGGAGAACACCATGAGGAATTTCGAACAACCTGGCCGCTCGCTCGTCATGTCGACCGGCGCGATGGCCGCGACGTCGCATCCCGCGTCGACGCTGGCTGCCGTCCGGATCCTGGAATCGGGCGGCAACGCGATGGACGCCGCGATTGCCGCGTGCGCGGTGCAATGCGTCGTCGAGCCCGGCTCGACCGGCATCGGCGGCGACTGCTTCGCGCTCTATTCGCGCGGCGGCGGCGACGACATCGTCGGCTTCAACGGGTCGGGCTGGGCGCCGGCCGCCGCGAGCGTCGAGCGGCTGCGCGCGCTCGGCGTCACGTCGATCGAGCGCCACTCGCCGCACGCGGTGACGGTGCCCGGCGCGGTCGACGCATGGGCGACGCTCGTGCGCGATCACGGTTCGCTGCCGCTTTCCGCGTTGCTTGCGCCGGCGATCCGGCTCGCCCGAGACGGCTATGCGGTCGCACCGCGCGCGGCGGCGGACTGGGCGCATCAGGCGCAACTGCTGTCGCTGGACGCCACGAGCCGCGCACAGATGCTGGTTGGCGGCCACGCGCCGCGCGCGGGCACCGTGCATCGGCAGCCGCTGCTCGCGCGCACCCTCGAGACGATCGCGCAGGCAGGCTCGCGCGTGTTCTACGAAGGCGAGGTCGCGGAGGACATCGTCGCCCGCCTGCGCGGCATGGGCGGCCTGCACACGATGGACGACTTCGCGGCGTTCCATGGCGAATACGTGAAGCCGATCACCGCGCGCTTTCGCGGCTACGACGTGCACGAGTGTCCGCCGAACGGGCAGGGCGTCATCGCGCTGCTGATGCTGAAGCTGCTCGAAGGATTCGACGCGAACGACGATCCGCTCGGCGCCGAGCGGCTGTACCGGGAGATCGATGCCGCGCGCGTCGCGTATGCGCTTCGCGACGTGCTGCTGGCGGACCCGCGCCTTCGGCCAATGGATGTCGAGATGCTGTTGTCGGAGGCGTCCGTCGAATCGCTGCGCACGCGCATCGCGGCGCTGCACGCGATCGGCGCACCGGTCGCGGCGTCGGTGGAGCACAAGGACACGGTCTACATCTGCGTGGTCGACAAGGATCGCAACTGCGCGAGCTTCATCAACTCGCTGTTTCACCCGTTCGGCAGCGGCATCATGTCCGAGGAAACGGGTGTGATGCTGCACAACCGCGGCCAGAGCTTCACGCTCGAAGCCGGCCACCCGAATGCGATCGCGCCGCACGCGAGGCCGATGCACACGATCATTCCCGGCATGGTGACCCGCGACGGCAAGGTGCAGATCACGTTCGGCGTGATGGGCGGTCATTATCAGGCGATGGGGCATGCGCACTTCCTGTCGAAGGTGCTCGACTACGGCCTGGACCTGCAAACGGCGATCGACCTGCCGCGCATCTTTCCGCGGCCAGGCACCGATCACGTCGAGGTCGAATGCACGATGCCCGCGGCGGTGCGCGAAGCGCTCGCGCGACGCGGCTTCAACCTCGTCGCACCGAGCTCGGCGATCGGCGGCGCGCAGGCGATCCGGATCGACTGGGAGGCCGGTACGCTGATCGGCGCGTCCGACCATCGCAAGGACGGTTGCGCGCTGGGCATCTGACACGGGCGTCCGCGTTATCGGCACACGAAAAAGGGGTGACGCATCATGGAGAGGCAGTCGGTCGTGCGCGGAGATGGTGAGATCCGGCGCGAATCGCCATACGGTTCGTCGAAGGAGAACACCTATGCGGGCGTGGTTGCGGACATTCCCGCGCTCGTCGCCGCGACGTTGGGGGCGGCCGAGCGCTACAACACCGGCTCGGTGTTCGTCGCGTGGCAGGCTTCGCCCGCGCTGCTGTTCGAGACGGGTTACAACTACCTGAAATCGCACGGCGATTCGTCGGCCGCGTACCGGCAGGTCACGCTCGCGGCCGACTACGCGCTCAGCAAGCGCACGGATCTCTATGCGACGACGAGCTACGGGCATGCGTCGGGCAGCAACGGCGCGGGCCCCGCGCAGGCGGTGATCGCGGACGCCTACGTCGATGGCGGCAAGGCGGCCCAGGAGCTTGCGATCGTCGGCATTCGCCATCGATTCTGATCGAATGCGCCGCGCATCATGGCCGCGGCGCGCCCCACGCGGCCGTCACGTCGCCGCCGAGCCGCCATTCGCCGAACGAGCGGCGCGGGGAGGGTTCGGCCTGGACGCTGGACCGAAGGCAGTCTGGCGCCCCAGGCTTTCGCCCGGCTTTCCAGCGTGAGCCGTTGTCGCTCCGATCCGGCAAGCCGCCGGTGCGATGCATGGCGGTCACGACGGCTTCGCATGACATGCAATACGCTATTCTGTCGTCCTCGACCATCCGCCCGATCCGATGAAGCGTCCGTCGTTTTCCACCCAACTCGTCATGCTGTGGGCACTCGTCGCGGCGCTGTGCGCGACGCTCGTCGCGGTCGTCTGGATCACGGCGAGTTCCGCCGAGAGCCAGCAGGTGGCCAGCGCGAAGGCCGCGGGCGCGTCGGCATGCGAAGCGGTCGCGTCGCGTTACAGCGCGTCTTCCGCGTCGGCGGGCGCCGGGCCCGCCCCGGAACTGATGCACGCGATCCTCGACATCGTGCTGTCCCGTGCGCCCGACATGGAAGGCGGGTTCTGGATGCCCGACGCCGCCCCTGCGGCGAGCGGCTTTCTCGCGTATTCCTTTCCGACCTATCAGGGTAGCGGCGTCAAACACGACGTTCCGGAAGCGGAAACGCCGCTGATCCTCCGCACGCTGCGCGCCGCGGCCGCGACGCATGCCGCGACGGCGAACGTCGTCGAAGGCGCGCAGGATGCCGTGATCGCGGCGGCCTGCCCGGTACGCGGCGGCTCGGGGCTGTACGTGTGGATGCTGACGCGTGCGCGCCCGCCGCTGGGCCGGCACGGTGAGTTGCTGGCAACGGGCCTCGCGGCCGTGCTCGCCGTGATTCTGGCGATCGCGGCGGCGCTGGCCGTGGCGCTGCGCCGATGGAAGCGCAATCTCGCACGGATCGAGAGCGGGCTGGAACCCGACGGGCGCGAGCATCACCTGCCGTACGTCGGCGAACCCGATCTCGACCGCGTGATCGATGCGTTCAACGAGCGGGCGCGGCGCGCCGACTTGCTGAAACAGCAGGCCGACGAACTGCGCACGCGCCTCGCGCAGGCCGAACGGTTCGGCATGCTGGGCAAGCTGGCCGCGCAGGTCGCGCACGAGATTCGCAATCCGATGGGCGCGATGCGGCTGAAGGCGGAGAACGCGCTGGAGGGCGATGGCCGGCGGCAGCAGGACGCGTTGCGCGTGATCCTCGCGCAGATCGAGCGCATCGATGCGCAATTGTCGAGCCTGCTCGCGCTGACGCAGCCGGTGCGCCCGCATGCGACACGGGTCGACGTCGACGCGTGGCTCGCGCAGGCCGTCGACGCGCACCGCGAACTCGCGCAGCGGCAAGCGATCGAGCTGACGCTGTCGCTCGCGGGGCAGGGCGAACGGCTCGCGTGGCCGTCGGATTTTCCCGCTTTCGATCCCGACCAGATGCGGCGCGCGCTCGACAATCTGCTGCTCAACGCGCTGCACCACGCGGGCGACGGCGGCGCGGTCACGCTCGCCGCCGAGCGGCGCGCGTTCGCCGGGCGCGACTGGCTGTGCCTCACCGTGTCGGACAGCGGCCCCGGCGTGCCGGCCGCGCAGCGCGAGCGGATTTTCGAACCTTTCGTGACGGGCCGCGCGGATGGCACGGGCCTCGGCCTTGCCGTCGTCCGCGAAGTGGCGGCGGCGCACGGCGGTCACGCGCGCCTCGACGGGGGGGCCGCATTCGTGATTGAAATTCCATGGCAAACATCCTCATAGTCGACGACGACGCGGCCTTTCGCGACAGCCTCGCCGAAACGCTCGCCGATCTCGGTCATCGGGCCGTCGAGGCCGCATCCGGCCGCGCCGCGCTCGGCACGCTGCGCGACGGCGGCGGCAACGGTATCGAATGCATCTTCCTGGACTTCCGCCTGCCGGATCTGGACGGGCTGGCCGTGCTCGCGCAACTGCGCGACGATCCCGCGCTGGCCGCGATTCCGGTCGTCATGCTGACGGCCCATGCGACCAGCGACAACACGATCGAAGCGATGCGGCTCGGCGCATTCGATCACCTGACGAAGCCGATCGGCCGTCGCGACATCGCGCAATTGCTCGAACGCATCGTGTCGGCGAATCAGCCGCCCGCGCTCGCGCCGCCCGACGACGGTTTCGCGGGCGAACCTTCGGCGGACCGACCGCGACTGCTGGGCGTGAGCGCCGCGATGCGCGACGTGCAGAAGCAGGTCGGCCGCGCCGCGATGAGCGACGCGACCGTGCTCCTGACCGGCGAGACGGGCACGGGCAAGGAGGTGGCCGCCCGCGTGCTGCATGCCGCGTCGGCCCGGCATGCGGGGCCGTTCGTCGCCGTGAACTGCGCGGCCATCCCGGCCGATCTGCTCGAAAGCGAGTTGTTCGGGCATCGTCGCGGCGCGTTCACGGGGGCGCATGCCGATCGCGCGGGGCGCCTCGTCGAGGCCGATGGCGGTACGCTCTTTCTCGACGAGATCGGCGACATGCCCGCCGCGATGCAGGCGAAGCTGCTGCGTGCGCTGCAGGAGCGCCAGGTGACGCCGCTCGGCGCGGATCGCACCACGGCAATCGACATTCGCGTCGTGGCCGCGACGCACCGCGACCTTGCCGCGGCCGTCGCGAACGGCACGTTCCGCGAAGATCTCTTCTATCGGCTGAACGTCATTCCGCTGCACCTGCCGCCGCTCGCGGAACGTGTGGCCGACATCCTTCCGCTCGCCGCGCATTTCCTCGGCAGCGCGGCGGGCATGCGCGCGCTGCATCTGACGAACGACGCGCAGCGCGCGCTGCTCGATCACCGCTGGCCGGGCAACGTGCGCGAACTGCGCAACGTAATGGAGCGGGCGGCCGCGCTCGCTCCCGGGCCGGCCGTCAGCGCGGCCGATCTCGGCCTGGCCGCCGTGCCCGCGCGCGAATCGGGCGCCGAGGCGGTGCCGGCGCACCTGCTCGACATGCCGCTGCCCGATGCGCTGGCGACGCTCGAGCGCGCGGCGATCCTGCGCGCGCTCGAGCGCGCGAACGGCAATCGCGCGGAGGCCGCGAGGCAGCTCGGGATCGGCCGCCAGTCGCTCTATGCGCGCATGGCGAATCTCGGGATCGAGCGCGACGACTAGTCAGCCGTTACGACTGTCGGGAATGCCGACAGGCGGTGACGCGACGTGTCGGGAAATCCGACATGTTGGCCGCGCGTCGTCGTTCGGCGCACGGCCGCGCGGCGCGTCGCGGGTTGGCACGGGTATTGCGAATACCGGTGCATCGCAACCCGTCGCCGGAGCCCGTCATGAAGTCGTACCTGCCTGTCGCTCGATCGCGGCCGCCGCGCCGTGCCGCCGTTCGCCGGTCGTATCGCATGCTTTGCGCTGCCGCACTCGTTGCCGTCGCAACGGTCAGCCTCGCGCAGGTGCCGCCCGCGCCGCGCGCGGAAGACCCGGCCGACGCCATGCCGCCGCCGCCTCCTGCGCCTCCTCGGCCGCGCGCGCTTGCGCCTGCCGGGCCAGGAAACGACACCGCATCGGATGCGCTGGTGTCCGGCACGCTGTCGCGCCTGACGATCAATCCGGAAGGCGCCGTCGACGGCTTCGTGCTGACCGACGGCACGCTCGTCCGCCTGCCGCCGCATCTCGGTTCGCAACTGACGGCGCTCGTGCGGTCGGGCCAGCGTGTCACGGTAGCCGGCGAACGACGCGCCGACGACGAAATCCGCGCACGCGTGGTTCGCAACGACGGCACCGGCGCGTCGCTGTCCGATCAGCCGCCCCCGCTCGTCGCGCCCGTGCCGCCGACGCTGCGCGGCGTCAACCTCGCCCGCCTGAGCGTGTCCGGCGTCGTGCGCCGCGTGACGCGCGCGCCGCGCGGCGAGCCGGACGGCGTGATCCTCGACAGCGGTGCGATCGTCAAGCTGACCGTGCCGGCCGCCCAGCAATTCGGCGCGCTGCTCGTCCCCGGCGAGCGCGTGGCCGCGGTCGGTTACGGCACGCGCAACGCCTACGGCGAAGCGTTGCAGGCGACGGCGTTCGGCGCGCCGGGCCATGTCGTGAATCTCTATGACGACGTCGCGCGTTGATCGCGCGACGCTGTTCCCCCCATCCATCGAAAGGAGTCCTGCCATGCATTGGATCGATCCCGCCTGCCTGCCCGAAACGCGCGGCCGCGTCACGCAGTTCCTGCTCAATCTGCACGGAGAAATCGACGGCCTGATCCTGAACGGCGACTTCCAGGTTCACGTGCCGCCGCATCTGGGCCGCGAACTGGTACGCCATATCGCGGTCGGCGACCGCATCCGCGTGCGGGGCGTCAAGCCGCGTCGCGCGGCGATGATCGCGGCCGTGCAACTGACCGGGCGCGACGGCGTCGACATCGTCGACGACGGGCCCGCGCACGCCGCGCCGCCGAAGCCGGCGCACGCCGCTCGAAAACCGATGGAACTGAGCGGCGAAGTCGCGTTTGCGCTGCACGGCCCGAAAGGCGAGTCGAACGGCGCGTTGCTGACGAGCGGCGTCGCGCTGCGGGTGCCGCCGCATGCGGCTGAGGCGCTGCACGATTATCTGCGTCCCGGTGTCCATGTGCAGGCGTGGGGGCACGGCGTCGTCACGCCGCACGGCACGACGCTCGACGTGAGCGAGATCGCCGAGCTCGTCGATGCGGACGCCGAATGATCGCGCGACGGTGAGACGACCATGAGAGCGGCACGCGCGCTCGAAGCGCTCAACTTCTTCCTCGCCGACGTGCAGGCCGGCATCGGCCCGTTCATCGGCGTCATCCTGCTGTCGCGCGGCTGGGGCGCCGATGCGATCGGCTCGGTCATGACGCTGGCCGGGCTCGCCGCGATGGCCGCGACGCCGTTGGCCGGCGCGCTCGTCGATGCGGTGCGCGCGAAGCGGGCGCTGATCGTCGTGGCCACCGCGGTGACGGCGCTTGCGTCGCTGGCGATGATGTTCGTCCACAGCTATTCGGCGGTGGCGGCGTCGCAGGTCCTGGCGGCGGTCAGCGGCGCGGTGCTGGCGCCGGCCGCCGCGGGCGTGACGCTCGGCATCGTGCGCCGGCAGGGTTTCGACCGGCAGTTCGGGCGCAACCAGATGGCGAACCATGCCGGCAACGTCGCCGGTGCGGCGCTGGCCGGGTGGCTCGGCTGGCATGTCGGGTTCGACGCCGTGTTCGCGCTCGTCGGCGTGTTCACGGTCCTCGCCATCGTGAGCACGCTGGCGATTCCCGGGCACGCGATCGATCATGCGTCCGCACGTGGCCTCGATCCTGCCGGTGCCGCACCGGGAACGGATGCCGCGCATCCGCATGCGTCGGCCGCGACGTCGACGTCACGTATCGGCGGCCTGCGCACGCTCGCCGAAAATCGGCCGCTGGTGCTGCTCGGCGCGTCGCTCGCGCTGTTTCATCTCGGCAATGCCGCGATGCTGCCGCTCTACGGAATGGGCGTCGTCGTCACGCATCGCAGCAACCCGAGTGCGTTCACCGCACAGACGATCGTCATCGCGCAGTTCGTGATGATCGCGGCGGCGTGGCTCGCGCCCCGGCTGATTCGCACGCACGGTTACTGGCGGGTGTTGCTGTTCTCGTACCTCGTGCTGCCGGTGCGCGGGCTGGTCGCCGCGGCGTGGATGAGCGAAGCGGGCGTGTGGCCGGTGCAGGTGCTCGACGGCATCGGCGCCGGCCTGCAAAGCGTGGTCGTGCCCGCGCTCGTGGTTCGCCTGCTGCACGGCTCCGGGCGCGTGAATGCCGGGCAGGGCGCGGTCGCGACCGCGCAGGGTATCGGCGCGGCGCTCAGTCCCGTGCTGGGCGGCGTGCTCGCGCAACACTTCGGCTATCCGACCGCGTTCGTCGTGCTGGGCGCCGTGTCGACGGGCTCGCTCGCGCTGTGGCTCGGCCACGCGCGCTCGCTGAGCAGCGTGTGCGGCAAGCCCGCCGATCTATCGGCGACATCGTCGTGACGGCGATGTCGATTCCCCTGCCTCCGTCCACTTGCCCATGAATCCTGTTTCGCTTGCCTGGCTGATTTCCGCGCTCGCCACCGCGGGCGTCATCACGCGTCCGTTCGGCTGGCCCGAGGCCATCTGGGCCGTGAGCGGCGCGCTGCTGCTGGTCGTGTTGAACCTGTTGCCCGCCGCCCAGGCGCTGGACGCCGTCGCGAAAGGCGGCGACGTGTACCTGTTCCTGACGGGCATGATGCTGCTGTCCGAGGCGGCCCGTCGCGAGGGGCTGTTCGACTGGGTCGCGACGCACGTCGTCAATCTCGCGCAGGGCTCGCCGCGGCGGTTGTTCGCGCTGATCTACGGGGTCGGCGTCGTCACCACGGTGTTCCTGTCGAACGATGCGACCGCCGTCGTGCTGACGCCCGCGGTCCTTGCCGCCGCGCGCCGCGCGAAGGCCGACCCGATGCCGCTGCTGTACAGCTGCGCGCTCGTCGCCAATGCCGCGAGTTTCGTGCTGCCGATTTCGAATCCGGCGAACCTGGTGCTGTACGGTGCGCACATGCCGGCGCTCGGCGTCTGGCTTGCGCATTTCGCGGCGCCGTCCGTCGCGTCGATCGCGTGCACGTTCGTCGTGCTGAGGATCGTGCAGCGACGTGCGCTGTCCGGCCATTGCGAATCCGGGCTGCCGGTGCAGCCGCTGACGGGCGGCGGACGCATCGCGTTGGCAGGCATCGCCGCAACGGCCGTCGCGCTGATGGCGGTGTCGGTCGCCGATCGTCCGCTCGGATTGCCGACCGCGCTGGCGGGCATCGTCACGGTCGCGTGCGTGGTGATGCGGGATCGCGCGGCGGGCGTGCCGATCGTTCGCGCGATTTCATGGAGCGTGCTGCCGCTCGTCGCGGGGCTGTTCGTCGTCGTCGAGACGCTCGACCGGACCGGCGCGGTGCGCGCGCTGGCCGGCCTGCTGCGCATGCTGATGCAAAGCGGCGAGCACGTCGCCGCGGGCGTGGCCGGCGTCGCGGTCGCGCTGGTGTCGAACGGGGTCAACAACCTGCCCGCCGGGCTGATCGCGAGTTCGACGATCCACGCCGCGCATAGCCCGCAAACGGTAGTCGATGCGATCCTGATCGGCGTCGATCTCGGTCCGAACCTGTCGATCACCGGATCGCTCGCGACGATTCTGTGGCTGACGGCGATCCGGCGCGAAGGGTTGCAGGTCGGTTTCCGCGAATTTCTCGCGGTCGGCGCGTGCGTGATGCCGCCTGCGTTGCTGCTCGCGCTGGGCGCGCGGTTCGTGGTGGGCGGCTGATGCGCGATGCGCGTCGCGTCAGCCGTCCCGGCCGGCCTAGAACGAGTACGCGAGCGATGCGAACAGGCTGCGCGGCGCGCCCGGCGCGACCCACAGGCTGTTGTACGAACTCACGTAGGTGGTGCGGTTGAACAGGTTGTTCAGCACGACCGATGCACGCAGGTGCTTGTTGACCTGAACGTAGCCGTTGAGCTGGACGGTCGCGTAAGCCGGCAGCTCGAAGCCGTCCTGCGTGTTGGCCGTGTTGCCGGCGCGACGCCCGACGTAGATGACGCCGGCGCCGGCACCGGCCTTGTCCGCGAACGGCAGTGTGGTCTCGTACATCAGCAGCGCGCTGCCGCTCAGCCGCGGGACGTCGACGAGGCGTGAGCCGGGCGCCAGCACGGTATCGCGCGTGACCTCGGCGTCGACGTACGCGAAGTTGGCGATGCCGCGCAGGCCGTGGCCGAGATCGCCGCTCCATTCGAATTCGACGCCGCGGCTGCGCACTTCGCCGGCCGCGCGCGAGAAGCCGGCATTCGCCGGATCGGCGGTCAGCACGTTGCGCTTGGTCACGTAGAACGCCGAGACGGTCGCGAGCGAGCGCGCGCCCGCCCATTTCGCGCCGGCTTCGTAGCCGTGGCCCTTTTCGGGATCGAACGCGTTGCCGCCGACGTCCGCGCCGTTGTTCGGCCGGAACGAATACGCGGTGTTCGCATAGAACGACCACGCGGGGCTCATTTCATACACGATGCCGATACGCGGGCTCACCGCGGTCTGCAACTGGCTCGTCGTCACGCCCTTCAGGCGGTTGTCGATCGACTGGTGGAAGCGATCCCAGCGCAGCCCGGCCAGGATCTTCCAGTGCGGCCCGAACGCGAGCGTGTCCTGCGCGTAGACGCCTTGTCCGTTATCGCGTTCGAGCAGGTTGGTCGCGGTGCGCGGCGTCGGCGCGGGCTGGCCGTAGACCGGATCGAAGATGTCGATCGCATACGGCGCCGCGGCGCTCGGCGTGGAGCGCGTGACGAACTGGTCGTAGTTGAAGCGATACGCGTCGACGCCCATCACGAGCGTATGGCCGATGCCGCCCGTGCGGAACGAGCCGGTGGTTTCGACGCGACCTTGCAGGTCGTTCGAGTGAAACGCGACTTGCCGGTAGCGGCGCCACAGCGTGCGGCCGTCCGGCTGCAATGCGAATGCCTCGGACGAGCGCCCCGACAGGTCGGTGTTGCGCTGCGCGACGCCGGCATTGATCGACCAGCTGGAATCGATGCGATGCTCGAGCGTGAACTGGTGGCCCGTGTTGCGCACGTCGTAGTCGCCGTCGCGCGGCTCGCCGAGAAAGCGCGACGCGGGGATCACGCCGAGCTGGCCGTTGACCGCCAGCACGCCGCGGTCGAGCGGCGCGCGCTGACGCGCGCTCTCGAATTCGTAGTGGAGCGTCGTGTCCGCGCCGATGTCCCACGTGAACGACGGCGAGAACAGGTAGCGTTTGCTCGACACCGTATCGCGGAAGCTGCCGTTGTTCTCGTTCATCGCGACGAAGCGGTACGCGAGCGATTTCGTGACGGGGCCGGTCGAATCGAGGGTCTGGCGCAGCGCACCGTAGCTGCCGGCCGACACGCCGACGGTGTTCGCGCGTGCGAACTGCGGCTGCTTCGTCGTATAGCTGATGATCCCGCCCGGATCGCCGCGGCCATACAGCGCGGACGCCGGCCCCTTGAGCACTTCCATGCGCTCGAGATTGACGGTGTCGCGCGGCACGCTCATCCCGCGATTCCACGAAAAGCCGTTGACCAGATAGTCGGTGCCCGACGTGTTGCCGTCGCCGGCGAAGCCGCGCACCGCGTAGTTGTCCCACAGGCCGCCGAAGTTGTTCTGGCGCGAGACGCCCGCGACCCAGTCGTAAAGATCGTCGCCGCGCGTGGCGGCCACGGTCTGGATCAGCTTCGTGTCGACGCTGCTGACCGCGAACGGAATCTCCATCACGTCGGCCTCGCTGCGCGTCGCGCTCGTCGATTCGCGCGTGCGAAACGGCGCCGTCGCGCGTTGCGCGGAGATTTCGATGGTCGGCAGCGACGTTTCCTGCGCGTCGGCGGCGCCCATGCCGGCCGTGCCGACGACGATGGCCATCGGTGCGGCCGCCCAGTTCCTCCTGCTCATACATCTCCTTTTCGTGTCGTTCGCGTTCGGGCACGGCGGGCGGCCTTGCGCCGACATCTGTGTTCCAAACAGTACATTTGCGCGGCAATTTAATGCAAATGAGAGGCATTTGCAATCGTAATTTTGAGATCGGATGGGGGAGGGGAAACGGTGCACGGCACGAAGGCGGTCGATCGGGCGTGAGGGTTTCGAAAAATTCCGAATTATGGGAAATGAATCGTTTCGCGGGGGCGATCGGATAGCGCCTTGATCTCGTTCGAACGGTGTAGATATAAGAAATGTCGGGTAAACGTGCCCCTTCGTGGCTCGAAAAAGTGAAATGGGTTGTTTGACAAATCCCGCAATTCGGGATTAAAGTAAAAACACTTCAGCCAAACCCGTCGAGCAGCCGCATGAACATCCCACAGTTGGACAGCGATACCGCAGCAAGAAGCGGGGCGAGCGTCGTGCTCACCACCGCGCGAGACGCCGGCGTCGACGTCTGTTTCGCCAATCCCGGCACGACCGAAATGCCGTTCGTCGGTGCGCTCGATACCGTGGCCGGCGTACGGTCGATCCTCGGGCTGTTCGAGGGCGTGTGCACGGGCGCGGCCGACGGCTATGGCCGCATGACCGGCAAGCCCGCGATGACGCTGCTGCACCTCGGGCCCGGCCATGCGAACGGCATTGCGAACCTGCACAATGCGCGCCGCGCCCGCACGCCGATCCTGAACATCGTCGGCGATCACACGCGCGAGCATCTGAAGTACGACGCGCCACTCACGTCGGACATCGAATCGCTCGCCCGTCCGGTGTCGGTGTGGTATCGCAGCGTGGCGCGCGACACCGATCTCGCGACGGATACGGCCGACGCGATTTCGGCCGCGATGGGCGCGCGGCGCGGCGTCGCGACCCTCGTGCTGCCCGTCGATCTTCAGTCGGCCAGCGTGCGCGGTGCGGCGTGGCCCGCCGTCGTGCGCCCGGCCGCGGTGTCGTTCGATGCCGCTCGGGTCGAACAGGTGGCCGATCTGCTGCTCAGCGGCCATCGCGCCGTCCTGCTGATGGGCGCCCGCGCGCTGTCGGCGCGCGGGCAGCGCGCGGCGGCGCGCATCGCGGCGGCCACCGGCGCGACCTGCTTCAGCGAGACTTTTCCTGCGCGGGCGGAGCGCGGCGGCGGCCTGCCGGACATCGACCGCCTGCCTTATTTCCCCGAGCCGGCGCTCGCGGCGCTGGCCGGCCGGCGCGTGGTGCTGGCCGGCGCGCTCGCGCCCGTCACCTACTTCGGCTACGAAGGTATTCCGGGCGAACTCGCGCGGCCCGAGGACATCGTGACGCTGGCAACACCGGGCGACGCGGCGGACGACGCGCTGGAGGCGCTGGCCGATCGCATCGGTGCGTCGACGAACGACGAGGGTGTGCATGTCGAGCGCTGGCGCGTGGAGGACGGCCCGCTCACGCCGCAGGCCGTCGGCCGCGTGCTCGCGAATGCGTTGCCCGACGACGCGATCGTGTCGATCGAGGGCGGCACGTGCGGCTATCCGTTCGTGACTGCATCGGCGCGTGCGCGGCGTCACACCATTTTGACGAACACGGGCGGCGCGATCGGCCAGGGCCTGCCGGTGGCGCTCGGCGCCGCCGTCGCGTGCCCGGACCGCCGCGTGTTCGCGCTGCAGTCCGACGGCAGCGCGCAGTACACGATCCAGTCGCTGTGGACGATGGCGCGCGAGCGTTTGCCGATCGTGATGCTGATCGCATCGAACCGGCGCTACGGGATCCTGCAGACCGAACTCGCGCGCAGCGGCTTGCCGGCCGACACGCCGCACGCGAGCCGCCTGACGCAACTGGACGATCCGCCGATCGACTGGCTCGCGCTGTCGCGCGGCTACGGCGTGCCGGCCCAACGCGTGAGCGACGCGCATGCGCTGGTGCAAGCGCTCGACGACGCGCTCGCGCACACCGACGGGCCGACGCTCATCGAAATGCAGTTGTCCTGATCGCGCAACCGGCTCCTTTCTTCAATCCGGACTCTCACCTTTCATCGACATGGATCTGCAACTGCACGGAAAAGCCGCATTCATCACCGGCGGCAGCATGGGCATCGGCAAGGCGGTCGCCCTCGAACTGGCGCGCGAAGGCGTCAACGTCGCGATCGCCGCGCGTCGCCTGGAACACCTGGAAACAGCGGCCGCCGAAATTCGCGCGGCGCTCGCGCCGTTCGGCGACGCGGCCGGCGCGATCCTGCCCGTCACGGTGGACACGACCGACATGGCGTCGATCGACGCGGCGATGGCCGCGAGCGTCGAGCGCTTCGGCCGGCTCGACATCCTGCTGAACGGCGCCGCGCATCCGGGCGGGCTCGTGCGCGCGGAGCTGGAGCACGCCGATCCGCAGGGGCTGCTGCAGGACATCGACATCAAGGTGGTCGGCTATCTGCGCTGCGCGAAGGCGGCCGCACCGTATATGCGGGCCAACGGCTTCGGCCGGATCGTCAACATCGGCGGCCTGACGGGGCGCGGCAGCAAGCAGCTGTCCGGCATGCGCAACGTGGCGATCGTGCACCTGACCAAGACGCTGTCCGACCAGCTCGGCCCGTTCGGCATCACGGTCAACACGATTCATCCGGGCGTCGTCGAGACGCCGCACATCCACGAGCTCTACGAGAAGGAAGCGCAGAAGCAGGGGCTCACCGCCGCGGAAGTCGAGGCCAACTACGTGAAGGTCACGCCGATCCGCCGCGTGCTGCAGCCGGAAGAGATGGGATGGATCGTCGCGTTTCTCGCGTCGCCGAAGTCCGGCTCGATCACCGGCGAATCGATCGGCTGCGACGGCGGGCTCACGCGCGGCATTTTTCTCTGACACAAGGAGCACTTCATGACCGCAACCGTACTGGTCGCCACCGCCGGGCAAGGCATCCTGCGCTCGAACGACGACGGCAAGACCTGGCATCGCCTCGGGCTCGCCGAACCGATCGAGTTCGACGGCATCGTGCGCGCGCTCGCGGTGTGCCCCGCGACGCCGTCGCGCGTCTATGCAGGCGCCGATTCGGGGCTGTGCATCAGCGACGATGGCGGCGCGCACTGGTTCCGGCCCGACAACCTGTTGAACGGGCAGACGGTCTGGTCGATCGCGATCGATCCGGCGAACCCGGCGGTGCTCTATGCGGGCACCGGCGCGCCGTCGCGGGCCGCGCTTTACAAGTCGAGCGACGCGGGCGTGACCTGGGCGAGAACGGCGCCCGAGTTTCCGGAGTTTTGCTCGGGCGTCAATCGTCCGCGGCTGCTGACGATCTGCGTGGACCCGGACGACAGCCGCAACGTCTGGTACGGCGTGGAGGAGGGCGGCGCGTGGCGCAGCCGCGATGCCGGTGCGAGCTGGACGCGCGTGGACGGCCCCGGCACCGCGATCCGCAACAGCGACATTCATGCGATTGCGATCCTGCCCGCCGCGCAAGGCCGGCCGAAGACCACGGTGCTGCTGACGGTCAACGCGGTGTACGTGAGCGAGGACGACGGCCTGACGTGGGACGGCAAGCTGTCGCGCGACCGCTTCGACGGGCTGTACTACACGCGCACCGTCGTGCAACTGCCGGCGCCGGAAGGCGACCTGCTGATGGCGATCGGCGACGGCACGCCGGGCAGCCGCAGCCGCATCTACCGCTCGACCGATCGCGGCCATGCGTGGCACGAGACGGATCTGCACACGCCGCCGAACTCCACGTTCTGGGCGTTCGGCGTGCATGCGGCCCAACCGGCGCTCGTGTATGCGGGCACCAAGTACGGGCACCTGTTCCGCTCGCGCGACGGCGGCCGGAACTGGACCAAGGAGTGGCGCGATTTCAGCGAGATCACGGCGGTGGCATGGACCCCGTTCGAGGCGCCGCTGGCCGCCCACGCGCAGTCGACCCACTGAGCGGAGCGAACGATGACACCGTCCGATATTCGGCAACACGCCGAGCGTGCGAACGCGAGCGGCCTGCCGCTGCCGACGCCGCGCGTGCAGCGCACCCACCTGTCGCTGTTCGTACGCGACCCCGTTCGCTCGAGCCTCTGGTACGCCGACGTGCTCGGCATGACGGAAACCGCGCGCGACGAGCAGTGGGTGTTCATGTCGTTCGGCCAGAAGCACCACGACATCGCGCTGATTCGCGCGGCGTCCGATGCGGAACTCGGCACGATCGGCCTGCAGCATTACGGCCTCGAAATCGCCGGCGGGCTGACCGAATTGCGCCGCCTGTACGGGATGCTGATTCGCCGCGACGTGCCGATCGTCAAGATCACCGATCACAAGGTCGGGATCGGCGTGTATTTCACGGACCCCGACGGCAACCGGCTCGAATTCTTCTGCGAAATGGTCACGGACGACGAAGAAGGCAAGCGCGTGCTGCATCGATACAACGCGCCGAGCGACCCCGTCCAGCTCGAACCGCTGTTCGACTGAGCGACTGAGTCGCCGCCTTTCCCTCCGCATCATCGACGTTTTATACAGGAATGCAAATGAGCAAGACCGCCAATTTCGAAGGCTTTCACATCCGCAAGTGGTACACGCAGATCGAGGATTCGCTCGCGAACGAAACCGGGCAGCTCGCGGACGGCGAGCCGTTGCGCAAGATCGTGATCGCCGCGGCCGTTCACAACCCGTACGCGGGGCGATTCAGCGAAAACCTCGACGATCTCGTGCGTCCGTCACCCGCGCTCGGCAAGGAGTTTGCGCGACGCATCGCGTCGCTCGCCGACGGCCGCGCGATCGAGAGCTACGGCAAGGCGTGCCTGGTCGGTTCGGCCGGCGAATACGAACACGGCAACGCGTTCCTCACGTCGATCTTCGCGGAGCCGATCCGCGCGGCGCTGGGCGGCGGCAAATCGTGGGTACCGTCGAGCGGCAAGCGCGGCCCGATCAATACGGTCATCGACGTGCCGCTCGCGCACAAGGACGCGCTCTACGTGCGTTCGCACTACGACACGGTGACGTGCCTGTTTCCCGATGCACCGAACGACGACGAAGTGCTGGTGATCTTCGCGTTCGCGACGCGCGGGCGGCTGCATGCACGGCTCGGCGGCCTCAAGGCGAGCGAGATCGTCGGTCGCGACGGTCTGGTCTGAGCGCATGCCGGCCGGGGAGCACATGATGAACACGGCGTCCGTCAACGATGGATGGATCGACAACGAGGGATTGCGGCTGCACTACCTGAGCTGGGGGCGCGACGATGCGCCGACCGTGGTGATGCTGCACGGCTTGCGCAGTTACGCGCATACCTGGGCGCCCGTCGCCGCTGCGCTGGCCGACCGCTACCGGGTCGTCGCGCTCGATCAGCGCGGACGCGGGCTGAGCGATTGGGATCCGCAACGCAATTACTACGCGGCGGCCTACGTGCGCGATCTCGACGCATTGGTGCGTGCGCTCGACCTGCGACGATTCGTGCTGGTCGGGCACTCGATGGGCGGCGCCAATGCGTTCGTCTACGCGGCGGCGCAGCCGGAACGGCATGCCGAACGGCTCGCGGGCCTCGTGATCGAGGACATGGGCCCCGGCGCGTCGGCCGGCTCGGCGGGTTCCGAGCGCATCAAGCGCGAGCTGCGGGAAACGCCGGACGCGTTCTCGTCGTGGGACGACGCACGCGCGTTCTGGCGACGCCAGCGGCCGAACATCGCGGAATCCGCGCTCGATTCGCGCCTCGCGCACTCGCTGAAAGAAGGCGAGCAGGGGCGGATCGTCTGGCGGCACGACGCGCAAGGGATTGCGGCCGCACGGCTGGCCGCGACGCCGGAGCAGCTCGTCCATCTGTGGCCGCTGATCCTCAACCTGCACGTACCCACGTTGCTGTTGCGCGGCGGCGACTCGGATTTCCTGTCCGCGGACGTGGCGGCCGAGATGGCGGCCGCCAATGCGGAAATCGAGCGGATCGACATTCCCGGCGCGACGCATTACGTGCACGACGATCAACCCGATGCGTTCAATCGCGCATTGCGATCTTGGCTCGATCGTCTCGACGATCCTGCATGGCGCAGCGGAGGCGCGGGCGAATGAAAGCGAACAACCGGAACCGGACGTCGGTCGCGATCGTCGGCGCGGGCCCGAACGGCGTCGCGATGGCGAATCTGCTCGGCCTTTATGGGGTCGCGACGGTGATCATCGAGAAGGCGGCGGACGTCGTCGATTTTCCGCGCGCGGTCGGCATCGACGACGAAGCATTGCGGATGTTCCAGACCGCGGGGCTCGCCGACGAATTGAGCCGCGACATCATTCAGAACGTGCCGTTGCGCATGTTCAAGGCGAACGGCGAATGCTTTGCCGACATCCGCCCGTCGATGCGCGAATTCGGCTGGTGGCGGCGCAACATCTTCATGCAGCAACTGGCGGAACACACGCTGCGCGCCGGGCTGGCGCGCTATCCGCACGTATCGTTGCGGACTGGCGAGGAAGTGGTCGGCGTCGAACAGGACGACCGCTGCGTCACGTTGCAGGTGCGCGACGCCGACGGCCGGCAGTATGCGCTCGACGCCGATTACGTGGTGGCGGCCGACGGCGGGCGCAGCCCGATGCGCGACTGGCTCGGCATCAAGCTGGCCGGCACGACGCACCCGATCAAATGGGTCGTGGTCGACGTGAAGAACGCCGGGCTCGAGCAGCCGTGCACGGCGCTGAATTGCGACCCGCGCCGCCCGAACGTGTGCATCTATCTGCCGTTCAATTTCCGGCGCTGGGAGTTTCTCGTATTCCCGCACGAGGACGCGGAGGCGATCGCCCGGCCGGAATCGATCCGCGCGCTGATCGCGCCGTACGTCGACGACGTCGATCGTATCGAGATCGTGCGCGCACGGACCTATACGCACCATTCTCGCGTGGCCGAGCGCTTCGTGGCGGGCCGCGTGGCGCTCGTCGGCGACGCCGCCCACCTGAGCCCGCCGTGGATCGGCCAGGGCCTGAACGCGGGCTTGCGCGACGTCGGCAATCTCGCGTGGAAACTGGCGGGCGTCGTGAACGGCACGCTGGATCCCGGCGTGATCCCGACCTACGAATCGGAGCGACGCGACCACGCGAAGGCGATGATCGATCTCGCGGACACGTTCGGCGCGATGCTGATGCCGACCAACCGGATCGTCGCGTTTCTGCGCGACCGGTTCCTCGGGCTCGCGCGGTATGCGCCGGGCCTGAAGGACTACGTGCTGCAGATGCGCTTCAAGCCGATGCCGAGCTATACGCGCGGCGTCGTGCTGCCGGGCGCGCCGGGCGACGCGGCGGGCAGGATGATCGCGCAGCCCGACGTCGAAACGGCCGACGGCGTGCGGCGCAAGCTCGACGACGTGCTCGGCCCATGGTTTTCGATCGTCGGCTGGCAATGCGATCCGCAGGCGTGCCTGAGCGACGACGATCGCGCGTACTGGACGGCGCTGGGCGCGACCTTCGTTCAGGTCAATCGCTCGCGTAGCGGGACGGGCCGCGCACGGCGCGTGACGAGCGCCCACGACAGCGTGTGCGTCGAGGATGTCGACAACGCGCTGGCGACGTGGTTCGATCGGCATCGCGGCCCGCTCGTGGTCGTGCGCCCCGATCGCTACGTGGCGGCGCAGACGGACGCCGCCGGCATCGCAGGCGTGACCGCGGCGTTCCAGGCGTTCGCACCGCGACGACGGGAGACCGCGGATGTTGGTTGAGCAACGCACCTATACGCTGGTGCCGGGCGGCGTCGCGGAGTACCTGCGGCTCTATGCGGAGTGCGGCCGCGCTGCGCAAGAGCACGCGCTCGGCACGATGGTCGGCTGTTTCGCGACGGAAATCGGACCGTTGAACCAGCTCGTCTATCTGTGGGCGTTCGATTCGCTGGACGATCGGGCGCGACGTCGTGCCGTGCTGATGGCCGATCCCGAGTTCAGGACGTTTCGCGGCAAGGTCCGGCATCTGCTCGTCCGGCAGGAAAACCAGATCCTCCGACAGGAAATCGGCGGCCTGCTGCGTGCACCGCCGCCGGCCGCGTGACGCGTTCGCCGTGCCGGCCCATCGTGCAATCTCTACCGAGGTATCCGTCTTGATCCCGTTTACGCCGCTGACTTCCCGCATGACGCCTGATGCGCAACGCGATTACGCGTCGCTCCATCTGTATATCGACGGCCGGTTCCTTCAGGCCGACGGCCGGCGCACGCAGCCCGTTCTCGATCCGGGAACCGGCAGCGTGCTCGGCGACTTGCCGCATGCGACGCCGGACGATATCGACGCCGCGGTGCGCGCCGCGCATCGTGCGTTCGCGACGTGGCGCCGCGAGTCGCCGCTCGCGCGCTCGGATATCCTGCGCCGCGCGGCTGCGCTGGTGCGCGAGCGTGCGCCGGCGATCGGCCGCCACATCACGATGGATCAGGGCAAGCCGCTTCGCGAGGCGATCGCCGAGGTCGTGTCGTCGGCCGAGCAGCTCGAATGGCATGCGGAGGAGGGGCGCCGCACGTATGGCCGTGTCGTGCCGTCGCGCTCGCCGGACGTCGCGCAGATGGTGTTGCGCGAGCCGATCGGCGTGTGCGCGGCGTTCTCGCCGTGGAATTTTCCGTTCAGCCAGGCGATGCACAAGATCGCGGCCGCGCTTGCGTCGGGCTGCACGCTGGTGCTGAAAGGGCCGGAGGAATCGCCGAGCGCGATCGTCGCGCTCGCGCGCATCTTTCACGATGCCGGCTTGCCCGCGGGTTGCCTGAACATCGTCTGGGGCGTGCCGGCCGACGTGTCCAGGCAACTGATCGAGTCGCCGCTCGTGCGCAAGATCTCGTTCACGGGCTCGGTGCCCGTCGGCAAGCAACTGGCGGCGCTCGCCGCGTCGCACATGAAGCGTATGACCATGGAGCTGGGCGGGCATGCGCCCGTGCTGGTCTGCGCGGACGCGGAAATCGAACGCGCGGCGGCGATGCTGGCCGCGTACAAGTTTCGCAATGCCGGACAGGTTTGCGTGTCGCCGACGCGTTTCTTCGTGCAGCGCCCGGTGTTCGACCGGTTCGTCGGCGCGTATCTCGAGGCGGTCGACAAGATTCGCGTCGGCTACGGGCTGGAAGAGGGGACCACGATGGGGCCGCTTGCGCACGCACGGCGCGTGTCCGAGATCGACGCGTTCGTCGCCGACGCGAAGGCGAAAGGGGCGGAAATTGCCGCGGGTGGGACGCGCTTGCCGGGGGCGGGGCCAGGGCACTACTTCGCGCCGACGGTCGTGCTGGGCCCGGCGCGCGACACGCGGCTGATGAACGAGGAGCCGTTCGGCCCGATCGTCGGGATCGTGCCGTTCGACGCGCTTGACGATGCGCTCGATGAAGCGAACCGCTTGCCGTTCGGCCTTGCATCGTACGCGTTCACGACGTCGGCGCGCGATGCGCACCGGATCGGCCGGGCGCTCGAGGCCGGCATGGTCAACATCAATCACTTCGGGATGGGGCCGGCGGAGATCCCGTTCGGCGGCGTGAAGGACAGCGGCTTTGGCAGCGAGGGCGGCACGGAGACGTTCGACGGTTACCTGGTCACCAAGTTCATCACGCAGATGAACTGACCGTGCGCACGTGGGCGACCGGGCACGGCATCGTGCGCGATGCCGCGCGCATGCTCAGGTCGCGTCGCCGATCTCGGCGGTGGCGTCGATCAGGAGCTTGCCGAGCACGTGTTCGTCGAACAACGCGAAGTGTTCGGCGCGAAAGACCAGCGACAGGCTGCTGTTAACCTCGCCGCTGCTGGCGGTGCGAATCGGCGCGGCGATGCCGACGAACCCGGCGTCGAGCTCGCCGCGCGAGATCCAGTATCCGGCCTCGACGATCTGCTGGCAGGCGCGCCAGAACTGCGTCCAGTCGGCCGCGAACTCGCCCAGCTCGGCGTTGTGCCGTTCGTGCAGGCGCTTCAGCCGCGCGCGCGACATCGCGGCGACGATCACTTTCGACGAAGCACCCTGGAACAACGGCATGATGCGGCCGCGGCCGAAGCCCAGTTGCAGATTCTCGGCGCCGGTTTCGTGCATCACGTTGATGATCTGCTCGTCGAACAGTGTCGACACGAGCGCATCGCCGCCGGTGACGTGAACCAGCTTCTGGATCACGGGCTTCGCCGCGGTGAGCGTCGGGTCCGACTGCCGCATGTTGTAGTCGAGATGAATGATGCGCGGGCCCAGCGTATAGCGGCCGTTGGTCCCGACGAGCAGGCCGACCGATGCCAGTTCCTTCACGTAGCGATAGCACGTGGTGCGCGAAAAGCCCATATGTTCGGCGATTTCCTCGGCGGTCATCGACGTCGCGGACGAAGAAAAGACGTCGAGGATGGACAGCATTTTGGTGAGGCTCGACATGACGTAATCCGGGCTCAGACGGCTTGCGGCTATGGAACGTAAACGACGAAGGCGGTTTCGGGGTTGCCGCGCTGCGGCACGGCATGCAGCGCCGCGGGCGACAGGCCGTAGTCTAACTTAAGTCGTGCGGGCGGCAACGGGAACCGCAACCGCATCGATGCATATGCGGTCAGCATGCCGGCCGTGGCCAGATGGTTCGTTTCGACGCCGATTGATAGGGATTCCTACTTTTAACGAGGAAATCGCACTGGATCGATGTTGCTGGCGCGCCGGTCGGTTCACGCGCGCATCGGCCGGGAAAATTCGATGAGGAGAAGCAGATGAAAGGGTGGCTCAGGATGGTGGCATGGTGCGGCTGCGGTGCCGTCGTACCGGCGTTCGCGCAATCGAGCGTGACGCTCTACGGTTCGCTGGACACGGGCGTGACCTATACGAGCGACGTGGCGTCCGCGCCGCGTGGCGGGCGTCAGCTCGCGTTGCAGGCCGGCGTGTCGCGCAACGACGTGTGGGGCCTGACGGGCAGGGAGGATCTTGGCGGCGCGAACTATGCGGTCTTTCGGCTCGAAAGCCAGTTTCAGACCTCCGACGGCGCGCTGACCGTGCCGGGCGCCGCGTTCGGTTCGCAAGCGTACGTCGGGCTCGGCGGCGACTGGGGGACCGTGACGCTCGGGCGCCAGTTCGATTTCGTCGGCGATCTCCTGCCGGCGTTCGCGATCGGCGCGAACACGCCGGCCGGTTTGCTCGCGTGGGGCTTGCCGGCGAACGCGTCGGCGGGCGGCGCGCTCGACAACCGCGTGTGGGGCATTCAGGTGAACAATGCGGTGAAGTACGTGAGCCCGACGTTCGGCGGTGTGGCGTTCGGCGGCCTGTGGGGATTCGGCAACGTGCCCGGCACGGTCGCGCGCAGCAGCGTGCAAAGCGCGATGCTGTCCTATACGCAAGGCGCGTTCAGCGCCGCGCTGGCTTATTTCGGCCAGCATGACGTAACTGCCGGCGGCAATCTGCGCAATTTCTCGGGCGGTGCCGGCTACAACGTCGGGCCGTTTCGCGTCTTCGGCATGGTGTCGGACGTGCGGATCAGCGCGGCCGCGCCGCTGCGGGCCACCACCTATGACGCCGGGCTGACCTATGCCGTCACGTCGTCGTTGCAGCTGGGCGGCGGCTTCCAGTACCAGCAGCGCGGCGGCGATGTCGGCTCGGCCAACCAGGTCACGTTGAGCGCCGACTATTCGCTGTCGAAACGCACCGGCCTTTACGCGGTATTCGCACGCGGGCACGACAGTGCGTATGGCGCGCAGGTCGAGGCGGCGCTCGGCGGGGCGGCGTCCGGCTCGACGCAGACCGCCGTTCGGCTCGGGCTGCGGCATCAGTTCTGACGGCACGGGAAAGGACGGGCTGCCGCATCCATCGCGCGCGAGCCCGTGTTTTTCCGCCGGATTCAGAAGCGATGCATCATCCCGACGCGCAGCGCCAGCTGGTTGCGCCCCGACGACTGCCCGGCCGTGCCGAGCACGTGCGCGTAGTCGAAGTCGGTGCCGGTATGGCCGGTCGCGTGCTGGTACGCGCCCTGGATGTACGTCGAGGTCCGCTTGCTCAGATCGTAGTCGAGCATCATCGACACCTGGTGCCAGTTCGGCGACGCATCGCCCGCCGCCGTCGCGACATGGGCATGCGTGTAGGTATAGGCGGCGCCGAGCCAGACGTCCGGCCGGAAGAAATACTGGCCGTTGACCTCGAAGTTGTCGAATTTCCACGCGTTCTGCGAGCCTGCGGCCGGCTGGTTCGCGAAGTAGAGATTCGATTCGGGGTCGGTCACGTCGACGTGCGAATACGCGGCGGACAGCGTCAGCTTGTCGCTGAACTTGTACGAGGCACCCGCATCGACGTTCTGCTGCGAGCGGCCGCTGAAGACGGTGTCGTCGCTCGACAATGCCCCGCCCGCGGTCGCGCCGCCATGGTTGGCGTTCAGGTACGCGACGGCGGCGGAGAACGCGCCCGCCTGGTACTGCACGGCGGCGCTATAGACGCGGTTCCGCGCGAAGCCGCCCGCCTGGTTCGCGAGCCCGTAGAGCACTTCGCCCTTGAAGCCGGCGTAGGAAGGCGACACGTACTTGACGCTGTTCTGGATGCGGTAGTCCCAATCGGCGTTGTCGTTGTCGTACGGGTGCGCGCCGAAATCGCCGAGCCAGTTGCCGGTGGCCGTGAACGGGCTCCACATGTCGAGCGTGGGATCGTACTGGCGGCCGAACGTGAGCGTGCCGAACCGGTCGGAATCGAGGCCGACGTAGGCCTGCCTGCCGAACATCCGCGACGTCACGCCGAGCGCACCGTTGCTCGCGTTGAAGCCGTTCTCGAGCTGGAACAGTGCTCTCAGCCCGCCGCCGAGATCCTCGGTGCCTTTCAGCCCCCAGTTGCTGCCGACGGTATCGCCGCTGACCATCTGGTAAGCCTTGCTGCCGCCCGCGTTGCTCGTGAAATTGACGCCTTCGTCGATCAGGCCGTACAGCGTCACGGTGCTTTGCGCGTGGGCCGTCAGGCCGCATCCCATCGCGCTCGCGGCCGATATGGCCGCCATCATCTTCTTCATCGTCGATCTCCAGGTGTGGCGGCCCACGCGGCGTGGTGCGATTTCAGACGGCATACGCCAGCACCGGACGCATGCAGTGGGTCCGCTTCTTGTTAGTAAAACGAAATATAAAATTTGAAGAAAAGAGGTCCGCGCGACTGGGCGGACCGAATGACGAACCGCGCAGGGTGCGCGGTTCCGCGTGGCGTCGGCGCTACAGCATCCGCCGCAGCACGTCGTTTTCCGGGTTGCGGTCGAAGAACCGGTGTTTCAGCGCGCCAAGGACATGCAGCACGATGAGCGCGAGCAACGTATAGGCGAGCGTCTTGTGCAACCACTGAAACGCCTCGAACCAATGGTCGTTCTTCGGCAGCAGCTCGGGTACGCGGAAAAAGAAGAACGGCACGCCGTCGCTCTGCGTATACGTGCTGGACATCGAATAGCCCATCAGCGGCACGATGATCGCGAGCGCATACAGCAGGTAGTGGCCGATCTTGGCGAGCTTGCGGTCGAGCGTCGGCAGCGTGGAAGGCAGCGGCGGCAACGGCTTCATCGAACGAATCGCCAGTTGCGTGACGACCACCAGCAGCGTGAGCACGCCGAACTCCTTGTGCGTCGGGTAGTACCAGTCGAACTTGGCCGGCAGGTTGTCGTCGAGCCGGACCATCGTCCAGCCGGTCCACAGTTGCGCGCCGATCAGGATCGCCCTGACCCAGTGCAGCAGCCGAAGCGCGAGCGGGTATTTCTCCGCGGGGAATGCAATGGCCTGGTTGTCCATTTGACTTGTCTTCCTTTGAAACGACACTGCGACGGGCGGGATGCCGATCGTCGATTTCGACGTCCCGCGGCGATCTTCGTCGAACCGAGGCCGGATGGCGATACGCACGGACCTTCGACGAAAGGCCCGTGCGCCAGGCTGTTTCGCGAGGTCAGGCGATCGCGTGCGAATCCGCGCAGCACTCCTGCAATGCCTCGCGCAGCGTCACGGCCATGAAGTCGGCTTCGCCTTGCTGCAGCGTCAGCGGCGGCGACATCACCACCTTGTTCGCGATCGCGCGCACCAGCACGCCGCGCCGGCGCGCGGCATCGGCCACGCGGGCGGCGAACCCCTTGCCCGGATCGAGCGGCGTGCGGCTGGCCTTGTCGGTCACCAGGTCGAGCGCCAGCATCAGTCCCTTGCCGCGGACGTCGCCGACGGTCTCGAAGTCGGCCTTCAGCGGCAGCAATTGCTCGAGCAGGCGCTGCCCGACCCGTGCCGCATTGCCCGGCAGATCCTCGGCCTCGACGATGTCGAGCACCGCGAGCGACGCGGCGCACGCGAGCGGATGCCCGCTGTACGTATAGCCGTGCATGACCACGTGCGAGAAGCCCGCGCCGTGTTCGATCGCGTCGGCGATGCGCCCGTTGTACAGCGTCGCGCCGAGCGGCACGTAGCCGGCGGAAATGCCCTTGGCGACGCACAGGATGTCGGCGGCGACGCCCCAGCCGCGGCTGCCGAGCAGGCTGCCGGTGCGGCCGAAGCCGGTGACCACCTCGTCGGCGATCAGCAGGATGCCGTTGCGGTCGCACACGGCCCGCACGCGCGCCCAGTAATCGGCCGGCGGGACGATCAGGCCGCCCGCCCCTTGCACCGGCTCGGCGACGAACGCGGCAATGGTCTGCGGGCCGTGGAACGCGATCGTTTCCTCGAGCTGCCGGATGCAGTGCTCGACGAGCTGGTGCGGATCGTCGCAATTCCACGGATTGCGATAGAGCCACGGCGTGTCGAGCAGCACGCAGCCGGGCAGCAGCGGGCCATGATTGTAATGGTAGACGCCGTTGCCGCCGATCGACGTGCCGCCCATGTGCACGCCGTGATAGCCGTTGCGCAGCGACAGGAATTTCGTGCGCGACGGCTCGCCCGCGGCGACCCAGTACTGGCGCGCCATCTTGAGCGCGGTCTCGATCGCATCGGAGCCGCCGCTGCCGAACATCACCCGCTGCATGTCTTCCTGCGCGAACATCGCGCACAGGCGGTCGGCCAGATCGTAGACGCGCGGATGGGCGACGCCGTCGAAGGTCTGGTAGTACGAGAGTTCATCCATCTGCCGCGCGATCGCGCTTTTCACTTCCGGCCGGTTGTGGCCGACGTTGACGTTCCACAGTCCGCCGACGCCGTCGAGCATGCGGTGGCCGTCGACGTCGTACACGTAGTTGCCGTCGCCGCGCTCGATGATCACGGTGGGCGTCGTATGCCCGGCGGCCGCCGAGCTCATCGGGTGCCAGAATCGTTTTTGACGCTTTTGATAGTCCATGGTGTCTCTCGTCTCTCTTACGAAGTGCTTGAACAGGGGGCGGCGCGGTGTGCGCCGCCGGATCACAGGGCTGCGGTGACGATCTTTTCCTCGAGGTACGAATCGAGCGCGGCCTTCGACAGGTCGCGCCCGATCCCGCTTTGCTTGGTGCCGCCCCACGGCAGGCGCGCGTCGATCGGGCTCCACGCATTGATCGCGACCGCGCCGACGTCGAGCCGCTCGGCTACACGGTGCGCGGTGCCGACGTCCTGCGTCCACACCGACGCGGACAGGCCGAACGGCGTGTCGTTGGCGATGCGAACGGCGTCGTCCTCGGTCTCGAACGGCATCACCATGCCGACCGGGCCGAACACCTCGTCGCGGGCGATTCGCATGCCCGGATGGACACCGCCCAGAATCGTCGGGCGCATGAAGCAGCCGCGCGGCGGCACCTGTTCGTCGCCGGCGAGCATCACCGCCCCTTCGGCGAGCGCGCCGTCGACGAGCGCCCGGACGCGCGCGAGGTGGCGCGGGTTGATCAGTGCGCCCATCTGCACGCCCGGCTCCGAGGGCGGACCGACGCGCATCGCGCGGGCCGCGTCGGCAAGCCGTTCTTCGAGTGCCTGCGCGATCGAGCGGTGCGCGAGCACGCGCGAGCCGGCCGCGCACGTCTGCCCCTGGTTCGCGAACATGCCGGCCATTAGCGACGGAATCGCACGGTCGAGATCGGCATCCGCGAACACGATTTGCGCGGCCTTGCCGCCGAGTTCGAGCGTGACGCGCTTGAAGGTCTTCGCCGCTACGCCCGCGATCGCGCGGCCGACTTCGGTGCTGCCGGTGAAGCTGATCTTGTTGACGAGCGGGTGCGCGACCAGCGCGGCGCCGACTTCCGCGCCCACGCCGTGGACGATGTTGACGACCCCGGCGGGAAGGCCGGCTTCGCAGACGAGTTCGCCGAGCCGGGCGACGGCCAGCGGCGCGTCCTCCGACGGCTTGACGACCACCGGGCAGCCGGCCGCGAGCGCCGGCGCGAGCTTCCACACCGCGATCATCAACGGCGCGTTCCACGGGATGATCTGACCGGCGACGCCCACCGGTGCACGCCGCGTGTAGCTGAGCGTCGGGCGGCCCATGAAGCCGTCGGTCGGAATCGTGCGGCCCTCGAGCTTGTCGGCCCAGCCGGCGAAATAGCGCAGCGTGTCGATGCACATCGGGAGGTCCATCATCCGCATCTCGGCAAGCGGGCGCCCTTGTTCGACGGCCAGGCATTCCGCCAGCGCGTCACGGTCGCGCTCGACCAGATCGGCCAGCCGAAGCAGCCAGCGGGCCCGGGCCGGGCCGCCCGCGCGTGCCCACGCGTCGCCGTGCAGCGCGGTGTGCGCGGCACGCACCGCGCGATCGACGTCTTCGGCGGTCGATGCGGGCACGGCGGCGACGTAGTCGCCGGTCGCAGGCGCCAGCTTTTCGAAGGTACGGCCGGCCGCTGCGTCGCAATGCCTGCCGTCGATCAGATTCTGAATTTTCATCATGGTGTTCCGTGTTTCCCAGGGGCGAATCGTCGGGCCGAACGGGTGAGGGCGATGGCAACTGCCCGCGGCGCGGCTTCGACGTCGCATTCACTGTATGTCGATGAAAACGCCCGCCTTGTCCGCTATCGGCAATCGTTGCGGCGCGAGCGGGATAGGGAATACCCGCGCCGGCGCGACGCATGGCGGGTCGCGTCGGCAGCGGGAAATGCTCGGGGAGGGCGCAACGAGACGACGGTGCGGCGCGGCACCGTCCGGACGGCGGTTACTGGGCGGCGCGCCCGAGTTCGCGATACAGGTCGGGGTCGCTGCGCTTCAACCGCAGCGCGGCGCGGATGCCGAGCGCGCCGACGGCGACGAGGAAATACGGAAACATCGCGACGAAGGTCGAATCCGATCCGCTCAGCACGGACAGGTTGCGCACGACCAGCACGAGGCACGCGCCCAGTGCGATCACGCTGACGAGCGGCGCGATCAGCCGATGCACGACGCCGGCGTCGCGGTGATCGCGCGCGAAGAACGCGATCACCGACGCCGCCACCAGGATCTGCACCGCGATGATGCCGATCGTGGCCAGCGCGCTCATCCACGAGAACACGACCGCGAACGGATCGAGGCGGAACGCGGCCGCCCCGACGATGGCCGCGAGCGCGATCGACGTCTGCACCTTGCCGGCGACGTCCGGGCAACGATGCACGGGGCACGTATGGCCGAGCTTGCGCCACAGCACGCGTTCGCGGCCCATCGCGTAGAAATAGCGCGTGATCGTGTTGTGGAACGACAGGATGGCCGCGAACAGGCTCGTGACGAGCAGCACGTTCATCGCGTCCGTCGCGATGCCGCCGAGCAGTCGGCCGCTGACGGCAAACCAGAGATTGGCCGGATCGCGCGCGGCCTGCGCGGCGATCGCGCGCTCGCCCCACGCCTCGACGATCGCCCACGACGACAGCGCGTAGAACGCCATGATGAGGATCACGGCGAGGTACGTGGCGCGCGGAATCGTGCGCTTTGGGTCGCGCGCCTCCTCGGAGAAGATCGCCGTCGCCTCGAAGCCCATGTACGAGCCGAGCACGAACACGAGCGCGGTGCCGAGCCCGGGCGCGAACACCATCGCGGGGCTGAACGGTTTCGCGCTGAAGCCGCCGGCGCTCGCGCCGTGCACGACGATCGCGAGATCGAGCAGCATCACGATCGCGATTTCGCCGATCATCAGCATGCCGAGCAGCCGGCCGCTGAACTCGATGCGACGCGCGCCGCAGAAGTGGACCGCGACGACGCACGCGAGCGCGAACGCCCACCACGGCACGTCGACGCCGTAGTGCCGCTGGATGCTGTCGTTCAGGAAGAAGCCGAACATGCAGTAGATCGCGATCTGCACCGCGTTGTACGCGACGATCGCGACGAACGCGCCGCCCACGCCGGCGGGGCGTCCGAGTCCGTTGGCGATGTACGCATAGAAGGCGCCTGAATTGGAGATGTGCCGGCTCATCGCGGCATAGCCGATGCTGAAGATGAGGTACATGATGCCCGCCAGCACGAATACGCCGGGCACGCCGGGGCCGTTGCCGAGCGAGAATGCCGCGGGCGTCGCGCCGACCATCGCGGTGAGCGGCGCGGCCGCGGCGACGACGAAGAAGACGATGTGGGAGAGTCCGACGGCGTTCCTGCTGAGCCCCGCTTCGGACCGGGGTGACGATTCGTTCATGAGTAGTCCCGCTGGCCGGATCGTCCGTCAGGAGTCGACACCGGCATGCCTGATCGATAGCCCCGTGCCGCGCGTCGATCCTGACGCGCCGGCAAGCGATGCCGACGTTCGCCGACGACACGGGTGTGCGCTTGGACGGCCGCTCGATGCTGTGCAGCGTGCATGCGAGCAGGGCCGACGACAAAAATTTACGGTGCCGAAAAAACGGGCGTTGTCCGTAATCGGCAATCCGCATGCGCGGCGGCGGCAGGGGATTACCCGCATGCGGCGCCGCCATGCGCCCGTTGCGGGCTCAGCTCAGGCGCGGCGTATGCGACGGCAGCTCGTGGAAATGCTGCTGGTAGTAGGCGGAGAAGCGTCCGAAGTGGCAAAAGCCGAATTGCGCTGCCGCGTCGCCTATCCGTATCGTGTCGGGCGTCGTCATCAGGAAGCGGCGCACGGCGTTCAGCCGGATCGAGCGGAGGTAGGCGGTCGGCGTGGTGCCGACCACGTTCTGGAAGCTGTATTGCAGCGTGCGGCGGCTGATCCGCAGATGGTGACAGAGATCGATCACCGTCGGCACGTCGTCGGATTCCAGCGCGATTTCCTGGCTGCGGCGCACGATGTAGCTTTGCGTCGAGGCCGACGGCAGCGCACCGGCATCCGGGTCGTCGGGTTGCACGAGGTCGAGCAGGATGCCGACCAGACTGTGCGCGAGCACGCGTTCGTCGAACGCATCGCGGGCGGTGAGCGAACCGCTGTCGAGCGCCTGGCCCAGCACGCGTTCGAGGCCGTCCAGTGCGTTGCGGTAGCGCGCGGGCGAGATCGGCAGCACCGGCTGCTTCAGGAAACGCGCGGGCAGGTTCGCGAGTTCATCCACCTCGCGATCGGCCGCGAGCGTGCGGTCGATCGTGAAGGCGAGCACCTCGGTGTCGCACGGCAGATGGGCGACGAACTCCTCGCCGCCGCGCAGCGTCAGCAGGCTCGGGCGCTCGACGGTGCGCCCCTGGACCACGGGCGCGACCGCACTGGCGATCGGCAGCGCGAAGCAGAGCCGGTCGCGCGGCGCGAGGCCGTGCTGCATCACGCGCTGGTTGATGTGTTCGCGAAAGACGTGAAAACGCTGGCCGGCGACCTGGCGCAGCGTGGTCGTCGCGGTGCCCGGACTGATCTGGTCGTAGTGCTGCGACCAGTTCACGATCGCCTGGGAATGGAGGAACACATCCGAGAAGCACAGTGTTTCAGCGCGCAGGTTCATGGCGTGGCGAATGCATCCCGTTTCAAATTCGATGCCGGCCGAAGCCGGCTCATGCTGCCGGCGCGGGCAGCGCGATCGTGCCATGCGCGCGCGGCCCGGATGGCTTCCGAACGCGCGGTGCAATGCGGTCAGTCCTGCCGACGATCATATCCAGAAAAAAACACCGCGTGACGCGATCGAAAAGCCTGCGGGCGCTGGTCGAGCGAGCACGCCCGCGGAAGGTGATGGAGCGTAACTAAATCGAAAGAAATGCGGGGGTGCCGGGCGATATCGGCCAGCGAATGTCGCTGACAACCATATTTTTTACTAATCTCATTATAAGGGATTGAGTTTATTTATGAGGTGGGGTTTACATAGGGTGTCCCGCGCGACCTGGTAACGCAGGCTTCACGGTCAAGGCGACCGAGAAGGGTCAAGAATTTATTACAAAACTGACGAATGAAGGCCGACAACCTGGCACAGGCGGCATGCAACGGCTCGCCTCGTGTTAACTACCAATAAATCCCGGAATACGGGATTTGTATAATTGTCCCGCCACGCCTCGCCTGTTCGTGACGCATGTCCACATACCGGGAGCGGTCCATGTCCGAGTCACCCCCTGCCATGCTGTATCGTCGGATCGCGCTGCGCGTGATTCCGTTTCTGTTCGTCTGCTACGTGATCAACTTCGTCGATCGCGTCAACATCGGTTTCGCCAAGCTGCAGTTCCTGCAGGACCTCGGCTTGAGCGAAGCCGTATTCGGCTCCGCGACGGCCATCTTCTTCATCAGTTACGCCGCCTTCGAGGTGCCGAGCAACCTGGTGCTGGCGCGCATCGGCGCGAGCCGCACGCTGATGCGAATCATGGTGCTGTGGGGCCTGTGTACCGTGGCGCAGATGTTCGTGACCGGCAGCGTGTCGCTGTACGTGGTGCGCTTTCTGCTCGGCGCCGCCGAGGCCGGCTTCTTTCCGGGCCTGATCCTGTACCTGTCGTACTGGTTTCCCGATGCGGTGCGCGCCCGTGTCAACAGCGTGCTGCTGCTTGCCGTGCCGGTCGCGGGGATGATCGGCGGACCGCTGTCCGGCTGGATCATGGCGCACCTGCAGGACACGATGGGGTTGCGCGGATGGCAGTGGCTGTTCCTGATCGAGGGATTGCCGGCCATCGCGCTCGGGCTGGTCGCGCCGCTGATGCTGAGCGACCGGCCGGAGCGGGCGGCATGGCTGTCGCCTGCGGATCGGCAGGCGCTCTTGCGCGATCTGGACGCGGAGCGCGCGTCGGCCGTGGTCGGCCATGACCGGGCGGGCGTGCTCGACATCGTTCGCAACGCGCGCGTGCTGGGGCTTGCGGCGATCTATTTCTGCGTCTACGTCGGGATGGGGACGGTGACGTTCTGGTCGCCGACGGTGCTGAAGGCGGCCGGGGTGGCGAGCGTCACCGGAATCGGTTGGTTGTCCGGACTGATTTCCGTGTTCACGATGATCGGCAACGTGGCGATCGCATGGAGTTCCGACCGATACGGCGAGCGCCGCTGGCATACGGTGGCCTGCATGCTCGTCACCGCGTGCAGCCTGCTGCTGCTGCGCTTCTCGGTCGGCCATGTAGGGATCACCGTGGCCTTGCTCGCGATCGCGCAGCTGTGCGCGTTCACCGTGCCGATCGTGTTCTGGACGATTCCGGCTGCCCAGCTGACCGGTCGGGCGGCGGCAGCCGGCATCGCGGTGATCAGCATGCTGGGTTCGCTCGGCGGCGCGTTCAGTTCGTGGCTGGTCGGTGTCCTGTTTGCACGTACGGGCGCGCCGTATGCAGGGTTCGCGGTGGTCGCGGGGCTGCTGGTGGTCGGCTCGGTGCTGGTGACGAGCCTGGTGCCGCGCACGCTGCCGTCGCGCCGCACGGCGAGCGAACGGGCCGCGTGGCAGGGCGTTGAATAGCGCGTAGCCGAGGCTGCGTGATCGCCGACGCGTGTCCGCGCCAGCGCACGCTCAATCCGGATCGGCTTTCAGCCCACCCTCGATCCACCGCGCTTCGGATGCGCGAAGGTGCGCGCGAATGGCCGTCTGGGCCGCGATCGGATCGCCGGCCTGCAACGCAAGCAGAACGTCCTCGTGCTCGCGCACGGCGGCGGTCCACGTTTGCGGATTTTCCGCGTGGCCGCGCATCGCGGTCGCGATCGGGTCGTGACGGCTGTCGAACAGCTCGCCGACGAAGCGGGTGAGCACCGAATTGCCGGCGGCTTCCGCGATCAGCATGTGGAACTGCCGGTCGGCTTCGACCGGCGATTTGCCGGCTTCCGCGAGCCGCTTCATGCGCTGCACCGTGCGGCGCAGGCGCTCGAGCATCGCCGCCGTCATCCGCGCGGCGGCCAGCGCGGCGACGCTGCCCTCGACGGCCGCGCGCGCCTGCATCAATTCCGACGGACTGTCGCCGAGCGTGACCATCGTGCCGACAGCGTCGGCCGCCGTGTCGCGCACATAGACGCCGGAGCCCATCCGGATTTCGATCTGGCCGCCGATTTCCAGCGCGATCAGCGCCTCGCGAAGCGACGGGCGCGATACGCCGAGCGTCAGCGCCAGCTCGCGCTCCGGCGGCAGCCGCTCGCCGATTGCGAATTCGCCCTGACGAATCAACGCGACGATCTGGGCCGCGACCGATTGGTAAAGCCGCTTGGGTTCTGTCGATTTCATCCGATTGATAGGGATCGATGCGCTTTGGGCGAAAGCGCGTGTCGCGGAGTCTATCACGCTTGCCGCATCGCCCCGTGTGGCGGCGCGTTCCTCCGGATGTCCGGGTTTTCACTATTGGTAAGATCGGATGTGAATAGTTAAATTGGCTTGACCAAAAGTGGTTTGATTGCTGTAATTCATCCAAATTGGACTGACCGGATAGTGCCGAGGTCGATCCACCCCAAGGAGACGCAATGGCAATGCCTCGCAATCTGCCCGGTCAGGCCGCGCACGACGAAGCGGACCGGGAGATCCTGCGCCTGGACGGGATTCGCAAGCGCTTCCCCGGCGTGCTCGCGCTCGACGGGATTCGCCTTGACCTGCGCCGCGGCGAGGTGCATGCGGTGTGCGGCGAGAACGGCGCGGGCAAATCGACGCTGATGAAGATCATCAGCGGCCAGTACCTGCCCGACGACGGCGTCGTTCACTATCGCGGCGCGCCGGTGCGGTTTCGTTCGGCTTCCGAAGCACAGGCGGCCGGCATCTCGATCATTCACCAGGAACTCAATCTCGTTCCGCACCTGAGCGTGGCGGAGAACCTGTTCCTCGCGCGCGAGCCGCGGCGCGGGCCGTTCGTCGATACGAAACGCATGAACGCGGATGCGGCGCGCTGCATCGCGCGCATCGGCCTGAACGTGGCCCCGACGACGAAGGTCGGGGTGCTGTCGATCGCGCAGCAGCAGATGGTCGAGATCGCGAAGGCGCTGTCGCACGACGCGCGCGTGCTGATCATGGACGAGCCCACGTCGTCGCTGACGGAAGCGGAGACGGTGCAGCTCTTTCGCATCATCGAGGAACTGCGTGCGGACGGCGTCGCGATTCTGTATATCTCGCACCGGCTCGACGAAATGGCGCAGATCGTCGATCGCGTGACGGTGCTGCGCGACGGGCGCCACATCTCGACGGACGATTTCGCCGACGTGAGCATCGACGACATCGTCGCGCGCATGGTCGGACGCACGCTCGACGACGCCTATCCGTCGCGGCAATCGGTGCCGACCGACGAGGTGCTGCTCGACGTGCGGGACCTGCGCCGCGACGGCGTGTTCGGGCCGGTGTCGTTCGCGCTGCGCCGCGGCGAGATCCTCGGTTTCGCGGGATTGATGGGCGCGGGGCGCACCGAGATCGCCCGTGCGATCTTCGGCGCGGATCGCATCGACGGCGGCACGATCGCGCTGCACGGCCGGCCCGTGACGATCCGTTCGCCGCGCGAGGCGATCCGGCACGGCATCGCGTATCTGTCGGAGGACCGCAAGAAGGAGGGGCTCGCGCTGCCGATGCCCGTCGCGGCGAACCTCACGCTCGCGAACGTGCGCGGCATCACGTCACGTTTCGGGTTCCTGCGCTTCGACGACGAACTCGACGTCGCGCGCCGCTACGTGCAGGACCTCGCGATTCGCACGCCGTCCGTGCACCAGCGCGTGCGCAACCTGTCCGGCGGCAACCAGCAGAAAGTCGTCATCGGCAAATGGCTCTACCGCGGCTCGAAGATCCTGTTCTTCGACGAGCCGACACGCGGCATCGACGTCGGCGCGAAATTCGCAATCTACGGGCTGATGGACCGGCTCGCGGCCGACGGCGTCGGCGTGGTGCTGATCAGTTCGGAACTGCCCGAACTGCTCGGCATGACCGACCGGATCGCCGTTTTTCACGAAGGTCGATTGACCGCATTTCTCGATACGAAACACACCAGTCAGGAGGAGATCATGCACTACGCGTCGGGGCGTTCCCATGCTTGAAATGACATCCGATCGAAGCCAGGCCGACGAGCGGGCGGCGCGACAGCGGCGGCGCGACCTGATCCAGAAGTTCGCGGCGCTGGGCAGCCTCGTCGTGCTCGTGTTCGCGTTCTCGATATCGAGCGCGGCGTTCTTCTCCGTCGACAACCTGATGACCGTCGGCCTGCAGGTCACCTCCATCGCCTATCTGGGCGTGGCCGCCACCTGCGTGATCATCACCGGCGGCATCGACCTGTCGGTCGGCTCGGTGCTCGCGCTGGCCGGCGTCTGTGCCGCGCTGCTGGTCAAGCTCGGCGTGCCGGTGCCCGCGGCGATGGCGGCCGGCATCCTGGTCGGCGCGCTGTGCGGGCTCGTCAACGGCATCTGCGTGACGCAGATGGGCCTGCCGCCGTTCATCGCGACGCTCGGCATGATGCTCGTCGCGCGCGGCATCGCGCTGCAGATCACGGGCGCGCGGCCGGTATCGGATCTCGGCGACGCGTTCGGCGCGCTCGGCAACGGCGCGCTGCTGCGGATCTCGCACATCGGCGCGGATGGGTTCCCCGACACGACCTTTCCCGGCATTCCGTATCCGGTCGTGATCATGATCGTGCTGTTCGTCGTGGTGTCCGTGCTGCTGTCGAGAACGTCGCTCGGCCGTCACATCTACGCGGTCGGGTCGAACGCGGAAGCCGCGCGGCTGTCGGGCGTGAACGTGCAGGGCGTGAAGCTGTTCACCTACGTGCTGTCCGGCGCGCTCGCGGGCGTGACCGGCTGCGTGCTGATGTCGCGGCTCGTTACCGGGCAGCCGAACGAAGGCGTGATGTACGAGCTCGACGCGATCGCCAGTTCGGTCATCGGGGGCACGTCGCTGATGGGCGGCGTCGGCACGATCTCCGGCACGGCGATCGGCGCGTTCGTGATCGGCGTGCTGCGCAACGGCCTGAACATGAACGGCGTATCGAGCTTCATCCAGCAGATCATCATCGGCGTCGTGATCCTCGGCACGGTGTGGATCGACCAGTTGCGCAACCGCCGGCCCTGACCGGCAGCAAGCAGTCCCTACCAACGAGAAGCGGAGCGAGACATGAACAAATCCATCCTGCTGGCGGCATCGGCGTGCGTGTTCGCGGTGTGCAGCAGCGGCGTGTATGCGGCGGGCGGCGAGATCGCGGTGATCGTCAAGACGGTCAATTCGAACTACTGGCAGAACGTGCAGAAAGGCGCGAAGGCGGCGCTCGACGGCGCCAAGGGCTACACGATGACGTTCCAGGGCCCGGCGGCCGAATCCGACATCAGCGGGCAGGTCAACATGGTCGACAACGCGGTCACGCGGCATGTGGCGGCCATCGTGCTCGCGCCGTCCGATCCCGATGCGCTCGTGCCCGCGATCAAGAAGGCGTGGGAAGCGCACATCCCGGTCGTGCTGATCGACTCGGCGATCGCGGACGCCGGCAAGCCGTACTACCAGGCGTTCCTGTCGACCGACAACGAGAAGGCGGGCGCGCTGTGCGCGAAGGCGCTGATCGACCGCGTCGGGCAGTCGGGCAAGATCGCGATCATGTCGTACGTGCCGGGCGCGGGCTCCGAGGTCAGCCGCGTCGGCGGGTTCCGCAAATACATCGAGAGTCATTCGAAGCTGCAGATCGTCGGCCCGTACTACTCGCAATCGCAGATGGCGACCGCGCTGAACCAGACGACCGACGTGCTGTCGGCGAACCCGGACCTGAAGGGCATCTTCGGCGCGAACGAGCCGACCGCGGTCGGGATGGGCCGTGCGCTGAAGCAGTCGGGCAAGGCGGGCAAGGTGGTGGCGATCGGATTCGACGGCAACGAGGATCTGCAGGGCTTCGTGCGCGATGGCACCGTGCAGGCGATCGCCGTGCAGGGCTCGTGGCAGATGGGGAACCAGGGCGTGCGCACCGCGCTCGACGTGATCGAGCACAAGCCCACGCCGAAGCTGATCGATACCGGCGTCGTGATGGTCGACAAGCAGAACCTCGATTCGCAGGCGGCGAAGAACGTCCTGTACTGATCCCTTTTCCCCGTATCCAGTCACGCCTCATGAACGCACACGATACGCGCACCTTGCCGCGCAGCGGGCTGACGGTGTCGGCGCTCGGCCTCGGCTGCTCGCAGCTCGGCGGCCTTTATCGGCCGATGGCGGCCGCCGACGCCTCCGCGCTCGTCGACGCCGCGTGGGCGGCCGGCCTGCGCTATTTCGACACCGCGCCGTACTACGGCTACACGCTGTCCGAGCGGCGCGTGGGGGCGGGGCTCGCCGCGCGCGAGCGCCGCACGTTCACGCTCAGCACGAAGGTCGGGCGGCTGATGCGCGCCGACGCGAGCGTGCGCCCCGGCGACGACGGCTGGGCCGAGCCGCTGCCGTTCCGGCCGGTCTACGACTACAGCTACGACGGGATCATGCGCTCGCACGACGACAGCCGGCAACGGCTCGGGCTCGCACGCGTCGACATGCTGTACGTGCACGACATCGGCGCGATGACGCACGGCGATCGTCACGCGCACTACTGGGAGCAGTTGACGCGCGGCGGCGGGTTTCGCGCGCTCGACGCGCTGCGCTCGGGCGGCGAGATCGGCGCATTCGGCCTCGGCGTGAACGAATGGGAAGTGGCGGCCGACGCGCTGAACGAAGCGGCGCTCGATGCGGTGCTGCTGGCCGGCCGCTACACGCTGCTCGAACAGACGGCGCTCGAACCGCTGCTCGACGCGTGCGCCCGTGACGGGACGGCAATCGTGATCGGCGGCGTGTTCAATTCCGGCCTGCTCGCCGGCAACGGCAAGTTCAACTATGCGGACGCGAGCGCCGACGTGATCGACAAGGCGACGCGGCTCGGCGCGCTGTGCGAGCGCTTCGACGTGCCGCTTCCCGCCGCCGCGCTGCAGTTTCCGTTCGGCCATCCGGCCGTCGTGTCGTGCGTGGTCGGCGCGCGCAGCGTGGCGCAGTTGCAGCAGAACATCGACTGGTTCGAGCGCCCCGCGCCGGCCGAACTGTGGGACGCGCTGCGCGACGAAGGGCTGATCGACGCGCACGCGCCGGTGCCGGGAGCACGCGCATGACCGCACGGATCGACGCCCATCAGCACTACTGGCGCATCGGCGCGCGGGCCGGCTGCTGGCCGCCGGCCGAACTCGATGCGATTCACCGGGATTTCGGCCCCGCCGATCTGGCGCCGCTGCTCGACGCCGCGCGCATCGATACCACCGTCCTCGTGCAATCGTTGCCGAGCGAAGCCGACACGCGCTTTCTGCTCGATCTCGCGGCTGACACGCCGACCGTCGGCGCGGTGGTCGGCTGGGTCGACCTGAAGGCCGACGACGCACCGGCGCGGATCGCGGCGTTTGCATCCGCACCGAAGGCGCGCGGCCTGCGACCGATGCTGCAGGATCTGCCCGACGACGCGTGGATCGACGATCCGCGGCTGGATCGCGCGGTCGCCGCGATGCTCGAGCATGCGCTGAGTTTCGATGCGCTGGTGATGCCGCGCCATCTCGATGCGCTGCATGCGTTCGCGCGACGCCATCCGGAGCTGCCGATCGTGATCGATCACGGCGCGAAGCCGTTCATCGAGCGCGGCGAATTGCAGCCGTGGCTGTTCGCGATGAGCCGGCTCGCGCGCCTGCCGAATCTTCATTGCAAGCTGTCCGGCCTGTGGACCGAAGCGGGGCCGTCGGCCGGCGCCGATGCCGTCCGCACGCGCACGCGGCCGTACGTCCACGCGCTGGCCGAGCTGTTCGGGCCGACGCGCTTGATGTGGGGCAGCGACTGGCCGGTGCTGCGGCTGGCGTCGGCGTGCGGCGGCTACGGCGAATGGCTGGCCGCGTGCGAGGACGATTGCGCGCGGTTGCTCGGCGCCGCGGCGCTGGATGGCCTCTTCGGCGGCAACGCGCGCCGCTTCTACCGGATCGACACCGCACGCCACGACGAATGAAACAGAACGAAAGGAACCCGACATGCTCAGCGTGATTTGCGAATCCCCCGGCGTGCTGCGCGTGCAGCATCGCGAACCGCCCGTGCGCGGCAGCGGCGAAGTATTGTTGCGCGTGCAACGGGTCGGCATCTGCGGCACCGACCTGCACATCTTCACCGGCAACCAGCCGTACCTCGACTATCCGCGCGTGATGGGCCATGAGCTGTCGGCGGTGGTCGTCGAGGCGGAAGCCGAGTCGGGGCTCGCCGCCGGCGACGCGGTGTACGTGATGCCGTATCTGTCGTGCGGGCATTGCGTCGCCTGCCGTCACGGCAACACGAACTGCTGCGTGAACATCAAGGTGCTCGGCGTGCATCGCGACGGCGCGTTGACCGAATACCTGAGCGTGCCCGCGCAGTTCGTTCACAAGGCCGACGGCATTTCGCTCGACCAGGCGGCGATGCTGGAATTTCTCGCGATCGGCGCGCATGCGGTGCGGCGCGCGGACGTCCGCGCCGGGCAGCGCACGCTGGTCGTTGGCGCCGGGCCGATCGGCATGGCCGCGATGATCTTCGCGAAGCTGCGCGGCGCCGACGTCACGTGCCTCGACACGCGGGCCGACCGTCTCGCGTTTTGCCGGCAGCATCTGGCGGTCGATGCGGCGGTGGAGGTGGGGGAAGGCGATACGGAGCGTCTCGCGTCGTTGACGAACGGCGAGTATTTCGATGCGGTGTTCGACGCGACGGGCAACCTCGATGCAATGAATCGCGGTTTCGAATTCGTCGCGCACGGCGGCAAATATACGTTGATCTCGATCGTGCGCGGGCACGTCGCGTTTTCGGATCCCGAATTCCACAAGCGGGAGACCACGCTGCTCGCGAGCCGCAATGCGACGGCCGAGGATTTCGCGACGGTGCTCGACGCGATGCGCGCGGGGCGCATTCCGGACCGCGCGCTGAACACGCACCGGATGCGGCTCGACGAGGTGCCGGACGCGCTGCCGCGTTTGCTGGATGCGGGGCAGACCGTCGTGAAGGCGCTCGTCGAATGCTGAGCGATCGAATCCGTCGTGCGGAGCGCATGCGATGACGCCGCCGATCCTGCAGTTCGGCACGAGCCGCTTCCTGCTCGCGCACGTCGACCTGTTCGTCTCGCAGGCGCTGGACGACGGCAACGCGATGGGCGGCATCGGCATCGTGCAGACGACCGGCAATCCGGCCAGCCGCGCCCGCATCGACGCGCTGCGCGCCACCGGTCGCTATCCGGTGCGGATTCGCGGGCGCGAGCGCGGCGGCGTGGTCGACGAAGTCGTCGAGTGCCATGCCGTACATCGTGCATGGGACGCCGAGCGCGACTGGGCGGAGATACGCGACGCCGCGATCGAGACGGTGCGCGTGATCGTGTCGAACACCGGCGACGCAGGCTATCGCGCCGATCCGCGCGACACCGCGGACCTGCTGGCCCGGCCCGAGCACCCACCGCACGGTTTTCCGGCGAAGCTGCTCGCGCTGCTGCATGCGCGCTGGCAGGCCCGGCCCGATGACGACGTTTCCATCCTGCCGTGCGAACTGGTGACGAACAATGGCGACACGCTGCGCGACATCGTGCTGGGCCTCGCGCGCCAGTGTCGGCTGCCCGACGCGTTCGCCGACTATCTGTGCAACCGGTGCGTATGGATCAACTCGCTCGTCGACCGCATCGTGTCCGAGCCGCTTCATCCGGTCGGCGCGATCGCGGAGCCTTATGCGCTATGGGCGATCGAACGGCGTGCGGGCATGGCGCTACCGTGCACGCATGCTCGGATCGTCGTCACCGACGATTTGCGCAGCCACGAGCGGCTGAAGCTGTTCTTCCTCAATCTCGGGCACAGCTGGCTCGCGGAGCAATGGCTCTCGGCAGGGCGCGATGCATCGGAAACGGTGCTGGACGCGATGAACGATGCGCGGCTGCGCGATGGTCTCGAAGCCGTGTGGCGCGATGAAGTCGCGCCGGTGTTCGTCGCGCTGGGGTTGCGGGAAGCCGCGGAACGCTACGTCGACAGCGTGCGCGAGCGTTTTCTCAATCCGTTTCTCGCGCATCGCATCGCCGATATCGCGGTCAACCATCGCGAGAAGGTGGCACGGCGGATCGAGCCGCTGCTCGCACTCGCGGATTCGCTGGCGCTGCCGGCCGAACAATCGCGGTTGCGGCAACTCGTCGCCCGCCATGAGCTGGCGGCCGGCGCTGCGGCGGCCGGCATCGCAACGACAGGAAGAGGTACATCGTGACACAACCGGCAATCGTGATCCTTCACGGCAACGACAACGTCGCCGTCGCACTCGACGCGCTGGCGCCCGACGTGCCGATCGACGTGCGCGGCGCACCGCTGCGGCCGGCGGCCGCGGTGCCGGCCGGCCACAAGGTCGCCACCGCGCCGATCGCGCGCGGCGCCGCGATCGTCAAATGCGGGCAGCCGATCGGCGTCGCGCTGCGCGACATCGCCGCGGGCGAGCACGTGCACGTGCACAACGTCGGGATGCCTGATCGGCATGCGCGCGAGGATGGGCCTGCGGGCGACACGCACGACGTTGCGGCGGATCGCCGCGACACCTTCGACGGATTCGTGCGGCCCGACGGCAGCGTGGGGACCCGCAACTACGTCGGCGTGATCGCGAGCGTCAACTGTTCGGCGAGCGTCTGTCATGCGATCGCCGATGCATACCGGCACGGCGCGCTCGATGCGTTCGGTCACGTCGACGGCGTCGTCGCGATCACGCATCAGAGCGGCTGCGGGATGTCCGCGAGCGGGGACGGCATCGAACTGCTGCGGCGCACGCTCGTCGGCTATGCACGGAACCCGAATTTCGCCGGCGTGCTGCTCGTCGGCCTCGGCTGCGAGGTGAACCAGGTCGGCGCGCTCGCGGAACGGCTCGACGCGGCGGCGCCCGGCACCGTGCGCACGCTGGTGATCCAGGACGAGGGCGGCGTGCGCGACACCGTGGCCAAAGGCGTGTCGATCGTGCGCGAGTTGGTGGAGGCGGCCGACGGCGCGCGTCGCAGCGCCGTGCCGGCCTCGCGGCTGACGGTCGGCCTGCAGTGCGGCGGGTCCGACGGCTACTCGGGCATTACCGCGAATCCGGCGCTCGGCGCGGCCGTCGACCTGCTGGTCCGCAACGGCGGCACCGCGATTCTGTCCGAGACACCCGAGATCTACGGCGCCGAGCATCTGCTGATCGCGCGGGCGGCCTCGCGCGACGTGGCCGAGCGCCTGCTCGGCCGGTTGCAGTGGTGGGAGCGCTACGTCGCCGACAACGGCGGCGAAATGAACAACAACCCGTCGCCCGGCAACCTCGCCGGCGGCATCACGACGATTCTCGAGAAATCGCTCGGCGCGGTGTCCAAGGGCGGCCGCTCGCCGCTGCGCGCGGTCTACGACTATGCGGAGCCGGTGCGGCAAGCCGGGCTCGTGTTCATGGACACGCCCGGCTACGACCCGGTGTCGGCCACCGGGCAGATCGCCGGCGGCGCGAATCTCGTGTGCTTCACGACGGGCCGCGGTTCGGTATTCGGCTCGAAGCCGGTGCCGACGATCAAGATCGCGACGACGAGCGGCCTGTTCGAGCGGATGCAATCGGACATGGATTTCGACAGCGGCGGGATCGTCGCCGGTTCACTCTCGGTCGACGAAGCGGGCGAGCGGCTGTTCCGGCTGATGCTCGACGTCGCCTCCGGGCGGCGATCGCGCAGCGAGGACAACGGCATCGGCGAACGCGAATTCGTGCCGTGGCTGCGCGGCGCGGTCATGTGACGCGCGAGGCGACGTGCTGCCGCGCGCGCAATCGGACAGCGAAGGAGAAGCCGCGATGGAAACCAGCATGAGCGAGCCGGCGATCGGCGAAGCCGGTCACGACGGCTCGCTGTCGGAACTGGAGAAGGGGTTGCTCGGCGAAGCGCTGCGCTTGCTCGCCGAGACGCGGGCCCGTGCGCTGGAGCTCTGCGTGGAGGTCAGCCGGCGGCAGGGCGCCGCCGCGCCGGACGTTCACGATTTCAACCTGCCGACGATCATCGAACTGCAACGGCGCTTCGGTACGCGATCCGGCCCGGACGGCGCCGGCATGGCAGCCTCCGGCCGCCTCGCGTAACCGAAGCCGGAGCCGCCCGTGGGCAGCGCCGTTGCAGGAACGATCTTCGCTGCCGGTTACGCCGCCGATAGCTTGATCGACACGCCCGTCGCCGTGTAGACCGGCGTGGCCTTGAACCCGTCGACCGTCACCGTCGCGAACTTCGCGGCACCCGCCGCACCGTCGATCAGCGCGATGGTGTCGCCTGCCTTCGGTGCGTAGCCGTTCACGAATTTCACGTGCAGCGTGCCGCCCGTGACGGTGAGCGGGCCGCCCACGCGCAGACGCCCACCGCCGTTGCCGTCGATGTCGAGTTCGAGCGTCGTGTTGTCGAGCTGCGTGTAGCGGGTGGCGACCGTCACCGGCGCGGCGGCCGCGATCCGCACGCTGCCGCCCGAGCCGACGTACACGTCGCCCGTGCCGAACGCCGTCGGCGACGCGGCCGCCAGCGTGCCGCCGCTCACCTGCGTGCCGCCGGTGTACGCGTTGTTGCCCGCCAGCGTCAGCGTGCCGCTGCCTTGCAGCGTCAGCTTGCCGGCGCCCGCGACGTCGTTGCGCCACAGGTCGGCGGCATTGAGCCCGCCCTGTGACGCATCCATCGACACGATCACGTTGCCGTTGAACGCGCCGTAGCCGTCGGCGGCCGCGAACAGGTTCAGGCGGCCCCAGCCTTCCGCATCGTCCATCACCGGATAGCCGGACGACAGTTCGGTCGTCTTCAGCACGACGCGTCGCTGATCGGCGCTCAGATACGGGAAGCGCGTCTGCAGCAGGATCTCCGCGCCCTTCGGCACGACCGGCGGTGCGTTCGTCGATTCGATCGCGCCGAAGCCGAACGTCATGCGGCGCAGGAACGCGGCTTTGTTCGCCGTGTAGTCGGCGAACCGGTCGGTGGCCGTCGTGCCGGAGCGCGCGAATGCGGAGAACGTCGTGGCGCTCGTCCCCGTCAGTTGTTGCAGCGTCTGATGGGCTTGCGTGTAGGCGGCTTGCGCGTCGCTCGCATACGCGGTCAGGTTCGCCGCGCTGACGGCCATCGCGAGCATGCGCCCGCCGATCACGTCGAGCGGCGAATGCATGCCGGCGAGAATCCGGTTCTCGCCGAGTTCGAGGCCGCGGCTGACCATTTCCTGGAAGCGTTCCGGCACGAGCCACGCCATCGTCGTCGCATCGCGCATCGCTTCGGCCGTGTGGCCGCTGATGAAACCGCCGTCGGTCGCGGGCGTCGTGCTTTCGGCCGGCACGAGCGTCGGCGCGACGACCACGCTGGAGCTCCAGCGGTACGGGCGCGCATATTTGAAGAAGCGCTTCGACGGTTCGGTCGATGCGTTGTTGCCCATTTCGTTGAGCAGGTCGACGACCTTCCCGAAGCTGGCGTTGCCGCTGCTGCTGCCGACGCCGACGTTGTTGCCGGAGTCGTTGTACAGCACGGTCGTCGCATCGGCGGGCACGCTGGTGATGCTGGTCGTCTGCTGGGCCGCGGTGCGCCATGCGGCGGTGAGCGGGCCCATGCCGTCGGTCACGCTGTAGCCCTTGCCGCGCCGGTCGTCGTAGTACGCGGCATCGGCCTGCTGCGGCGTGCGGGCGGTCGTCGCGTTGACCACGTACTGCACGTTGGCCGACAGCACCGCATTGTTCAGGATCGTGCCGCACGGCACGCCGCTGTTCGGCAGCCCGGAGCAGGTCGACGGCGAGATGGCCGGGAACGCGCCGTTCGCCGGCGCGCTCACGCCCGCGTCGACCAGCATCGTCGCCGGCTGCCAGAGATCGAGGAAACGGCTCAACACGCGCACCGCGGCGTTGGTCGAGAGCGTCGCATAGCGCGCATCGCCGCGCTGGTTGGTCGCGATGTTGTCGACGAAAGCGGGCGCGCTCGGGATCGGCGCGCTGTCGACGAAGCCGGGGTCGGCGGGCGGCGCCGGAACGGCCGCGGCGATCGTGGCGGTCGGCGCGACGTCGTCGCCGCCGCCGCAGGCAGCCAATACGAGCGCACTCGACAATGCCGCGACGTGCAGCGGGAAACGGCTTGGTGACGCAAACATGCAAAACTCCATCCTGAGGGTAGAAGACGGAGGATTGTGGTGAGCGATCGTTACACGGTCGTTACGGAATTGTTTCGCGTCGTACGCAGCGGGCGAAAATTCCCACTATCTGGTTAATTTCCGGTACTGAACATGACGGACGCCGGAATCGATGCGTCGTCCGTCACCGATACAGGGTGGCGGGAGCTGGCTTACGCGCTTGCCGTGCGCGTGTCCAGCCGGAACAGCGAGACGGCCTCGGCAAGCCGGTTTCCCTGTTCCTCGAGCGATTTCGAGGCGGCCGCTGCCTGCTCGACGAGCGCCGCATTCTGCTGGGTGACCTCGTCCATTTGCGTAATGGCGAGATTGACCTGCTCGATGCCGCGGCTCTGTTCGCTCGACGCCGCGGCGATCTCGCCCATGATGTCGGTCACGCGCGAGATCGCGTGCGTGACCTCGCTCATCGTGTCCCCCGCGGTGTTCGCGATATGCGAGCCGTCCTGGATTTTCCGCACCGATTGCGAGATCAGCTCGCGAATTTCCTTCGCGGCGCTCGACGAACGCTGCGCGAGACTTCTGACTTCGCTCGCCACCACCGCGAAGCCGCGGCCCTGTTCGCCGGCGCGGGCGGCCTCCACGGCCGCGTTGAGCGCGAGGATGTTGGTCTGGAACGCGATCCCTTCGATGATCCCGGTGATCTCGGCGATCTTGGCGGAACTCGAGCTGATGTCGGTCATCGTGTCGACCATCAGGCCGACCGCCGAGCTGCCGCGCTGCGCGACCTCCGATGCGTTGTTGGCCAGGCCGCTTGCCTGTTGCGCATTGTCGGCGTTCAGGCGCACGGTGGACGTCAGTTGCTCCATGCTCGACGCGGTTTCCTGCAACGACGCGGCCTGCTGTTCGGTGCGGGAGGACAGGTCCTGGTTGCCGGACGCGATTTCGCCGGCGCCGGTCGCGACGTTGCCCGATGCGGTACGGACTTCCGAGATCAGGCGGATCAGGTTCGCCTGCATGTCGCGCATCGATGCCAGCACGCTGCCGGCCGGCGCGGCGCCGGTCGCGGATTCGGCGCCGAGATCGCCGGCGGCGATATGGCCGGCGATATCGCTGAGCACGGCGGGCTCGGTGCCCAGCGCGCGCAGCAGGCCGCGGGTGATGAAGAGGCCCGAGAGCGCGGCCGCGGCGGCGGCGGCGATGCAGATGGCGATCAGCATCAGTCGGCGCGAGGTATAACGGTCGTCCGATTCCTTCACCAGTTGGTCGGCCCGCGAGCGCGAGTACTTCGCATACGTGTCGGTGGCCGCCACAAGCTGCGCCAGCAGCGGTCGACACTGTTCGTTGATCATCGTGATCGCCTGGTCGCGCCGGTTGTTCGCCGCCGCGTCGACGATGGCGCGCGCCACGGGGCCGTACTGCGTCTCGATCGCCCCGATTTGCCGAACCAGTTCGCGAGATTTGTCGGACGCGCCGCTTCCGTCGCGGACCGCATTCGTCAGTTCGCTCATCAGCATGCCGACTTCGCGGTCGGCCTGCAGCGCCGCTTCCTTCTCGAGGTCCGCATCGCGCGGGCTGGCCGCGAGGACCTGGTTGCGGGCGGCGATCGCGCGCCGGTCGACGGCGAAGCGAATCTTGTCCGCCAGGTTCGCGCGGGCGTTGGTGCCGTTGACGTAATTCTCGAAGGCATCGTTTGCGTTGCCGAGCGAGATGATGCCGAGGAGCGAGACGAGCACGACCAGGCATGTAAGAAGTCCGAAAGCCATGGTCAGCTTCATGCGAACCGTCAATCGTCGATCATTCATAGGAGGAATCCAGTTGGGAGTATCAAATAGATTTCCTGATTAACGGAATGGAGAACGAACAGTTTAGGACGGGCTCTCCGGGCAATCGTTTGCGTGTTGCCTGACGTCAAAAAAAATTCGACCGCGGTCCGCGTTCGTCACGCCGAGCGCGCGAACGGCTCCGGATCCGCACGCTACAACCGGTATCCATGTTCGCGCTTCGCGCGATAGCGCGTCTTGCGGCCTCCTGCGTGCCGCCGTCCTGCCGGCATCGCTCAACTTCCCGCCTCCGGTGCCGTTAAACGGATCAGGGTCGCCCTGTTCAGCGATCCAGTTCAATCACGCGGTAACGGAGACCGAAGTCATCATGCTGTCATCAATTCGCGCACGGATACTGGCGACGTGTGTCGCCATCGTAGTGACGGCGCTGGCCGTCACCGGTGGGCTCGTCTATTACGTCGTCAAGACCCACAACGACGAGGCCATCGACCAGAATCACAAGTCGATCCTCGCCGGCCACGCGCTGGCGATCGACGAATGGGTGGCCAGCCGGTCGCGCGAAACCCAGGCGCTCGCGGATACGATCACGATCGGCGAGGGCGACCCGGTGCCGGCGTTGAAGCTGCTCGGCAAGTCGGGCGGCTTCGAGGTGCTGACGCTCGGCCTGCCGGACAAGACGGCGTTCTCGAACGTGCCGCTCGCGCCCGGCTACGATCCGACCGGGCGGCCCTGGTACAAGCAGGCCGTCGGCGCGGGCCACCTAGTCGTGACGGCGCTCTACCGCGATGCGACGAGCGGCAAGCCGGCCGTCGCGTTCGCGGTGCCGGTGGTGCGCGACGGCGCGGTGAAGGGCGTGCTGGCAGCCAGCCTGTTCATGGAGAGCGTGAGCTCGATCGTGACTTCCGTTCACCCGACGCCGGCGAGCTTCGCGTTCCTGGTGGACAAGGGCGGCCGCGTGATCGCGTCGGCCAAGACCGACCTGATCATGAAGCCGGCCACCGGTCTGTCGCCGGAACTCGATGCCGATCGCCTCGGCGCGCTGCAGACGGCGTCCGCGCCCGTCGCGGTCGATATCGACGGCGCCGCCAAGCTGATGCGCGCACAACCGATCGCCGGCACCGACTGGTCGCTGGTGCTCGCGCTCGACAAGGGCGACGTGACGGCCGGCATGCGCGCGGTCGCGACGACGACGCTGTTGGCGATCGTGATCGTGGCCGGCATCGCCGCCGCGCTCGTCGGCGCGATGACGAACGCGGCCTTCAAACGCATCCTGATGGTGCGCGACGCGCTCACGGACGTTTCGAGCGGCAGCGGCGACCTGACGAAGCGCTTGCCCGCCGACGGCGCGGACGAAGCCGCGCAGATCGCGCGAGCGTTCAACGCGTTCGCCGAGAAGATCAGTGCGATCCTGTTGCAGATCCGCGAGTTCAGCACGTCCGTCAACCTCGCGAGCGCCGAGATCGCCCAAGGCAACCAGGATCTGTCGGCCCGCACCGAACACGCGGCGTCGAGCCTGCAGGAAACGGCCGCGGCGCTCGAGGAGATCGCGGGCACGGCCCGCAATTCGGCCGATGCGGCGAGCCAGGTGAACCGTCTGGCGGAATCGGCGTCGGATGTCGCGCTGCGGGGCGGCACGGTCGTGCGCGACGTCGTCTCGACGATGAACGACATCACGCAGGCGTCGGCAGAGATCGCCAACATCGTCGGCGTGATCGACGGCATCGCGTTCCAGACCAACATTCTCGCGTTGAACGCCGCCGTCGAGGCGGCCCGCGCGAACGAGCACGGCCGCGGCTTCGCGGTCGTCGCCGGCGAGGTGCGTGCGCTCGCGCAGCGCAGCGCGCAGGCCGCGCGCGAAATCAAGCAGCTGATCCACTCGTCGGTCGAGAAGATCGAGGGTGGCTCCGGGCTCGTGCAGACGGCCGGTGCGACGATGGACGAAATCGTCGATGGCGTGCGCAACATCACGAGCGTGATCGCCGAAATCAGCGTGGCCGCGAAGGAGCAGAGCACGGGGCTCGAGCAGGTGAATCAGGCGGTGTCGCAGCTCGACGATACGACGCAGCAGAACGCGGCGCTGGTCGAGCAATCGGCGGCTGCCGCGACGTCGCTGCGCGAGCAGGCGGCCCGGCTCGCGCAGACGGTCGGCGAGTTCAAGCTGGCGGAGCGCGCGGTGCCGGCGTGATGGCCGGATGAACCGGGCCGGCGAGCGCCGGCTTCGTCCGCCGCACCGTGGGAGCAGGGTCGCGCCGCGCGGCCGGTCCGGCCGGCATGCCCGCCGGCAACGGGCAGGATCGCGCTCGTTGCCGGCGCCGATCCGCGGAGGCGTCGCTCACGCCGTGGCTGACCGCGATCGATCGCGGGCGGGCAGGCCGGTATCGCTGTCGTGTCGTTCAGACAAGCAGCCCGCGTGCCGCCAGATTCGCGTACAGCGCGCGCACGCCGAAGGTCCACGGCGCGATCTCCGTGCAAAGACGCACGGTGTTGACGAGTGCGCCGAGCGCGGGCGTGGAGATCGTGACGCGGTCGCCGAGGTGATGCGTGAATCCGCCGCCGGGCGCGTCGCGATCCTGGATCGGCGAGAACATCGTGCCGAGGAACAGCATGAAGCCGTCCGGATACTGATGATGCGCGCCGCAGGTCTGCGCGACGAGGTCGGCCGGGTCGCGGCTGATCTCGCGCATGTGGCTGATGCCGTCGAGCACGAAGCCGTCGTCCGCGCCGTCGACGCGCAGTGACACGCTGCATTGCCGCACGCTGTCGAGCGTGAAGCCGTCGTCGAACAGCCGCACGAACGGGCCGATCGCGCACGAGCCGTTGTTGTCCTTGCATTTTCCGAGCAGCAGCGCCGAGCGGCCTTCGACGTCGCGTAGGTTCACGTCGTTGCCGAGCGTCGCGCCCACCGGCCGGCCGTCGCTGGCGACCGCCAGCACGATCTCGGGCTCCGGGTTGTTCCACACCGATATGGGCAGCAGCCCCACGTCCGCGCCGAAGCCGACCGCCGACATCGGCTGCGCCTTGGAGAACACCTCGGCATCCGGGCCGATGCCGACTTCCATGTATTGCGACCACGCGCCGCGGCGCTCGAGTTCCGCCTTCAGGCGCAGCGCGGCCTCCGAGCCCGGCACGATCTTCGACAGGTCGGTGCCGATGGTCGTGGCGATGGTGTCGCGCACCTCCCGTGCTTTGGCCGGATCGCCGCCGGCCTGTTCCTCGATCACACGCTCGATCAGGCTTACGGCAAAGGTGACACCGCATGCCTTGATCGCCTGCACGTCGCACGGCGCAAGCAGGTGCGTCACGCCCGGCGTGCCGTCCAGCGCCGCCTGCACCAGCGGCTCGACGCGGCCGAGCGATTCGCCGGCAGCGGTGCGCGCGATGGCGAGCGCATCGGCGCGGTCGAACAGGTCGGCGGTGGTCGGCACGGTGCGCGTGATGTCGAACACTTCGCCGCCGCGCACGGCGACGACGCTCGGGCCCGCGTGGGCGCCGTCGTGCCGCCAGACGCGGCCGATCAGCAGCGCGTGGTCGAGGTCGTGCGGCAGGCAGTCGGAAACGGAAGGAGTACGCATGGTCAGCTCGGCAAGAGTCGGGGGCGGTGGGGTCAGTGCGAATGGCGCGGGTTGCCGCGCTGCTCGATCACCTTCAGGTACAGCGTGGCCGGTTCGAGGCAGCCGCCGGTGGACAGCTGGCCGACGAACCGGCGATAGAGTTCCTGCCACGGCGTTTGCGCCTGCGGCACGGTGAAGCTGGCGGTTTCGCGGCGGCGCGCGAGTTCGTCCTCGTCGACGAGCACGTCGACGCTGCGGCGATTCAGGTCGACGCGCACGCGATCGTTCGTGCGCAGCAGCGCGAGGCCGCCGCCGACCGCGGCTTCCGGCGACACGTTGAGGATCGACGGGCTGGCCGACGTACCGCTCTGGCGTCCGTCGCCCAGGCACGGCAGCGACGTCACGCCGCGCTTCACCAGTTCGGCCGGCGGCGCCATGTTCACGACTTCCGAACTGCCCGGATAGCCGACCGTGCCGCAGCCGCGGATCACGAGGATGCAGCGCTCGTCGATGTTCAGCGCGGGATCGTTGATGCGCGCGTGATAGTCCTCGGGGCCGTCGAACACGATCGCGCGCGCTTCGAACGTATTCTCCGCGCCCGGCTCGGAAAGATAGGTCCGGCGGAACGCGTCGCCCACCACCGACATCTTCATGATCGCGCTGTCGAAGAAGTTGCCCGACAGCACCATGAAGCCGGCGCCATGCTTGAGCGGCGCGTCGGGCGTGCGGATCACGTCGCGGTCGGCGTCCTGCGCGGTGTCGGCGATCTCGCCGATCGCGCGGCCCGATACGGTCAGGCAGTCGCGCCGCAGCAGGCCGGCCGCGTCGAGCTGGCGCAGCACGGCCGGCACGCCGCCGGCGCGGTGGAAGCTCTCGCCGAGGTATTCGCCGGCCGGCATGCAGTTCACGAGCAGCGGCACCGATTCACCCAGGCGCTGCCAGTCGTCCAGGCTCAGTTCGACGCCCATGTGGCGCGCAATCGCGATCAGGTGCGGCGGGCAGTTGGTCGATGCGCCCAGCGCGGAGGCCACGACGATCGCATTTTCGAATGCCGCGCGCGTCATGATCGTCGACGGGCGAAGGTCTTCGCGGACGAGTTCGACCGCGCGCTTGCCGGTCGCGTAAGCCATCTGGCCGCGCTCGCGATAGGCGGCGGGAATGCTCGCGCAGCCGGGCAGCGACATGCCCAGCGCCTCGGCGAGGCTGTTCATCGACAGCGCGGTGCCCATCGTGTTGCAATGGCCGATCGACGGCGACGAAGCCGTGGTCAGCTGCATGAAGCCTTCGTAGTCGATCTCGCCTGCCGCGAGCAGGTTGCGCGCATGCCAGATCACCGTGCCCGAGCCGACCCGCTTGCCCTCGTGCCAGCCGTCGAGCATCGGGCCCCCCGACAGCACGATCGCGGGCATGTCGACGGTGGCCGCGGCCATCAGGCACGCGGGCGTGGTCTTGTCGCAGCCGGTCGTCAGCACCACGCCGTCCAGCGGAAAGCCGTGCAACACCTCGACCAGCCCCAGGTAGGCGAGGTTGCGGTCGAGCGCGGCGGTGGGCCGGCGGCTCTGCTCGGCCAGCGGATGCACGGGGAACTCCATCGGAATGCCGCCCGCGTCGCGGATGCCGGCCTTGGTGCGCTCGGCGAGCTCGATGTGGTGGCGGTTGCACGGCGCGAGGTCGCTGCCCGTCTGCGCGATGCCGATGATCGGGCGGCCCGACTGCAGTTCCTCGCGCGTCAACCCGTAGTTCATGAAGCGCTCGACATAGAGCGCGGTCATGTCTGCGTGCGCGGGGTCGTCGAACCATTCCTGGCTGCGCAGGCGGCGAGCGGTGTGTGACATGGCAGGCTGTCTCCTGAGGACCTTTTTCATTTTGCGTGCCGGATGATACCGGTAACATCGCTTGGATGTTAGCACGGGTTTTTTGCGTCACGGAAGGGATTTCGTGCGCGCGTGGCGAAGGCGTGGGGTAGAGGCGGTACGAGGCCGCACGCGTCGCGTCCTGGAATGCGCGCGGCCGTCGGCCCGTCAGGCGCTTTCCCGCGCGATGATCGTGTAGTCGATGCGAATGCTTTTCGATTCGGTGCGCTCGCCGCCGTCGCGCGCTTGCAGCGCCGCCAGCAATGCTTCGCCGGTGCGCAGCCCGATGCCGTACGCGTCGACCGACACGGTCGTGATGGTCGGGTGGCAGCACGTCGCGACTTCGAAGTTCCCGAAGCCGGCCACGGCGATGTCGGCAGGCACGGCGAGCCCGCGCCGGTGGCACTCCATGATCGCGCCGAATGCGGACATGTCGCTCACGCACATCACCGCGTCGGTATCCGGCCATTGCTCCAGCAGCGCGGCCATCGCGGGCCCGCCGTGGCTCATCGTGATCGGCGATTCGCCCAGCCGCACGACGCGCGGTTCGCCCAGGCCCAGCGCCTTGATCTCCGCCTGGTAGCCCTTGAGCCGGTCCAGGCCGCGGCGATCCAGCTCGCTCGCGCCGACCAGAAAGCCGATGCGCCGATAACCGCGCTCGGCCAGGTGGCGCACCATCGCACGGGCGGCGCGCACGTTCGAAAAGCCGACGGCGGTGTCGATCGGGCGCGTGGGCAGGTCCCACATCTCGACCACGGGAATCGCCGAGCGCTCCAGTACCTTGCGCGTCGCGTCGGTGTGCTGCGACCCCGTCAGCGCGATGCAGCGCGGCTGGTGTCGCAGCATCGATCGCACGAGCCGTTCTTCCCGTTCCAGGTCGTAGTCGGTATCGCCGAGCAGCAGTTGCAGACCGTGCGGCTCGAGCGCGTCGGTGAGGCCGCGCACGGTGTCCGAGAAGTTGGAGCTCGACAGCGACGGCACCAGCACCGCGACGAATTCCGAGCGCCCCGACGACAGCGCGCCGGCGGCGGCATCCGCCACGTAGCCGAGCTGGTCGATGGCCTCGCAGACCCGTGCGCGCGTCTCGGCGGCCACGCTGTGGCCGGCGAGCACGCGCGACACCGTCATCTTCGATACGCCGGCGAGGCGCGCTACGTCGGACATGCGGGGCGGCCCGGCGGGCCGGACGGCGGTGGGACTGGGCATCGGAATCGCGATCGGGGGAAGGCCGGAAAGGCTACATCATACCGGTGCGGCATACCGCGCAGGCACGGTCGCGGCGTGCCCGTCGCGATGAGGGCCGTACTAGGGAAACCACGCGTTCGGCGGCACTTGTACGCGCGTATCGCAGCATGCTACCTTCAGTTTTGTTACCGGTATCAGCATGCAGATCGCTCCCGTCGCATCGTCGGCTTTTTTTTGCCACCGGATGTTATCGGTAACATCGATGCGCGAAGCGCACGCGACGGTACGAAGAAGATCGACACAATCAGGAGACAGACCGATGCCATCCCTTACGCAGGCCGCTGCCGCACCGGCCGCGGCCGACTCGTCCGAAGACGCCCTTTACCGCAAGGTCATGCGGCGCATCCTGCCGTTGCTGCTGCTCTGTTACGTCGTGGCTTACCTGGACCGCGTCAACGTGGGCTTCGCGAAGCTGCAGATGCTCGACGACCTGAACCTGAGCGACGGCGTTTATGCGCTCGGCGCCAGCATCTTCTTCTGGGGCTATTTCCTGTTCGAGATGCCCAGCAACCTGTTGCTGCACCGCTATGGCGCGCGCTTCTGGATCGCGCGGATCATGATCACGTGGGGCATCGTGTCGTCGTCGATGGCGTTCATCGTGCCGCTCGCGCAGTTTTTCCACGTGCAGACGACCACGATGTTCTACACGTTGCGCTTCCTGCTGGGGCTGTGCGAAGCGGGGTTTTTCCCGGGCGTCATCCTGTACATGAACTACTGGTTTCCGGCGCGGCGCCAGAGTGTGGCGATGTCGGGCTTTTTGGTCGCGATCCCGCTGAGCCTGACGCTCGGCAGCGTGCTGTCCGGCTGGCTGATGGAGCAGACGCACGGCCTGTCGGGCATGAGCGGCTGGCAATGGATGCTGCTGCTCGAAGGGCTGCCGTCGATCGTGGTCGCGTTCATCGTGCTGGCCTGCCTCGGCGACGGGCCGCAGACGGCGAAGTGGCTGTCCGCCGACGAAAAAGCGGTGCTGTCGCGCAACCTCGAATCCGAGGCCGCGCACAAGTCGCACAGCATCGGCGCCGCGCTGCGCAGCCCGCGCGTCTGGCTGCTCACCTTCATCCTGCTGACGTTCAATACCGGCTTCTACGGGCTGGCTTTCTGGCTGCCGTCGATCATCCGCGCGTCGGGCGTGCAGAGCCCGCTGCACATCGGTGTGCTGACGGCCATTCCGTACCTGACGGCGATCTTCGCGATGGTGTGGAACGCGTCGCACTCGCGCAAGACCGGCGAACGCCGTCTGCATGCGGCCATTCCCGCGCTGATCGGCGGCGTGTTCCTGATCCTGAGCGCGGCGTTCGCGCAGAACGTGGCGCTGTCGATCGTATTCCTGACCATCGCCACGTGCGGCATCCTCGCGCTGATGCCGATCTACTGGACCTTCCCGGGGCAGATCCTGTCCGGCACGGCCGCGGCCGCCGGCATCGCGCTGATCAACTCGGTGGGGAACCTGTCCGGCTTCACGGGCTCGATGATCACCGGCGTCGCCAAGCAGATGACCGGCAACATCAACAACGGGACTTATGCGCTGGGCGCCTGCCTGCTGATCAGCTGCGTGCTGATCGCGTCGATTCCGCGCGACATTCTGCGGCCGCCGGCGGGGCGGTAGGGCGTTCGCGCGACGTGACGTCCGGCCGGGGCTGGGGCATCGCGTCGCCCCGGCACCGGATGCATCGCGTCACGCGGATTGATCTCGTGTGAGTTCGCTCGACCATCACACACGGAATTCCGGATACCTCCAGCCGGCGATGCCCTGCGCGCGACGCCGCTTTCTCGTGAGCGGCCGTCATGCGTCTTCCAGTGCGAAGCGCACTTTGCCCCAGAGCGTACGCAACCGTTCGACCGGTTCGTTCGAGAACACGAAACGGACGTACTGCTCGCCGTGTGCGGCACCCCATCCGGTCATGGCCGTCGCACACACGCCGCGGCGGAGCAGCCGCTCCGACATCTGCGATCCGGTCAGGCCGAAATCGGACACGCGCAGCAGCATCGACCAGCCGCCCGCCGGCATGCCGAACGGGAGCCCCGACAGTTCGGCGGCGACCGCATCCCGCCGTCTCTCGAGTTCGCTCACATAGCCAGGCAGATCGGATGCGGAGTGTTCGAGCGCCACCGCCGCGGCCTCCTGGGCAATGCCGACCGGCACCACGACATTGGCGAGCGACACGGCCACCAGATCCGGAATCAGCCATTCCGGCGCGACGATCCAGCCGACCCGCCAGCCAATCATGCGCAACTCTTTCGACGCGGCGCCGACCGTGACCGTACGCTCGGCCATGCCGGGCAGGCCGGCGGGATGGATGACCTCGCGTCCATCGAACAGCAGTCGTTCCATCGCGCTGTCGAGGATCAGCAGCAGATCATTCCGCACACACAGGCTCGCGATCAGTTGCCAGTCGGACGCATCGAAGAACCCGCCCGAAGGCATCGACGGAGACATCAGCAGCATGGCCCGCGTTTTCGGGCCGATTGCTGCGCGCAGCGCGGCCTGGTCCAGCTTCCATTCGCCGCCCGGCGTGAAGGCGAACGGCACTTGGCGCGGCACGCCGCCCGCCAGGCGGACGCGGTTCAGCAGACCTGCGTACGTCGGGTCGGTGACGATGACTTCATCGCCCGTCTCGACGGTGGCGAGCAGCGTGTTCAGAATGCCGGAGAGCCCGCCCGCCGACACCACCACCTGGTCGGCCGTGAAGCGCTGCCCCGACAGCGCCGACACGTGGGCGGCAGCGCTCGCGCGCAGCCGGTCCTGACCGACGAACGGCAAATAGGAGTTGGCCGAGTCTCGCTGGATGGCCTCTCGGGTGAACGCGAGCGCCTCGGAAGTGGGTGGGATGTCGGTGTCGAGATTTTCGAGTCGCAAAAGGTCGACGTCGGCATGATCGGCGATCGAACCCATGCGATCGACGCCGATGCCGGCAATGTGCTGCAGGCGCACAGGACGGTGGTGGCGCATCGAGCCTCCGGTTTTGTTACAATTTAATAGATAATATATGCATGGTGGTAGGAATGAACTTTGAAGTCAAGGAGGATCGCTCGCTGGCCGATCGGATCGCTGCCGCCTTGGCGGACCGCATCATCTCGGGCGTCATCGCGCCGGGGGAGTGGCTGCGTCAGGACCACATCGCGGCGGAGTTCGGCGCGAGCCATGTGCCGGTACGCGAGGCGTTCAGACGGCTGGAAGCGCAGGGGTTGGCCGTGGTGGAGCCGCGGCGGGGCGTGCGGGCGGCGCCGCTCGAGTCGGCGGACGTGCTTGAAATGGCGAAGATGCGCGCTGCTTTCGAGGCGCTGGCGCTGCGGGAGGCAATTCCCGCTCTTGATGCACGTGCGCTGGACGAACTCGATGCGATCCTCGATCAGGAGTCGGCGGCGCACGGCATAGCTGTGCTCGGCACGCTGAACCTGAGGTTTCATCGCGCATTGACCGCGCGGTGCGGGATGCCGCGGCTCCTCGCCTCGATTGGCGACATGCATCGGGCCAGTTCACGGCATCTGTATGCGACGTGGCAGCAACTGGACTGGCAGGACCGCTCGAACGACGAGCATCGGGACATCGTGCAGGCGATACGCGATGGCGATGTGGACGCGGCGTGTGCGGCGCTGTCCGCGCATATTCTGGCGGCGGGCGATGCGCTGGCTCAGGCGTTGGGTAGGCGGTAGGGATGCAGGTCGCGCCGGGTGCACCGACCGGTGCGAAAGGCTGGTTTGCGCAGGGGCTGGCGGTTTCTCCGGGGAGGTGACGGCCAAACGCGTCGGGCGGCTGTCGGCCAATACCGGTCGTTCGTCATTCGGACTTTGGTTGTCGACAATCGGCCAACAAACACCGTGTGGCCTATCGCGTCAATCGAGATGCCGAAGATGGCGATACCAGAGAGCCTTGTTTGATTTGGGGTCAACAAGGGAGAGAATTAGGTCGCCTTGCACGAAGTCGATATCGCCTTTCTGGAAGCTGTTCTGAACGATGTCGGCTTGCCATATCTCGTGATAACCCTTCTTATCTGAGCGACTTATGACGATATAGCCTTCTCCACTCGCCTCGACTGTTTCGTACTTCCATGAAATTTCTGGCAGATTCGGTGGTGAGGCAAACGGCGGGGCGTCCATGTCGGTAGCCGTTAGTGGAGGACAAGGCGCAGCTGGTCGGCTCAAGCTCTTGAATACACCATCTTTCCGGTAAGCGAACCACTGACACTCTGATGGCCATGGGTTCGCCCGAAGAATTTTCGCCTGGAGTGCATCGGGGAAACGCGCCAGTTGCCAGTCACCCTCTATTTCACGTTGGCTGGCAGGGCGTACCAATCGCGACGAATCAGTCTGGGAAAACGACGTGCACGGCAACGTGCACACGATAAAAAATGCGATGCTTTTCGCGAGCATGGATGATTTCCTGACGACACGGGAAAAATATATAAACGGCTGCTTTCGACAAATCTGAGGTCTGCTCAGGTCGGATTATGCGTATCGGACACGCGATGTTCACCAAACCTGAGAGGTCAAAAGCCCACGGATGGCCTCCATTGGACATTTTCCGGGAACGGCGTGCCTTTGAGAAAGGCTAGGAAGACTTCCAGAACCTGATCAGATATGAACCATTCATCTGCACGCATCAGGATGCTTCCCGCTCGGAAGACAAGGAGCGTGCCATCTGGGCGCACTGGGGAAGGTCTATCGTGGAATGCTCTCCATCGTTGCGACGCGTTGACTTCGAAACGCTCGATCAGGCAACTAACGCCACCGCCGGCCACCTGAACATAGTTGCCTTCTGGATCGGTCAACGACGCATAAGATGACTTCCCGTAGCTTCTCAAAGTCCGGATCCCCTTTGTGATTTGGGCTGGACTAGGAGTGGTGATCCCCGCCTTACCCTCAGCTTCGAATTTCATCGGTTCATTGCGAGGCATCTCGATCAAATTTCGCATCCTACCAGCGCCCTGACTCCGCGGCGAATGTCTGCTACCGGCGAATCCGACCGACCGCTTCGGGTCGTTCAGAGCCGTTCGCGACCGCAAAACAAACCCTGTTTTCACGACTACGATCGTCTGCAAGAGCGCATGCTTTGCACGACGCTTTACGTTGACCGCAAGCACGGCGATGACAATCCGTGCAGTGGCATCTTCATTGTCGATCAAGCGCTCACGACACCCTGCGCCGCATCCCCCGCACCTGCAGCCAAATGGCGGATATCAGGAAATAAAGCGCACCCACTCCCGCGTAACCCGCGATCTTGACGATCGCCGGCGGCATCGGCGCGTGGCTTTGCAAAATGAAGAACAACCCGGCCAGCGCCGATTGCGCGCCGCTCAGCACCATCACCCACTGCGCACCGGCATGCTTCCACCGCCGCACGGCGGTGCCGAGCTGCAGCGCGCCAGACAGAATCGCCCACACGCCGAACACCGCGAGTACCGCCGGCAGGCCCGCACTCAACGCCGGAAATACCGCCAGTGTCGTGACGACGCTGATCGCGACGTTCACCGCCTGGGTGCGGTTTGCCGCCATCCCGCCGCTGCGGGACAGGTCGACGAAATTGGCGAGCGCGTCCCAGGCCGGATAAACGACCAGCAGAACCGCCGCGCCGGCCGCGCTCTGCCGGCCGACGGAAAATGCCAGCGCGACCCAGATCAGCGAGAATATCGCCCGGGAAAAGTAGTACCGTTTCAGCCAGTGTTCGTCGGCAGGCGCGTGGAATTCGGGGTAGCGATCAGTCATTTGTATTCCTTTTGCATTGAACTCGTTCCGGCCGGCATGCAGCATGTCCGCAGTGCGGATTCGGGGGCGGCGCCGGCCGGATCTCCAGTGCACCGAGTATCGCAATCGTCCGCGCCTGCCGCCATCGGTCAGATGTCCGATGGCGAAGGCCACAGGCGGCTTGCACCGACGAGGGCCAACATCGCACCGGCTTGGCCACGGCGCGCCGCCGGCGCGCATGCTCATGCACGCCGCGACGCCGTCGCGTATGATCGTTTTCCCGCCCTCGCGAATGTCTGCGCCCACCCGATGCCCGACGCCGAAGCCCGCCACGCCCCGCTGCGCATAGTCGACGCCGTACGCGCGCTGGCCTTCATCGGCGACCTCAGCATGGGCCAGCCGACCGACCATTCGCCGCGCACCGCCTGGCTGGCGGCGCAGCTCGCGCACGCGGCACGATTCGATGCCTCGGTGTGCGACACGGCTCGCGAGGTGGCGCTGTTGCGCTGGTCGGGCTGCACGGCGAACGCCGCGGGCTTCGCGCAGGTATTCGGCGACGACATCGCGATCCGCGCCTCGATGCTCGAGAGCCGGCCCGGCGTGGCTGAAGCGGTCGGCGGCGCGGGTGCCGCGCTGATCCCGCTCGCGCAGATTCATTGCGAAGTCTCGGGCGAGGTGGCGCGAATACTCGGTCTGTCCAGCGCGACGGAAACCGCGCTGCGGCACATTTTCGAAACCTGGGACGGCAACGGGCTGCCTGCTCGGCTCGTGCGCGAACAGGTGCCGCCCGCCGTGTCGATCGTCGCGCTGGCGGGGGACCTCGACGTGCTCAGCCGCACGTACGGCATCGAGCAGGCCCTCGAATTGATCGGCCAACGCGCGGAGTCACGCTATCCGGCCGTGCTCGTCGAGACGGCCGCACGCGACGCATCGCGCTGGCTGGCGGCGCTCGAGCACATGGCGCCCGCCGACCTGGATGCCGAACTGGCCACGCCGGACATGCACGGCGCGACGTCCGCCGAATTGATTGCGGACGTCATCGATCTGAAATTGCCGTGGATGACGGGTTTTTCGCGTTCGGTCGCCGCGACGGCGGCCGCGTGCTACGGCCGTCTGTCGCCGGACGAAGCCGCGCGCGAACGCGTGTACCGTGCCGGACTGATTCATGGCATCGGCCGGGCCGCGGTGCCGAACGACGTGTGGAATTTGCCGACGCGGCTGCCTGCGAGTGCATGGGAAAAGGTGCGACTCGTACCGTACTGGACCGAGCGCGCCGGCAGGCAGACGGGGGCGCTCGGCGAAGCCGCGATGCTTGCGTCGTATGCGTACGAGCGGCAGGACGGTTCGGGCTATTTCCGCGGCGCGCGCGATGCGGCGCTGACGCTGGAAGCACGCGTGCTGGCGGCGTCGCTGGCGTGGGTCGCGTTGCGCTCGGCGCGTCCGTGGCGCGCGGCGTTGAGCGATGCAGCCGCCTCCGGCCAGTTGCAGGAAGAAGTTGTGTGCGGCCGGCTATGCGGCGAAGTGGTGGCTGCGCTCGTGACGGGCGAGGCGCCCGTGCTCCGGCGCATCGCCACGGGCGCGTCGGCCGCTGGCCCGCGCCTGTCCGCACGGGAAATCGACGTCCTGCGGGCGATCTCCCGTGGCGCGAGCAACAAGCAGGTCGCACAGGCGCTCGCGATGAGTCCGAGCACGGTGCGCACCCATGTCGAGAAGGCGTTCCGCAAGCTCGAATGTTCGACACGTGCCGCGGCGACCCTCAAGGCGTCTACGCTGGGGCTGCTCTGATGCGCATTCGCTTTCGTATGTACGCGGACCGCCGGTCAGGCCGGCGCGAGCTTTGACGCTCCGCCTGTCCGGTGGTTTATCCCGCGTATCCCAGATGGCGGTTGCCCCATTCAAGTCGGCCAGTCGTTCATCCGTTGCCTGCAATCGGGGGCTGTAGCCTCGGCGTCGGCCCAACCGTACCCCAACGCCGCGATTGCGAAGTAGACGGCACCGACTGCCTCGCAGGAAAGCAGCGCGCCCGCCAGCGCCGTTCGCGCTCCACCCGAGATCGCTTGCGCCGGCGTGCCGGCGTGCTTCCCGCGATGCATTGCTGCGCCAATCCGAAACAGCCCCGACACGATAGCGAGCACGCCGAACGCACGCGGCAGGCCGTTCGCCAATGCAACGATGAAGATCTGACGTACGGACATTGCGGTGATCCTCCCGGTCCGGTATTCGCGTGACGATTGCCTATCCTGACACCCGACCTTTCGCGGCGCTATCGGACAAGTGACCGATGGCGCCGGCCGAAACCGCTGCATGGCGGCGCGCGATCGTCGCTACGACACGCGCGATAACGCATCCGTGACTTGCCGATCAGGCTCGATATCGGTGAACGCATCGATATCGGCCATGACGTCTGCCGTCTCCGCGGCAGCGAATGCGGCGTCCAGCGCCGCGCTGTCCTTGAAGCGGCACATCGCCACGACGATCAGTTCGCTATCCTCACGTGCCGGAAAGAAAGCGTCGATATAGTCGAGCCCGTACGGCTTCCAGGACTTTTCCACCAGCGGAATGTGTTGTTCGACGTAGTAACGGGCATCGAATCGCGTGCCCGCGGCTCGGCGATAGGAAACGACGAGATACATGAAGAACCTCCAGGTCGGACTGATACGCCGATGAGTGTCGATACGGACGGATAGGGGCAAATACGGGCGATCAAGGCCGTTTGCGTTCAGGGCCGAAGCCCGAACGGGCGGCGGCGCGCATCGACGTATGCGCGGCGGGCGCGCGTGCAAGCGAGATGCCTAGCGCGGCGCCCACCGCGAGGAACACCGAGATCGACAGCAGTGCGACGATGAACGCGTGCGCGATGGCCGCCGGATCCTGGCGCGTGCCGAGCGTCGTATAAAAAATGCCCCCGATGATCGCCACGCTCAGCGACGTGCTGACCTGCAGCGTCGAGCTGGCGATGCCGGCGATCATGCCGGACAGCGCCGGTGCGACGCGTCCCGTCACCATGCGCATCAGCGTCGGCAGCGCGAGACCTTGTCCGAAACCGATGACGAAGAGCACGACGGCGAGCGGCGCGGCAGCAAGCGGCATCCCGATCGGCGTGGCATGGATCAACCACGCGAGGCCGACGAGCCCGACGATCTCCAGGCTCATGCCGAACGGATTGACGTAAGCGCCGATGACACGCGAGCAGAAGGGCGTCGACAACGGGCCGAGCAGGAACCCGACGCCGAACGGCAAGAACGCGAGGCCTGCGCTCAGCGCGTCGACGTGCAACGCATTCTGCAGATACACCGAGAACAGCAGGAAGAACGCGCCGATCGAGTACAGCAACAGCGCGATCAGCAACGCGCGCCCCAGCCCCGGCGCGCGCAGCGCGGCCGGATCGAGCAGCGGCGCGCCGCCGCGGCGGCCGAGCCGGCGCTCGTAGTGCCAGAAGAACCCGGCGAGGGCCGGGACCGCGAGCAGCGACACCCATGCCCAGACGGGCCAGCCTGCTTCGCGCCCCTCGATCAGCGGCACGATCAGCGCGCCCAGCGTCAGCATCGACAGCGCGGTGCCGCCGAGGTCGAGCTTGCGCGCATGCTGCGCACGCGTTTCCTTCAACAGTCGAATGCCGAACAGGACGACCAGAATCGCCAGCGGCAGGTTGACGAGGAAGATCGTGCGCCAGCCCAGATTCAACAGGTTCAGCGAGATCAGGATCCCGCCCAGCGCCTGCCCGACCACGGCGGCGAGGCCGAACACCGCGCCGTACAAGCTGAGCGCGAGCGGCTTTTCCGATTCGGGGAAGATCGCCTGGATCGAAGCGAGCGCCTGCGGCGCCATGATCGCGGCCGTCACGCCCTGCAACGCGCGGCCGACGATGAGCGTCCACGGCGAACTCGCGAGACCGCACAGCGTCGAGGCGATCGCAAAGCCGATCAATCCGAGGAAAAACACGCGGCCGCGGCCGAACAGGTCGCCCAGTCGGCCGCCGGTGATCAGCGTCACCGCGTACAGGCCCGCATACGATGAAATGACGAGTTGCTCGGCCGACGACGAGGCGCCGAGTTCCGCGCGGATCGACGGCAGTGCGACGTTGACGATGAAGAAATCCAGCGGCGGCAGGAACGCACCGACGAGCAGGACCGCAAACATGGCCCAGCGACGCGGGTCGGGTGATACGGGGTCATTCCGTGACATGGACGGCTCTCCATACGGAACCGGTCGGTTCCAAAATGGGTAAAAAAATATCAGTCGAGGATGCGCATCGTGCGGTCGACAAGCGCGAGCATGTCGGGCTCGGACATACCGGTTTTTCCCAGCACGCGCATGCCTTCGATCTGGCAGACGAGCAAACGCGCCAGCACCTGTTCGTCCTGCTCGGCGATTTCGCCGCTCGCCTGGCCGCGGACGATCGCACCGGCATAGAGCTGTTGCAGCCGCCGGAACATGCGCCCGGTGCGTTCCGCGACATCCGCGTCGCGCGCGGCCAGTTCCGTGGTCATCGCGACTGCGAGACAGCCGCGCCGGCCCGCCTCGCCGACGGACAGGCGCGCATAACGCAGCAGCGAATCGCGAATCGCATCCTTCACGGCACCGGGTTGCGACAGGATGTCGGCGGTCGCCTTGAGCCCGTCGGCCATGTACAGGTCGAGCGCCGCCAGCAGCAGCGCCTTCTTGTCGCCGAACGCCTTGTACAGGCTGCCGCGCGACAGGCCGGTGCCGGCGATGAGATCGGGCAGGGACGCGCCTTCATAGCCGCGGTCCCAGAAAACGTCCATCGCGTCGCGCGCGGCATCGCCAAGTTCGAATTCGCGGGGACGGCCCACGCCAGCCGGATTTGCCATTGATCGGTTTCGCAAACGATGCGGTGCCTGAAGTTGGATGGATTATATGGACCGATCGGTTCCGATGTCAACGTGCGTATGTCGACTAGGCGCGGCAATGGCCGTCCTTGCGGACGGCCCGGATTCATCCGATCAGTCGGGCCCGCCCTGGCACGGATTCCGGCACGGCCGCGGCCGCCGTGTGGGGCGGTAGCGCGTTCGCGCGACGTTACGCCCGGCCGCGGCTGGCACACCGGCTGCTCTGGCCACCGATGATGGTGGTACGCGACGCACGCGAGGCTCAAACCCGGCTGCCGCGCACCTGTCGCTCGCCACCGAACCGGTCACGTGCCCGACAGCCCGACGCACACCGGCGGGGCTCGATCGGCCCACGGCACGGCGCGTTCGAGCTGGGCAGCAAGCGAGAACAGCAAGGACTCCGCGCCGAATGCCGCCGCGAACTGGCTGCCGATCGGCAAACCGTGTTCGTCCTGGTAAAGCGGCACCGACATCGCGGGCTGGCCGGTCGCGTTGAACCACGCGGTGAACGGCGAAAACCGATGCGACCGATCGATGACGTCGCTCAACGATTGCGCGTCGTCCACCGTCGCGAGTGCGGCCGGCGCGAGCGGCGGCATCGCGAGCGTCGGCGTCAGCAACGCGTCGTAGCGTTCCATCAGCCGGCCGAACGTCCTGCCCAATGCATGGATCCAGTCGACCGCACTCGCGTATTCGGCGCCGCTCACGTTGCCCTTTTCGCGCAGGATGATGCGGGTGCGGGGCTCGATTTCGTCGTCGCGCACTGGCGTGCCGCGCTGGTCGCCGACCGTATCGAGCAGCGCGCGCGTTTGCGCGCCGATGATCGTAAACACGCGGTCATAGAAAACGGCCGAATCGACGGGACTGTCGAGCGGCTCGACGTGATGGCCGAGCGCGCGCAGCAACCCGACGGTATGGCCCAGCGCGGCCCGGCATGCCGGATCAAGCGGCCAGGGCGGCGCCTGCTCGATCACGGCGATTCTCAGCGGCCGGGGATCGCGCTGCGTGGCCGAGAGAAACGTGTCGGCCTGATGCGGCGACGCATAAGGCGCGCCGATATCGGCGCCGGCGGTGAGGTCGAGCAGCGCGGCGCTGTCGCGAACCGAGCGCGTGATCGCGTGGTTGATGCCCATGCCGGCCCATCCCTCGCCGATCATCGGGCCATTCGGCGTTCGGCCGCGCGTCGGTTTCAGCCCGAATACGCCGCAACAGGAGGCGGGCACCCGCAGCGAGCCGCCCCCGTCGTTGCCGTGCGCGAACGGCAGCACGCGGGCGGCCACGAGCGCCGCCGCGGCGCCGCTCGAACCGCCGGCGCTCACGTGCGGATGCCACGGATTGCGCGTGACGCCGAAACGCGCCGATGACGTGCAATAAGACGTGCCCAGTTCCGGCGACAACGACGTTCCCGCGATCGGTATGCCGGCCCGCCGCAGTCGCGCCACGAGTTCGCCGTCGAAGTCCGGCCGGTGGTCGCCGAACAAAAACGATCCGTTCGACATCCGCGCGCCGCGTACCGGCATGAATAGGTCCTTGATCAGCGTCGGGACGCCGGCGAGGATGCTTTCGCGTCCGGTGACGGACGCGGCGGCCTGTCGCGCCGAGTCGTCGAGTCGTTCCGCCACGGCATTCAGCACGGGGTTGAGCGTATCGAGACTGGCGAGCACGGCGTCCAGCAATTCCGTGGGTTGCACTTCTTTCGCACGTACGAGCGCGGCGAGCGCGATACCGTCGTGCGTGGCGATGAGCGTCTGGAAATCTGTCATGGATGGGATCGTTCAAGAACAGGAAAACGTGAATGGATCATTCGTCGTCGCGACGGCGAAGCGCCGGCAACAACCACAGCAACGCCGTGAAGGCCGTGCCCGCCGCAACCGCGAACACAGCCGTGCGCAATCCGCCGAATGCGTGCGCACAGCCCAGCACGACGAGCGGGCTGACGAACTGGCCCAGATAGAGCGCGGCCGTGAAACCGCCCAGGCCGCGACCGCGCATCGCGAGCGACAGCGTGCGCATCAGCGGCAGGATCGCATTCGGCACCAGCATGCCGCCGCCGAAGCCGTGTATCACGACCGCCACGACGATGGCCGGCACCGTTTGCGCACGGGCCAGCAGCGTCAGGCCCGCCGCGAGCAGCGCCAGGAGCACGACGTTGACGAAGCGGCGGCCGAGCGCATCGCGCAACCAGGGCCACGCGATCGAACCGGCCAACGTCGACAGCAGGCCGACGCCCGCGACCGCGCCGATCATCGTCGACGAGCGCTGGCCGATGTCGACCATCAACTGCGGCATCTGCACCGGCACCACGAAGGAACTGATCATGCCGATGCAGATCAGTCCGTAGCCGGTCGCGAGCGTCGGCACGAGCCGGTTGCCGGCCGGCGGCGTGCCGCCGTCGGCCGGCTCGGCGGGTTGACCGTCGCGCAGCGGTTCCCACAGCACGGCCGCAATCGCCGGCACGAGCAGGATCGGCAACAGGTACAGATAGAACGGATAGCGCCACGCGTGCTCGCCGGCCGCGCCGCCGAGCACGAAAAACACCGTGCCGACGATACCGATCGTGACGACCTGCCGGTTCACGTAGCGCACCCGTTGTTCGCCATGCCAGTAATCGCCGATCAGTGTCGTGCAGCAGGTCATCACGCACGCCTCGGCCGCACCGAGCGCGAGCCGGCACGCGAGGATCGCGGCGAGGCTGTCGAGCCACGCCGGCGCTGCGCCGACGACTCCGTACACGAGCGTCGCGAGCAACAGCAACATCTTGCGTCCGACCCGATCGGCCAGCCAGCCGGCGAGCGGCGCGCACAGCGCGATCGCGAGCGCGGGGCCCGTCGCGACGAGCGGGACGAGCGCCGCCAACTGCGGGTCGGCCGGCACGAATTCGGCCGCGAGTTTCGGCAGGATGGGCGCGATCATGACCGCGCCCATCACGGTGAGACTGCTGCCGAGCAACAGCACGGCGCCCTGGCTTGCGCCGGCCTGTCTGGCCGCATGCGTATAGGGTGCGGATTGCGCGGAAGAAAGCGGATTCATCGATAGCTCCCGAATCGGAACATCAGAACGACAGCGCGGCACGCAGCGCGACCTGGTAGCCCTGCGCGCGGTTCTGCGCGCCGAATTCCTTGTACGCATGCAGCCAGAACGCGGGCTTGCCCGGCTCGACGTAGCTGATCGCCGGGCCCAGCGCATTCACGCTGGAGCGGTTGCCGTCGACGTTCGGGCCGTGGTCGTTGGTCAACTGCCGCTCGATGTAGCCGCCGAGGCCCGCCGTGAACGGGCCGATGTGCTGGCCGAGCGCGAATTCCTGGCGAAACCCGGTGCCGCTGCGATAGTTCGTCGCGCGGTTGGTCGTGTTCTGATCGAGCTCGATGCTGGTCGAGATTTCGAATCCGCTATCGGTGATGTAGGTCGCACCGATGATCGGCGAGAAGGTCCAATGGTTGACGCCCGGATTGAAGAGGCGGGTGACGCGATACGAGCCGGTCGGCGCCTGTACCTGCAGGGCGACGTTGACGAACAGGTTCGGCGAGGCCCATGCGAGGATCAGCGGCTGGAAGTCCGCGTCGCCGATATTGGTCGGAGCGGCCGACATCGCGAGCGTGCCCACCGGCGTCGGCACGTTCACGTGCCCGTTCATGCTCAGGAACGGCACGATCGCGCCAAAGCCGACGTTCGCGCCGAACAGCTTCGCGTTCGTCATCCGGATGTACGCGAGGCTCCACGACGCGACCGTCAGCGAGAAGTCCGCGTTGCCGCTGTTGCGGATCGTACGGGTCGAGTAGTACGCGAAGCGGGTGGCGAGCGTGCCGTTCGGCGTGGGCGGCGGCGTGATGCCCGCGCCGAAATCGAATACGCCGAACGGCGTGATCGGGCCGTCGTTTTCGAGCGCATGGGCGTGTTGGCAGGCGAGCGTGGCCGCCAACGTGCCGATCGCGACGGCGGTGGTGCGTGTGCGGCAGCGCCGCACGCCGTGCGGACGTCTGAGGATTTCCATCGTGCCGTTCCCCGTACAGTTGAAATGTGTACGGAGTCTAGGAACGTCAAAATCCGGGGCGTTATCCGCTTTTGGTAATTATCGCGGCGCGCGTTTGAGCGTGTCGGACGGCAGCTCGCCGAACAGTTCCCGGTAGTGCGACGCGAACCGGCTCAGGTGCCAGAAGCCCCAGCGGCACGCGACGTCGCTGACCGACGCGCTGGCCGGGGAATGTTCGCGCAGTTCGCGGCGCACCGCGTTCAGCCGCAGCACGCGCAGATACCACGCGGGGTGAGTGCCGAGGATTTCCTCGAAGCAATACTGCAATTTGCGCCGGCTCGCACCGACTTCGCGACACACGTCGAGCACCGTCAACGGCACATCGGGCCGCGCCGCGACGAGTTCGCGCACGCGATCGACGACGCGGTGCCGCGCGGACGGATCGAGCCGGACGGGGCGGCCGGCCGCCTCGGTCGCGTGCATGAGTTCGACCAGAATGGCGTCGCGCAGCGACTTGCGCGTGTGCGGCCGGGCGAGCGGGCGCTCCGGCGTATCGGCCGCCTCGAAGCCGGCCACGAGCAACGCGGTCAGCGCGTCGTGGCGGGCAGAGGGCACCCGCAGGATGCGGGTTTCGCTCGACGATACGCCGTCGCCGTTTTCGTCCCGGTCGCCGAGCCACGCCAGTTGGCGCAGCGTGGCGTTGGGCACCGTCAACAGCACGACGTCCTGATGGTCGGGCGTGCGCAATTCCGGCAGCGAGGTGCCGCCGGAGACGAGCAGGGCCTTGTCGCGCAGCGGCGCGCCGCCGCAGAAGCCGTCGCCGGCGGTTTCCAGCGGGATGCTGAACGACGTCCTGCCGGCGCATTGGTCGCCGCGCTTGAGCAGCGCGCGGTTCACGCGTTCGCGCAGTAACTGCATGCCGTCGAAGCGGATTTCGTGCAGTGTTCCGCGGAACGGCCCGGGCGACAACTGATCGAGCCGGATCGACCAGCCGTGCGTGCGTTCCGCGTGGGTATCGACATCCTTGCTGGCGAAGCGCCGGATCAACGGCGGCGCGTCAGGCGCGGTGTCGGCAAGGCCTGCGGTGGACGGCAGCGGAGCGGAATGCATGGTCGAGTGGGGCGATGGACGAGGCGTCCGCCGACAATGCGCACACAAATTCCGGTTGGCAATGCGTTTTTACCCGTGGCTGCGGGCGCGGTTCCACCTGGGACGACGGGGCGACGCGTCGGGCACGCATGATTCGGCTTCGCGCCCGCGCCTACCGTTTCGCGGCGCCCGAACCCGCCAGGACTGACCAGCGGGCGCGGGACGCGCAACGGAAAACCGAACGCGCGGCGACGCCGGTTCAGTCGAGCCCGCCCTGGCACAGATACTTGATCGACAGATAATCGTCGAGCCCATAGCGCGAGCCTTCGCGACCATAGCCCGATTCCTTCACGCCGCCGAACGGCGCGGCCTCGCTCGCGAGCGCGCCTTCGTTGATCCCGACGATGCCCGTTTCGAGCCGCGCCGACACGCGCGCGATGCGCCGCACGTCCTGCGTATAGAAATACGCGGCGAGCCCGAACGGCGTGTCGTTCGCGGCATCGACCGCTTCGTCTTCCGTATCGAAGCGAAACAGCGCGGCGACCGGGCCGAAGGTTTCCTCGCAGGTGAGCTGCATGTCGGCGGTGGCGTCGGCGAGCACCGTCGGCGCGTAATAGTTCGCGCCGAGTTCGGTCAGCCGCTTGCCGCCCGTCAGCACGCGCGCGCCGCGTTCGACGGCATCGCCGACGTGCCGCGCGATCTTGTCGACCGCGCGCGCGTTGATCATCGGGCCGATCTGCGCGGCCGGGTCGGTCGCCGGCGCGACCTTCAGCGCGGCGACGCGCGCGGCGAGCTTCGCGGCGAACGCGTCGTAGACGCCGGCCTGCACGTACACGCGATTCGGCGACACGCAGGTCTGCCCGCCGTTGCGGAACTTGGCGGCCATCAGCCCGTCGACCGCGGCGTCGAGTTCCGCATCGTCGAACACGATGAACGGCGCATTGCCGCCCAACTCCAGCGACAGCTTCTTCAACGTCGCCGCCGATTCGCGCGCGAGCAGCTTGCCGACCGGCGTCGAGCCGGTGAACGTGATCTTGCGCACACGGCCGTCGGCAAGCCAGTCGGCCGCGGCTTCGACGCCGCGCTCGCGCGACGCGGTGATCAGGTTCAGCACGCCGGCCGGCACGCCGGCTTCCTGCGCGAGAAACGCCAGCGCGAGCGCGGTCAGCGGCGTGTCCTCCGCCGGCTTCGCGACGACCGTGCAGCCGGCCGCGAGCGCGGGCGCGATCTTGCGCGCGATCATCGCGAGCGGGAAATTCCACGGCGTGATCGCGGCGACGATGCCGATCGGCTCCTTCACCGCGCTGAGCCGCTTGCCGCGCTGCTGCTGCGGGATCAGGTCGCCGTACGTGCGCGTCGCTTCCTCGGCGAACCACAGTACGTACGACGCGCCGTACGCGACTTCGCCGCGCGCTTCGGCCAGCGGCTTGCCTTGTTCGCGCGACATCAGCTTCGCGAGATCGTCGGTGTGCGCGACGATCGCCGCATGCCATGCGCGCAGGATCGCGGCGCGCTCGCGCGCGGGCGTCGCGCGCCACGCGGGCAACGCGCGGGCCGCGGCGTCGGTCGCCGCGCGCGCGTCGGCGGCGGCGCTGTCGGGTGCGTGGGCAACGGTCTCGAGCGTGGCCGGATCGGTGACGGCGAAGCGGCGGCCGTCGAGCGCATCGCGCCAGGCGCCGTCGATCAGGTTGGCGGTGCGAACGAGTTCGGTTCGGGACAGCGTAAGCGGCATGACGGTTCCTTGAATGAGGCGGTTCGACGACGCTGGCGGCCCGGCGCGGGCGCGACTCCCCCTGCGCGGACAGCGGTCTGCCGCGTGACGGGGCGACGCACGCCGGTGCGTCAGTGACGTTCGCCGAACAGCGATTCGAGCGGGTAGTGCCGTTTGACGAACGGCGATTTGATGATCACGTAACTGAAATACTTCTCGATGCCGATGTTCTGCTCGAGCAGCCCTTCGACGATCGTCTGGTAATGGCTCACGCTGCGCGTGATGAACTTCAGCAGATAGTCGTAGCCGCCGCTCGCGAGGTGGCATTCGACGATCTCGTCGACGTTGCGGATCGCCGCGACGAAGCGGTCGAAATCCTCGCGCCGGTGGTCGGCCAGCGTGACCTCGGTGAACACGACCTGCACGTCGCCGAGTTTCTCGAGCTGGATGTGCGCGCCGTAGCCGCCGATGTAGCCGGCCTTCTCGAGCCGCTTCACGCGGATCAGGCATGGACTGGGCGACAGCCCGACCGCATCGGCAAGCTCGACGTTGGTCATGCGGCCGCGCTTCTGCAACTGGGAGAGGATGCGCAGGTCGATGCGATCCAGCTTGCTGTCCGTCATGTTCACGTGAGAAGGCAAAAATGGAATGTCCGGTTACTTTAGAGTCGAACGATGGCGGCCACAAGCCCGGCTTTCCCTTGGCCGCTCAGGCCGGCTGCGCGTGCGCGGCGTCGAGCGCGCGCTGCACGCCCGCGTCGGCCAGCACGTCGTCGAGCGTCTTGCGCACGCGTTCGAACAGCAGGTCGAACTCGCCCGCGGTGAAGCTCAGCGCCGGCGCGAAGCCGAGCACGCCGTCGCCGAACGCGCGGAACACCACGCCGTTCGCGTACGCGGCGGCCGCGATCTTGTCGGGCACGTTCAGCGCCGGGTCGAAGCGCGTCTTGTGCGCCTTGTCGGCCACCAGTTCGAGCGCGCCGAGCAGGCCGACCGAGCGTGCGTCGCCGACGAGCGGATGCGCGCGCAGCGCATCGAGCCCCGCGGCGAAGCGCGGCGCCAGCGCCTGGCCGTTCGCGAGCAGCCCGCCTTCGTGATAGAGCTTCAGCACCTCGAGGCCGATCGCCGCGCTCACCGGGTGCGCGGAATACGTATGGCCGTGGCCGACCACCGGCGAATCGGCGCGCTCGCCCGCGATCCCTTCGTAGATTTCGTCGGACATCAGCACCGCGCCCATCGGCGCATAGCCGGCCGTCAGGCCCTTCGCGACGGTCATCAGGTCCGGGTCGACCTGTTCGGCCTCGCAGGCGAACAGCGGGCCCGTGCGGCCGAAGCCGGTGATCACCTCGTCGGCGACGAACAGGATGCCGAGGCGCTTGCACGCGTCGCGCATCGCCTTCAGCCAGCCGGCCGGCGGCACGATCACGCCGCCGGAGCCCTGCACCGGCTCGCAGAAGAACGCGGCGACGTTGTCCGCGCCGAGTTCGGCGACCTTCGCTTCGAGTGCTGCGACCGACGCGGCGATCAGCGCCTGCGGATCGTCGCCGAGCGGATGGCGGTACGGGTAGGGCGACGGAATATGGTGCTGGTCCGCGCGCGGCAGGTCGAAGTGGCGGTGGAACGCGGGCAGCGCGGTGAGGCCGGCGCCGACCGACGACGAACCGTGATAGCCGCGTTCCAGCGCGATCATCTGCTTCTTCGACGGGCGGCCGGTGGCGTTGAAATAGTGCGTGATGAAACGGATCGCCGAATCGACCGCGTCCGAGCCGCCGAGCGTGAAGTACACGCGGTTCAGCGACGGCGGCGCGAGCGCGGCGAGCCGCTCGGCGAGTTCGATCGCCGGCTGAGAGCCGAAATGGAAATAACCGGTCGCGTAGGGCAGCTTCGCCATCTGGTCGGCGGCGGCCTTCACGATGCTGTCGCGGCCGTAGCCGACGTTTACGCACCACAGGCCCGAGAACGCGTCGAGCAGCGTGTGGCCCGCGGCGTCGCGCAGGAACACGCCGTCGGCGGATTCCAGCACGGTGACGCCGCGCGCCTCGTGCGCACGGTAATTGACGACGGGATGGATTAGGTGTTGACGATCGGCTTCGATCAGCGCGGCTTGGTTCATGGGAAGGCGGGACTCTCGTCAGGTGTCAGCGGTGAGTTCATGCTAACGGGCGAGAAATCCGCATGCGTCTTCAATTTGAGGCCCGAAACGTATGCGCGCGGCGTTTGTGCGGGGCGCTTCGGCATTTTCTGCTGCGCGCCCGGCGGGCCGGGCGCGCGCGTCAGGTCAGTAGCCGCGCGCGCGATCGACGACGCCGATCATCGGCTGCCCCGCGCGATGGCGGGCGAGGTTCGCGAGCACCGCGTCCACCGCGGTGTCGGGCCGCGTCGCGCTGGCGATGTGCGGCGTGATGCGAATGCGCGGATGCGTCCAGAACGGATGGCCGGCGGGCAGCGGTTCGGGATCCGTCACGTCGAGGATCGCGCTGTCGAGGCGGCCGCTCGCGAGCGCCGCGAGCAGCGCGGCTTCATCGAGCTGCGGGCCGCGCCCGACCTGCACGAGCGACGCGCCGGCCGGCAGCGCGTCGAACACGCGCGCGCCGAGCAGCCCGCGCGTGCTGTCGGTGAGCGGCAGCAGGCAGATCAGGATGTCGGTGCGCGCGAGGAACGCGTCGAGCGCCGCGTCGCCTGCATAACAGTCGACGCCGTCGAGCGTGCGCGGCGTGCGGCTCCAGCCGGCGCACGGAAAACCGAAGCGCCGCAGCGTGTCGAGCACGGCCTGGCCGAGCGTGCCGAGCCCGAGCACGCCGACGCGCCGCGACCCGGCCGCGCGCACGGGATGCTCGCGCCACACCTGGTCGCGCTGCTGCGCCGCATAGTCGAACAGGTCGCGATGGATCGTCAGCACGGCCTGCGTCACGTATTCGACCATCCCTTCGACGATGCCCGGCTCGATCATCCGCACGACGGGGATGTGCGAAGGCACGCGCGACAGGTCGAACTGATCGATGCCGGCGCCGACCGAGAATACGACCTCGAGATTCGGCAGCAGCGCGACCGGGTCGTCCGGCGGCTGCCAGGCGGCGAGATAGCGGACGGCTTCGGCGTCGCCGAGGTCCGGCCAGATCCGGAACGGCAGATCGGGTGCCTGTTGCGCGAAGCGCGCCGCCCACTGCGCGCCGCGCACCGGGTCGGCCTTGTAGAGAAAGCTCATCGTGCGCTCCGCTCAACCGAGCGCCTGGTTCACGATCGCGAACGCGCGCAGCGCCGGATCGCGTTCGGGCGTCGCGCCGCGCGCCATCGCGACGACGGTGTCGACGCGCGGCAGCCCGAGCCCCTGCAGCCAGTCGGACAGCCCGCTGTCGCCCGGCACGTCGAGCCGCACGAACATGCCCTCGTGCAGCGCGAGCCAGTGGCTGATCAGCGCCTGCGCGCGCAGCGCATCCGGCGCGATCACCGGGCCGATCACGTGGCCGCGGCCGAACCGGCGGAACAGCGCGAAGCCGAGCAGCTCGCCGTCGCGGTCGAGCGCGATCCCGTTCGCGACGTCGAGCAGCGCTTCGATCACCGCGCCACGTTCATAGCCGGCCGCGCGCGACGCGAGCGCGGCGAGGCGCGGCCCGTCGTTGGTGCCGAGCGGGCGCAGGCGCTCGCCCGGCGGCAGCGAGATCAGCGGAGGCTGGAACGCGGCGCCCTGGTGCTGATCGATCGTATCGATCACGTCGAAGCCGAATTTCGCGTACAGCGGCTCGCCTGCCGGCGTCGCATGCAGAAAAATGGTCCGCGCGCCGAGGCTGTCGACCACGCGGGTCATCAGCTCGCGCCCGATGCCGCGGCCCTGGCGCTCGGGCGACACGATGACCATGCCGAGCGACGCGTGCGATTCGTCGAAGCGCCAGCCGAACGCGGTGCCGACGACGCCGGTCTCGTCTTCGGCGACGAAGCCGCCGCCGAGCTGGAACGCGAAGCGCCAGTCGTCGAGCCGGTGCGGCCACTTGACCGCCTCCGACAGTCGATGGGCGGCGGGCAGGTCGGTTTCGGCAAACGGGCGATAGATGAGCGTGCGGGAAGGATTGAGGTCGGACACGCCGGACTCCGGATGGGTGGGAATGGTCCGGTCACTCTGCCAGCGCGGTGGCGGCACGGATAGGACGATTCGCCTGTTTTCCGGCGGCGGCGGGCGCGCCCGCGAGATCGATGCAAACCGGCTCGGTCGGCGCGAACGAACGCGCGGATCGTGCTGGCGAGGCCGGTCAATCCGGCCACGCATGCTGTGGAATGCCACTACGATCGATGCACGGCGGCACTGCCGTTTGCCGAACGGCCGCACCGGCCGACGGGCGCCGCCGCGCTCGCACGGCGCCCGTCGGCCGGCCCCGCCGCCGCGCGCCCGATCGCGCCGCAGATCGTGCTGCATGGGGCGGGCAACACGCGGCGATTCTGCGTTTTGAGCGGCGCCGAACGATGCGCGAACGACTTTTTGCCCTGATTCAATTTCGTTAAACCCAGCCCATCCCCGGCCCTGCCGGGGCTTCACACCGACAGGACCTGACCATGATCCAGTTTGAACCGAAGTACATCACCTTCGACTGCTACGGCACGCTGACCCATTTCCGGATGGCCGAGACGGCGCGCGAAATCTATGCGGACCGGCTGTCGCCGGCCACGATGGAGGCCTTCGTGCGCGCGTTCGCCGCCTATCGGCTCGACGAAGTGCTCGGCGCGTGGAAGCCGTACCGTGACGTCGTGGTCAACGCGATCCGCCGTACCTGTGCGCGGCTCGGCGTGAAGTTCGACGAAGCCGAGGCCGAGCTTTTCTATCATGCGGTGCCGACGTGGGGCCCGCACCCGGACGTGCCGGCCGGGCTGTCGCGGCTGGCGTCGAAGTACAAGCTGGTGATCCTGTCGAACGCGATGGACGAGCAGATCATGAGCAACGTCGACAAGCTCGGCGCGCCGTTCCACGCCGTGTTCACCGCGCAGCAGGCGCAGTCGTACAAGCCGCGGATGCAGGGCTTCGAATACATGTTCGACAAGCTCGGCTGCAAGCCCGAGGACGTGCTGCACGTGTCGTCGAGCCTGCGCTACGACCTGATGACGGCCGAGGATCTCGGGATCAAGCACAAGGCGTTCGTGAACCGCGGCCACGAGCCGGGCACGCCGTTCTACAACTATTACGAAGTGTCGGACATCGGTCAGCTCGCGACGCAGCTCGGGCTGTAAGCCGCCTGCGTCGGCCAGGCTATCGAGCGCCGGGGCGCGGCCGCGATGCCGTCGCGTCCCGCTGCGTACGATCAGCGTACTGAACGAGGGTAATTACCGATACGGAGTCGTTCAAGGCGGGGGCCGCCCAGGCCGATATATGTACCGAACGGTTAATATTTCGAGGCCCCTCGCATGAAGTTGTCCACCAAACTGCTGATGCTCGTCGGCGCGGCGCTGCTCGGCGTCGTCCTGCTCGCCGCGTTGTCGCTGCACACGTTGCGCGACGCGCTGATCGACAGCCGCCGCGAAGAGATCGTGATTCTGCTGACCAAGGCCGAGCATCTGGTCGATTCGTATCGCGCGATGCAGACGAGCGGCGCGCTCACGCAGGAGCAGGCGCAGCAGCAGGCCAAGGCCGCGCTGTCGGCGCTCAACGCGAATTCGAAGAGCTACTTCTGGGTCACGACGTCCGATGGCGTCAACCTCGTGCACCCGAACGCGAAATTCATCGGCACGCGCGCGAAGGGCAACCGCACGACCAGCGGCATGACCGACAGCGAGGCGTATCGCGCGGGGATGGCGCAGGCGCATTTCGCGCTCGTCGACGTGCTGGTCAAGCGCAGCCCCGACGCGGACCTGGAGCCGAAGCTGCAGGGCGTGGTCGCGATTCCCGACTGGAACTGGTGGATCGGCACGGGATTCTTCTACGACGACATCAATGCGGCGTTCACCCGGCTCGCGATGGTGCTGGGCGCCGTCGCGCTCGGCATCGCCGCAGCGCTCGCGGCCATCGCATGGGGCGTGCTGCGCAGCGTCAAGCGGACGCTCGGCGGGGAGCCCGCGCATGCGACGCAGATCGCCGCCCGCATCGCGGCCGGCGATCTGGACGTGCAGTTCGATACGGCGCATGCCGCGCCCGGCAGCCTGCTCGTCGCGCTGGGCGACATGAAGGCGCGGCTGACCGACACCATCGCCGAAATCCAGACCACGACCCACTCGATCGCCACCGGCACCGGCGAGATCGCGCAAGGCAACCTGGACCTGTCGCAGCGCACGGAGCAGCAGGCCGCGTCGCTGCAGGAAACGGCCGCGAGCATGGAGCAGATCACGTCCACGGTCAAACAGAACGCCGACAACGCGCGCCAGGCGAATGCGCTCGTGGCCCACGCGAAGGATGCGACCGAACTCGGCGGCGCCGCCGTGCAGGCGGTCGTCGAAACGATGCGGCAGATTTCGGATGGATCGGTGCGGATTGCCGACATTACCGTCGTGATCGAAAGCATCGCATTCCAGACCAACATTCTCGCGCTCAACGCGGCGGTGGAAGCCGCGCGGGCCGGCGAGGAGGGGCGCGGGTTCGCCGTCGTCGCGTCGGAAGTCCGCTCGCTCGCGCAACGCAGCGCCGCGGCCGCGAAGGACATCAAGGGCTTGATCGACGCGTCGGTCGAGCGGGCCGGCAACGGCAGCCGGCTGGTCGAGACGGCCGGCGAGCGCATGACGGAGATCGTCCGGTCGATCGACCGGGTGGCCGACATCATGGGCGAGATTTCGGCGGCATCGGCCGAGCAAAGCACCGGCATCGAACAGATCGGGCTGGCGGTCGCGCAAATGGACGAAGTCACCCAGCAGAACGCCGCGCTCGTCGAGCAGGCGGCCGCGGCTGCCTCGTCGCTGGACGAGCAGGCGGCGCGCCTGCGAGCCGCCGTGTCGGTATTCCGGCTCGCCGCGTGACAGTTTCGCGCCGGCCGCTCGCGGCCGGCGCGTCATCCTGCCGCCTGGGCGCCGCGCGGGCGCCCGGCCGGCGCGCGCGCCGAGAGGCCGGTGACGCACGCGTCGCCGCTCGCGCACGCGGCGCCTGACGGCCGCACGAACCCGGTTTCCGCAGTCCCGTCATCTTCCCGTCTTCCCGCCAGGCCGTTCCGATCGAGCGGCTTTCTTCTGAACTTTCCTGCGCGACATCCCGTCGCGATCCCCACCGTCGACGCCTGTGCACGCGGCGATCTGCCGCGTCGTACCGCTCGCTTCAGCCGTCGTCGGCATGCGGACACGCATTCGACACAAACGTGCGGTTTGCGTGAGCCAAACGCGCGCCGGATGCCGAACGGGCAATTTTGTCGGCGCAATCTGCGGCGGCTGCGGCTTTACGATTTCCTTCATCGACACGGGTGCGGCAGCCGCCGCGACACGCCGCCGGGCACACGGTGACACGGGCGCGCACGCAGCAATTCATGCTGCACGGGCGGCACAAAACGGTCGATTCGTATCGTGCGGGCCGCCCGAATCGCGACAAACCGCATTTTGGCGATGCTTAAATGAATTGCATGTGTACGACGTTGCGCCCGCCACCAGCAAGCGGACGCGGCGGGATTGAACAACCACGCTGGACCCTTGGACCCACTTTCCACAGTCAGGAGCAGTTCGGATGAGCGACGATATCGACAATGGCGGCAAGGGCGGCTTGACGCGCCGCGACATGATGAAGGTCATGGCGGCGGGCGGCATGATGGCCGCCGGCGCCGGCGGACTGCTGATGACCCCCGGCTCGGCATTCGCCGCACCCGCGCCGAAGCGCGGCGGCAAGATCCGGGTCGCGAACGAAGCCGGCTCGACGGCCGATACGCTCGACCCGGCCAAGGGCTCGACGGGCGCGGACTACACGCGCTTCTTCATGTTCTACAGCGGCCTCACGCAGCTCGATGCGAGCCTGACGCCGCAGATGAACCTCGCCGAGTCGCTGCAGACGACCGATGCGAAGACGTGGATCATCAAGCTGCGCAAGGGCGTCACGTTCCACGACGGCAAGCCCGTCGGCCCGGCAGACGTGGTGTTTTCGCTGATGCGCCACAAGAACCCGGCCACCGCGTCGAAGGTCAAGACGCTCGCCGAACAGTTCTCGGATGCGAAGGCGACCGGCCCCGACGAAGTCACGCTGACGCTCGCGAGCGCGAACGCCGATCTGCCGGTGATCCTCGCGACGCCGCAGCTCGTGATCGTCAAGGACGGCACGACCGACTTCTCGACCGGTATCGGCTGCGGCCCGTACAAGCTGAAGTCGTTCAAGCCGGGTGTATCGACCGTCGGTGTGCGCAACGACAGCTACTTCAAGCCGGGCAAGCCGTATCTCGACGAGATCGAGCTGATCGGCATCGGCGACAGCGCCGCGCGCCTGAATGCGCTGCTGTCCGGCGACGTGCACCTGATCAACGCGATCGATCCGCGCTCGACGCAGCGGGTCTCGTCGACGCCGGGCTACGCGCTGAAGGAAACCAAGTCGGGCCTCTATACCGACCTGATCATGCGCAGCGACAACCCGATCGTCGCGAACCCCGATTTCGTCGAAGGGATGAAGTACCTGTTCGATCGCGAGCAGCTCCGCACGGCGGTGTTCCGCGGCTACTCGGTGATCGGCAACGACCAGCCGATTCCGCCGGGGCATCGCTACTTCAACGCGTCGCTGCCGCAGCGCCCGCACGATCCGGACAAGGCGAAGTTCCTGTTCCAGAAGGCGGGGGCGCTCGGCGCCACGCTGCCGCCGATCTACGCGACGTCCGACGCGAACGGGTCGATCGAAATGGCCGTGCTGCTGCAGCAGGCCGGCCAGAAGATCGGGCTGAACCTGCAGGTCAACCGCGCGTCGCCCGACGGCTACTGGTCGAACCACTGGATGAAGCATCCGCTCACCTTCGGCAACATCAATCCGCGCTCGAGCGCCGACGTGCTGTTCACGCAGTTCTTCAAGTCGGATGCGCCGTGGAACGAATCGGGCTGGAAGAACGCGAAGTTCGACCAGTTGCTGCTTGCCGCGCGCTCGGAAACCGACGACGCGAAGCGCAAGCAGATGTACGGCGACATGCAGGTGATCGTGTCGCAGCAGGGCCGGGTCGGCATTCCGGCGTTCATCAGCTTCCTCGACGGATACGACAAGCGTCTCGCGGGCCTCGGTTCGATCCCGACCGGCCCGATGATGGGCTTCACGTTCGCGGAGAACGTGTGGTGGAACGCATGACGTTGTCGCTGGCCGCCGTCGCGCGGCCGGTGCGGACCCCCGCGCCGGCCACGCGCGGTTTTTTCCGGAGTCTCGCTCCATGAACCGAATCCTCATCGGGCTGATTGGCCGGCGCATCGCGGTCACCGCGCTGACGCTGCTGATCGTGTCCGCGATCATCTTCACGATCACGAACCTGCTGCCGGGCGACGCCGCGCAGGCCGCGCTCGGCCAGTCGGCGACGCCGGAGACGGTCGCCGCGCTGCGCCAGCAGTTCGGTCTCGACATGCCGGCGCACGTGCGCTACCTGCACTGGCTCGGCGGGCTGCTGCACGGCGATTTCGGCCGGTCGCTTTCCGGCGACATGCCGGTGTCGGAGCTGATCGGCGGGCGCCTGCCGAAGTCGCTCACGCTGGCGGCGATCACGACCGCCGTGTCGGTGCCGATCGCGCTGCTGCTCGGCATCCTCGCGGCGGTCAAGCGCGAGTCGGTGGTCGACCGCGTGATCAGCCTCGGCACGCTGTCGCTCGTCGCGACGCCGGAGTTCCTGATCGCGACCGTCGCCGTGCTCGTGTTCGCGGTGAAGCTGCACTGGCTGTCCGCGCTGTCGTACAGCGGCCCGATCGAAAGCCTGCACGATTTCCTGCGTGCGTATGCGATGCCGGTGCTGACGCTGTGCGCGGTCGTGATCGCGCAGATGGCACGCATGACGCGCGCCGCGGTGATCGAGCAGTTGAGCGCGTCGTACGTCGAGATGGCCGTGCTCAAGGGCGCGAGCCCGGCTCGCGTCGTGCTGCGCCATGCGTTGCCGAACGCGATCGGCCCGATCGCCAACGCGATCGCGTTGAGCCTGTCGTATCTGCTCGGCGGCGTGATCGTCGTCGAGACGATCTTCAACTATCCGGGCCTCGCGAGCCTGATGGTCGACGCCGTCAGCAACCGCGATTTCCCGCTGGTCCAGGCGTGCACGCTGATCTTCTGCGTCGCTTACCTGACGCTCGTGCTGCTCGCCGACCTGTGCTCGATCGTGTCGAACCCGCGACTGCGCACCTGAGTGTTTCGTCTTTCTTCCGAGATGCCGCCCATGCAACCGATCGAACCCGTACAACGCAGCAGCGCGCTGCCGCCCTCCGGCGACCCGCCCCTGGGGCGGGGCAGCATGCCGCCTGCCGCGCCTGCCCCCGAACAGCCGCGCAAGCGCCGCGCCGCGCGCATCGCCTTGACCTCCGGCGGCCGCGTCGGCCTCGCGATGGCCGGCCTGATGCTGTTCGTCGCGGTGTTCGCGCCGCTGATCGCGCCGCATGACGTCGGCACGATCGTCACGCCGGACGTATTTGCGCCGTTCAGCGCGAAGCTGCCGTTCGGCTCCGACTTCCTCGGCCGCGACATGCTGAGCCGGATCCTGTACGGCACGCGGCTGACCGTGCTGCTCGCGCTGGCCGCGGTGCTGCTCGCCGCGGTGACCGGCACGACGCTCGGGCTGCTCGCGACGGTGTCGGGCCGCGCGGTCGACGAGACGATGAGCCGGCTGCTCGATGCGCTCACGTCGATTCCGTCGAAGATGTTCGCGCTGATGTTCGTCGCCGCGTTCGGCTCGTCGCTGCCGCTGCTGGTCCTCACCGCCGCGGTCAGCTACATGCCCGGCTCGTACCGGATCGCGCGCGCGCTGGCCGTCAACATCAGCACGCTCGAATTCGTGCAGGTGGCCAAGGCGCGCGGCGAAAGCGCGCTGTACATCGCGTGCGTCGAGATGCTGCCGAACATGATCCACCCGATGCTGGCGGACACCGGGCTGCGCTTCACGTTCGTCGTGCTGCTGCTGAGCGGCCTGAGCTTTCTCGGGCTCGGCGTGCAGCCGCCTTACGCGGACCTCGGCTCGCTCGTGCGCGAGAACATCGCGAGCCTCGGCGACGGCTCGGCCGTCGCGATCATTCCCGCGGTCGCGATCGCGATCCTGACGGTGGGCGTCAACCTGATGATCGACGGCCTGCCGCATCGCGGCCGCCGCAAGGGCGCGGCCGGCGCCGCCGGAGGACACTGATGCGACACGAATCGAATCCGCTCGTCGAGGTGCGCGGGCTGCGCGTGGTCGGCGGCCGGCCCGGTGGCGAGGAAACGACGATCGTCCACGGCGTCGACTTCGAGATCGGGCGCGGTGAGGTACTCGCGCTGATCGGCGAATCGGGCTCCGGCAAGACGACGATCGCGTTGTCGCTGATGGGCCATGCGCGCACCGGATGCCGGATCGCCGGCGGCTCGGTGAAGCTCGACGGCACCGACGTGTGCACGCTGTCCGCGGCGGCGCTGACCGCGCTGCGCGGCCGCAAGGTCGCGTATATCGCGCAGAGCGCGGCTGCCTCGTTCAACCCGTCGCGCACGATTCTCGACCAGGTGATCGAGAGCGCGCTGATCCATAAGACGATGACGAAGCGCGACGCGCAGGCGAAGGCGATCGAGCTGTTTCGCGCGCTCGCGCTGCCGGAGCCGGAGACGATCGGCAAGCGCTATCCGCACCAGGTGTCGGGCGGGCAGCTGCAGCGGCTGATGGCCGCGATGGCGCTGATCACCGATCCGGAGCTGGTGATTCTCGACGAGCCGACCACCGCGCTCGACGTGACCACGCAGATCGACGTGCTGCAGGCGTTCAAGAACGTGATCAAGCGCTACGGGATGAGTGCGGTGTACGTGTCGCACGACCTGGCCGTGGTCGCGCAGATGGCCGACCGGATCGTCGTGCTGAGCGACGGCGTAATCCGCGAGGCGGGCGACACCGAACAGATCCTGCATGCGCCGACGCACCCGTACACGCAGAGCCTGATCGCGGCGGTCACGCCGAACGACGCCGAACGCACCGCGCAAGCACAGGCAGCGGAGCCGGCCGCGCCGGCGCCGCTGCTCGACGTGCGCGGCGCGATCGCCGGCTACGGCGGCCGCGCCGCGAACGGCTGGCCCGCGAAGGTGATCCTGCACGAAGTCGACCTGCGCATCGGGCGCGGGCAGACGGTCGGCGTGATCGGCGAATCGGGTTCCGGCAAGACGACGCTCGCGAAGGTGATCGCGGGCCTCGTGCCGGCGACCGGCGGCACGATCCTGCTCGACGGCGAGCCGCTCGCGCGCGACATCGCCAAGCGCACCAAGGAGCAGCACCGCCGCGTGCAGATCGTGTTCCAGAACGCCGATACCGCGCTCAACCCGGTGCACACCGTCGAGCGCACGCTCGCACGGCCGCTCGCGTTCTACCACGGGATCAAGGGCGCGCGCGCACGCCAGCGCGTCGCGGAACTGCTCGAACTCGTGCGGCTGCCGCCGGCGGTGGCGTCGCGGCGGACCGGCGAGCTGTCGGGCGGGCAGAAGCAGCGCGTGAACCTCGCGCGCGCGCTCGCGGCCGAGCCCGACCTGATCCTGTGCGACGAGGTCACGTCGGCGCTCGACACCGTGGTCGGCGCCGCGATCATCGAACTGCTGCGCGACCTGCAGGCGAAGCTCGGCGTGTCGTACGTGTTCATCACGCACGACATCGCGAAGGTGCGCGCGATCAGCGACGACATCGTCGTGCTGTATGCGGGCCGCCGCGTGGAGACGGGCAGCCGCGACGCGCTGTGCGCGCCGCCTTATCACCCGTATTCGCATTTGCTGGTGTCGTCCGCGCCGGAGTTGCGGGCGGGCTGGCTCGACGCTGCGGCCGAGCGTTGCCACCGGCCGCTGGTGCCGATCGGCGAGCGCGAGAACGACGCCGAGCTGTGTCCGTTCCTGTCGCGCTGCGCGATGCGCGTGGACGGCGTGTGCAACCGGACGGCCCCGTCGCTGCGCACGCTCGGCAACGGCGCGCAGGTGCTGTGCCATCGCAGCGAGGAAGATCTCGCGAGTTTCCAGGCGGAGCCGGTTCCCGCGGATGTCGCGCCGGTGCGGCTGTAGCGCGTGGCGCGCGAATCGTTCATCGCGCGGTGCGGTGGACGGCCCGCCGCATAGTCTGCCGCGGCGATCGCGCAAAACGGCAATTTGCACGCGTGCCGCGCGCGAATACGCGGCAACTGCGGTTTTTGACGGTGATTAAATGATTCTCATTGAACGATCGCCGATCGTCGTTGCGGAAATGCTCGAGAAGGATCCGATGAAACTGGAATCGTACTGGCTGGATACCCGCCCCGCGTTTCGCGACGGCAGCGTTGGGCCCGTCGAAGGGCGCGCCGACGTGGTCGTGATCGGCGGCGGTTTCACCGGCTTGTCGGCGGCGCTCGCGCTCGCGCAGCGCGGCGTCTCGGTGGTCGTGCTGGAGGCCGCGCAGGTCGCGGGCGAAGCGTCCGGCCGCAACGGCGGCCAGTGCAATACGGGTGTCGCGCAGGACTACGCGTCGCTGGCGGCTCGCATCGGCGCCGCGCAGGCGAAGCAGTTTTATCTCGCGTACGAAAGCGCGGTGAAGAGCGTCGAGACGATCGTGACCGAACACGCGATCGACTGCGATTTCCGGCGCGCGGGCAAGCTCAAGCTCGCCGCGAAGCCGCAGCATTTCGCGGGGCTCGCGAAGACGTTCGATACGTTGCGGCGCGACGTCGATCCGGACATCGAACTGATCGAACCGTCGCGGATCCGCGATGAAATCGCGTCGGACGGTTTCCACGGCGGGCTCCTGCAGCGCAACGGCGCGCAGATGCACATGGGCAAGTTCGGCGTCGGCCTCGCGCAAGCGGCCGTGCGTGCCGGCGCACGCGTGTACGAGCACGCGGCCGTCACGCAGCTCGACCGGCTCGACGGCGAGCGCCACCGCGTCACCTGCGCCCGCGGCACGATCGTCGCCGATCGCGTGCTGGTCGCGACCGGCGCATCGCAGCACGGGCCGTTCGCATGGTTCCGGCGGCGCATCGCGCCGGTCGGCAGCTTCATCGTCGTGACCGAGCCGCTGCCGGATGCGCAGCTGAACCGGCTGTTTCCGCACCGCCGCGCATACGTGACGTCGCGCCAGATCGGCAACTACTTCCGCGTGACGCCCGACAACCGGCTGCTGTTCGGCGGCCGCGCACGTTTCGCGATGTCGAGCCCGCGCTCCGACGCGAAGAGCGGCGACGTCCTGCGCGCCGGCATGGCCGGCTACTTCCCGGAACTGGCCGGCGTGCGCCTCGACTACTGCTGGGGCGGCCTCGTCGACATCACCGCCGACCGGTTGCCGCGCGCGGGCCAGCACGACGGGCTCTATTACTCGATGGGCTACAGCGGCCACGGCGTGCAGATGTCGGTGCACATGGGCCGCGTGATGGCCGACGTGCTGTATGGCGCGGCCGCGTCGAATCCGTGGCGCGAGCTCGAATGGCCGGCGATACCCGGCCATTTCGGGCACGCGTGGTTCCTGCCGCTCGTCGGCGCGTATTACCGGATGCAGGATTTCCTGCATTGAAGCAAGCGCCGGGAGAACTCGACATGACAGTGCAATTCGTGGGCTCGCCGCGTGTCGCGCGGCCCGTGTCGCCGGCGATCGGCGACGTGCTGCGCACGATCGATGCATCGTTCGCGCAGCCGCTGAACCTCGACACGCTCGCGGCGGTGGCCGGGTTGAGCGTCTCGCGTTTCACCGCGCGCTTTCGCAGCGAAACCGGGCTGTCGCCGCACCGGTATCTGTGTCTCGTGCGGATACGGCGGGCGCAGGACCTGTTGCGCGCCGGTCTCGCGCCGTCGGTCGTCGCGACCGACGTCGGCTTCTTCGATCAGAGCCATCTGTGCCGGCATTTCCGGCGCGTGCTCGGGATCACGCCGCGCGATTACGTGGTCGCCAGAACGGGCGGCGCGCCGGTGCGAACGCCATCGACGCGCTTGCGCGGCGAACGCCGCGATGCGTCGTGTCACGCGGCGTAAGCACGTGCATGGACGACATGCCCCGCTGAGGATGTCCGGCAGGCGAGCCGGCGAACGACGATTTCCGATATCGCGTGACCGCTTTCGAACGAATCCGTCACGCACTGCACAGGAGCAGAAATGACCGCAGTTTTCGTGTTGCACCGGGCCGACGGCGCACCGTCTTCCACCGCGTTCCGCAAGCAGGCGTTCGGCGCGAGCGATCCGTTCGCGTCGCATCGCGAGATCGCGTGGGAAGGCCCCGACGCGATGGCCGCGGGGCGCATCGGCTTCGTCGGCGAACTGGACGTGCCGAGTTTTCCGCACATCGAAACCCTCGTCGTCGTCGAAGGCGAACTGACGCTCGAAGCGGCCGGGGCCGCGCCGCTGGTGCTCGGCCCGCGGCAAGGCGTCGTGATCGGCCGCGGCACCGCGCTGCGCATCGCCGCGCAATCGCCCGTGCGGCTGACGTTCTGCTCGGCAGCGTGCGAGACACCGACGAAACAAGGCCTCTTCGCGCTGCACGCCGACGCGAACTTCAAACCGTCCGCCACGCTGCCGGCCGACGTGTTGCTCGGCCCCGCGCCGCAATGCCGCAGCGACAACGTATTCACCGACGACGGCGCCGGGTACTGCGCGGGCACGTGGGATTCGACGCCGTATCACCGGATCGTCCGGCCGCATCGCGCGAACGAGTTCATGTTCCTGCTGGACGGCGGCGTCCGGTTCGCGGCGCCCGACGGCAGCGTGCAGGCGCTCGGTAACGGCGACGCGCTGTTCGTGCCGCGCGGCGCGTCGATCGGGTGGGAAAGCAGCGAACGCGTGGCGAAGTTCTACGTGATGCAGAACGTCAAACCCTCCACCGAACGAGACTGAGCATGTCCCCTCCGCTGCGCCATATCGAAACCTTGTCCACGCCGCCGGCCGCGGCCGACGTCGTCGTGATCGGCGGCGGCATCGTCGGCGTCTTCACGGCCTACTACCTGGCCCGCCGCGGCATATCGGTCGCGCTCGTCGAGAAGGGGCGCATCGGCGCCGAACAGTCGAGCCGCAACTGGGGCTGGTGCCGCCAGCAGAACCGCGACGCACGCGAGTTGCCGATGGCGAGCAAGAGCATCGATCTGTGGGAACGGTTCGCCGCCGAATCCGGAGAAGACACCGGCTTTCATCGCTGCGGGCTGCTGTATCTCAGCAACGACGAGGCCGAGCTGTCCCGCTGGGCCAGCTGGGGCGAATTCGCGAAGACCGCGGGCGTGACCACCTACATGCTCGACAGCAAGCAGGCCGCCGAGCGCGGACGGGCAACCGGGCGGCAATGGAAGGGCGGCGTGTTCTCGCCGACCGACGGCACGGCCGATCCAGGCAAGGCCGCGCCGGCCGTGGCCGCCGCGCTGATCAAGCTGGGCGGCAGTGTCCACCAGCACTGCGCGGCGCGCGGCATCGAGCTCGAAGGCGGCCGTGTCGCCGGCGTCGTCACCGAGGCCGGCGTCATCAAGACCCGAACGGTCGTGATGGCCGGCGGCGCATGGGCGTCGTCGTTCTGCCGCCAGCTCGGCATCCGGTTTCCGCAAGCGTCGATCCGTCAGTCGATCCTGAGCGTGTCGCCCGTCGATACGCCGCTGCCGGGTGCGATGTACACGTCCGGCGTGTCCATCACGCGCCGCTGCGACGGACGCTACGCGTTGGCGATCAGCGGCCGCGCGCGCGTGGACCTGACGCCGCAGTTCCTGCGCTTCGCGCCGCAATTCGTGCCGATGTTCGCGAAACGCTGGCGCAATCTGCTGCCGGGCGGCCTCGAAGGCGTGCGCGGCGGCCATGAAACGTTGAAGCGCTGGCGCCTGGACGCGCCGACGCCGATGGAAGCCGTGCGCATTCTCGATCCGAAGCCCGACATGCCGACGGTCGCCGAAACGTACCGCCGCGCATCCGAACTGTTGCCCGAATTGCGCGAGGCGAAGATCACGCACGCGTGGGCCGGATTCGTCGACAGCACGCCGGACGGCGTGCCGGGCATCGGCGAAGTGCCGGGCGTGCCGGGGCTGATCCTCGCCGCGGGGTTTTCGGGGCACGGCTTCGGGATCGGCCCGGGCGCCGGGCACCTGATCGCCGATCTTGCGTCCGGTGCGGAGCCGTTCGTGGACCCGACGCCGTACCGGCCCGGCCGGTTCAGCGAGTCCGCCTGGGGCAAGGTCGCGGATTTCTGATGCAGGGCGCGTCGCGCCGATGCGGGGGGCCTGCGGACGACGTGCTTCGATCCGGATCGCGGGCAAGCGTCCGGTCGGCGCGGCGGACGTTCGGCAGCCTGGCAGCGCAGTGCGGTGCGGTGCGATGGACAGCTTAGGAGTGCCTGATGCGTTTCAGTTCCTACTGGCTCGATACGTCGGAGCCATTCGTGAGCAGCTCGCCGGCGTTGCATGACGGAAATTGCGACGTGGTGGTGGTCGGCGGCGGGATCACCGGTTCGGCCGCCGCGCTGGCGTTGGCCAAGAAAGGCGCGCGCGTGATCGTCTGCGAGGCGGGCACCGTCGGGCAGGCGGCATCGGGACGCAACGGCGGCATGTGCAACAACGGCTTCGCGCAGGATTACGCGTCGCTGTCGCAGCGCCTCGGCACGGAACTGGCCAACCGGCTCTATCTCGCGTTCGACGCGGGCGTCGACACGGTCGAGCGACTGGTCAGGGAGGAGTCGATCGATTGCGATTTCGTCCGCCGCGGCAAGCTGAAGCTCGCGGCGAAGCCCGAGCATTACGACAAGCTCGTGCGCAGTCAGGCGCTGCTCGCGGCGAGCGTGGACCCCGACACGCGCGTGGTCACGAAGGCGGAGCTGCGCGACGAGATCGGCTCGGATCGTTATCACGGCGGGCTGCTGTTCGGCAAGAGCGCCGGGATGCACGTCGGCCGTTACGTGCGCGGCCTCGCGCGCGCCGCGCAAGCCCGCGGCGCGCATATTCTCGAGCATGCGCCGGTGCTCGGCCTGCATAGGCAAGCGGGCGGCGCGTACGCGGTGCGTACGCCGCTCGGCGAGATCCGCGCGCGCCAGGTGCTGCTCGCGAGCGGCATTTCGCAGGTGGGGCCGTTCGGCTGGGTTCGCCGCCGGATCGTGCCGGTCGGCGCGTTCATCATCGTCACGGAGCCATTGCCGAACGACCTGCTCGACCGCTTGCTGCCGACGCGCCGAATGGCCACCGACACGAAGAACTTCGTGAATTTCTTTCGCGTCACGCCCGACAACCGGATGCTGTTCGGCGGGCGCGCGCGTTTTGCCGCGTCGAATCCGCGCTCCGACGAAAAGAGCGGGGCGATCCTGCGGCAGCAGATGGCCGCCGTGTTTCCCGAGCTGGCCGACGTACGCATCGACTACTGCTGGGGCGGGATGGTCGACATGACGGCCAACCGGCTGCCGCGCGCGGGCGAGCGCGACGGCGTTTACTACTCGATGGGCTATAGCGGCCACGGCACGCACATGGCCACGCTGATGGGCACGTTGATGGCCGAGATCATGGACGGACGCGCCGATCTGAACCCGTGGAAAGGTTTCGACTGGCCCGCGATTCCGGGCCACTTCGGCAAACCGTGGTTTCTGCCGTTCGTCGGCGCCTGGTATCGACTCAAGGACACTCTTCAATGAATTCCCCTGTTGTTCACCTGATGCAAGCCGGAAGGCTCGATCGCTTCTTCATCGACGGCGACTGGGTCATGCCCGAAGGCGGCGATCGGTTTGCCGTCATCAGCCCGTCCACGGAGGGCACGCTGGGCGAGATCCCGCTCGGCAGCGCACGCGACGCCGATCGCGCGGTGCAGGCCGCGCGCCGTGCGTTCGAACGCTGGTCCGCGACTTCACCGCAGGAACGCGCGGCGTTGCTCGACCGCATCCATGCGCTGATGCTGGCGCGCGCCGAGTTGTTCGCCACCGCGCTCGCGCTGGAGATGGGCGCGCCGATCGGCTATGCGCGCGGCGCGCACGTGCCGCTCGCGGCTGAACATATCCGCGTCGCACGCGACAACCTCGCGCGCTACCCGTTCGTCGAACGGCGCGGCACGACTGCGGTCGCGCGCGAGCCGATCGGCGTATGTGCGCTGATCACCCCGTGGAACTGGCCGATCTACCAGATCACCGCGAAGGTCGGGCCGGCGCTCGCGGCCGGCTGCACGGTGGTGCTGAAGCCGAGCGAGCTGTCGCCGCTCAGCGCGTTGCTGTTCGCGGAAGTGGTTGCCGATGCGGGCGTGCCCGCCGGCGTATTCAACCTCGTGAGCGGTAGCGGCGAAACGGTGGGCGCCGCGCTGTCGTCGCATCCGGAGGTCGACATGGTGTCGATCACCGGCTCGACGCGCGCCGGCGTGCTCGTCGCGCAGGCGGCGGCGGCGACCGTCAAGCGCGTCGCGCAGGAACTGGGCGGCAAGTCGCCGAATATCGTGTTGCCGGATGCGGACCTGTCGCGTGCGATCCCGCCCGGCGTGGCCGCCGCGTTCCGCAACATGGGGCAGTCGTGCAGCGCGCCGACCCGCATGATCGTGCCGCGCGCCGTGCTCGGTGACGTCGAGGCGCTGGCCGTCGCGACCGCGCAAACGCTCGTGGTCGGCGATCCGTTCGACGAAGCCACGACGCACGGGCCGCTCGCCAATCGCGCGCAGTTCGGGCGCGTTGCGCAGATGATCGACGTGGGCATCGACGAACGCGCGAAGCTGATCGCCGGCGGCCCAGGCCGGCCCAAGGGGCTCGACCGCGGCTTTTATGCGCGGCCGACGATTTTCTCCGAGGTGCGCACCGACATGGCGATCGCGCAGCAGGAGATCTTCGGCCCGGTGCTCGCGATCCTGCCTTACGACACCGTGGACGAAGCGGTCGCGATCGCGAACGACACGGTCTACGGGTTGGGCGCGCACGTGCAGGGCACCGACAAGGAGCGTGCACGCGCGGTGGCCGCGCGTATCCGCGCCGGCCAAGTGCACTTGAACTACCCGGCATGGGACCCTCAGGCGCCGTTCGGCGGATACAAGCAGTCGGGCAACGGCCGCGAGTACGGGATCGAAGGGATGGAGGAATACATGGAAACCAAGTCGATCGTCGGCTATTACGACTGACGCAGCCGCGGCGCGCGATTCGCGCCGGCAGTACAGTTGGAAGCCCGCTACATTCCGAAGGTGCCGAAATTGGACAATCCCGTCATCCCCGACTCGTCGCTGCATGCGCATCACGCGCACTGGGCGAAGCTGCGCCGCGACCTGCATGCGCATCCCGAGTTGCGATTCGAAGAACACCGGACGGCCGACGTCGTCGCCCGCGAGCTCGAGGCGCTCGGCTATGCGGTGTCGCGCGGGCTCGGCGGCACGGGCGTCGTCGCGAGCCTGCCCGGTGCGGATCCGCGCCGCGGCATCGTGTTGCGCGCCGATCTGGATGCGCTGCCGATCCACGAAGCCAACGACTTCGCTCACGCGTCGTGCACGCACGGGATCATGCACGCGTGCGGCCATGACGGCCATACCGTGATGTTGCTCGGCGCCGCACGCGTGCTGAAGGAACTGCCGCAGTTGCCCGGCACCGTTCATTTCGTGTTTCAGCCGGGCGAAGAGGGCGGCGCGGGCGCGCGCCGGATGATCGACGACGGGCTGTTCGAGCAATACCCGACGGAAGCGGTGTTCGGCATGCACAACTGGCCTGGTCTGCCGGCCGGGCATTTCGGGTTGCGCACCGGCGCGATCATGGCCGCCGGCTCGCGCTTCAGGATCACGGTGACGGGCAAGGGCGCGCACGCGGCGCAGCCGCATCTGGGCATCGATCCGGTGCCGCTCGCATGCTCGATGGTGCTGCAGTGCCAGACCATCGCCGCGCGGCACAAGGATCCCGTCGACCCGGCGGTCATTTCCGTCTGCATGTTCCATGCGGGCACGACGGACAACGTGATTCCCGACACCGCCGAGCTGCGCGGCACGATCCGCACGCTGTCGTCGGCCTTGCAGCAGAAGCTGCAGCGCGACGTGCGGCTCGCGTGCGAAGGGCTCGCGGGAGCCTATGGCGCGCAGGTCGACGTGGAGTTTTTCCAGTACTACCCGGCGACGGTCAACACGCCGGCCGAGACGGCGCTGTGCGAAGCGGTGATTCGCGACACGTTCGGCGACGCGCGCGTCGATCGCGACGTGCCGCCGAACATGACCTCCGAAGATTTCGGCTTCATGCTGGAGGAACGGCCGGGCGCGTACGTGTTGATCGGCAATGCGCAGGACGGCGCGAGCGCACCGGCGCTGCATCACCCGAAATACGACTTCAACGACGAGATCATTCCGGCCGGCGTCCGCTATTGGGTCGCGCTGGCGCAGCATTACTTCGCGCGATCGCCGTGATGCGTCGGGCGGCGTGGAAACCGGTCGACGTCCGGTCGTCGGGCGCACGCGCCAATCGGCGAGATCCGGGCATCTCGAACATCGGGACGCAAACGTCGATTTGCCGTCCCTTCGATATGAGCACGCCGCATTTTTCTTGCGTGCCGCATTGCAAAACAACACCGTTTGGAAGGACTGCTTGATGCAACAGGAACACGAAATGAACGAGGCCGGCGCGACGTCGGCGCTTCACTACCGCGGATTCACCGCGGCGGACGTCCCCGCCGCCCATGCGCTTTCCACGGCGCTTCGCTGGCCGTTCCGGGCGGAAGACTGGCAGTTTTCCGCGGAAACGTCGACCGCATTCGCGGCCGAGGAAAACGGCGTCGTCATCGGCACGGCGATGTGCTGGAAGTACGGTGCGGATCGCGCGGCGATCGGGCATGTGATCGTCTCCGACGCGCATCAGGGCCGCGGAATCGGCCGCAAGCTGATGGAGACGCTCCTCGACGAACTGGGGCCGCGCATCACGTTCCTGCACGCGACGCCGGCCGGTCGGCCGCTCTACGAGAAACTGGGGTTCACCGTGTGCGGCTCGCTGGGCCAATATCAGGGGAACGTGGATCGGCCCGCCGCCGTCGCGGTGCCCGACGGCGAGCGTCTGCGTGCGGGTTCGCCGACCGACTGGCCACGTCTGGTCGAACTCGACGCGCGTGCGTCCGGCCTCGAGCGCGAAGCGCTGTTGTCCGCGTTGCAGGCGCGGGGAGAAAGCGTCGTGCTCGAACGCGACGGCGAGATCGTCGGGTTTTCGGTGCTGCGGCGCTTCGGTCGCGGTTACGTGGTCGGTCCGGTGGTCGCGCCGCGTTCGAGCGACGATGCGCGCGCGAAGGCGCTGATCGGCTATTGGCTGACGAAACGCGACGGCGAATTCGTGCGTATCGATGTGCCCGACGGGAGCAGTTTGCCGGACTGGTTGAGCGAACAGGGACTGAAGCAGGTGGATACCTGTTCGAAGATGGTTCGCAACGCGCCGGCCGCGGCACACGAGGGCGCGGCCGACCCGATAGTCGGACTGTACGGGCTGGTCAGTCAGGCGATGTTGTAGCCGTCGGCCGCCGCCGCGCCCGGCGAATTCAGCGCGCCCGGCCCAGTTGCTCGTCGATCGTGCGCGTCAGCGGCGACTGGACGTCGCCGGTATGCCGGGTCTGCACGGGCTCGATCAGCACGATCCAGCATTCGTCGTCGGCGACCGGATTGTGCGGCGTGCCGCGCGGCACGAACAGGCGATTATATTGACGCCGCCGCTTCGCTGCCAGATGTCGGGATGCCGCGAAATCCGCCGCGCACGCGGCGATGCCACCCCGTGGCCGCGTCGCCGGCGACGGCCGGGTGACCGGATGGACGAACCGGCCGCGCGTGCGGCCGGTGCAACCGCTTGGCGACTGCCTGCTCTGCCGCCCGATGCACGAACGCTCGGCATCGCCCTCAACGCACGAGCGCGGCCACGAAGTCGCGATACGTCCGCAGCGGGCGGCCGAGGATCGCGGTCAGCCGTTCGACGTCGCCGGCCTCCGGCACCATCCCGTCGCTGACGTAGCGCTCGGCCATCAGCCGCATTTCGTATGCCATCCATTTCGGCATGAATTTCGCGAAATTGTCTTCGAACGGCGTGGGATCGTCGCCGCCATAGGCAACCGGGCGCCCGAGCGTGTCCGACCAGATCGACGCCAGTTGCGGGCCGGTCAGCGTGTCGGGCCCCACCAGGTTGAGGGTGTCGACCGGCAGCTTGCCCGGCGCATCGTGGCGGCGGATCAACTCGATCGCCGCGACTTCCGCGATGTCGCGCACGTCGACCATCGCGACGCCCTTGCCGCCGATCGGCATCGGGTACACGCCGTGCCCGACGATCACGTCCTTGACCATCGCATCGTTGTCCATGAAATACGAGGCCCGCAGGATCGTCGCGCTGAAACCCGTCTGCTCGATCATCCGCTCCGCGCCGGATTTCACCGCGAAGTGCGGCACGTTCACGAAGCGGTCGGCGTGCAGGACCGACAGATAGACGACGCGCTCGATGCCCGATTCGCGGGCGAGGTTCAGCGCGATCAGCGCCTGCGTGAATTCGTCGCCCGCCACGCCGTTGAGCAGGAATAGCGCGCGTACACCGGAGAAGGCCGCCCGCAACGCGTCGACGTCGAGCATGTCGCCCTGCGCGACGGTCACGGCCGCGGGAAAGTCGGCCTTGGCCGGATCGCGCACCAGCACGCGCACGTCGGCGCCACGATCGACAAGTTGGCGGACGAGCTGGCGGCCGATACGGCCGGTGGCGCCGGTAACGAGAATGGTCATGATGTTCACTCCTGAGATAACGATGGGATTGACTGCACACGTAAGTTAGGTGATCCACATACGATCCGGAAGGTGTGATAAATAGACGTGTCGTCTCACTGGTGGAACACATGGACCTGCTCGCTCTCGCCGATTTCAATCTCGTCGCCCGCCATGGCAGCTTCGGGGAGGCCGCACGGGTCGCCGATCGCCCGAAGGCGACGCTGTCGCGCCGTGTCGCGGAACTGGAGAACAGCCTGTCGCTGCGTTTGTTCGAGCGCGGCTCGCGCGGCGTGAAGCTCACGCAGGAAGGGCGCGCGCTCTACGAGCGGACGGGCGCGTTGCTCGCGGAGCTGGCCGACAGCGCGTCGGCGATCGCAGCGGGGAGCGAGCGGCCGCGCGGCCGGTTGCGCATCAGCGCGCCGATGCTGTTTTCCCAGTTCGCGATGGGGAAGCTGGTGGCGACGTTCGCGCTGAAATACCCGGACGTTCGGCTGGAGGTAACGACCGAAGACCGGCCCGTCGACATGATCGAGGAAGGGTACGACCTCGTGATCCGCGTGAACCCGGACCCCGACGAAAGCCTGATCGGGCGCGTGATCCTGCGCGACCGGCTGGTCGTCGTCGCGAAGCCCGCGCTGGCGCGGCCCGGCGGCGACGCGCCCACGCCGGCACCGGCCGTGGTGCGCGGCGCGAACGACACGCGCACTGCATGGGAGGTCGCCGGGCCGGCCGGGGCCGCGCGCATCCCGGTCGAACCGGTGGCGCGGCTGTCGTCGCTGAGCATGGTGCGCGATACGGTCCGTCTCGGCCTGGGCGCCGCGTGCCTGCCGATATCGCTCGTGGGCCGCGACCTGGACGCCGGCACGCTCGTCAGTTGGGGCGACGTGCCGGGTTCCGATATCGCGCTGTGGGCGCTGTATCCGTCCAGGCGATTATTGAGCGCGCGCGTGTCCGCGTTTCTCGATCACCTGAAGGACGCGTTTCCGTCGGGCGAGCCGGAAGAACTGGCGGCGTATATCGAACCCGGGCAGTGAAACGGCCGCGGTCGCGGCAGCGCACGCGCGTGGCCGCGACGTTCCGAGCGGGATGCCGTCGGAACCGGCGCCGCGCGTGCTGCCGTCGGTCCCGGTCGAACCGGCGCTTTCACACCGGGTCCGTCTGCGCGCAACACACGCGGTTCCTGCCTTCGCGCTTTGCGCGGTAGAGCGCCATGTCCGCCTGGTGCGACAGCGCGAGCATGGACGCATGCCGCGTGCGCCGGCCGGTCGCGCAGCCGATGCTGACCGTGAAAGCCGGCACGGTTTCCGCAAACCCGTCGAGCCGGTTGCGTTCGACTTCGCGGCGAATCGCTTCGGCAACCTGTGCGGCGCCGTTTTCATCCGTATCGGGCAAGAGCGCGACGAATTCCTCGCCGCCGTAGCGCGCGGCGAGGTCGCCGCGCCGCCGCGTATGCGCGCGGATGCATTCGGCGAGAAAGCGCAGCGCGATGTCGCCTTGCGCGTGCCCGTGCCGGTCGTTGTACTGCTTGAAGTGATCGGCGTCGATGAACAGCACCGACAGGGTGCCGCCGCTGCCGCGCTGCAGCCGCTCCCATTCGTCGGCCAGCGCGGTATCGAGCGCGCGACGGTTGCGCAAGCCGGTCAACGGATCGGTACGCGTGAGATCGGTCAGCAGCGTCTGCTTGTGGAAGTTGTCGCGCAACGCGAAGGCCAGCAGCCAGACCACCGCGCAGAACAATGCGCAGATCACGGATGCCGACACGCCGACCGCCCACGACAGGCGCCGGATGCCGGCCAGCACGTCGTCTTCGGCCGGCGCGACGACCGCGATCAGCGGGGTGCCCGGTATCCGCTGGTAGGTATAGAGCCGCACGGTGCCGTCGATGCTCGAACGCGCGGGATAGAAGCCCGATTCGCTGTTCACCATCCGCTTGAAGGATGTCGAGCGGCGCAGGCGTTTCATCTGGCCGTCGTTCAACGACGGGTTTCTCGCGAGGATCGTGCCGTCCGCGCGTACGATCGCGCTGACCCCGTTCGGCCCGACGTCCAGGCGGGACAGCAACTGCTCGAAGTAAGCGAGATCGACGGCGACGACCGCGATTCCGTCGAACGTATGATCCGGCCGCTCGACGCGCCGCGACAGCGCGATGGACTCCTTGCCGCCGCGCGAGCGGGCGCGATAGGGCTGAGACACGTAGAGCCCGACGTCGTCCGCATCGCGATGGACCTTGAAGTAGTCGCGATCGCTGAAGTCCCAGCGGTGGACCGTGCCGCAACACCCGTCGATCAGCCGGCCTTGCCTGTCGGTCACGCCCATGCCGGTCATGTATTGCGCCGCGGTGCGCTCGAACAGCAGATCGTGCCGCAGCCCGGCGTCCATGCGCTGCACGGCCGGCTTGCCGAGATCGGCCGCCAGCGCGAGCAGCGCGGTGTTCGACGTGTCGACCGTCCTCGATATCTGGCTCGCGAGCACGGCGACGACGTTGCGCGACGTCTCGTGCGCATGCTCGATGATTCCGCTGCGCGCGACCCACAGCGTCACCGCGCTGATCGCGAGCGCCGCAAGCGACATCAGCGTGCCCAACGCGCCGACGACGAACGGGTGGCGTCCGGCCCAGTCGGCGATTTTCTCGATCGAAGTGAATGCGGGCATGCTCGCGCTCGTTTTGAGACGCCGGCTGCACGTGCGCCGGCGCGGGTCCAATTCTGGTTAACGGCACGGTTAATGAAAAATCGAGGCCGCCCGTCGACAGCCCATCGACGACCGCGGCCCGACGCGACGACGCAAACGTGTGCGGCCATGCGGCGGGACGGCCCGAGCGCGGCCCGGCCCCACGCAGATCACGTCGATTGATAACCGGACTGCATCAATCCTTCCAAAAATCGCACTTATCGTTTGATCGATCCCGCGCCAACATGCCGGAAAACGACAATCGACCAGCCCCTCCCGCGTATTCTAGGATTTTCAGGAGACACCCAGATGCACCCCTCGTCCAGCCTTCCGGCCGAACGCTCGAAGGCCGCCGCGATCTTTCGCGTCACGGCCGGCAATTTTCTCGAGCAGTTCGACTTCTTCCTGTTCGGCTTCTACGCCACGCAGATCGCCAACGTCTTCTTCCCCGCGCAAAGCGAATTCGCATCGTTGATGATGACCTTCGCCGTGTTCGGCGCCGGCTTCCTGATGCGCCCGCTGGGCGCGATCGTGCTGGGCGCGTACATCGACGAGGTCGGCCGCCGCAAGGGCCTGATCGTCACGCTGTCGATCATGGCGAGCGGCACCATCCTGATCGCGTTCGTCCCCGGCTACGCGACGATCGGGCTGCTCGCGCCCGTGCTCGTGCTGATCGGCCGGCTGCTGCAGGGTTTTTCCGCGGGCGCCGAACTGGGCGGCGTGTCGGTCTATCTCGCCGAGCTGGCGACGCCCGGCCGCAAGGGCTTCTTCACGAGCTGGCAATCGGCCAGCCAGCAGGTGGCGATCGTCATCGCGGCGGCCCTCGGCTTTGCGCTCAATCAGTGGCTGAGCACGTCGCAGATCGCCGCCTGGGGATGGCGCGTGCCGTTCTTCGTCGGCTGCATGATCGTGCCGTTCATCTTCCTGCTGCGCCGCAACCTGCAGGAAACCCAGGAGTTCAAGGCCCGCCAGCATCGTCCGGGCATGAAGGAAGTGTTCGCTACGCTGGTGCAGAACTGGGGCGTCGTGATCGCCGGCATGATGCTGGTCGCGATGACCACTACGAGCTTCTACCTGATCACCGTCTACGCGCCGACCTTCGGCAAGACCGTGCTGCACCTGAGCACCGCCGACAGCCTGCTCGTGACGCTCTGCGTCGGCGTGTCGAACTTCGTGTGGCTGCCGATCGGCGGGGCGCTGTCCGACCGGATCGGCCGTCGGCCGCTGCTGGTCGGCATGACGATGCTCACCGTGGCGACCGCCTATCCGGCGCTGTCGTTCCTCGCTCACGCGCCGTCGTTCGCCAACATGCTGCTCGTCCTGCTCTGGCTGTCGTTCATGTACGGGATCTACAACGGTGCGATGGTCGTCGCGCTCACCGAAGTGATGCCGGTGCAGGTGCGCGTCGCGGGCTTCTCGCTCGCGTACAGCCTCGCGACGGCCGTGTTCGGCGGTTTCACGCCGGCCATCTCGACCGCGCTCATTCACGCGACGGGCGACAAGGCCGCACCGGGTTACTGGATGAGCTTCGCCGCCGTGTGCGCGCTGCTCGCGACGTTCGCGCTCTATCGTCACCGCACGGCGACGTTGACGCCCGCGCATTGATGTCCGGCCCATCCGCAACGTTCATCCCCACCCACGCATCCGCACGACCCCGACCATGAGAAACCTGTTCCTGAAATGCTGCGCGACCGCGCTCGTCGCCACCGCGGCGGTCGCGGCCAACGTCCAGGCCGCCGAATTGCACGTGATGAGTTCGGGCGGCTTCACCGCCGCCTACAAGGTGCTCGGCCCGCGATTCGCGTCCACGACGGGCAATACGCTCGCGACCGCGCTCGGCCCGTCAATGGGCAAGTCGCCCGAAGCGATTCCGAACCGGCTCGCGCGCGGCGAGCCCGCCGACGCCGTGATCATGGTCGGCTACGCGCTGGACGATCTGATCAAGCAGGGCAAGGTCATCCCCGACTCCCGCGTCGATCTGGCCGACTCGCGCATCGGCATGGTCGTGCGCGACGGCGCGGCCAAGCCCGACATCAGCACCCCCGAAGGGCTCAAGCAGGTGCTGCTGCACGCGAAGTCGATCGCCTATTCGGACAGCGCGAGCGGCGTGTATATCGAGCGCGAGCTGTTCAAGAAGCTCGGCATCGAGGAGCAGGTGAAGTCGAAGGCGAAGATGATTCCGCGGATTCCAGTGGCGTCGGTCGTCGCGAACGGCGACTACGAAATCGGCTTCCAGCAGGTCAGTGAGCTGCTGCCCGTCAAGGGCGCGGCCTTCGTCGGCAAGATTCCCGAATCGCTGCAGTCCGTCACGCGCTTCGCCGCCGGCATCCCGGTCGGCGCGCAGCATCCGAAGGAAGCGAAGGCGTTGCTCGACTATCTCGCGTCGCCCGGCGTGCAGGCCGACGTGAAAGCGACCGGCCTGGATTCCGTTTCCGCGCACTGAGCCCGATCGACGGGAGGGCGCGCATCAGATCGTCTTCCCGTCGCGAGCGCCGCCGCCGTCCGCCGCGGCGCTGTCTTCATCGGCCGCGTCCGGCAACGCCGGCCCGGCCGCCGCGAGCCGCTGCACCAGACGCGTCCGGTCGCACGCACCTTCCCACATCGACACGAAAATCACCGCGCACGCGTTGCTGATCACGCTGGTCAGCGCGCGCGCTTCGGACATGAAGCGATCGATGCCGACCAGCAGCGCAACCCCGGCGATGGGCAGGTCGGGCATCACCGCGAGCGTCGCGACCAGCGCGACGAGCCCGCTGCCGGACACGCCGGCCGCGCCCTTGGACGTGACCAGCATGATCGCGAGCATCGTCGCGACCTGCGGCGCGGAAAGCGGGACGTCGCAGGCCTGCGCGATGAACAACGCCGCGAGCGTCAGATAGATCGCGGTGCCGTCCAGATTGAACGAATAACCGGCCGGCAGTACCAGCCCCACGACGCCCTTGTCGCAGCCGAGCGCTTCCAGCTTGACGATCAGGCGCGGCAGGACCGGCTCGGTGGACGAGGTCGCGAGCACGATCAGCAACTCTTCGCGCAGATAGCGCAGGAGCCGCCACAGCGCGAAGCCGTGCAGTCGCGCGAGCGGGGCGAGCACCAGCGCGACGAACAGCGCGCAGGCCACGTAGAAGCACACCATCAGCTTCGCGAGCGAGCCGACCGAGCCGATGCCGAAGCGGCCTACCGTGAACGCCATCGCGCCGAATGCGCCGAGCGGCGCGAGCCGCATGATCATCGCGAGCACGCGAAAGACGACCTGCGCGATGCCGTCGATCAGCGCAAGCACGGGCCGGGCGGCGCGCGGATGCGCATTCAGCGAGAAGCCGAACAACAGCGAGAGCAGCAGCACCGGCAACACTTCGCCGGTCGCGAACGCGCCGAGCATCGTGTCCGGAATCACGCCGAGCGCGAACGCCACCAGGCTGCGCGGCTCCGCATGCTTCGCATACGGCGCGAGGATGCTCGCATCCAGATGACGGACGTCGACGTGCATGCCGGCGCCCGGTTGCAGCACGTAGGCGGCGGCGAGCCCGAACGCGAGCGCGGCGGCCGTCAACAGATAGAAGAGCGCGAGCGCCCGCGCGATCGTGCGGCCGATGGCCCGCCCGTTCGACAGCGACGTGATGCCCGACACGATCGTGCAAAAGACGATCGGCGCGATGGTCATTTTCACGAGCGCGACGAATGCGTCGCTGAGCGGCTTGAGCATCGCGCCCGCCGCCGGCCACACGTGACCGATGCCGATGCCGAGCATCATCGCGAGCAGGACCTGCACGTAAAGCGATTTGAACAGCCGGGTCCACCTCACGATGCCGCCTTCCTTCGTTTCCGTTCCGTCGTCGTCATGCCGATGTACCGTCGCCGTCGGCGCCGCCGCGCTTCGCGTCGACGATCATCCGGTGAAACGCCTCGGCAGCCGGCGTCAGCGAGCGCCCGCGCCGCTTGACGATGCCCACGCGCCGTTTCACGGCCGGCTCGACGAGCGGCACGCTCGTGAGGACAGGGTGGTCATACCCCGGCATCGCCATCGACGGCACCGCGGCGACGCCGAGCCCGGCCTCGATCAGCCCGAGCAGGGTCGTGACGTGGCGCGCCTCGCAGACGCTCGGCTTGCGCGGCGCGACGGCCGCCAGGGCCTGGTCGAGCAGCAGGCGGTTGCCGGACGTCTTGTCCACCGACACGTAATCGTGCTCGTAGAGTTCGTTCCAGGTCACGCGCTTCTTGCGCGCGAGCGGGTGGTCGCGGCGACAGGCGGCGACGAACCGTTCCTGGAGCAGCACCTTGAACTCGACCTCCGCCTCCTGGCTGCCGATGAAGCTCACGCCGAAATCCGCTTCGCCGCTGATGACCGCGCCCAGCACTTCGTTGGCGCCGGCGTCGAGCAGCTTCACCCGGATGCGCGGAAAGCGCTGATGATAGCGGGCGATGATGGGCGGCAGGAAGTAGTAGGCGACCGACGGCACGCACGCGATCGTCACATGGCCCAGGCGGCTCGACGACACGTCGCGGATGCCGAGCAGCGCGGCGTCGAGATCGTCGAGCAGTTGTTCGGCGCTCTGCGCGAACACGCGGCCGACGGTGGTGAGCGCGACGCGGCGCGTGGTGCGTTCGAACAGCCGCACGCCGAGCGCGTCCTCGAGCTTGTCGATCCGGCGGCTCAATGCGGGCTGGGAGAGGCTGACCGCTTCGGCGGCCTTGCGGAAACTGCCCGTTTCCACGACCGCGCGAAACGCCTGCAAGTCCGTCAAATCGAAATTGATGCCCACCGGCCACTCTCCGCCACTCAGATGCGCAGCATTTTGCATGATTCCGGCGGGGTCAGGCGTGTCGCGGCGTCCATGCGACGGCGTTGGCGTGGCGCGACACGACCGGGCGTTTCACCGGCCAGACGCTGAGCGCGCTCACGCTGGCGGTGCCGCCGGGTTCGGCCACGCTGGTCACGCTCGGCGCCGCCGATTTCGCGTCGATCCTGCCGACGGGGTCGGGCATTCCGAACAGCGGCAACCTGTCCGTGCTGGTCGGGCGGCTGCTCGCGGTGGTGCGCATGGCGACGTCGTTCGGCGTGGCCGGGCGGCCGTGGGTGCGGCAGAACTGGAGCGCGACCGGCAAGGACGAGGACGGCGGCCTGATGCGGGTGTCGTTGCCGGTGCGCGTCGGCGATCACGGGCTCGACAACAACGGCACGACCGGCTACTACCTCGGCGACGACTACGGCACGTTCTACGCGGCCCACGGCTATGCGCCGAGCCTCGGCACGCTGCGCCGGCTGCTGTCGTCCCGGGCGGACGGCATGGCCGCGCGGCTCGCGCAGGCCGTGCGCGAGCTGCCGCGGCGGCGCCTCCGGCGCCGAACCCCTACGTGGTCACGGATGCCACCTACACGCTGCCCGCCGAGGTTCCTGCAGCTGTGTCGCGTGGCGATCCGTCAGTCGGCGACGATCGAAATCGTCGCCGACTGACGGGGGCCGATACATTCACCCCGCCGTCACCTGGATCCGTCGCGGCTTCGCTTCTTCGCGCCGCGGGATGCGCAGTTTCAGCACGCCGTCGCGCAGTTGCGCGTCGATTCGCGACACGTCGACATCCGGGCTCAGCGTGAATGCGCGCGAGAAGTGCGGATGCTGCACTTCACCGTGTTGCAGACGCAATCCCGGTGGCGTCGGAACGACGGCCTCCGCGTCGATGGCGAGGCGGCCGTCGTGCACGCGAACGTCGAGCTTGTCGCGCGGCACGCCCGGCAGGTCCGCGTACAACGTGATGCCGTGCGCATCCTCGACGATATCGACGGCTGGCGCAATCCGCGTGCGCGGCGTGTCGCGCCGAGCCGGCTCGCGGTTCGTCACGGCCGTTCGCGTATCGGCCGGACGGGTGGTCAGTTCAGTGGTGTTCGTGTCACTCATGATGTCCTCCGTCATGCGTTCGTGACGCCGTGCTGTTTACTGGACGGTAATCGCCCGCGGCTTCGATGCTTCCGACTTGCCGACGCTGATCGTCAGGCAGCCGTTCGCATAGCGCGCGTCGATCTTGTCGGGGTCCGCGTGCTGCGGCAGTTCGACCACGCGGCGGAACGCGCCCATGAAGCGCTCGCTCGCGTAGATGCGCCGCTCGTCGTCGGTCGCGCCATCGTCCGGCGGCGTGCGCTCGCCGCTGATCGTCAGCAGCCGGCGATCGACGGAGATGTCGAGCTTCGCGGGGTCGAGACCCGGCGCGAACGCGACGATCTCGACCGTGTCGTCGGTGCTGCCGATATTGACCGGTGGAAATGCACCGGGACGCGGGGCGCGCAGACTGGTCGGAAAACCCGTGAACGCGCTGGCCATCTGCCGTTGCAGGCGGTCGAATTCCGCCAGCAGATCGGTGGGGAAGAAGATATCGCTCATGACTGGCTCCTGGGGGTGCTCCCTGCGAGGGAACGAACCGGACCACGCGCTCCAGTTCGTCCATCCGCGACAGGGTCGCTGACTAACAAATCGAAACACGCAGCGCGTCAACCGCGACTGCCTTGAGCGATACCTAAAATAGGATACGGCGCGTGAATTTCAAGGGGAGGGGCGGCGGCATTCCGTCGATACGTGCGTGTGCCCTGTGGGAAATCGTCGTCGGAGCGGCCGGCATGGTCGGCGTCGAGATGGCCGGGTCCGACATGCCGACGTTGCGCGGATCGGAGCACGGCGATAGAAGGCGGAATTTGCAATGGCACGCTGGAAAAGACGCGGCGGCGTCCCTGCGCCGTCGCGTCCATCCGTTCAGCGCGACGGCCCGGACGGCGGCTTCACTTCGGACAGGTCGTCCTCGCGAACCTCGGCCTGACGCACCGTGGTGCCGTCGTCGCCCGTTTCGGAAATATCGGTTTCGAAGGTCTGCTGCCCATCGTCGCGCTTCTCCGCGGGCTGCTCCTTACCTGTCTGCTTGTCTGCTTGTGGCTGTTGATGTGTCATCTTGCTCTCCTGGTCGCAACCTGGGATGTTGCGCACCGTGTACGCGAGCAAGGCGCGGGCCACGCGGACGCGGCGCCCCGGCCGGCTCGTGACGAAAGCACGATCACGTCGACGCAACGCTTTACGCGTCTGTCAGGTTTTACGCGTCTTTCAGCCAGGGCATTTCCACGGGCGACACGACCAGTTGCCGGAATTCGCGTTTCAGATCGAAGATGAACCCGACCAGGATCATGGAGTCGGCGTAAGGAATCGGAAAGACCTGCGGATTTTCCGGCGTACGCAGCGGACGCTCCGGCGTGTCGGCTGTCGCCGCGGCGTTTTCGCGAACGCTTTCCAGGTCGTCTGCCATGGCCGGGCCACCGGCTTTCAGCACACGGCTACGCAGCTCGCTGAAGGGTTCGATGCGCGCGGCGTCTTCGTGATATTCGGGCACTTCATAAACGAACCAGGACATTGTCGTCTCCCATGTGAAGGGGCGCTATTCTAACTCCGACAAAAGCGGCCCGATCGGAGTCGAAACATCGATTCGACCCCTTCAAGTTGATAATACGCATTATGTCAACTATCATTCGATAGCTTCTGTGCCTGCGGTCGCCGAGGCTCGAACAACGCCTCCCATACAACCGCAAGATACTTTACGAAATCACCTTTGCAGTCGTGTCATGCGATCTCCTTCGCCCGACGTCCATTGGACATTTAATGACGCCACGTTAGGAATGGAAGATATCAAAAGCGTGGGAAATTAATTTTATGGCCTGCGAATCGACAACAATCGATATCAATATTCAATAACGAGAAGTTTCAACGATCCACTTAATTCGACCTCTGATTGCTCGCTCTCCTTACACAACGTGCCACGACGAGAAAACCACAAAGTGTCGTTGCGACACGCCGGCCATGCGTCGTCCGCGTCACCCACGTCGCCACGATCATTTCAAATTCCTCACCAAATCCCGATTTGGTTAGCATCGACGAAATGAAAAATTAATAATCAAGAAAATATCTTGTAATTATAAAAACGACCTCCTAGCATCCCCCTGCTGTTCGCGACATGTCTTGTTTAAAAGTCATTACTTGATGCATTCCTCGAACAAACCCACTCATAACCTGGGGAATTACATGAAGAAACTGTCTCGACTGCTGCCCATCACCGCGATTACCGTCGCGAGTCTCAGCGCTTTTGCCCAGGCCGGCGACCAGCCGGCCGCGGTCGACAAGGCGCTGCAACTGATCCAGCAGAACCCGGCCGCCTTCAGTGTGGCTACCGGCGGCACGGCCCGCACGTTGAAGTTCGCCGGACCGCAAGCAGGCGCCCCAACCGACGGCGACCAGTTCCGGGTGCGCGACGTGATCGTCGATCCCGACGGCACCGAGCACGTGCGCTTCGATCGCTTCCATGCGGGCCTGCCCGTGATCGGCGGCGACGTGGTCGTTCATTCGAGCAACGGGCAGTTGAAGCAGGCCAGCGTGACCCAGCTCGCCCCGATCAACCTCGCCGGCACGATCGGCAAGGTCGGGAACCGCGCCGTGGTCCGCAACGCACCCGATGTCGGTGCGACGCGAGCCAGACACATCGCGGCCGCGCGCTTCAACTCGGACGTGCGCCGCGTCGACGATGCGGAACTCGTCGTGTTCGCACGCGACGTCACGCCGACGCTGGCCTACGCGGTGCGCGTCTACGGCAAGTCGACCGACACGCACGGCGACGCCGTGCTGTACTACGTCGACGCACGCACCGGCGCCGTGCTCGACGCGCAGGACCTGATCAAGACCGCCGCCGCGACCGGCACCGGCCGCTCGCTGTACTACGGCAACCTGACGCTCACGACGGACCAGACCGGCACGAACGCGTACCGGATGCTCGATCCCGGCCGCGGCGGCGGCTCGGTCTACGACGGTCGCGGCCTGACCTCGGACGAAGTCGAGCAAGCGACCGACCTGCCGATCTTCACGAGCAGCACCAACGTGTGGGGCAACAACACGACCACCGACCGGCAGACCGTCGCGGCGGACATCGACTACGGGCTCGCGTTGACTTGGGACTACTACAAGACCACGCACAATCGCAACGGCATCTTCAACGACGGTCGCGGCGTGAGGAGCTACGCTCACGTGGTGTTCAATACCGGCAGCGGCACGACCGGCGCGAACGCGGCGTGGCTGTCGTCGCGCGTGATGGCGTACGGCGACGGCGAGCCGGGCACGCGCCTGCCGAAGCCGGTGGTGTCGGTCGACGTCGCCGGGCACGAGATGAGTCACGGCGTGACCGAGGCCACCGCCAACCTGAACTATTCGGGTGACGCGGGCGGCCTGAACGAGGCGACGTCCGACATTTTCGGCACGCTCGTGAAGTTCTACGCGAACAACCCGAACGATCCCGGCAACTACGTGATCGGCGCGCGTGTGGTGAGCGGCGGGCTGCGCAAGATGTACAAGCAGGATCTCGACGGCCGGTCGTTCAGCTGCTACCCGTCCGGCGGCTTCTCATGGTCGAATCCGCGCCACGATCCGCACTTCACGTCGGGGGTCGGCAACCGCTTCTTCTACCTGCTGTCGGAAGGGCCGTCGGTGCCGTCGACCGACACCGGCCTGTCGAGAGCGCAACTGGTCTGCAACGGCGACACGACGTTCAGCGGGCTCGGTCGCGACAAGGCCGGCAAGATCTGGTACCGGACGCTGACCGTATACCTGAACGCCAACTCGAGCTACCCGAACGCGCGGCGTGCGTCGATCCAGGCGGCGAACGACCTGTACGGCGCGAACTCGGCCGAAAGCGCGACGGTCGCGCGCGCGTGGAGTGCTGTCGGGGTGAATTGACGGCGCTTGCGTGAACGTTGAACGCCGGAGGTCGCGTGACGGTACTTCGCTTCGGAGGAAAGCGATTCGGTCGTGGTCACGCGGCGCTCGGTGAATGACGGGAAAGTGCCGGCCGACCGCCTGCACGTGCAGACGGTCGGTCGGGGGGACGGTGCGTTCTTGCGGTCGGACACCCGCTCCGGGGGCCGCTCATGTTCCAGACGCCGGGAGATTCCTTCGTCAACGGTCCGCTGCCGCGCCTACGTCTTCCGGCGCAACCCGCGTCGCCCCGCACCGCGACCCGACTATGGCTGCCCGCCCCCGCCCGACGCGCCATAGATCTGCCCGGTGACGTAGCTCGCGCGCGACGAAAGCAGCTCGACATAGATCGACGCGATCTCGGCCGGTTGTCCCGGTCGCCCCATCGGCACCTGCTCGCCGAATGTCTCGACGTTGTGCGTCGTCTGTCCGCCGCTGACCTGCAACGGCGTCCAGAACGGCCCCGGCGCGACGCCGTTGACGCGGATGCCGCGCTGGATCATCTGCTTCGCGAGCCCCTTCGTGAAATTCGCGATCGCCGCTTTCGTCATCGCGTAGTCCAGCAGGTTCGCGGACGGGTCGTACGCATTCACCGACGTCGTATTGACGATCGCCGAACCGGCCGGCATGTGCGGAATGGCGGCCCGCGTGATCCAGAACATCGCGTAAAGGTTGGTGCGCAGCGTCCAGTCGAACTGCTCGGTGCTGATGTCGAGAATCGATTCGTGGCTCTGCTGGCGGGCCGCGTTGTTCACGAGGATGTCGAGCCCGCCGAGCGCGGCGACCGCCCGCTCGACGAGCCCGTTGCACGCCCCTTCGCTGCGGATGTCGACCGGCAGCGGCACCGCCTTGCGTCCCGCGCTGCGGATCAGCTCCACGACTTCGCGCGCATCGGGCTCTTCGTCGGGCAGATAGACGATCGCGACGTCCGCGCCCTCGCGTGCACAGGCGATCGCCACCGCGCGGCCGATGCCGGAATCCCCGCCGGTGATCAGCGCCTTGCGGCCGTCGAGGCGGCCGCTGCCGCGATAGCTGCGTTCGCCGTGATCGGGGCGCGGCGTCATGCGGCCCGCGAGGCCCGGCCACGGCTGATGCTGCTGCGGAAACGGCGCATGCGGATAGAGCGTACGCGGATCGCGCGGCGCGGTATCGCCGGCGTCGGGCGGGACGCCGCCCGTTTGCGCGATCGTCGGCAGGGCGACGCTGGCGACCAATCCGGCCGTCGTGCCCTGCACCCATTTGCGACGCGATTCGGAAACTTCGTCTGATGACATGGTGGACTCCGGTGCGTGGATGTCGAAACGGAACGAGACGCGGCGATTCGGCCGGCACGCGCGCTACAGCGGCCGTGGCCGATTTCCGGAATCGTCGGGCGCGTCGTGCTCTTCGGGCCACGGCTTGCCGGCCGGATCGCGCGCCTCGGTCTGGCGCGGGTCGTCCGGCACGACCTTGCGCGCCTGATCGTCCGGAATCGTGTCGAGTTCGCCGCCGCCGGGCGCATGGCCGGGGCGCGTGGTCGATTCGCCGCCGGGCGTCGAGTGGCGCCGGTCCGGCGTGTCGGCTGCCTCGCGTGCCGCGTCGGGCGACGCGGGGTCCTGCCGTTGACTGTCGCGGGTCATGAATTTCTCCCTCTCCGGATGCTGATTGCGTTGCACCGCATCGCGCCGCAATGGGCGGTGCGGCGGCCCACCACGCTTCCAGCAAGGGACATGCCGTCGTCGGGCTGTCCCGCCCCACTGCCGCCGGAGGCCGCCGCTAAAGAAATTACAAGCGACGCGTGATCCGGCGCAGTGTCGGCAACACACGTGGCCACCCCGCTGCGAAAGCGACATGCGGCACGCGCGATGCTCCGAAGCGATATGCCGGCTGCGCGCCGGCGCCCTTTCGACGCCAAGGAGGACGATCATGAGCGCGACGCACGTGACAAACGCGACACCGAATGACGACGATATGACCGACACGCCGGATATTCCGCCGCCGGCGCCCGACGACGGGCGCCACGACGACCTGCCCGACTTGCCGGACCCGACCGAAGTGGGCGAAGACGGCTAGCCGTTCGCGCAAACCGCGCGGCAGGTTACGGTTTTTCGACTCCGCCGGCCGACGCTCCGCGCTTCACCGCGTGCGTCGCCTTTCGTGCGCGACCTCGCCGGGCGGCACCGCGTCGACGTCCTGCAGCGGCTCGCCCGGAATGCGACGCTTCGTGGACTGATCGACCGGTAAATCCGGTGCCTGCTCGCCGCCGCCGCCCTCGGCATCGAGTTGCTGCTCGGCCCGCTGCCAGTATTCGTCGGCTCGGCCGTCGGGCGCGCCGTCCACCTGCCACAGCCGATATGCACGCTCGCGAATCTGCGTTTCTCTCTCTTCGTTCATGTCGTTCTCCCTGTTTGCCATGGCAATCACCGATCCGGCCGCGACGGCGCCGATACCGCACCGAGCGTCGACGACATCGCACCGTCGGCGGCGGTCGCCAGATCGCCCAGAGCAACGATGCCGACCAGCCGCTTCTGCCGGTCGACCACCGGTACGCGACGAATCTGTGCGTCTTCCATCTTCTTTTGCACTGCAGAAATGTCCTCGTCCTCATAACACCAGTTCGCGGGTCCGCTGACGACGCCCTCGACCGCCTCGTCGGGCGGCACGCCCATCGACACCGCGCGCACGACGATGTCCCGGTCCGTCAGCATCCCAATCAGCCGCGTGCCGTCGCATACGGGCAGCGCGCCGACGTTCAGATCGCTCATCAGCCGGGCCGCCTCGCGCAGGCTCTGCGTCGGGCCGATGGTCGCGGCGTCGCGTGTCATCACTTCCGATACACATGTCATGTTTCGCTCCTTGGTCAACCGCCCATGGCGGCCTGCTGCACGAGCATCGCGCGTTCCGGCGGCCGCGCGCGTCAGTTCGCCGTCGAGCAGCGGACCGACGTCAGGCCGGCCGACTCGACGATCCGCATCAGTTGCTTCAGCATCACGTCGGCGCCGGTCGCTTCGCGCCACTGCACGAACAGTTCTTCCTCGCGCACCGCGCGCGCGGCCGCTTCGCAAAAGCCTTTCGTCCGGTATGTGAAACCCGCGTCGCGCAGCTTCGCGGCCAGTTGTTCGCGCACCGCCGAGCCCGGCGGGTACTCGATCGTGACCAGCGCGGTCCTGACACGCAGCAAACGCCGCTCGACGAACCGCAGCGGCCACACGACCAGCAGCGCGAGCACCAGCCCGAGCGCGCCGAGCGCCAACTGGCCACCGCCGATGCACAGCCCGATGACCGTCACGAACCACAGCGTCGCCGCCGTGGTAACGCCGGACACCAGGCCGTCGCGATGAAGAATCGCGCCGCCGCCGATGAAGCCCATCCCGGTCAGGATGCCGAGCGGCAGCCGCATCAGGTCGAGCACCGAGAACGCGCCCTCTGGTTTGCCCGCCTGCAGCAGCAGCGCATTGACCTGCAACATCGACAGGCACGCGGCGAGACACACGAGGATCGTCGTGCGCAGTCCGGCCGTCTTGCCGGATTCGCTGCGGTCAAGGCCGATCAGCCCGCCCGCGACCAGCGCCAGTGCGATCCTGAAGAGAACGTCGTGCCACTGCAGTGCGACCGGCATCGGTTCCATGCGCCCTCCCGTGCAAATCATCATGTGCCTGGGCGCGAACGCCCCCGACGACGCTCGGCGGTCGCAAGGATCGGGCCTGCTTCCGGAGGATGGCGGCACGTGTAGCGAGTCGAAGGGAATTGTAGAAAGGCGTGTTGCGTCAGCACCCTGCCTCGGTGGCGGAGGTGCAGGCTGTGTGCGCGGAATGATCGCGTGTCGCCGCTCGGGACGACGGTGACTGACTGCCGCCAGGAAGATCGCCGGAGCCATCACCGGCGTGCACGGTCGCACGCGCGTGCAAAGGCACCCCGTGTCTTCTTTCTCCGTATCCGATCAGATACGAACATCGTCTCCACCACCCTTCCTTGACGATCCGTTCCCGATCGGGTACGAAATGACGTTACCGTTATGGAAATCATCCCTTCGTTCCCGAACGAATACGAACTACTACCCAATCCGGCGAGTTATGCAATACTGTTCCCGATCAGATACGAAGCACGGAGAACGTCATGTCGGAATCCCAATCCGTCGACACGATCGGCGCGCTCGCCCACTTCATTCGCGCGGCGCGAATCCAGCAGGGGTTCACCCGGGACGAACTCGCGAACGCGACCGGGTTGTCGCCGAAATTCATCAGCCAGGTGGAAGCCGGCAAGCCGACCGCGCAAATCGGCAAGGTCATGCTGCTGCTGAGCGAGCTCGGCGTGCGGCTGTACGCCGAGTCGTCGATCGAGATCTCCGAGGCCACCGCGCTGAAGGCCGCGCAACGCCGCAGGAGCAGCTATGGCGGCTAGAACGCTGATCGCGTCCGCGAACGGCGTGCGCATGGGCACGCTGACCGACGACAAGGGGATCTGGTCGTTCGCGTACGACCCGCAATGGCTTGCGTCGCCGGCCGCGTATCCGCTGTCGCCGGCGTTCGCGCTGCGCACGGACGTGTTCACCGACACGTCGACCGATCGTCCGGTCCAGTGGTTCTTCGACAACTTGCTGCCCGAGGAAGGCATGCGCACGTCGCTCGCGCGCGAGGCGAAGGTCGATGCGGCCGACGCGTGGGGCCTGCTCGCGTACTTCGGCCGAGAATCGGCCGGCGCGCTGACGCTGCTGGCCGACGGCGAGCACGAAACGCCTGGCGGCCTGCAGCCGCTGCCGCTCGACGAGCTCGAGCGCCGGATCCAGGCGATGCCCGAGCGGGCGCTGACGGCCACCGCGCCCAAGCGCATGTCGGCGGCCGGCGCGCAGCAGAAGCTGCTGCTGGTGCTGCGCGGCGACGCGCCCGACTATGCGCTGTTCGAGCCCGTCGGCAGCGAACCGTCGATGCACCTGCTCAAACCCGACATGCGCGCGGCCGGCTATCCGCATTCGGCGATCAACGAGTTCTTTTGCATGCGGCTCGCGAAGAAGATGGGGCTCGACGTGCCCGACGTGCATTTCCTGCGCACGCCGTCCGCCTGCTACGTGATCGACCGGTTCGACCGCGACGTCGCATCCGAACCGGCCGGGCGCGTGCATACGATCGACGCGATGCAACTGCTCAACTACGACCGCGGTTTCAAGTACCAGCGCGCCAATGCGCAGGAACTCGCCCGCGCGATCGACCGCACCAGCACGCGCGCGCTGACACGCCTGTCGGTGTTCCGCTGGACCGTGTTCAACGTGGTGGTCGGCAATGCCGACGCGCACCTGAAGAACCTGTCGTTCTTCGTCGACGCGCGCGGCTACCGGCTCGCGCCGTTCTACGACATCGTCAGCACGGTCGTGTATCACACCCCCACGCACCGGCCCGACCATCGCGGCGATCACTGGCCGCACTGCGAGTTGACGATGCCGCTCGGGAATGCGACGCGATTTGCCGATATCGACGCAAATGCACTCGTCGCATTCGGCCAGGCGCTCGGGCTCAGGGAGAAAGCGGCCGCCAGCGAACTGCAGCGCTTTCTCGAACCGCTCGATCGTCACGTCGATCAGACGCTCGATGAAGTGCGAAACATCGCGCATCCGGACGCCGGGGAAATGCGGTTGCTGAATTCGATCGTCGCGATGCCGCTCGCGGAAATGGGGCGCGCGCTGCGGCCGACGCGCGGATAGCCTGCCGCACGCGAGTATCGAACCGCCGCCGCTATCCGCTCGGCGGCCGGCCCGGCGAACGCCTGGGCGTCAGCGGCGCACGGCAAAGGCATCGACGCCCGTCGCCGCCGCGGACCACGCCCACAGCCGCGCCGCGTCCTCCGGATCGATCGCATGCGGCCGTACGCCCGATTCCTCGTTGCCGCGCGTCACCGTCGCGACGTCGCAATCCTCGCAATAGACCCCGCCGAGATCGGCAATGCGCGGCGACGTCGCCGCCCAAACCTGGGTGGCTGCCCCCTGCGCAGGCGTCTTGAACGTCGGATCGATCGGCACGCCGTGTTCGTCGATCCAGCCCTGCGCCATCATTTCCTCGCGCGTCAGATGACGCTGCAGCGGCGTCGCGATCTTGCCGGGATGCAGCGAATACGCGCGGACGCCGAACGGCGCGCCGAGCACGTCGAGCTGCACCGCGAACAACGCGTTGGCGGTTTTCGACTGCCCGTACGCGAGCCATTTGTCGTAACCGCGCGCGAAATCGATATCGTCCCAGCGGATCGGCGACAGCCGGTGCCCGAGCGACGACACCGCGACGACGCGCGCGCCGTCGCCGTGCGCGAGCGACGGCCACAGCCGGTTGACGAGCGCGTAGTGACCGAGGTGATTGACGGCCATCTGCGCTTCGCGACCGTCGCCGACGCGGGTTTCGGGGCACGCCATGATGCCCGCGCTGTTGATGACGACATGCACGTTGCGCCGTGCGTCGACGAACCGCGCGGCGAATGCGGCCACGCTCGCGACGTCCGCGAGATCGAGCGTCGCGATCTCCACGCCGGCGATGCCGCGCGTCGCTTCGTGCGCGGCCTCGGCGCTCCGTGCACCGACGACGACGTGCGCACCGGCCTGCGCCAGCGCACGCGTGGTTTCGAGCCCGAGACCCGAATGGCCGCCCGTGACGATGGCGGTCTTGCCGTGCAGGTCGAGACCGGCCAGTACGTCGGTCGCCGTCGATCCAGCGTCGAATCCGGAATGAAGGGGGTGCTGCCTGCTCGTCATTGAAGGCTCCTGAAATGATGCACGAAGCGCGCGGCCGCCTGTCGGCCGCGTCACTGCACGAGATCATTCTCGGGCCGCGCATCCGGACTGTGAATGCAATAGAATCCGGTTTTTCGTCGAGATCGTCCGGGGATTGCGCGTGGATCCGCTATCGGAAGTGCTGTCGCTGCTGGAAACGCGCGACTCGTTTTTCACCGGCCTGCGGGCCGGCGGCCCGTGGGCGATCGACCTTCCGCCGCCCGACGGGATCAAGTTCAACGCGGTGGTCGAAGGCACTTGCTGGCTGACCGTCGACGGTGCGGGGCCGCCCGTCCGGCTGCGCACGGGGGACTGCTTCCTGCTCGCCGCGCCGCGGGCATTTTCGCTGGCGAGCGATCCATCGGTCACGCCGGTGCCGGCCGCCGACGTGTACCGGCATCTCGAACGCGGGATCGCGCACTACGGCGAACCGGCCGACTGCTTTCTGATCGGCGGCCGCTTCGCGTATGAGGAAGGCATGCCGCTGCTGCTCGGCAGCCTGCCGCCCGTGGTCGTCGTGAGCGGCGACTCCGAACCGGCGGCGGTGCTGCGCTGGTCGCTGCAGCAGCTCGCACGGGAATTCGGCGCGGCGTCGCCGGGCGGATCGCTGATGGTCCGGCATCTCGGCCACATGATGCTGGTGCAGATCCTGCGGCGCTATGTGGACGCCGGCGCGAACGGCGATGTCGGGTGGCTGGCCGGGTTCGCGGATGCGCGGGTCAGCGCGGCGCTGGCCGCGATTCACGCCGCGCCCGAGCGACGGTGGACCGTCGACGCGCTGGCGGCCTGCTGCCACGTGTCGCGCTCGACGTTCGCGCTGCATTTCAAGCGGCGGCTCGGGTTCGGGCCGCTCGAATACGTGCTGCGCTGGCGGATACAGTTGGCGATGCGCGAACTGCGTCGCTCGAACGCGTCGATCTCGGCGATCGCGCAGCGGCTCGGCTACGACTCGGATAGCGCGTTCGGCCATGCGTTCAAACGCATCGTGGGTTGCTCGCCGCGCGCCTATCGTCATGACGTGACGAAAGAACCGGGCAACTAGCGTCGTGACCGCCCTCGTCAGGCACGTGGTGGTGCGAATCCGTCAACGTCACGCATTCGCATGACGATCATCAGGATAAGAAAAGTATTCTTATCACAATACGTCGATTTCATTTCAAAACTCGGCCCTGCGGCAATGCGTTCGCGCATCACGCGCAGGCATGCCGCAATTCGCCGTCGATGTGCTGCGGCAGCCTCGGCAGGTCGAAGATCGGGCACACCGCTTCGACCGCCTGATGCAATGCACGGATGGCCTCTGGTGACACGATGTCCAGCGCATGGCGGAGGTTGTGCGGGCGCGCCCTCGTCGAACCGCTGCGTTGGGCTGATCGACCGTCGGTTCTCGCCGTCAGGTCCGCCGCGGTGCGATCACGCGAGGCGGTATCGCGCGGAATCGAACCGCCCTGCGCCCGTGCGGGAACCGCGCGTCATCGCCCGATCGGCAAACCGGTCGGTTCGATCCAGCCGAGTTTGTACGCGATCAGCAGCGACAGAAACAGCGTGACCGACAACCCGACGCGCGCGGCGAGCGACCACGCCATCCGCTTCGATTTGCCGCGATCGTGATTCATGAAGTACAGCGCGAAGATCAGGCTCGCGATGATCATCGCGAATGCCACAGAAACCAGCAGGGTTTTCATTGCCGTTGCCTTTGAAGATCCGAATCGGCCTGAATCAGTTCGGCCAGTTTTTGCCGCTCGTCGGCGACGCCGCCGACGCCCGATGCCGGCCAGTCCAGCGCGACGCCGTTGCCGAGCGAATCACGCACGAGTGCCTGGTAGCGCCGGTCGTTGATCGTGCCGTCCTCCATCGTGTCCGAGATCTCGCGCCGGAACGGCAGCGGGAAACTCGTGTACGCGCGCGACAGCGCCGCATATTGTCTCGCATCGATCTCTTTCGACGAGGGTATGACGGTCCAGATCACCACGGCGACGATGGCCGTGAACGGGATCGCCGTGTAGCGAAGGATGAACTTGATCGGGGTCATGAAGCGGTGAGCAGAAGGGAATCGCGAGCGAGCGCCGCGGCGAAACAGCCAGCCGGCGGCACGTCGCATTATTGTACTGAAAGCACCATCCCGCCAACAGAGTATGATAATGATATTATCATGTCCATCACATGATTCGACAGCTCCGGAATCCGGCGCAAGCAGCGTGCCCGTCACGCCGTTCGCACCGGTTTTCGGCCTGTACCCGCGAATCCGCGACGATCGAGCGAAGCCCTTATGCCAGCGCAGTACTTTCGAAACCTGACGGGAAAACACCGCAGCGCGACCGCGAACCGCCAGCTCGGGTTTTCGCTCGCGTTCGTGGCCGGCGCAACCAATGCCGGCGGCTTTTTGGCGGTCAAGCAATACACGTCGCACATGAGCGGCATCGTGTCGGCGATCGCCGACCAGACGGCGCTCGGCGACGTGCAGCTCGCGCTCGCCGGCATCAGTTCGCTGGGGTCGTTCCTGATCGGCGCCGGTTGCTCGGCGATCCTCGTCAACTGGGGGCGCCGCCGCGGGCTGCACAGCCAGTTCATGCTGCCGCTGCTGGTCGAGGCCGCGTTGCTGTTGCTGTTCGGGCTGCTCGGCAGCCACCTCGCGCTGTGGGAAACGTTCTTCGTGCCGGTGACCGTGACACTGCTGTGCTTCATCATGGGGCTGCAGAACGCGACGATCACGAAGTTGTCCGGCGCGGAAATCCGCACGACGCACGTCACGGGCATCGTGACCGATCTCGGCATCGAACTCGGCAAGCTGTTCTACTGGAACCGGTCGGCCATCGACGTCGACGCGCACGCGGTAATCGCCAACCGTTCGAAACTGAGGATCCACGCGACGATGCTCGCGTCGTTCTTCGTCGGCGGCCTGGCCGGCGCCATCGGGTTCAAGCACGTGGGCTACGTGTCGACCGTGCCGCTCGCCGCGGTGCTCGTCACGCTCGCCATCGTGCCGGTGCTCGACGACCTGTTCGCGCTACTGCGCAGCAAGCGCTGATCATGCGCCACGGGCGGCGCTTGCGGCGCTTGCGGCGCTTCCGGTGATCGGGCCGAAAGCGCATCGATTATAATTTGATTAACATACCGACCACTCTCGCCCCGTCATGGAAACGAAAACCGCCCGCCTGACCGTCCTGATCGATCCCGCGAAGAAGGAAGCCTTCGAACTGCTCTGCGCGGAGCAGGATCTTACGCCGTCGCAAGTCGTGCGGCAGTTGATCCGCGAATATCTCGACCGGCACGGCGTCACCTACAAGACCCGCAGCGCGATCGGCAAGCGCGCGAAGTAAGCGCGACCGCCAAGGCGCGCGGCGTCTCCCGGCCACAGTTACGCGCCGATCTCCCAGCGTTCGTGCGACTGCGCACGCCACACCAGCCGCCGCGGATCGATACCCTCGCCGTGCTTCATGCGCCTCGCGGTGGCGGCCAGATTCAGTTCGCCGGCCTGCGGGCACGCAAGCGCCCGCTCCAGCAGGATACGCAACGACGGCAGCCGGCTGCCGTCCTTCCATGCGAATGCAATGAAGTTGTTGTCGTCGCCGCACGGCACCAGCGCATACGACGAGCCGAATATCGATCGCAACTGTTCAAGATGCCGCGGCAATGCCGGATCGTCGTCCATGAAGTTGATCGCGAGCACGCCGGCTTCGCTCAGGCGCGCGTGGCACGCATCGAGAAATGGGCCGCCCGTGCAGCGGCCGCGCATACCGTCGGCGACGAATGCATCGTGCAGGATCACGTCCGTGCGCACGTCCGCTCGCTCCAGATGATCGGCGCCATCGGCGCATACCACCCGAAAGCGCGCGTCGTCGGCAGGAATCCTGAACACGTCGCGCAGCGCGATCACGTCCGGATTGATCTCGATCGCGTCGATCGACGTGCCGGGCAGGTGGCGGTAGCAGTACTTCGCGAGCGACCCGCCGCCCAGCCCGAGCATGCAGATGTGTGCTGGCTCGGGCTGCAACAGCAGAAAGCCCATCATCACGCGCGTATAGCCGAGCGCGAGCCGCACCGGATCGCGCAGCGACATGAAGCTCTGGGTGCCGAGATGATCGAAGTGCAGCGAGACCGCGTGCTGCGTCTCCAGCACGAACGGCCGGCCGTCGTTCAGCGGCGTCGCCAGGAACCTGACGAACGCGTCGTAGGAAGTTCGATCCTCGGCCATGTGCGGATAGTCGGCTGAAACGGCAGCGGATGAAAACGCGGATGCAACGGTCGCCTGAACCGTGCGCTCAAACCTTCTTCAGGTAGCACGCCTTCAGCATGAAGCCACCCATGTCGGTCTTGCAGTCGACTTCGTGATCGCCGCCGACGAGCCGGATGCTCTTCACCTTGGTGCCCATCTTCAGCGTGATCGACGAACCCTTCACCCGCAAGTCCTTGATCAGCACGACCGAATCGCCGTCCGACAGCACGTTGCCGTTCGCGTCCTTGACGACGTCGCCTGCCGGTTCGTCGCCAGCCTCGGCGCCCGCGTCGGCCGACCATTCATGGCCGCAGTCCGCGCACACGGTCAGCGCGCCATCGGGGTAAGTGTTTTCCATCGCGCATTGCGGGCAGGCAGGGGCGTTCATTGCAGCTTCCATTCGGGGAGGGGTTCGGGTCGATCGACGATGCCGGGCGAGCACATTGTGCGCCCGGAGGCGCGGCGGCTCGCCCCGCCGGCAGTGCCGCGGGCCGGCGTCGGCGCACACGGCATTATAATGCAATTCACATCTTCTGACCGATGCATTATAATCGTCCACTTCCGACAATCCGTGAATTTGCATGCGCCTTCGCAGCGGATGTCGGCACGTTCGCGCCGAATGGCGCGCGCGATCCGCCCGGCCGGCGCCCCGCGATCCCGCGGGAAATCGCGATAGGCCGGCCGCCCGATGTCCGCAACGCGTGCGCAACCGCGCACGTGCATGTCGCGCACCGCCCCGCCCACTTGTCCGGAGGCTTTCCAGCATCGTGGCAACCGTTGTGTACGTTGAAATCGGCCCCGCATGGAACCGCAATCGCGGCCGCGCCGCGCGCGACGCGGCGGTCGACGCGGCACGCCGTTTCGACAGCGACATCCAGCTGATCGCGAACGGGCACCGCAGCAACGCAAAAGACAGCGGCGCGATCGCGTCGCTGCAGGTTCACGGCGGCACGTCGGCGCAGGTGCTCGCCACCGGCCCCGACGAGGAAGCGGCGCTGCACGCGCTGCTGCCGTTGCTGCAAGCAAGCTGACGCTTGCGCCGCCGATCCCGCGGCCACGCGCCGTCCATCCCGAAACGCCATTTCCCGAGGAAGCGATGAACGACACTCTCATGCCCAACACCCCCAACCTGTCGGCTTCCGCGATCTGGGCGCTCGAACGCCTCGCCGATGTTCGCTACGGCCGCGACGCGCCGGCGCTCGGCTGGTTGGTCGAGCAGGAACTCGTCGGCGCGGGCTTCGTCAGCCAGGCGGCGAACGGACGCTCCGGTGCGTCGATCACCGCGCACGGTCGCAATTTCCTGAAGAGCCGCAAGTAACCTCTGCCGGCACGGGCCGATCCCGCGTGATACGTCACGCGCGGGTGCGCCGATGGCCGCCGTCGGAGAGAGGGCCGACTGCTCGCCGCAGCCGGTGTTCGCGAAGGCGTTCACTACAGGCGTTCGCCACACGGCGCCGAACGGCCCGCATTCGTCGAGCGCCTCGCGTGACGCGGCCGACCGCGACGTCGTCACGCGAGCCGGTCCGTGAGGGCACCGCCGGCCGCCGGGCCAACCGTGCGACGCGGTCGCGGGCCCATGCGGACGCCTATCCCGATGCGAAAGGGGAATTGCGTCCGCATCGCCGTTTACGCGGTATCGTACGGAACCCCAAGCGCGGCGCCCTGCGTCGCGATCCCTTCCTCATGGAACGCCCGATGACAGTCAGCGCCGTGCCACCCGTCTCGTCCCCGCCCGTTCTCGACACGCCACGCCTGATCCTCGAAGGCCATCCGCTCGGCGACTTCGACGCACTCGCCGCGATGTGGGCGGAACCCGGCGTCGTCGCGCACATCTTCAACGGCACGCCCTCCACGCCGCGCGACTCGTGGATGCGCATGCTCGCGTATCGCGGGCTGTGGCCGCTGCTCGGCTATGGGTACTGGGCGATTCGGGAAAAGGCGTCGGGCCGGTATGTCGGCGATCTCGGCTTCGCGGATTTCCACCGGAACATCGAGCCGCCGATTCGCGGCGTGCCGGAAGCCGGCTGGGCGCTGGCGACGTGGGCGCAAGGCAACGGCTATGCGACCGAGGCGCTCGCGGCCGCGCTCGCATGGCTCGACGCGCAACAGCGGTTCGAGCGCAGCGTGTGCCTGATCGCGCCGACCAACGTCGCGTCGATCCGGGTCGCGGAGAAAGCCGGTTACGGCGAGCCGCGGCGCATCCGCTTCAACGACGCGGAGTCGCTGATGTTTTCGCGCAAGCGCCGATAGGCGTGGCGAACCGTCCGGCGAGTCAGTCGGCGACCGGTTCGTAGCAATGCATGAAGAGGCCGTCGTCCATCGGCCAGCAGTTGCCGCATTCGTCGCGCAGAATCCAGTCGCCCGGTTTCACCGGACGCCAGCCTTCCGGCGTCGCGACCGCCCACCCGCCGTGACGGTGCTCTACCCGTTCATGGTCGCCGTCGGCGAACCACCGTGTTGCATCGACGAGACCGGCGCGTTTCTTGAATTTCATGCCATCACCGAAGGAAACGAATCTTAGTGTCGCGTGGCCGCGGCGCCCGCATCGGGCAACCGCTGCTGCGCCCTCAGGGCGTTCGTTGCCATGCGGGTTTCGTGCAATGCTTGCCAGCCCTGCGCGACGAGCGCCTCCAGCGTGTCGCGCGCGACCGTGGAGATCCTCACGTCGAACTCCTGCACTTTCATCAGCGCCGCCGCGACCGCGGCCGGTTGATCGGGTGCAAGCGCAACGATGAACGCCGAACGCGTCTCGGCGGCCCGGACAGCTTCGTTCCAGTCGGCACGCGCCACCGCGGCTTCGATGGCGTGCGTGAGTGCTTCGAGACGCTGGACGACTTGCAACGGCGTCATGTCGCTTCTCCGTGAATGATTCGTACTGTCCGCTTGCAGGCCCGTCGGGAGCCGGCGCGGTGTCGATTGGACCCACGCACATCCGGTTTCGCACGCGAGCAGCATGACGCGACGTGCCGTCGAAACCGGCCGTCGACGCGATCGGGAAACGGAGGCGATCGCACTATACGAGGCGCGTGAATCAGGTTCGGGAATTGTACGGAGCAGGATGCCGGAACGTCGGTAATATTTTGTAGTGATATGTCGACTAACCTTGCCTGGCCTGGGTTCGGCCGGGGGCGAGCGACGCGCGCGACAGCGCATCGGCGCAAACGTTTTCGTCCGAAGGATGCCCCGGTCGCGCATCGTCGCAAGCCGCCCCGACCTCGTGCTGCTCGACGTCAACCTGCCGGGCAAGGACGGCTTCGAGATCTGCCGCGAGGCGCGCATGCGCTACGACGGCATCGTGATCATGGTGACGGGCCGCGACGAACCGTTCGACGAATTGCTCGGCCTGGAACTCGGCGCGGACGACTTTCTCCGCAAGCCGGTCGAACCGCGCCTGCTGCTCGCGCGGATCAAGGCGCAGTTGCGGCGCACGCGCGTGCCGACGGGCGACCCCGTGCCGGATTCGCCGCAGCGATACGTATTCGGCAAGTTCTCGATCGACCGGACCGACCGCCGTGTGCATCTTCCGGACGGCAGCATGCCGCGCCTGACGTCGACCGAATTCGACCTGCTGTGGGCCCTTGCGTGTCGCGCCGGCGAGGTGGTGAGCCGCGAGGACCTGACGTTGCTGTTGCGCGGCATCGCGTTCGACGGCCTCGATCGTTCGATCGACGGCCGCATTTCGAAGCTGCGCCGCAAGCTGCGCGACGACGCGAACGAACCGAAACGGATCAAGACCATCCGCTCGAAGGGCTATCAGTTCAGCAAGCACGCATAGGATTGAGGCCGCGCGCGGGCCGGCGAATGCGGCCCGCGACTCCCGGGCCACGTTTGCGACTATCGCACGCGTGCCGCATCCGGACTCATACCCGCGTCCGTGTTCGTGTTCGTGTTGGTGCCCGCCTGCCATCCGCCACCAAGTGCCTTGTACAGCGCGACGAGATCGGTAGTCGTCTGCAATGCGCCCTGCTCGGCCTGCTGCCGGCCCTCGGACCATTGCCGCTCGGCGTCCAGTACGTCGAGGAACGGCGACAACCCCTTCCGGTAGCGATCGCGCGCGAGGTCCAGCGCGCCCTGTTCGGCCCGCACCGCATCGTCGAGCGCGGCCGCGCGCGCCTGGTCGGTGCGGTACACGGCCAGCGCATTGTCGACGTCGCGCAGCGCGACGAGCACGGTTTGCCGATAGGCCAGCGCCGCTTCGGCCTGGCGCGCCTGCGACAGCCGCAAGTTCGACACGAGCGCGCCACCGGAAAAAATCGGCAGCGACACGGCAGGCCCGAACGCATAGAACAGGTGCGACCAGTGCGCGAGCTCGCGCACGTGCGACGCGCGCAGGCCGACCTGCCCCGTCAGGGAGATGTCCGGATAGAACTGCGCGACCGCGACGCCGACGTCGGCGGTGGCCGCATGCAGTTCGGCCTCCGCGCGGCGGATGTCCGGGCGCCGGCGCGCGAGCGTCGACGGCAGGCCGACCGGCACGGTCGGCGGCACGTCCGGCAACGCGCGCGGGGCGGCAAGCCAGTCGTCGAGCGCGCCCGGCGCGCCGCCGACCAGATACGCGAGACCGTTGCGCAGCAGCACGATCTGCTGGTCGAACTGCGGCAGTTGCGCGCGGATCTGCGCGAGCCGCGCGTCCGCGCTGCGCACGTCGAGATCGCTCGCGAGACCGTGCGCGGCCTGCTCGCGCGTCAGGTCGCGCAGTTCGCGCTGCGCGTGTTGCAGATCGTCGGCCAGCGCGCGCTGCGCTTGCGCGCCACGCAGTTGCAGATAGGTCTGCGCGACTTCGGCCTCGAGCGACAGCAGCGCATCGTCGCGGCTCGCGACCGCCGCGCGCGTCTGCGCACCGGCCGCTTCGACCGAGCGGCGCACGCGGCCGAACAGATCCAGCTCCCACGATGCGTCGAACCCGGCCTGCCACAGGTTGACCGGCGATTCGAGCGCATCGAGCGCGCCGCGCGCGCCTTGCTGCACGCTCGCGCCGGTGCCCGGCCCGAACCGGTCGAGCGGCGAGCCCGGCGCGCCGAGACGATCGACGCGCTGGTCGATGCCCTGCTCCTCGACGATGCCTTTCAGGCCGAGCTGCTCGCGCTGGTAGCTCGCATTCGCGCGCACGTCCGGCAAACCCTGTGCGGCAGCGGCCCGAACCTGCGCGCGCGCCTGCGCGATGCGCAGCACGGCGGCCTGCACGTCGAGGTTGTCGTGCGCCGCGCGCTCGACGAGCTGATCGAGCAGCGGATCGCCGAACGCGCGCCACCAGCGCGGATCGGGATCTGCATCGACCGTCGGCGACGATCGTGCGGCTGCGCCGGACGCGGAGGCCGCCGCCTGCCCGTCCGCCCGCATCGCATGCCAGGTGTCCGGAACGTCCGCTTGCGGCGGCTTGTAGTCGGGGCCGACGGTGCAGCCCGCGACAATGGCGCATCCCGCGAATAGCGTCACCGCGCGGCACACGATGGAGTGGTTCAGGCGACGGCTACGGTTGTTTCGATACAGGCGCATGTCAGTGCCCTCCCGCGCCGCCCGCGGCCTTCGCCGGCGAGAACAGGAACGTCAGCGGAATGCTGAATGCGCAGAACACCGCGAGGATCGCGAACACGTCGATATACGCGAGGATCGTCGCCTGCGCGATGAATGTCTCGTACAGCCGCCCGGTGGCCGTCTGCAGCGCGGACGAAGGCGGCGCCCCGGTCAGCGCGCTCACCGCGCGCGCGTTCTCCTGCAGCGTATCCCGGAAGTTCTGCGACAGCGTCGACATGTGCGTGGACAGATGCGCCATGCGCGCCTGCGTGCGCTCGCGGATCAGCGCGGTCGACACCGAGATGCCGATCGAGCCCGCGACGTTGCGGAACATCGTGAACAGCGCGGACGCGTCGTCGTTGAGCCGCTGCGGCACGGTCAGGTACGCGAGCGTCGTGATCGGCACGAACATGAAGCCGATCGCGAGCGACTGCGCGCACCGGATCATCATCAGGTGCGTGTAGTCGATGTCCGGCACCAGCGTGCGCGAATAGATCAGCGAACCGCACAGCAGCACGAAGCCGAAGCCGACCAGATAGCGCGTCTGCACGTGCGGCATCAGCCGGCTCACGATCGGAATCTCGAGCGTGATCAGCAGCGCGCCGGGCGACAGCACGAGGCCGGCGAGCGTCGCCGTGTAGCCGAGACGCTGCTGCGCGAGCTGCGGCACGATCACCGCGCTGCCGTACAGCACGGCCGCGAACGTCGCGATCGTCACGCAGCCGAGCGCGAAATTGCGGTCGCGCAGGCACGACAGGTCGACCACCGGCTTCTTCGTGCGCAGCAACCACAGCGTCGCGCCGACCAGCCCGAGCACGGACAGCACGGCGAAGACGCGGATGAAGTTCGAGCCGAACCAGTCCTCGTCCTCGCCGCGATCGAGCATCACCTGCAGGCAGCCGAGCCCGATCGCGATCAGCCCGATGCCGATGTAGTCGATGGAAATTCCGCGTTCGGCGCCGCGCCGCCACGGCGGATCCTCGACGAGCTGCATCACCGCGAGCACGGTCAGCGCGCCGATCGGCACGTTGAGCAGGAACACCCAGCGCCACGAGAAATGGTCGGTGATCCAGCCGCCGAGCGTCGGCCCGAGCACCGGCGCGACGACGATCGCGATCGCCGAGATCGAGAACGCGCGGTTGCGCTGGGCGGGCGGGAACGTATCGAGGATGATCGACTGCTGGTTGGGCTGCAGCCCGCCGCCGAACAGCCCCTGCAGCACGCGAAACACGATCAGTTCGCCGAGGTTGGTCGCGACGCCGCACAGGAACGAGCACACGGTGAACGCGGCGATGCACAGCAGGAAGTAGCGCTTGCGGCCGAGCAGGCGCCCGAGGAACCCCGAGATCGGCAGCACGATGCCGTTCGCGACCAGATACGACGTGAGCGTCCAGGTCGCCTCGTCGTAGCTCGCCGACATCGTGCCGGCGATGTGCGGCAGCGCGACGTTGACGATCGTCGTGTCGAGCACTTCCATGAATGCGGCGAGCGTGACGACGATCGCAATGAGCCACGGGTTCGCGGCCGGGCGCCATGCGCCGTCGGATGCGCCGCTGCGCTCGGGCGGCCGGTTCATCGGCGGGCCTCGTCAAGTGGAAACGGCATGCGGGTATCGGGCATCGGATCGCTCCGGTCGACACCGGCCGCGGCACGGCGACCGGTCATTTCAGGTGGACGGTCGGCACGGCCGACAGGCCGAGACCGAGCGGCGGACGGTTCGGCAGCGGGCCGTCGAGCACGATCTTCACCGGCACGCGCTGCACGATCTTCACGAAATTGCCGGTCGCGTTCTCGGTCGGGAACGCGGAGAAGCGCGAGCCGCTGCCAAGCTGGATGCTGTCGACGTGGCCGTGCAGATCGAGATCGGGATATGCGTCGACCGACACGTCGACGCGGTCGCCGACGCGCATCCGCTCGAGCTGCGACTCCTTGAAATTCGCGGTGATCCACACGCGCGGCGTGACGAGCGAGAAGATCGACGTGCCCGCTTGCAGGAACGAGCCCAGTTGCACGTTGCGCCGCGTGACCCAGCCGTCGGACGGCGCGCGCATCTCGCAGTACGACAGGTTCAGGTTGGCCGTTTCGAGCTGCGCGCGCGCCTGCAGCACCTGCTGGCGGCGTTCCTCGACGGCCGTCTCGGCCTGCCGGATCTGCTGCGGCACGAGGCTCGCGGTGCGCGCCTGGGCCTGGGCCATCGCGACGTTCGCATCGGCGGCCGCGCGCTGCGCGTCGGCCGCGTCGATCGCCTGCTGGGAGGTTGCGCGCGCATCGACCGTGCGCTGCCGCTCCTGCGCGGCGAGCGCCTGCCGGTATGCGGCTTCCGCGGATTCGATCTGCGCGCGCGCCTGCCGGTACTGGGCCGGATACTGCACGCGCGCGATATCGAGCTGCACGCGCGCCGCGTCGAGCTGCGCCTGCGCGAGACCGAGTTGCGCTTGCGCGGCGTCGACCTGCGCGCGGTAGTCGCGCGGATCGATCTCGACGAGCACGTCGCCGCGCCGCACGAACGTGTTGTCGTCGACCGCCAGCCGCGTCACGTAGCCGGACACGTGCGGCGCGACCGCGACCGCGTTGCCGTCGGTGTACGCATCGTCGGTGCTTTCCTGGTTGCGCGTGGCGAACCACCAAATGAGCCCGCCGACGAGCAGCGCCAACACCACCGCGCCGAGGATGATCAACGGCTTCTTGCCGGGCCGTTTGCGTTCGCCTTCGCCGTTGTTGCCGTTGCCGTCGCCGTCGCCGCCGGTGCGGCCGCCGCGATCGTCGTGCGGATGGTGATCGCCGCCCCCGCCGCCCGGCGCGTCGGTCGGCCGCTCGCCGTTGCCGCCCGGCGCGGCGCCCGAGCCGCCGGCGCCGGACTGACCGTCACCCGCCCGCGCGACGGCGGCAGGCCGGCGCTCGAACGCCGGCCACGGCACGCGCAGCGGCGTCGACGGTACGACGCCGGCCATTGCCGACGCAAGCGCGTCCGGCTGGCCGGCGCCGTACCGTCCCGGCGTCATCGCGCGCCGGAGCACGACGCCGGATCGCTTACGAACGGATAACGGGAACAAGATCGCATCGGGCATGAAACGGGGCTCCTGGCGGCGGGCGCGAGCGTCATTGCCCGCGCCGACCTCAAGCGCGCGATCAAGCAAGCAGCGGGCCCGCCGACGTGCTTCGTTCGACCGCGGCACGTCCGATGCGCGATCCGTACGCTTCAACGGCCCCGACAGGACTCGCGAACCATGACACGCTCGACCTCACTCGACACCGACACACGCGATGAAGATCGCGGCGACAGCACGCCCGGCCCCGAGGGCAAGCGCCGCGGCACGAGCACGCCACCGCCGCGCAGTGCGCGCGACCCCGCCGAAGGCAAACCGGACGGAACGGAAAACGGGACGCCGCCCCATCGTCCGCCATCCGGCGAACACGGCGAACACGGCGACGCGTGATCGCCGCGCCTCGCCCCGTCCACGCGCCCGAATCGGCCGCAAGAAACGGCGGCAGAAATGACAAGCCGTTGAAAAATCGCGGGCGACGATCGACAGGTTCGGCCGAAACGTTCACACGCGGCTCCGCGCGACCGCGACGCAGGCACGCACGTTGCGGCACAAGCGCATGGATCTTTCAATCACCGGCCGCTTGCCCTGCATGACGCTACCCGACCCGTCCGATTTCCCTGTTCGCGCGGTGCCGCTCGCGCCGCTGGCGAAGGAACGCGCCACGATCGTCTGCCTTCGCAACCGGCGCGTGCTGCTGGTCGCGCGCGGGCGGTCGTCGCGGTGGACGCTGCCGGGCGGCGTGATCCGGCGCGGCGAATCGGCGCTCGACGCCGCGCATCGCGAACTTCGGGAGGAAACGGGGCTTGCCGATCTCGAACTCGCGTATTTCTTCTACGTGGACGGCAGCGTGAAACGCCATCACGTCTTCGTCGCGAGCCTGCCGCGCGGCGCGCACGCGTGCCCGGGACGTGAAATAGCGCTGTGCCGCTGGGTCGGCATCGACGCGGTGGCGCACTGGCCGGCAAGCGCGCCGACACAGCGCATCATCCGTCAGTTCGCGGGCCTGTGTGTCGCCAGCGGCCCGCAACCGGACCCGGACGCGCTCACGCGTCTTTCGTCGTCTCGTTGAGACCGGCGGCCGGCGGCTGCGGATCGCGCGTGAGCCCTTGCGCGAACACCTTCAACCCTTCGAGCAGCGGCGTCAGCGCATCCCACAGCGCCTCGTCGTGCAACAGCCGATAAATGCCGCTCACGCCGGGCGCGACATGCGCGTGCTGCCCCGGCTGCCACGCGCCGACGTGATGCAGCGCGTCGGCCGCCGCGAACGCGGCGCGACCGAACTGTTCCGGCGGAATACGCGACAGCGCCGTCACCAGCATCGCCAGATTTTGCATGCCACTCTGCATGCCGGGCTTGTCGAGCGCGTCGACGAACGTGTCGGCGAGCCGTGCGTTCGCGCTGACGACCTCGTTCGCGAAGCGCAGGAAGCCGTGCCGATGCAAGCTGCCGAGCAGGTGTTCGAGCGCGTCGTGCGCGCCGGGCTCGGGCGGCGGGGATGTCGTATCGGGCTGGCGATCCGTCATAGGCTTGCTCCGGTTGAGGCGCCAGGCTGCCGTCGTACCGGCGGCCGTGCGTGCGCCGAATGCGTGTCGTACTCGTTCGCCGGCCCCCGCCGAGGCGGGCAGCCGCGGCCGCGTCAGTGCGAATGACCGTTGGGCGGCGCCTTGTATTCGCTGCGCGCGCCCATCGCGTCCTCGACGTGATGCACGCCCTGCAGCGCGGCGACGCCGTCGATCAGCGCCTGCCGTTCGGCCTCCTCGACCTGTCCGGTGAGGCACACGTTGCCGTGCTCGACACTCACGTCGATGTCGCGCGGGCGACCGACGAGCCGGCCGAGCGCCGCACGCACGCGCTCGGCGACCTGCACGTCGTTCGCATCGCCCGCGAGCCAGTCGGCCCGCAGGCCGGCGATCGCGCCGCGCGCATGGTCGGCCGCCCGCTTCACCTGCGCATTCGTGTAGTCGGCCACGCCGTGCCGCCCGGCCACCGCCTTGTCGCGCAGATACGCACGGCGACGCCGGCCGGACGACGGATCGAGGAAGTACATCGCGGCCGCCCCGCAGGCGACGGCCACCGCAAGATTCAACAGCGGATTCGAAGGAGTTCTGGAGTTCATGGAAGCACCGTAGGCAATACCCGGAACGACCGGGCTTCGTTTCGGTATGCAGCACATGTCGTTCCCCGCTGCGCGCATCGCGTGCACGCGCTCGCGCCGCGAGGCGGCGCCAGAAACGACAAGCGTTTGAAAAATCATCGGGTCGCGCATCGCTCGATCGGAAGACCAGACGATCCGACGATCAAGATTCGGGCGGCGCGTCGGCCGTTTCCGCACGCTTCTCGCCCGGCTCGTCCTCGCCGCGTTCGGCCGCGCGCTGCGCCATTTCGACGTAGGTCTGCGCCAACGCGCGCAATTCCTCCTCCGACGCATCCTCGATCCCGATCAGCCGGTCGCTCGCCGCGCGCGTGACCGCGAGCAGTTCGTCGAGCTTCAGGTGCAACGCCACACTGTCGCGATTCTGGTTGCGCTGCAACAGGAACACCATCAGGAACGTGATGATCGTGGTGCCGGTATTGATGACGAGCTGCCACGCGTCGGAGTAGTGAAACACCGGCCCGCTCGCGAGCCACAGCACGGTGATGGCGACCGCGCTGCCGAACGCCACCGGTGAGCCCGCCCAGGTAGTCACGCCCGACGCAAAACGTTCGAACGCGCGGGTGACGGTGTTCCCGGCCGGCCGGGAACGGGCACCGGGCCCGCACGCCGTGTCGCGACGATCGCTCGGTGGTTCGTTGGGTTCGCGCATGAAAGCCTCCGGATTCGATGATTTGTTGGAATGTGCGCGGGAGCCGCCGCATCGCCCGCCGCGAACCGGTCGCAAACTGGAGGCTTGGGGGGCGGTCCCGTGTGTACGCGCCGTCGAGCCCAGCATTACGCGTGCCTGCCCCCCCAACGCCGGTGCGCGCTTTACCGCGGCGCGTGCGTGTCCTCGTCGCCCGGGAAATAGCGCGTGTCGGTCAGTTGCGCGATGCCGTCGAGATCCGGAAAGATCGTCGCGATGCTCACGCCGACGCCCGCAAGCTCCTGCCGGATCGTCGCGAACCGGGCGCCCGGCACGACGATCCGCATGAGGCGGCCGGCGAGATCCGCGTCCTCGTCGAGCGGCACGAAGCGCTCGTCACGCGCGTCATAACGGTGAATCGTGAACCAGCCATCCTGCGCGGTGATCCTCGGCATCACGTGGCGAGGCCGAAACACCTTGGTGCGCGTGACCTCCAGCGGCGCACGCCGTTCGGCGGCCGTCGCGATGTCGTCGGCGTCGTGCGACAGGCACCACACCACGCCGTCTCCACCCGATTCGCTCGCGCGCCTCACCGCGAACCACAGCGCGGCCAGCGCGTTGCCGGACCAGTCGAGCAGGCGCGTGCGCATCCCGTGCTGCTGCGCGAGCGCAAGCCAGTCGCACGCATCGAGGTTCTGTCCGGGTTCGAGATGCGGCAGCGCGCGCCGCATGAATTCGTCGAGCATCCGCGCTTCGACGTCGGGCGACGCGCGCTGCCGCGCGATACCCGGCACGAGCGGCCAGCCGGCGTTGCACTGGCCACGAAACAGGCGCAGCGCCATCGTCTGCCGCTGCGCGCCGATCACGGTCATGTAGTCGGCCACGCTGTCGATCGAGCGATCTTCTGCCACACGCTTGTCGTCCATGCATCGTGCCTCCTGCCGCGACTACCGTGCTGGCGGCCATTGCGTCGGCGCGGGGCCGGTTTCGCCGCTTGCCGAATGCTGAACCGCCGGTACAGCCGGCCGCGTATCGACGTCTCGCATCGCGGTTCACGGCGTCTTGCCGTGCTCCTTCTGCCAGCGCTCCATCAACGCGATCTCGTCGCGCTGCGCGGCGACGATCCGGCTCGCGAGCTGCCTCAGCGTCGGGTCCTTGCCGTATTTGAGCTCGACCTGCGCCATGTCGATCGCGCCCTGGTGATGCGGCGCCATGTGCGCGACGAAATCGCGGTCGGCGTCGCCCGTGTATGGCGCGCCCTCCATCGCTTCCATCATCTTTCGGTCGGCGCGCTTGAACGCCTGCGTGGACGTGTCGGGCACGCTGGCGGGATCGGGCGGGCGCAACTGTGCCGCCGCCGGCAGCGCCGATGCGCACGCCGCCAGCAGCACGCAGGCTGCACCGCGGCGTATGAATGAACGGTTGAATGCAGGCATGAGACGAATCCTCGACAAGAAAGTGAATGGAGCGGGTGCGGCATCGTGGCTCGCACGCGCACGTCGTATTGGCCGCCAGCGGAGCTGCGCCGCGCAATTCATCGCCATCGCGCACGCGCATGGGCCTCGCCGCGCGCGACCAGCGCTCGGATGCGGTCGGCGGTACGGCACGCGATCGCCTGGATCGTCAGCGACGGATTCACGCCGCCGACCGTCGGAAACACCGAGCCGTCGCACACCCACAGGTTCGGGATGTCCCAGCTACGGCAGTCGGCATCGACGACGCTCGTCGCCGGGTCGCCGCCCATCCGCACGGTGCCCGCGAGATGGCACGTGTCGTCCTCCTCGTGCCAGATGTCCCGTGCGCCGGCCGCTTCCAGCGAACGCCCCATCTGCGCGAGCGCATGGCGGATCATCCGGCGGTCGTTGTCGTCGTACGAATAGGTGACGCGCGCGACCGGCAGCCCGAACGCGTCGCGTTCGTCGGCGAGCGTCACGCGGTTGTCCGCGCGCGGCAGCGTCTCGCCGACGATCTTCAGGCCGGCCTGGAAGTTGTAGCGCGCCATCTCGCGCTTGAGCGCATCGCCCCACAGCCCGCGCGCGGCGACCTTGCGCGCCCATTCGATCGGCAGCGGCCCCTGGCTCATCCAGCAATAGCCGCCGAAGAAATCCTTGCCTTCGTCCGCGTAGTTCCAGTGCTCGGTGATCGACAGCGACGGCGGCCCCTTGTACCAGCGCACTTCGTCGTCCATCGTCCCCCACGACGCCTGGTTGAGCTGCGCCATCAGGTAGCGGCCGACGAGGCCCGAGCTGTTCGCGAGCCCCTGCGGATGGCGTCCGTTCGCGGACAGCAGCAACAGGCGCGGCGTCTCGATCGCATAACCGGCGACGACGACGTTGCGCGCGCGCTGGAACCGCGTACGTTCGTCGCGCCGGTAGTGCACCCCGGTCACGCGATCGCCTTCGGCGTCGATCCGCAGCGCCATCGCGAGATCGCGCACTTCGGCGCCGGCCGCGACCGCGCGCGGTATCCACGTGACGAGCGCGCTCTGTTTCGCGTTGGTCGCGCAGCCGGCGATGCAGAAGCCGCGATACACGCACGGATGCGCGCGGCCGCGCGGCGCGGAGAGCGTCGCGAGCGGCGTCGGCGTCCAGTCGATGCCCATCGCCTCGGCGCCGCGCGCGAGCACGAGCGCGGCCGCGTTCAGTTCGTGTGCGCGATACGGATAGCGCGGCCGCGGCGGCCCCCACGGGTAGTTCACCGGCCCGCTGATTTTCAGCGCCTGTTCGACCTCGCGGTAGTAGCGCCACATCTCGCGCCAGTCGAGCGGCCAGTCGACGCCGTAGCCGAGCGCGCTACGCGAGCGAAACCACTCGGGCCGGAACCGCAGCGACACCATCGCGAAATGCACGGTGCTGCCGCCGACCGCCCGGCCGCTGTTGTTGGTGCCGAGCGTCAGCGGATCGGCGCCGTCGCAGATCCGCTCGTCGGTCCAGAACAGCTTGTGCTGATGCGTTTCGTCCGACGCGAATTCCTCGAGCGGCCGCCACCACGCGCCCGCGTCGAGCGCGACGACCGAAAAACCGTATTCGGCGAGCTTGCACGCGAGCGTGCCGCCGCCGGCGCCGGTGCCGACGATCACGAAGTCGACCGCGTCGTCGTCGCGGAACATCCGCATCGGCGACCAGCCGCCCACGCGCAACGGATCGGGCGCACGACCGTCGCGGCCGCGCGGCGTCGGAGCGGACAGCGGTTCATCGGCGGCCATCGCGATCGCCCTCCACCGTGCGCATTTCCGCTTCCCACGGGTCGCGTCGGTTGAAATCCATTCGCACGTAGCCGCGCGGGCTCGCAGGGCCGCCGAAGCCGATCTCGTTCCACGCGAACGGATGGCCGTAATACGCGCCGCAAATATCCATCAGCACGCGCTTCATGAAGAACGTGTGCGGGTCCATGCCGGCCCAGGCCGGCGCGACCTGCGGATCGATGCGGCCTTTCTGCACCGCGTGCAGCAACGCATCGGCGTCGCGTGCGCCGAGCGCCGCGAACGCGCAGCCATGCGCGTGCCGCGCCATCGCGTCGAGTGCGGCGAGGCCCGTGCGCCATGCGATGCGCAGCGGCGGGAGGCGTGCATCGCGATAGCCGTCGCCGTCGTCGGCGGCGAGCCGCGCGTCGACCAATGCGGCGGTCGGGATCGCGTCAGCGCCGCCCGCCTGCTGCGGCACGATGCGCGCGCACAACGCCGCGAGCGACGCAAATCGTTCGGCATCGAGATGGCGTGGTGCATTGGCCGCGATGCGCAGACGTGCATCGATCGCACGCCGCGTCGCATCGTTCCACGACGGCGAGTCGCGCTTCGCGAGCACGTCGTAACCCGGATAGCGCGGCAACCCGACGGGCTTGCGGCTTGCGTCGCTCATGACGCCTCCCGTTCGGCGAGCGCGGTCGCGGCAAGCCCTGCGATCGCGAGCGCGGTGAAGCTCGGTGGCGCCGGCAGCGGCGGACCCGACAGCAGGTTCTGCGACCAGTTGCGCCAGCCGCCCATCTGCCGCGCGACGCCGCGCGCATGGAACGCGACGCCGACGAACCCGAGCACGGCCGTCGCGCGCAGCCACCCGCGGCAGAAGCGCCGCTCGGCGCACGGACGCGACAGCGCGAGTTGAGCAGTCGCCAGCGCGGCCACCGGCGGCACGACGAGCGGCGCGAACATCGCGCGATGCTGGAACGCGCCGCGAAAATGCAGCAGCCCGACTTCGCCGAGCGTGCCGACGAGCCCCGCCGTGACGAGCCCGGCCAGCGCGCGCCCGGCCGGCAGTCCGGCGAGCCGCGGCGCATCGGCCGGGCTCTCGCGCAGCCGCTCGCCCGCCGCGCCCAGCGTGCCGGACAGCAAAAGCGCGAACGGTGCGCCGAGCGGTGCGCCGTAGAACAGGTTGTGCCAACTGAATCCGCCCGGCCGCTTCGTCACGTTGTACAGGTGGAACGCGGAGCCGGCGACGCCCACCGCGGCCGACGCGACGTGCACCGCGTCGCGCAACCGATGACGCTCGGGCGTGTCGTCCGCGTGACCGTGCACGCTCACGATCACCGACAGCGTCGACATCGCGAGCGGCGCGAGCATCGCGCGATTGTGGAAGGCGCCGCGATAGTGCTCGACGCCGCTGTCGGCGAGCACCGAGCCGGCCAGCAGCAGCGCGCTGCGATTGAGCAACCGTGCGGCGTCGGCCAGCAACCTGTCACGCTCGGCGGCGCGACGTCGGGGGTGTCGCATCGTTCCTCCTCGTCCGTATTCAGCACGCGAAATCCAGCAGATCGGCGGCGCGCAATTCGAGGCCGAGCCCCGTGCGCGTCGCGTCGATTTCCAAAGCGCCGTCGACGAGCGTCGGCGCGCCGTCGAACAGCATCCGCTCGAGGCGGACATGATCGTGAAACCATTCGACGTGACGCAGGCGCCGCGCCGCGCAGCCGACGTGCCGGTGCAGCGCGGACGCGCAGTGCGCGGACAGGTCGACGTGATACGCATCGGCCAGCGCCGCGGCCGCGAGAAAGCCGCTGACGCCGCCGCAGCGCGTGGCGTCGGCCTGCAGCACGTCCACCGCGTGGCATTCCAGCAAGCGCCGGAAATCGTCGGGCGTATACGCGTATTCGCCGGCCGCGACGTCAACCCGCGGGCCGACGTGCTCCCGCACGAACCGCAGCCCGGCGACGTCGTCGCTGCTGACCGGCTCCTCGAACCAGCGAATGTCGCAATCGGCGGCGGCCTGCGCGAACGCGAGCGCGGTGCGCGGCGCATACGCGCCGTTCGCATCGACGAACAGGTCGACACCGGGCCCGAGCGCGTCGCGCGCCGCGCGCACGCGCGACAGGTCGCGCACATCTTCCACACCGATCTTGATCTTGCACGCGCGTACGTGTTCGGCGCGCCAGCCGTCGAGCTGCGCGACGAGCGTCGGTGCATCGTAAGTCGTGAAACCGCCGCTGCCATATACCGGCACGCGTTCGCGCACGCGGCCCAGCAGCACCGCGAGCGGCACGTCGGCGAGTTTCGCCTTCGCGTCCCACAGCGCGACGTCGAGCGCCGAAATCGCGGTCGCCGCGATCCCGCCGCGGCCGATGTTGCGCACCGCCCGCCACAACGCATCGACCGCGGCCGGGATGTCCGCCACCGGCCGCTTGCGCAACACGCCGGCCAGCAGCGACGTCACGAGCGGTACGGCACTGGCGTCCGTATACGTATAGCCGAGCCCCGTCACGGGCCCCGCGTCGATCTCGACGACGACGACCGTCGTCGCGGTCCATGCGTAGGTGCCGTCGGCTTCGGGCCGGTCGGTCGGCACGCGGTACGCGCGGGCGCGCACGTCGTCGATCGCCGGCGCGGCGGAAAGTGCCATCGTTGCGCTCCGGTCAGCTTGCTATTGGCTTGCGGACATCGCGTGCAACCGATGTGCCCGACGCCACGCGGGGCGGCACGTGCCTTGCGCGAGCGCCTCCCATCGGCTCATCCCAACCAAGGAGAAACGGCATGGCGACAGTGGCGGATTTCATCGTCGAACGGCTGTACGACTGGGGCGTGCGCCGCATCTACGGCTACCCGGGCGACGGCATCAACGGCTTTTTCGGCGCGCTGAACCGCGCGGACGGCAAGATCGAATTCATCCAGGCGCGCCACGAGGAGATGGCGGCCTTCATGGCGTCCGCGCATGCAAAATTTACAGGCGAGCTCGGCGTGTGCGTCGCGACGTCGGGCCCAGGCGCCGCGCACCTCGTGACGGGCCTCTACGACGCGCGGCTCGACCACATGCCGGTGCTCGCGATCGTCGGCCAGCAGGCGCGCGCGGCGCTCGGCGGCCACTATCAGCAGGAGGTGGATCTTCCCGCGCTTTTCAAGGACGTTGCGGGCGCATTCGTTCAGCTTGCGACGGTGCCGGGCCAGGTGCGCCATCTGGTGGACCGCGCGGTGCGCACCGCGCTCGGCGCGCGCGCGGTCACCGCGCTCGTGCTGCCGAACGATCTGCAGGAACTCGACTACGCGCCGCCCAAGCGCGCGCACGGCACCGTGCATTCGGGGGTCGGCTATACCGCGCCGAAAGTCGTTCCGTATGCGGACGACCTGCGACGCGCGGCCGACGTGCTCAACGCGGGGTCGAAAGTCGCGATGCTGATCGGCGCCGGTGCGCTGAAGGCAACCGACGAGGTGATCGCGGTGGCCGACCGGCTGGGCGCGGGCGCCGCGAAAGCGCTGCTCGGCAAGGCCGCGCTGCCGGACGACCTGCCGTGGGTCACCGGCTCGATCGGGCTGCTCGGCACCAAGCCGAGCTACGAGCTGATGACCGAATGCGACACGCTGCTGGTCGTCGGCTCCGGCTTTCCGTATTCGGAATTCCTGCCGAAGGAAGGCCAGGCGCGCGGTGTGCAGATCGACCTGAAGGCCGACATGCTGAGCCTGCGCTACCCGATGGAAGTCAACCTGGTCGGCGACAGCGCCGAGACGCTGCGCGCGCTGCTGCCGCTCCTGAACGAGCGCCGCGACACCGCGTGGCGCGACCGGATCGCGAAATGGAACGATGACTGGCACGAGACGCTCGCGGCGCGCGCGGCCGCGAAGGCGAGCGCCGGACGCGGCGTAAACCCGCAGCGCGCGTTTACCGAGCTGTCGCCACGCCTGCCCGACGACGTGATCCTGACGAGCGATTCGGGCTCCTGCGCGAACTGGTACGCGCGCGACCTGATGATGCGGCGCGGGATGATGGGGTCGCTTTCGGGCGGGCTCGCGTCGATGGGCGCCGCGGTGCCGTACGCGATCGCCGCGAAGTTCGCGTATCCGGTGCGCCCGGTGATCGCGATGGTCGGCGACGGCGCGATGCAGATGAACAACATGGCCGAGCTGATCACCGTCGCGAAATACTGGCGCCAGTGGCCCGACCCGCGCTGGATCTGCATGGTGCTGAACAACGAGGACCTGAACCAGGTCACGTGGGAGCAGCGCGTGATGGAAGGCGACCCGAAGTTCGACGCATCGCAGCAGATTCCGAACGTGCCGTACTACCGCTTCGCGACGCTGCTCGGCCTCAAGGGCATCTACGTCGACGATCCGGAACAGCTCGGCGCCGCGTGGGACGAAGCGCTCGCGTCGGATCGGCCGGTCGTGCTCGAGGTGAAAAGCGACCCCGAGGTGCCGCCGCTGCCGCCGCACGTGACGTTGCAGCAGGCGAAGCATTTCGCCGAAACGCTGGTGAGAGGCGATCCGCGCGAGGGCAACGTGATCGTCGAGACCGCGCGGCAGGTGTTGTCGGCCGTGCTGCCGGGCAATGGCGAACACGCCGACAAACACGGCGACAAGCGAGGCAAGGGAGGGAAAAGCGAATCGTAAGCAAGACGCGCGTGCGGGACGGCGCGGCACCCTAGCCGATGTCGACGTCGTCCCGCCCGTCGCCCTGCAGCGCGAGCGCCGCGTTCACGAGCCCGACGTGCGCGAGCGTGAACGGAAAATTTCCGCACATGCGCCGCGCTTTCACATCGTATTCCTCGGACAGCAGCCCGACGTCGTTGCGCAGGCCGAGCAGCCGCTCGAACAGCGCGTGCGCGTCGTCGTCGCGCCCCTGCATCCGGTACACCTGCACGAGCCAGAAGCCGGCCGCGAGAAACGCGCCTTCGTCGCCTTCGCAGCCGTCCGCGAAACGCGGCGGCCGATAGCGGAACGGCAAGCCGTCGTCCATCAGCTCGCGCTCGATGGCGGCGACCGTCGCCACGACGCGCGGGTCGGACGCGTCGAGCATCCCCGTCAACGGAATCAGCAACAGGCTGACGTCGATGCCGTCGCCGTCGAAGCGATCGACGAAGCGGCCGAGTGTCGCGTGATAGCCGCGCTCCAGCACTTCCGCGCGCACCGCGTCGGCCCAGCGCCGCCACACGTCGAGCGGTGCGCGGTGACCGAATGCGCGCGCGGAGCGGTACGCGCTTTCGACCGCGGCCCACACCATCACCTTCGACGACGTGAAAGGATACCGGCCGCTGCGCACTTCCCAGATGCCTTCGTCCGGCTCGCGCCAGATCGTCGCGAGATGTTCGAGCAGGCGCCGCTCGAGCGTCCATGCGTCGTCGTCGGGCGGCAGCCCGTGTCGGCGCGCCTGATATAGCGCACCGAGCACTTCGCCGTACACGTCGAGCTGCAACTGGTCGGCCGCCGCGTTGCCGAAGCGCACCGGCCGCGCGCCTTCGTAGCCGGCCAGATGCGCGGCTTCCCACTCGGCCGCGCGCCGGCCGCCGTCGGCCGCATACAGCACCTGCAGTTGCGACGGATGATCGGCGATCGCGCGCACGAGCCAGTCGCGCCAGCGCGCGCCTTCGTCGCGATAACCGCAGCGCACGAGCGCGTGCAGCGTGAAGCTCGCATCGCGCAGCCAGCAGAACCGGTAGTCCCAGTTGCGCTTGCCGCCGAAGCGCTCGGGCAGCGAACTGGTCGGCGCCGCGACGATGCCGCCGGTGCGCAGGCTCGACAGCAATTTCACCGTGATCAGCGCGCGCTCGATCGCATCGCGATACGGGCCCTCGGCGGCGTTGCAATCCGACCAGCCGCGCCAGAACGCCTGCGTGTCGTGCAACGACGCGTCTGCATCGGGCACGGCCGGCGCCGGGTCGAACGAGCGCGCGTAACTGATGCAGAAATCGACCCGCTCGCCCACCGCGATCCGTCGCGTGCCGACCAGCCGGTCGCTCTGTACGTCGAGCCGCGCATCGGTGTCGACCCACATCGCATCGCCGCCCGTCATCATCCGCCAGCGGCGGCCGAAAGGCCGGCACCACGGCAGCGCGTTGCCGTAATCGAAGCGCACGCCGAGATCGACGTCGACGTCGACCGTCCCGCGCTCGCCGCGCACACTGCGGATCAGGCACGGATCGCGCGAGTTCCAGCTCATCCAGTCGGTGATCGAGATACGGCCCGACGACGTTTCGAACGTCGTTTCGAGGATCGCGGTGCGCGGGAGATAGCGGCGTGTCGTGCGGGCATCCTGCTCGCGCGGCGCAATCCGGAACCGGCCGTTGTCCGGCGTACCGACGAGCGCGGCGAAACACGGCGGCGAATCGAAGTCCGGCCAGCACAGCCAGTCGATGCTGCCGTCGCGCGCGACGAGCGCGGCGCTGCGACCGTCGCCGACAAGCGCGTAATCCTCGATCCGCATCGCGCTCACCGGCGCCATTTACGTGCGGCGGCACACGCAGCCGCGAGCACCGCGACGGCCGCGCCGAATGCCAGTGCGCGCGACGCGCCGAGCCCTGCCTCGGCGCCCGTGCGGTGTGCTTCGTCGGTGAACGTGCCACGCGTCGCATGCCGGCCCGGCACCGGCGCCCACAGGTTCGATACGCGCGGGCCGGCCGGCGCCGCGCGCTGCTGGCCGCGTACGGCGGTGCGCGCGAGATAGCGATCGAAGCAGCCGGGCGCGACGCCGTTCGCGACGATCGCCGCGAGCGACGACCAGCCGACCCAGCGCTCGCGGCACGGATGCCGGGCGGCGTGCACGATCGCATCGGCCGCCACTTCCGGCGCATAGACCGGCGCGACCGGACGCGGCGCGTGCGGCAGCACCGATTCGGCCCAGTCGAACTGCGGCGTGTCGATCGCCGGCAACTGCACCATCGTCACGCGCACGCGGCTGCGCGCATGCAGCAACTCGCAGCGCAGCGCGTCGGTGAAGCCGCGGATCGCGTGTTTCGCGCCGCAATACGGCGCCTGTAGCGGAATCGACCGGTACGCGAGTGCCGAGCCGACTTGCACGATCGTGCCGCGGTTGCGCGGGGCCATCCGCGCGAGCGCGGCCCGCGTGCCGTATACGCAACCGAGGTAGGTGACGGCCGTCACGCGTGCATAGTCTTCCGGCGAGATTTCGTCGAACGGCGCGAACACGGTGACCATCGCGTTGTTGACCCACACGTCGAGCGGCCCGAGTTCGTTTTCGATCCGCTCGGCCGCCGCGTCGAGCGCGGCCGCATCGCTGACGTCCACGGCAATCGGCAGCGCCTGGACGCCATACGCGCGTACCTCGCTCGCGGTGTCGTCGAGCGCGTGCGGGTCGCGGGCGAGCAGCGCGACGTTCGCGCCCAGCCGTGCAAATGCGTGGGCGGTCGCGCGGCCGACGCCGGCGCTCGCGCCGGTGATCGCGACGGTCTTCACGGTCGGTTCCTCCCGTTCTGCGATGAGGGCCGGCATGCGGCATGCGTGCCGGAACGGGATCGACGTAGCAAACGGTATGCCGTCCGTCCACGCGAGCCGTATCTCCCGGGCACTTGCCGCGAACGCCCACCCAATTTACAAGCCGGCTGTAACGCAGTCGCCGTGGCGCGCCCCATTCCGCCCCCCCAAGGCTGCATACGCACGAGCGTCATGCGCACGAAACTTGCTCTGCCGCGAACGGCTATCGTCACGCCGCCGAATGCGGCAAGGAGTCGTGTTGCTCGTCGCGCTGTCCAGGAAAACGCGTCGTATCGCCTGCATCGCGCCGTTCGCGTGGGCGGTCGCGCCGATCGTCGCGCACGCGGCCGCCGAGCCTGCCGAGCCCGGCAACCCGGCCACGACGCTGCCGCTCGCGTACGTCGTGCACGCGGCCGGCCCTGCCGCGCAGCCGGTCTTCGTGCTCGGCTGGGCGCTGCTCGCGCTGTGCATGTTCGTCTGCGTCGCGATCGCGGTGCTGCTGCTGATCGCGCTGTTTCGCCGTCGCGCGCAGGGCGGCGGCTACGGCAGCGGCCTCGCGATCGTGACCGTCGGCACCGCGATCTCGATCCTGCTGCTGTTCGGCGCGCTCGTATACATGCTGCGCGTGCTGGGCGCGATCGCGGCGCCGCCGCGTCCGCCCGCGCTGACGATCGACGTGACCGCGCAAGACTGGTGGTGGGCCGTTCGTTATCCGGACGATGCGGGCGGCCCGGGCTTCGTCACGGCGAACGAGATTCATATTCCGGTGGGCGAGCCCGTTGCGATCGAACTGAAAAGCGCCGACGTGATTCACGCGTTCTGGGTGCCGCAACTTGCCGGCAAGACGCAGACGATTCCCGGCCAGACCAACCGCCAATGGCTGCAGGCCGACCGGCCGGGCATCTACCGCGGGCAGTGCTCGCAATACTGCGGCGCGCAGCACGCGCACATGGCGTTCGAAGTCGTGGCCGAGCCGCCGGATGCGTTTCGTGCATGGCTCGCCGCGCAGCGGCAACCGGCCCAAGCCCCCGCGGCGAGCGCCGGCGCCGAACGCCGCGGCCAGCGCGTGTTCGCCGCGCGCTGCGCGGGCTGCCACGCGGTGCGCGGCACCGACGCGACGGGCGATGCCGGCCCCGATCTCACGCACGTCGGCACGCGCCGGCTGCTCGCGGCCGGCACGCTCGACAACACGCCCGACAACCTGCGCCGCTGGATCGCGCATGCGCAGCAGATCAAACCGCAATCGCTGATGCCGTCGATCGCGCTCGCGCCGCGCGACGCCGACGATCTCGCCGCGTATCTCGCGACGCTGCACTGAACCGAGGATGCCGATGGCCATTGCCCGCGACACGCCCGCCCCGCTCAGCCGCGTACCCGATCTCGGCGAAGCGCCGCCCGGCTCCGCGCACGAGCGCGCGCTGGCCGAGCTGTGGGAATCGCAAGCCGGCTGGCGCGGCTGGCTCGGCACCGTCGATCACAAGCGCATCGGGCTGCGCTACATCGTCACCGCGTTCGTGTTCCTGCTGCTCGGCGGCGTCGAGGCGCTCGTGATGCGCATCCAGCTCGCACGGCCGAACGCGACGCTGCTCACGCCCGCGCAATACGATTCGCTGTTCACGATGCACGGCGTCACGATGATCTTCCTGTACGCACTGCCGGTGCTGTCCGGCTTCGCGAACTATCTGTGGCCGCTGATGCTCGGCTCGCGCGACATGGCGTTCCCGCGGCTGAACGCGTTCTCGTACTGGGCGTTCCTGTTCGCCGGACTGTTCCTGTACGCGAGCTTTCCGCTCGGCGCGGTGCCCGACGGCGGCTGGTTCAACTACGTACCGCTCACGTCGCTCGACTACAGCGCCGGCGCGAACATCGACATCTACGCGCTCGGGATGATCCTGCTCGGCATCTCGACGACCGGCGGCGCGGCGAACTTCGTCGTCACGTTACTGCGGATGCGCGCGCACGGCATGTCGATCGACCGGGTGCCGATCATCGTATGGGGCACGCTGACCGCGTCGGTCGCGAACCTGGTCGCGGTGCCGTCGGTGAGCCTCGCGTTCCTGCTGCTGTGGCTCGACCGCAATGCCGGCACGCATTTCTTCGACGTCGCGCACGGCGGCCGTCCGCTGTTGTGGCAGCACCTGTTCTGGATGTTCGCGCACCCGTGGGTCTACGTGGTCGTGCTGCCGGCGATGGGGATCGTGTCGGACGCGCTGCCGACCTTCTGCCGGCGGCCGCTCGTCGCGTACGAGGCCGTCGCGGTGTCGACGGTCGCGACGATGCTGATCGGCTTCGAGGTGTGGGTCCACCATATGTTCGCGACGGGCATCGCGCCGCTCGCGCTCGCGTTCTTCGGCGCCGCGAGCATGCTGATCTCGATTCCGAGCGCGGTCGCGGTGTTCGCGTGGATCGCGACGATCTGGACCGGCCGCCCCGTGTTCCGCACGCCGTTCCTGTATTTCGCGGGTTTCGTGCTGATGTTCGTGATCGGCGGCGTGTCCGGCGTGATGACCGCGGCCGTGCCGCTCGACTGGCAGCTCACCGATACGTACTTCGTCGTCGCGCACCTGCACTACGTGCTGCTCGGCATCAACGTGTTTCCGGTACTCGGCGGCGTCGCGTACTGGTTCCCGAAATTCACCGGGCGGATGATGAACGAGCGGTTCGGCCGCTGGACCTTCTGGGTCGTGCTGGTCGGCTTCAACCTCGGCTTCTTCCCGATGCACATTTCCGGGCTGCTCGGGATGCCGCGGCGCATCTATACCTATCCGTCCGGGATGGGCTGGGACACGTCGAACCTGCTGACGACGATCGGCTCGTTCGTGTTCGGGATCGGCATCGTGATGTTCGTCGTCAACGCGCTGGTGAGCGCGAAGCGCGGCGTGCGCGCCAGCGAGAATCCGTGGGGCGCGGCCGGCCTCGAATGGTCGGTCGCGTCGCCGACGCCCGTGTACAACTTCGCGGTGCTGCCGCTCGTCGCGTCGCGGCATCCGCTGTGGGAAACGCGCGACGATCCGGCGCGCACCAGCCTGCGGGTCGGCTACCGGCTCGCGGACGGGCGCGAGGCGCTCGCGGTCACGCCGCTCGCCGCCGCGCCGAGCGCGATCCTGAAGATGCCCGAAGACAGTTGCATGCCGTTCGTGCTCGCGCTGCTCGCGACCGCCGTGTTCGCGGCGATGCTCGCGCGCTCGCCGACGCTCGTCTGCGCGGCGGACGCCGGTTGCGCGATCGCCACCGCCGCATGGCTGTGGCCGCGCCGCGAACTCGGGCAGCGCGCGCGCCCGCCGGCCCGCGCCGACACGCACGCGCCCGCTGCGGTCGTCGGGCGTCATCCGGACGAACCGCCGTCGGCGACGGTGCCGGCCGGCGCGCCGGCCGCGTGCATCGAGCCGCTGCCGATCGGTAGTTGCGGCGAACGCGCGAGCGGCTGGTGGGGCGTGCTCACGCTGATCGTGACCGAGGCCGGGCTGTTCGGCTACCTGCTGTTCTGCTACTTCTACCTGCAGTCGCAGTGGTCCGCGCCGTGGCCGCCCGAAGGGATGCCGAAGATCGGGCTCGCGGCCGCCAACACGGTCGTGCTGCTGTCGAGCAGCGTGTTCGTGTGGCTCGCCGAGCGCGCGGTGCGAGCCGACCGGCAGGCGCGCGCGGTCGCGCTGCTCGTCGTCGCGCTGGCGCTCGGCACCGCGTTCGCGCTGGTCCAGTTGCACGAATGGCGCGACCACCCGTATGGCCCGACCGCGCATCTGTACGGCAGCCTCTACTTCACGATCACGGGGTTCCACCTCGCGCACGTCGTGGTCGGTCTTGTGATCCTCGCGTTGCTCGCCGCGTGGACGGCCGCCGGCTTCTTCGGCCGCGAACGACGCGTCGCGCTGACGGTCGGCGGGCTCTACTGGCACTTCGTCGACATCGTGTGGCTGTTCATCTTCACCGCGCTGTACGTATCGCCCTTCTGGCTGAGGAGCACCGGATGAACGACGCCCGACGCGCGTGGACACCGTTGCTCGCGATCGCGGCCGGCCTCGTCGGCGCACCCGCGCTGTGGTTCGCGCAGATGCTGGTGTCGGAGACGCTCGCGTCCACCGCGTGCTATCCGCTCGGCGTCGCGCAAGCCGCGCCGCGCTGGGCGCACGTCGGCGCATGGCTCGCGCTGATCGCCGCGGGCGCGTTCGCGGCGGCCGCGGCCTGCGCGACCTGGCTCGCGTACGCGTGGCGGCGCCGGCACGATGCCGATGCGCGTGCCGTGACGCGCGACGGCAGCACGCGCTTTCTCGCGCGCTGCGGCATGCTCGCGGCGCTCGGTTTCGTGATCGGTCTGGTGTTCACGGGAATCGTCACCGCTTTCGTGGGGCCTTGCAGTCCATGGCGCTGATCCCGTTCGCTTCGTTCCCGTTCCAGGTGCCGGGCCGCCGCGCGGGGGTCGCGCTCGCGGTATGCGTCGCGCTCTGCGGATGCGATATGCAGCAGGGCGACAATACCGCCGCTCCCGCCGATGCGGCAGACGCCGCGTCGGCCGCCGAAGCGCCCGGGCCCGCGTCGGGCTGGCGGTTCGTGCGGATTCGCGCGGCGGAGGCCGATGCCGGCGCATCGATGTCCGCTCGCGTGAAGGAAGATCGTCGACTGTCACGCGACCGGGATGCGTCAGTGGCGGATGCGACATCTTCCGCGGCATCCCCCCCACCGCCCGACGCCGCTTCCGCTTCGACCGCCCGCCGCCCGGTCATCGCGGCGGCTGCCGCGAGCGCCGACGCCGCGACGATCGCGCGCGGCCGCTATCTCGCGCTCGCCGGCGATTGCGCCGCGTGCCACGATGCGGCCGACCATACGCCGTACGCGGGCGGGCAGCCGGTGAATTCGCCGTTCGGGCCGATCTATGCGCCGAACATCACGCCGGACCCGACGCACGGGATCGGCCACTACACGCTGCGCCAGTTCGACGATGCGTTGCGGCGCGGCGTGCGCGCGGACGGCAGCCGGCTGTATCCGGCGATGCCGTACCCGTCGCTCGCGCACCTCACCGACGACGACGTGCGCGCGCTGTATGCGTATTTCATGCGGGGCGTCGCGCCGTCCCCGAACGCGGCAAAGCTCACGCAATTGCCGTTTCCGTTCAACCAGCGCTGGGCGCTCGCGCTGTGGAGCCTCGCGTTCGCGAACCGCGACCGGTTCACGCCGCGGCCGTCGCAATCGGCGCAATGGAATCGCGGCGCGTATCTCGTGCAGGGGCTCGGCCATTGCGGCGCATGCCATACGCCGCGCGGGCCGGCCTACAACGAACGCGGCTACGACGAACGCAGCCCCGCGTTCCTGACCGGCGGCATCAACGACCACTGGTTCGCGCCGAACCTGACCGGCGCGGACCCGGACGGCCTCGGCCGCTGGTCGGCCGACGACATCGCCGCGTTCCTGCGCAGCGGCCATGCGGCGCGCGGCGCGGTGTTCGGCGCGATGGCGCCGGTCGTCGGCGAAAGCACCGCGCTACTGACGGATGCCGATCGCCACGCGATCGCCGTGTACCTGAAATCGTTGCCCGCGCAAGCGACTGCCGCGACGAATCCGCTCGGTGTCGGTGTCCCTCGGCTGACGGTTGCGGGCCCGCGTCCGGAAGGCGGCCAGCAGGCGCCGGGGGCCGGGGTGTATGCGGGGTTCTGTGCACGCTGTCATGGCGCCGAAGGTAAAGGCGTACCTGATCACGGGCCGGCGCTCGCGGGCAGTTCGATCGTGCTCGCCGCCGATCCGACCAGCACGATCCGGATCGTGGTCGAAGGCGCGCAGCCAGCGCCGGGCAAGCCGGGGCCGGTGCAACGGATGCCGGCGATGCGCGGCGCGCTGACGAGCGGCGAGATCGCGGCGGTGGTCAGCTACGTGCGCGGTGCGTGGGGGAATCGGGCGGCGCCGGTGTCGGAGCAGGATGTGCGGCGGTTGCGGGGGGCGATCAAGCGGTAGGCCGCCGTGCCTGGATGTGATCCCGACGCGGCGATGACCGTCGTGATCACCGCGGCTTCGACGCTCCCGCTACCGGCTCGCAACAGCCTGCGCTTCCGGCGCCTGCCATCCACCGCCGAGCGCCTTGAATGCGGCGACCGCCGCGCGCGCCGATTCGGTTCGCGCCTGCACGCGCTCGTCCGATGCGCGCAGCAGGCTTTCGTCGGCCTGCAACACTTCGATCAGGCTGACCACCCCTCTCTGGTAAGCCGCAAACGACGCGGCCCGCGCGCGGCCGAGCGAATTCACGCCGTCGCCGAGAATGGCCGCCTGCTCGTCACGCTTGACGAGCGCGGAGAATGCATTTTCGACGTCCTCGGTCGCATGCAGCGCCGCGAGCCGATACGCGGCCAGCATTTCGGCATCCTGCCCTTTTGCCTGCGCGATCTGCGCACTGATCCGGCCGAAGTCGAACAGGCGCCAGCGCAAGCCGAGCACGCCGGCAGCCTGGTTCGCGCCGCCGGCAAACAGGTTGCCCGCGCCCATCGTCGTCGCGCTGCCGATCAGCCCGCTCAGCGAGAACTTCGGGTAGTACTCGGCGATGGCCGCGCCGATGCGCGCGTTCGACGCCGCCACGCGCCGCTCGGCGACGATCAGGTCGGGCCGGCGCCGCAGCAGTTCGCCGGGCGTGCCCATCGCCGCGATCCGCGGTGCGACCGGTACGTCGCCGCCGGCAAGCAATTCCGCGCGATGCGTGCCGGGCTGCGCGCCGAGCATCACGTCGAGCGCATTCATCGCCGCGTCCAGCGCCGCTTCGAGCACCGGCACCGTGGCGCGAACCTGCGCGAGCGCGCCTTCGGCCTGCCTCACCTGAAGCTCCGCCGCGAGGCCCTTTCCATAGAGCAGGTTGAGCGTCGACAGCAGATCCTGCTCGGTCCGCACCTGGCGCCGCGCGACGTCGAGGCGGCCCTGCAACCCGCGAATCGTGATGTAGGTATCCGCGGTTTGCGCGGCGACGGCCAGCCGCGTCGCGACCGACGCCGCTTCGGACGCCTGATAGTCGGCGAGCGCCGCTTCGCGGCCGCGACGCAATCCGCCGAATACGTCCAGCTCCCAGCTCGCGTTGAGATCGGCCTCGTAGTCGGTGCCATGACGGTCGAAACCGGGCGTCGCATTCAACACTTGCCCCAACGGTGTTTCGACCGACTGGTAGACGCGCGCCGCCTGGCCGCTCACGTTGCCCGACGGCAGCAGCGCCGCATTCGCCGCACCGAGCCCCGCGCGCGCCTGCGTGACGCGCGCCGCGGCCTGCGCAAGGTCGAGGTTCTGGGCGAGCGCCAGCGTGATGTACCGCGTCAGTTGCGGGTCGCCGAAGCCCGTCCACCACGTCGCGAGATCGGCATCGGCCGCCGCGTGGCGCTGCTCCACGGCGCGCTGCCCCTGGAACTGCTCCGGCATCGCCACGTCCGGGCGCACATAGTCGGGACCGACGGCGCACCCGGCCGACAAGAGGGCGGCCAGCGCCGCGGCAACGATGGGTTTGGGTAGCATGAGGGGTTTTAGCAAGAATCCGGTAGTGACTATAATACCAAATAGTCACTCGTTGTCCATTCCTGTCCGTTGCAGCTCATGAAAAAAATCGACCCTTCCCCGGCGCCCGCGCGCGGCCCGGCCGACCACGACGTCCGCGACCAGATCGTGGCCGCCGCCACCGAGCACTTCAGCCGGTACGGCTATGAAAAGACGACCGTGTCGGACCTCGCGAAGGCGATCGGCTTCTCGAAGGCCTATATCTACAAGTTCTTCGAGTCGAAGCAGGCGATCGGCGAGATGATCTGCGCGAACTGCCTGCGCGAGATTGAGACGGACGTGCGCGCGGCCGTGGCCGCGGCGGACCTGCCCACCGAAAAGCTGCGACGGATGTTCAAGGTCTTTACCGAGGCGAGCCTGCGGCTGTTTTTCCGCGACCGCAAGCTGTACGACATCGCGGCCTCGGCCGCGACCGAAAACTGGCAGTCGGTGCAGGCCTACGAGGCGCGCGTGCAGACGCTGTTGCAGGACGTCCTCCAGGAAGGCCGGCAGAGCGGCGAGTTCGAGCGCAAGACGCCGCTGGACGAAACCGCGACGGCGATCTACCTCGTGATGCGGCCGTACCTGAACCCGCTGCTGCTGCAGTACAACCTTGACACGACCGACGCCGCGCCCGCCCAACTGTCCAGCCTCGTCCTTCGAAGCCTCGCGCCGTGATACGTCACCGATTGTGACTATTGACTATATTGGTCACTAGATACACAATGAAAGCCCCGCTCACTTCGTCATTGGGTCTTTCATGGTTCGGCGTCGCCTCGCTTTCTTCGCAGTCGCTTCCGCACTGCCCCTCGCGCTAGCCGCCTGCAGCGGAAAAGCGCCGTCCGACCCGCGCACGGAGGCGCCGCTCGTGCGCACCGCCGTCGTGCAGGCGGCCGCTCCCGCGTCCCGCTCGTTCACCGGAACCGTCGCCGCGCGCGTGCAGAGCGATCTCGGCTTCCGGGTAGCCGGCAAGGTGCTGGAGCGGCTCGTCGATACCGGGCAAACCGTACGGCGTGGCCAGCCGCTGATGCGGCTCGACCCGATCGACCTGAAGCTGGCGGCGCGTGCCCGCGACGAGGCCGTCGCTGCCGCACGGGCCCGCGCGCGGCAAACCGCCGAGGATGAAGCCCGTTACCGCGACCTGCGGGGCACCGGCGCGATATCGGCATCCGCGTACGACCAGGCCAAGGCCGCGGCCGATGCCGCAAAGGCGCAACTGAGCGCCGCCGAGGCCGACGCCGACGTCGCGCGCAATGCGACCGGCTATGCACAACTCGTCGCGGATGGCGATGGGGTGGTGATGGAAACGCTCGCGGAACCCGGCCAGGTCGTCAGCGCGGGACAGCCGGTGGTGCGGCTCGCGCACGCCGGCAGCCGCGAGGCCGTGATCCAGCTGCCGGAAACCCTGCGTCCGGCGATCGGGTCGATCGCGCAGGCCGCGCTGTTCGGCAAGCCGGACGCCGGCGTCCTCGCGACGCTGCGCCAGCTTTCCGATACCGCGGATCCGAGAACGCGGACATTCGAAGCGCGCTACGTGTTGCAGGGCGCGCTGGCCAATGCCCCGCTCGGCGCGACCGTCACGATCCGCATCGCGGACGACGCGCGCACGGCTTCGCAACGCGGCATGCAGGTGCCGATCGGCGCGCTGCTGGACTCGGGCAACGGGCCCGGCGTGTGGGTCGTCGCCGGCGAACCGGCCAAGGTGACGTGGCGGGCGGTCAAGGTCGCGCATCTCGACGACGACAGCGCGCGCGTATCCGGCGACGGCGCACTCAAGCAAGGCGAGCGCGTCGTCGCGCTCGGCGCGCAGTTGCTGCACGAAGGCGAAGCGGTGCGCGTGGCCGCGCCGGCCGCCACCATCGCGAGCGAAGGAGCACGGCCGTGAGCGAACGCCGCTTCAACCTCTCCGCGCTCGCCGTGCGCGAGCGCGCGATCACCCTCTTCCTGATCTGCCTGATTTCGCTGGCCGGCCTCGTGTCGTTCTTCAAGCTGGGCCGCGCGGAAGATCCGGCGTTCACGATCAAGGTGATGACGATCGTCACCGCATGGCCGGGCGCGACCGCGCAGGAAATGCACGACCAGGTCGCCGAAAAGATCGAAAAGCGCATGCAGGAGTTGCGCTGGTACGACCGCACCGAAACCTATACGCGCCCCGGTCTCGCGATCACGACGCTGACGCTGCTCGACAGCACGCCGCCGTCGGAGGTGCAGGAGCAGTTCTACCAGGCGCGGAAAAAGATCGGCGACGAGGCGACCAACCTGCCGGCCGGCGTGATCGGCCCGATGGTCAACGACGAATACGCGGACGTCACGTTCGCACTGTTCGCGTTGAAGGCCAAGGGCGAACCGCAGCGCCTGCTGGTGCGCGACGCCGAAGCGTTGCGTCAGCGGCTGCTGCACGTGGCGGGCGTGAAAAAAGTCGACATCATCGGCGAGCAGGCCGAGCGCATCTACGTGCAGTTGTCGCACGACCGGCTCGCGACGCTCGGCGTGAGCCCGCAAAACGTATTTGCCGCGCTCAACGGCCAGAACGTGCTGACGGCGGCCGGCTCCGTCGAGACGCGCGGGCCGGAGATCTTCATTCGCGTGGACGGCGCGTTCGACAAGCTGCAGAAGATCCGCGACACGCCGATCGTCTCGCAGGGCCGCACGCTGAAGCTGTCGGACATCGCGACCGTCGAACGCGGCTACGAAGACCCGTCGACGTTCATGATCCGCAACAACGGCGAGCCCGCGCTGCTGCTCGGCATCGTGATGCGCGACGGCTGGAACGGGCTCGACCTCGGCCGCGCGCTGGACCGTGAAGTCGGCGCGATCAATGCGGGGCTGCCGCTCGGCATGAGCCTGACCAAGGTCACCGATCAATCCGTGAACATCCGCTCGGCCGTCGACGAGTTCATGGTCAAGTTCTTCGCCGCGCTGCTCGTCGTCATGCTGGTGAGCTTCGTCAGCATGGGCTGGCGCGTGGGGCTCGTGGTCGCCGCGGCCGTGCCGCTGACGCTGGCCATCGTGTTCGTCGTGATGGCCGCCACCGGCAAGAACTTCGACCGCATCACGCTCGGCTCGCTGATTCTCGCGCTCGGGCTGCTCGTCGACGACGCGATCATCGCGATCGAAATGATGGTCGTGAAGATGGAGCAAGGCTACGGGCGGGTGGCCGCGTCGGCCTACGCGTGGAGCCATACGGCCGCGCCGATGCTGGCCGGCACGCTCGTGACCGCGGTCGGCTTCATGCCGAACGGCTTCGCGCGCTCCACGGCCGGCGAATACACCAGCAACATGTTCTGGATCGTCGGGATCGCGCTGATCGCGTCGTGGGTCGTGGCGGTGGTGTTCACGCCGTACCTCGGCGTGAAGATGCTGCCCGAGTTCAGGAAGATCGAAGGCGGCCACGACGCGATCTACGACACGCCCCGCTACAACCGCTTCCGCCAGCTGCTGACGCGCGTGATCGCGCGTAAATGGCTGGTCGCGGGGTCCGTCGTCGGCCTGTTCGTCCTCGCCATTCTCGGCATGGCGGTCGTCAAGAAACAGTTCTTCCCGATCTCCGATCGCCCCGAGGTGCTCGTCGAGGTGCAGATGCCGTACGGCACGTCGATCTCGCAGACGAGCGCCGCCGCGTCGAAGGTCGAAGCGTGGCTCGCGAAGCAGAAGGAAGCGCGGATCGTCACCGCGTACGTCGGCCAGGGCGCGCCGCGCTTCTATCTGGCGATGGGGCCGGAGCTGCCCGATCCGTCGTTCGCGAAGATCGTGGTGCGCACCGACAGCCAGGACGAACGCGACGCGTTGAAGGCACGGCTGCGCCGCGCCGTCGCCGACGGCCTCGCGCCGGAAGCACGCGTGCGCGTCACGCAACTCGTGTTCGGCCCGTATTCGCCGTTCCCGGTCGCGTACCGGATCACCGGCCCCGATCCGGACACGCTGCGCGGCATCGCGTCCGAGGTCGGGCACGTGATGAACGACAGCCCGATGATGCGCACGGTCAATGCCGACTGGGGCACGCGCGCGCCGACGCTGCATTTCACGTTGCAGCAGGATCGCCTGCAGGCGGTCGGGTTGACGTCCAGCGCGGTCGCGCAGCAGTTGCAGTTCCTGCTGACCGGCGTGCCGGTCACCGCGGTGCGCGAGGATATCCGGACCGTGCAGGTCGTCGCACGTTCGGGCGGCGATGCGCGGCTCGATCCGGCGCGGCTCGACGACTTCACGCTCGCCGGCGCGAACGGGCAGCGTATTCCGCTGTCGCAGGTCGGCAAGGTCGACGTGCGGATGGAGGAGCCGATCATGCGCTGGCGCGATCGCGTGCCGACGATCACGGTGCGCGGCGACATCGCCGACGGTTTGCAGCCGCCGGACGTATCGGCCGCGATCACGAAGCAGCTACAGCCGATCGTCGCGCGATTGCCGAGCGGCTACAGGATCGAAGAAGCCGGCTCCATCGAGGAATCGGGCAAGGCGACGACGGCGATGCTGCCGTTGTTTCCGATCATGCTCGCGATCACGCTCGTCATCATCATCTTCCAGGTGCGCTCGATCTCGGCGATGGTGATGGTGTTCATGACGAGCCCGCTCGGGCTGATCGGGGTGGTGCCGACGCTGATCCTGTTTGGGCAGCCGTTCGGCATCAATGCGCTGGTCGGACTCATTGCGCTGTCGGGGATCCTGATGCGCAATACGCTGATCCTGATCGGGCAGATCCATCAGAACGAACAGGCCGGGCTGGATCCGTTCCATGCGGTCGTCGAGGCGACCGTGCAGCGCGCGCGGCCGGTGATCCTCACCGCGATGGCGGCCGTGCTCGCGTTCATTCCGCTCACGCATTCGGTGTTCTGGGGCACGCTCGCGTACACGCTGATCGGCGGCACGTTCGCCGGGACGATCCTCACGCTGGTGTTCCTGCCGGCGATGTACGCGATCTGGTTCAGGATCGGGCCGGGCCGGGCCGCCGGCTCGGATCGCGGCGCGCATGAACCGGCAGCGCCGGGCGAGCCTGCGCTTCAGCCCGCGGTCGACGCGCGCGATTGATCCGTCCGCCATTCGTTGTGCCGGCCGGCCCGATCGATTCGGGCCTGCGCAGGCAATTCCGGCTCGCGTGACGGGTCGATCGACGAAACCGCCCTATCGACGGCAAGCGCGGCACCGGGGAACGATGCCCGTCGATCACCGCCGTGGCACCGCCACCGCCTTGATCTCGACGATATAGCCGGGTGTGCCGCCGAGCATGTGCGCACCGACGGCCGTCCATGCCGGCCGCGGATGCGCGTGGAAATAGCGGTCGCGCACCTGCATGAACAGCGGCAGGTCGCGCATGTCGGTATGGAAAGTCGTGAGGTCGACCACGTCGGCGAACGACGCACCGGCCGCGTCCAGCACGCGCCTCAGGTTCTCGAACGCCTGCACGATCTGCGCTTCGCGATCCTCGACAAGTTGCATCGCCGTGTCGCGGCCGATCTGGCCGGACACGTAAACCGTATCGCCGACCTTGATCGCCGGCGCATAGCCGATTTTTTCGTATACGGCTTCCATGCCGGCGGGAATAATCACTTCGCGTGTGCTCATGAGGTTCTCCGTGGCCGGCTTGCCGCGCCGGCCGGTCATGTGACGGTCATCGTGCGCCCGGCCGCGGCGCGCGCACGGTGAAGCAAGCAAGTCGGCAGCGCGCCCTTCAACCCGTATCGCCGCCCGCGACAGGCAGCACCGTGCCGGTGATGTAGCTCGCCTCGTCCGATGCGAGGAACAGGATCGGCGCGATCTGCTCGTCGAGGCTGCCGTAGCGCTTGAAGTACGTCGAGTCGGTCACCTGCCGCACGGCCTCGGCCATCCACGCCTGTTCCTGCCCGGTGTCGCCGGCCGCATTGCGCGGTACGCGGCGCGGCGGCGCGCTGGTGCCGCCCGGCGCGGTGGCGACGACGCGGATATTGTGTTCCGCATACTCCATCGCGAGCGCCGACGTCAGCGCGTTCACGCCGCCTTTCGCCGCCGAGTACGGCACCCGGCGGATGCCGCGCGTCGCATTCGACGAGATGTTGACGATCGTGCCGCCGCCGCGCGCGACCAGGTGCGGCAGCGCGGCGTGACACGCATAGAGCGTCGGCATCAGTGAGCGGCGGATTTCCGCGTCGATCTGCGCCGGCTCGAACTCGGCGAACGGCCGCATCCGAATCGCGCCGCCGACGCCGTTGATCAGGATGTCGATGCCGCCGAACCGCTGCACTGCATATGCGACCGCCGCGTGCGCGCCCTCATGGGTTTCGAGGTCCGCAACGAAGCCCGCCGTCTCGCCGCCGGTCGCCTCGGCCGCCACCTCGGCGACGAAATCGGCGCGATCGACGAACAGCACCCTGCCGCCCTCGGCCGCCGCGCGCAGCGCGACACCGCGGCCGATGCCCTGCGCCGCGCCGGTAACGACGAGGATCTTGCCGGAGAATCGTTGCATGATCATGCCGCCTTTACCGTGACGTTGGGGGTGAACTTCTCGTAGTGGAAGCTGTTCGGCTTCACGCCCGCGTCGTCGAAATACTGGCGCACCGCATCGACCATCGGCGGCGGGCCGCACAGATACACGTCGACGTCGCCGTCGTTCAGCGCGTCGGCCGGAATGTGCTGCGTGACCCAGCCCTTGCGTGCGTGGTTCGATGCCGCATCCGCAACGACCGTCGCGAAGCTGAAGTTCGGCAGCTTCGCCGCCAGCGCTTCGATCGCGTCGACCAGTACGAGATCGAGATCGCGCGTGACGCCGTAGATCAGGTGCACCTTCTGCTGCGACCCGCTGCGCGCGAGCACGTCGAGCATCGACAGGAACGGCGCGAGGCCCGTGCCGCCCGCGAGGAACAGCAGCGGCCGCCGCACGTCGCGCAGGTAGAAGCTGCCGAGCGGCCCGTGGAGTTCGAGCGTATCGCCGGGTTTCGCCGATTCGAGCCACGTGCTCATCACGCCGCCGGGTATTTTCTTGATCAGGAATCCGACCTTCGCGTCGCCCGGTGCGGACGAAAACGAGTACGAGCGATGCTGGCCGCTGCCCGGCACGCCGATGTTCACGTACTGTCCGGGCAGGAACGTCGGCGCGCTCGCGCCGACGTCGAGTTCGAGCACGACGGCCGCATCGTTGTGCTGCTCGACCTTCGTGACCGTGGCGGCAAAGCTGCTCTGCCCCGTCTTGCACGCGACCGACGACGTCGGCACCGCGATCACGCAATCGCTGTGCGGCACCATCTGGCACGTCAGCACGAGGCCGCCGTCTTTTTCGTCCTCGGTGAGCGCATCGTCGATGTAATCGTCGCCGAGGTCGTAGCGGCCGCTTTCCGCGCGGCACTTGCAGGTGCCGCACACGCCGTCGGAGCAATCCATCGGCAGGTTGATCTTCGCGCGGAAGGCCGCGTCGAGCACCTTTTCGCCGGCCTTGCAGTCGATGAAGCGGGTCACCCCGTCCTCGAAATTCAATGCAATCTTGTAGCTGGACATCGCGTCACCTCCACTTCCTTCATGGCAAACCAACGGCGTCAGACGTGATACACGTCCAGCACCTGCCGGATGTAGTCGTTCTTCAGCACGATCTTCTTGTGTGAAATAAGCAGCGCATCGCCCGCCCGGCGCAACGTGACGAACATCGTGCCGAAAAAGTGATCGGTCACGCGGTAACGATGGTTCAGCGTGTGGAAGTTGTAGCGCACGTCGACCTCGCCGTCGCGTTCGGCCAGCACCTCGACGTTCGTCACGTTGTGGCTGGTGCGCGGCTCGGGCGTCGATGCGCCGCTGCGCTCGGTCTTGATCCGGAACACGCGATCCTCGAGGCCGCCGCGGTCCGCGTAATACATCAGCGAGATCTGGCGCTGCGGATCGTCGGTCGGCCGATCGTCGTCGTCCCACGCGGGCATCCAGTACGTGACGTCCTCCGTGTAGCAGGTCAGCCACGCGTCCCACTCGCGATCGTCGAGCAGGCGCGCCTCGCGATACAGCGCCGCGCAAATCGTCCGGTAATCGAAGCTCATGCCGCCACCTCCCCGCGTTCCTTTTTCAGCGCATCGCGCATCACGTGCACCCAGTGTTCGTGCTGGCACACGAACAGCCCTTCGTCCTCGCTGCGCTCGCCGGAAATGCGCGGGTTCAGCCCCATCTTTTGCGCGTTCTCGTCCGGCCCGTCGATCCACAGCGGCGCGCCGCGCGACAGGTCGTTCCACATCGCCGTGATGCCCGCATAGCCGGCCTGGCACGCACGAAACTCCTCGAGATCGTCGGCCGTGCCCATGCCGGTCACGTTGAAGAAATCCTCGTACTGGCGAATCCGGGTCGTGCGATCGGCCTCGCTCTCGCCCTTCGGCGCGAAGCAGAAGATCGTGACCTCGGTTTTGTCGACGCCGAGCGGCCGCACCACGCGGATCTGCGTGCTGAACTGGTCCATCAGGAACACGTTCGGGTACACGCACAGGTTGCGCGTCTGGTTCACGATGAAATCGGCCTGCACGTCGCCGACGCGCGCACGGATTTCGTCGCGGTGCTGGTACACGGGCCGCACTTCCGGGTTCATCGTCTTGGTCCAGAGCAGGATGTGGCCGTTGTCGAAGCCATACACGCCCGCGACCGACTTGCTCCAGCCGTTCGCATCGACCGCCTTGGTGCCGTCTTCCTTGCGGCGGCTCATCGTCGCCGCATAGTTCCAGTGCACGGTGCTGACGTGGTAACCGTCGCAGCCGTTTTCCATCTGCATCTTCCAGTTGCCTTCGTAGATGTAGGACGAGTTGCCGCGCAGCACTTCGAGCCCGTTCGGCGCCTGGTCGACGATCTGGTCGATGATCACGCGCGCTTCGCCGAGATAATCCTCGAGCGGCAGCACGTCGGCGTTGAGGCTGCCGAACAGGAAGCCGCGATAGTTCGCGAAGCGCGCGACCTTCTTCAGGTCGTGCGAGCCGTGCGTGTTGAACTGCACCGGATACTCGGTCGTCTTCTCGTCCTTCACCTTCAGCAGCTTGCCGGTGTTCGAAAAGGTCCAGCCGTGGAACGGGCACGTGAAGCTGCCCTTGTTGCCGTGCTTGCGGCGGCACAGCATCGCGCCCTTGTGCGCACACGCATTGATCACCGCATGCAGCTCGCCGGTCTTGTCGCGCGTGATGACGATCGGCTGGCGGCCGATCCACGTCGTGTAGTAATCGTTGTTGTCGGGAATCTGGCTTTCGTGCGCGAGGTACACCCAGTTGCCCTCGAAGATGTGCTTCATCTCGAGTTCGTACAGCTCCGCGTTCGTGAAGATGTCGCGGCGGCAGCGGAAGATGCCGGCCTGCTTGTCATCCTGCACGGCGGTTTCCAGCAGGTGATCCAGTTCGTTCGTAGCGTCGATCGTGACGGACATGATGGCTCCTTCCATGCGCGTGCCGCGTCCTGCAAGCACGCTCGCATCGGTATCGGTTGAATCTCGGGGACCGGCCGGCAGCAGCGGCGCACGCGCGCCGCCGTGCCGTCGGCGGTTATGCGGCGGCGGACGCGCGCAGGCGCTCGACGATCTGGTTGTCCTTGCCCTGCACGCGCGGCGTCAGCACGAAGTTGAACTCGATGTCCTGGTACGCGTCGGCCTTCATGCCGAGCGACGTGCCGCCGGTCTTTTCTGTCACGGGCGGAATTAGTTCCTCGCGCGTCGCATACGCGAAGTCATCCCAGATCAGCGGATCGCCGTCGATGTTGAACTGCGTCGTCAGCTTGCGGTGATCGGGGCTGTCGACGAAGAAGTGCACGTGCGCGGGGCGGTTGCCGTGGCGGCCGAGACGGTTCAGCAGGTGCTGCGTCGCGCCCTGCGGTGGGCAGCCGTAGCCGACCGGCATCAACGTGCGGAATTCGTATTGGCCGTCGGCGCCCGTCCTCACCGCGCCGCGCAGGTTGAAATCGCTCTGCTTGCCGGTCGGGTCGAAGTGCGAATAGAAGCCGTGCGAATTCGCATGCCAGCACTCGACCAGCGCGCCGGCCACCGGCTTGCCGTCGAGATCCTTCACCGTGCCGTGGATCACGAGCGGGCCCGCGCCGTCGTCCGCGTCGAGGTCGATCTTCGCGACGCTGTCGTGCACCGGCGCGCCCGCCACGTACAGCGGCCCCTCGATCGTGCGCGGCGTGCCGCCGTCGAGACCGATCGCCTCGTCCTCGGCATCCATCCGGATGTCGAGATACTTCTCGAGACCGAGGCCGGCCGCGAGCAGCGCCGCTTCGCCATCCTGACCGAGCTTGTTCAGATAGTTCACGCCGGCCCACACTTCGTCGGGCGTGATGTCGAGATCGTCGATCGCCTTGAACAGATCGCCGAGCAGGCGCAGCACGATCTGCTGCGTGCGTGCGTCGCCTTTCGTGCCGTTTTCGCCGCTCCCGCCCGCGTTCGATGCGGCCTTCAGCAGGTCCTGCACTTCCCGGGTATCGAAAACTTTGACGCTCATGATGCTGTCTCCATGTGTATTGGGGGGGATGACGGTCTTTGCCTGCCTCGATTGCCGCGTGACGTTCGTCAGCCTCTTCCGGGCGAAGCGCCCGACCTCGTTCCCGTCGAGCGCGATGCCGGGCTTTCCGGGCAGTGGGCTATACCCGCGATCGTCGTGCCTTCGCCGATACCGGTCACGCCGTCGCTACCGAACACCTTCGTCAGCATCAAGGTCTGACCGTGCATCGTGTCCGCCGACAGCTTGTGCGGGCGGATCGCCGGCAGATCGACGAGGCGGGTTTCGATGCGTTCGATGGTGGCAGAGGACATGGAGCGCGCTGCGTGGGGGCTGTTCATGGAATGGATTTATACGCGGCGGGGAAATGACGCGTCCAATACTTTTAGGCGGGATTTTTTATACCTTATGGGTATCAAAATCCGACTTTAGATCCGGAATATTGCGTTGCACCATACCTGTTTTAGCTAGATATGCGGGCCTAAAGGCTTGATGGAGCGGGGTCGCGCGGGTACGCCATATCGCTTGGGCGGGGAAGCGGCGCGAGTGGTTTCGGCACGGGAAAAACCGGCTGAAACCGGCGGCCTGCCGAGTCGATCAGGGTTTTCCTGACGGGAAAAACCGTGGGCCGGCCATCCGGCCTTCGGTTTCGGCATCGGTTTTCGCGAATGACCGAAAGGAAGCGCGTGGGCGGATATCGGCGTTCGTCACCGATGTGCGTCGACCGTCAGAAGCTGACGGCCGCTATCGGGCCAGAGCCCGACGATGCCCCATGACGCTCGACGCGCCGCGCTTCAAACTATTCGGAGCAGGAATGACAGCTATCACCCGGTGCCGTCTTCTGCGGATTCGCGCTTGCCCTGAAGATCCCCAAGGCCTCTCCCTCTTTTACTTTTTCAGGTAACGCGCAATGAACACGCTCTTCACCCGGACTCAGATCGGCCCCTATCCGTTCGACCATCGCGTCGTCATGGCGCCACTCACGCGGATGCGTACCGACGCGCACAACGTTCGCGGCGATCATAAAGCGATGGCGGTGCGATGGGCGTGCACGCGCCTGAAGAGACGGAAGGTCGCCACGGGAGGGATTGTTTCGAAACGGCCCGACGCGTTTCGGTCGATCAGCTTTGGGGTGGGACCACCGCGCGCCGCCATTCGTTCAGGCTGCGTTAGCGGGTCCGGGCCGCGATTTCCGTACATGCTCAGATGCCGTAGGCCAGCTCCCGCTCTTCCACTTTCTCGTTGAGCGATCCCGTTTCCATGGTCGGCGCCTCCTCACAAGCACCGAAGTGGTACCCGGCATAGTGCGCGAGCATTCGAATGTCCTTTCCTCCGATACGACGCTTTTGCAACGCGTATGCTCGAGCGGATTCGGAAAGGAAAAATCGATGTTCGCCGTTGCCCGGCTCGACGCTCACGAGCGACTTCTCGGTCAGTTCGGCGATGTCGCTGGCAACGTCGGACAGCGTATACCTCGCATCACATACCAGCGCGCGCAATGCCTCGAACGTAAAAGCAGTCTGGAATGCCGCCACGTGACCCAATAGCTTCTGACTCGACGGGCTCAGCGACGCAAAGCTCCAATCGAAGCTGGCCTGTAACGTCTGGTGGTGCGCAAGCGCCGTCCTGTATCCCCGCGTCAGCAACTGGAAGCGATCGTCGAGAAATCCGTGAACACCTCGAACGCCCAAGGCACCGATACGCCCGACCGCCATTTCGATCGCGAGTGGATTACCGTCGAGGCGACGACAGATGTCCCCGACGAGACGAGCGCTTTTTCTTAAAGTATCGAGGTCGCAACCTGACTGTTTCGCGCGCTGCAAGAACATTTGCACTGCCTCGCAATCCAGCAGTTCCGCGATGGATGACTCCGGGCGTGGCACCTGGAGCGGGCGCACGTGGAAGACCGTCTCACCGGACACCCTCAACCGCTCGCGGCTCGTGACGAGTACCCGCACGTTGCCCAGCCGCATGCAAACTGAATCGACCAGTCGAGCGACTGCATCGACGACGTGCTCGGCGTTGTCCAGCACCAGCAGCGTGCGGTCTCGCGGCAAAGCTGCGACCAGCGCGTCGACGGCCGACCTGTCGCACCGTATCGACAGGCCGAACGCCGTCGCGATTTTCTGCAAAACCGCTTCCGGGGACGCCGCATCGGAAAGCGCGACGAAACGTGTGATATCAAAACGGCCGCTGGCCGCCGCATGAGCCACTTCAATTGCCGCGCTCGTTTTCCCGACGCCACCGGCGCCCACCAGTGTCAATATATGCGTCGTGTCCAGTGTTGCCGCGATATTGGAGACCAGGCTATCGCGCCCAATGAGCTGTCCGTGCCGTCGCGGGATATCGCTGTCGCCCTGCCTGAGCGGTGTAGCCGGCGTCGAATTCGCGCTCGGGGCGGATCTCTGCGTCAGTTGGTAACCGCGACCGGGTACGGTCACAATCAGGTCGCGTTGCGATCCGAACAATTTGCGCAACGCGGAAATGTGCACCTGCAGATTGTTTTCTTCAACTACCGTGCCGGGCCAGACCGCGGCCATCAACTCGTCTTTCGTTACGAGACGTCCCTCCGCCGACAACAATACCGCGAGCACGTCGAAGGCACGCGAACCGACATGGATAGCCTTCCCGTCACGTCGTAACGCGCGCGTCGACAAATCGACTTCGAGTGTGCCTGCCAACATGGCTCAGGCCCCGTCCATCAGACAAACCGGTCCACTGAGCCAGCACCCTCTGCTTTCATCGGCCGGATCGCGAAAGTTCACCGTGATCGCGGATGGACGGCCCATCGCCACGCCCTGACGCACGACGATGCCGCGTCCTCCTCGGGTGACGAGCCCATGGCGATGCGCGCCGTACAGCAGCGCTGCCGCGGCGATGCCGGTGGCCGCGTCTTCCGGATAGCCGGACGCGCGCGGGAACTGCCGTGCGTCGAACACGTGCGGGGCATTGGCATCGAGCGAAAACGGATACAGGCCGGTCGACGACAGCGCGTCGCATAAGGCTTCGATCTGGTCGAGTTTCGGCGTGATCGCATTCAGCCGTGAGGTCGTGCGGATCGGCACCAGCGTTTTCGTGCGGCTCGTCGTCGCGTTGACGATGCCGAGCGGCAGCAGATCGTCCGCATCGAGGTTCAACACGTCGCGTGTCCTGGCAATGAGCGCCGCGTCGACAACCGGCCCGACGCGTTCCGCAGGCTGGCTGACTTCGATCCGTGCGTCGGACGCGTCGTACCGCGCTTCGACGCTCCCGCTCAGCGTTTCAATCAGCGCCGTGTTCGTGTGCCATACGCCTGTGTGACGCAGCAGCCACAATGCGCCCAGCGTCGCGTGTCCGCACATCTCCATCTCGTGGTTGGGCACGAAAAAGCGGAAGCGGAAATCATGGCGCGGATCGACGGCGCGCATCACAAACCCGCTTTCGAGACCATACGCGCGGGCCACCTCTTTCATCTGCGCGTCGGACCAGCCGTTCGCGTCGAGCACAATCGGGGCCGGATTGCCGCCGTCGTCGGTGGTGGAAAATACCCGTACAAGCCGCACACGTTGTACGATGCTCATTCGCTTGCTCCCTGATTAACCCCGCCTATCGGTGTGCGGCCTTTTGTGAAGCTGGCGCGAAGGCCAGTCCGTCGTCCCTCGCAGCATGCACGATCCGCGTTGTTTCTTCGCTTCCATTTGGGCCGGAACATGCTCACTATCGGGCCATGGCGGTGGGCGCCAGCGCATCGCCCATTCCTTATGAAGCCCCCAGTCGCAGGTAATCGCCATGTTTTATCAGACGTCTAAATCGCACATTCCCGCCGACCGCGTGGCGGCGACTCGTCGCATCACGATGGCCGATTACGTGACGTCGTGGCACGAGCACGAAGAGTTCATGTTCCTGCTGCCGAGTCAAGGCACGCTGACGCTGACTTCCGAGCGTTCCAAGCATGCGCAGCGCATCAGCGCCGGCGTGCTTGCGATGGTTCCCGCCGGGATTTTTCACGACACGGCGAGCAATCCCGGCGAGCACTGTCATACGGCGGTCTACGCGGAGCGCGACTTCGTTTCGTTTTGTGCGCGCAAATCCAACGTCCGGATCGCCGGGGGCGATGCCCCGCGCTACTGCGTGCCGCCGCCTGCGCTGCTCGGGGCGCTGCGTTTGCAAACACAGTTCGACGCGGACGACAAAACGGGGGAAGCGCACGATATGTCGCGGTATCAAAACGATCTGGTCGATCGGCTGATTGCGTCGGCGTGCGTGGCGGCGATGCTCGGCGCCGCACCGAGCGATGCGAATCCGAAGGCTTCGCGCGAGCAACGGATCAATGAAATCAAGGCGTATCTCGACGTCAGGCTGGCGGAGCGGATCGATATCGAGACAATCTCTTCGGAATTCGCGATATCGCGACGTCATCTCACCCGGATCTTCCGCGAGGAGACCGGCGAAAGCCTCACCGATTATCAGCTCCGGCAACGTGTCATGCGCGCGCGTTCGCTCTTGAATGTTCCCGGCACGACCGTGCTGTCGGCAGCCCTGAGCGTCGGGATCGAATCGCCGTCCTACCTGGCAAGGCTCTTCAACAAGTTCGGTCTGCCTTCGCCCCACGAGCTGAAGGCATCCCGTACTCGATGCAACTGACGTCTCGTCACTTCTGACTTCTGTCGGCCCCATCGGATTCGAACCACTCATCCGGTAAATCCTGCCGCACCTGACCGCTCGCGACAAGCTTGCTGCCGGCGGTTTACCGGCGACAGCGCCAGACTGTGACGGTGAACGGCCGATGCCGCACCGACGATATCCGCCGTGTCGTCACACGGCGTGCGGCACACGTCCACCCAGCGACTGTTCAATTTCCGCACACCGAATCGCCTTCCCCCGCCAGTCCATGCGGACGCGACGGATGGGAAAAAACCCGGATACCCCCCTTTCACCGCTCTCGCCTACCTTCGCGCGCATGCCGGTCGACGCCCAAGCAACGATCCGGCCGAACCGATTTTCCCAGGAGCGCACATGGATAGCATCCACCCCGTACTGTTCGACACCGACATCTGGCGCGGCAAGATCTTCACCGGCCGCTGGCACGCGAGCCCGCACTTGGCCGACGTGATCGAGCCGGCGACCGGCCACACGCTCGGCCGCATCGGTCTTGCCGACGGCGCCGCCATCGCCGAAGCCTCGGCCACCGCACACCGCACCCAGCCCGCCTGGTTTGCCCTGCCCTACGACGCGCGCGCGGCGGTCCTGCGCCGCGCGGCGGCCGTCGCCGAAACGCACTTCGATTCGATCGTCGACTGGCTCGTGCGCGAAAGCGGCTCGACGCGCGCGAAGGCCGCGTTCGAAACGTCGGTCACGATCAAGGCGCTGCACGAAGCGGCCGGCCTGCCGTCGCGCGCGGCCGGCGAAGTGCTGCCGTCGGCGGCCGGCCGGTTGTCGCTCGCGCGCCGCCGCCCGCGCGGCGTGGTCGGCGTGATCTCGCCGTTCAATTTCCCGCTGTACCTCGCGATACGCGCGGTCGCGCCGGCGCTCGCGCTCGGCAACGCGGTCGTGCTGAAGCCCGATCCGCGCACCGCCGTGTGCGGCGGCGTCGCGATCGCCCGCGTGTTCGAGCTCGCCGGCTTGCCCGAAGGCGTGTTGCACGTGCTGCCGGGCGACGGCGCGGCCGGCGCGGCGCTGGTCGCCGATCCGCACGTCGCGATGATCCAGTTCACCGGCTCCACCGCGGCCGGGCGCAAGGTCGGCGAAGCGGCCGGCCGCCACCTGAAGAAGATATCGCTCGAACTCGGCGGCAAGAATTCGCTGATCGTGCTCGACGATGCCGACCTCGACCGCGCGATCGCGAACACCGCGTGGGGCGCGTATCTGCACCAAGGCCAGATCTGCATGGCGACCGGCCGCGTGCTCGTGCAGCGCGCGATTCACGATCGCTTCGTCGCGAAGCTCGTCGAGAAGGCGCGAAGCCTGCGCGTGGGCGACCCGGCCATCGGCGACGTCGGCCTCGGCCCGCTGATCAACGCCGCGCAACGCGACCATGCGGCGAGCGTGGTCGACGCGGCCCGCCGCGCGGGCGCGCGGGTCGAGACGGGCGGCAATCATCGCGGCCTGTTCTTCGAGCCGACCGTGCTGAGCGGCGTCGCGCCGGGCAATCCGGCGTTCGACGAGGAGATTTTCGGGCCGGTCGCGATCGTCGTGCCGTTCGATACCGACGAAGACGCGATCGCGCTCGCGAACCGCACCGAATACGGGCTGTCGATGGCGATCCTGTCGGCGGACGTCGGCCGCGCGCTGAGGATCGGCGAGCGGCTGAATACGGGGCTGCTGCACATCAACGACCAGACGGTCAACGACGAAGTGATCAACCCGTTCGGCGGCGTCGGCGCATCGGGCAACGGCACGAGCATCGGCGGTGCGGCAAACTGGGAGGAATTCACGCAGTGGCAGTGGCTGACGATCAAGGGCGAAGCGCCGCTGTATCCGATTTGACGAGGAGACCGACCATGTACACCGAAAACGATGCACGCGCCGTCACCGCGGCCGTCGCGCGCGCCGCCGGCGCGCCCTTCTCGATTGAACCGGCCCGCATCCGCGCGCCGCGCGGCGACGAGGTGCTCGTGCGCGTCGTCGCGACCGGCCTGTGCCATACCGACCTGATCGTGCGCGACCAGTACTATCCGGTGCCGCTGCCGGCCGTGCTCGGTCACGAAGGCGCCGGCGTGGTGGAGGCGGTCGGCCCGAACGTGAAGACGCTCGCCGCCGGCGATCACGTCGTGCTGACCTACGGCGCGTGCGGCCATTGCGCGTCGTGCGTCGGCGGCCACGGCGCGTATTGCCGGCAGTTCTTCGCGCTGAATTTCGGCGGCGCCGACGCCGACGGGCAGACGGCCATCCGCGACGAAGCCGGTCAACCGCTGCACGATCACTTCTTCACGCAGTCGTCGTTCGCGAGCTACGCGCTCGCACGCGAGAACAACGCGATCAAGGTGCCGAAGGAAGCGCCGCTCGAGCTGCTCGGCCCGCTCGGCTGCGGAATCCAGACCGGCGCGGGCGCGGTGATCAACTCGCTCGCGGTGCGCCCGGGCAGCAGCTTCGCGAGCTTCGGTGCGGGCGCGGTCGGGATGAGTGCCGTGATGGCCGCGCGCATCGCCGGCGCGACGACGATCATCGCGGTCGACATCGTGCCGTCGCGGCTCGCGCTGGCGCTCGAACTCGGCGCGACGCACGCGATCAACAGCAAGGAAATTGACGTGGTCGACGCGATCCGCGAAATCACCGGCGGCGGCGTCGACTACGCGCTCGAATCGACCGGGCTGCCGGCGGTGCTGTCGCAAGGGATCGACGCGCTCGGCTCGCGCGGCACGATGGGCGTGGTCGGCGCGCCGAAGCTCGGCACGAAAGCCGAGTTCGACGTGAACAGCCTGCTGCTCGGCGGCCATACGATCCGCGGCATCGTCGAAGGCGACAGCGTGCCGCAGACGTTCATTCCGCAGCTCGTGCAGTTGTATCTGCAAGGGCGGTTTCCATTCGACCGGCTGGTGAAGTTCTATCCGCTCGACCAGATCAACCAGGCGGCGGAAGACAGCAGCAAGGGGATCACGCTGAAGCCCATCCTGCGGATGCCGCATTGAGCGCGCGCGGGCGCCGTGCGTGCCGCCGCCCCTCGCGGCGGCACGCGACGACGCCCGGTCGGGAAGAAAAATGCCGCATTCCGGGCACCGGGCTATATTACGCATTCGCTCGATACGCCGGCGCGGCACGCGCGCCCGGACCTTCACCCATATGGAGCGCAGCGTGAACATGGCCCCCGAATCCCCTGCACGGCCGGTCGACCTGAACCGGCTCCGCGCCCGCTTCGCCGCGGGCGAACCGCTGCCGGAAACGGCATTGCCCGCCAGCGTCGCGCGCTCGTGGCTGCGCTCGCGCGACGCCGGGCTCCGGCCGTGGCAAACCGCCCGCTATGAAATGCAGCGCGAGCACGACGAATCGCGCGCAGACCGCCGGCTCCATCGCTGCGTCGCGCAGGAAATCGAGCCGCTGTGGGCCGCATTCGGCGGCAGCGAATGGACGATCATGTGCGTCAATCCGCAAGGCACGGTCGTCCATGCGCGGCGCAGCCCGCAATGCGACGACGCGCTGCTGACGCCGATCGTCGCCGGGCGCCGGATCGTCGAACCGAACATCGGCACGACCGCGCCGAGCTGCGTGATTCACGACGGCGCCGAGGCCATCGTCGCGGGCGCGCAGCACTATCTCGACGCGTTCTCGCGAGTGTTCTGTCTCGCGGTGCCGCTGGTCGGCTTCGACGGCGAAGTGATCGGCGCGCTCGATATCACCGGCATCGGCCGGCGCAACGTCGCGCAACTGCGCGAGCCGTTCCGGCATGCGTCGCTATCCGCCGAGCAGCGGCTCTATGCGATGCTGCGCGACTGCCATCTGTTGCAGGTGCAATTCGATCCGCGCTGGCTCGGCACGCCGCTCGCCGGCGTCATTGCGCTCGACGAAGCGGGCCGCGTGCGCGCGGTGAGCCGCCTGGCACGCCAGATGCTCGACCTCGCGCCTGCCGGGCCGGTGGCGCCGCACGATCTCCGGCAGTTGTTGCCCGGCGCCACGCCCGCGCAGCAGCGCCGTTTGCTGACACCGGCACGCACGCCGCAACGGATCGCGCGCGACGATGGTAGCCATGTATGGGTGCGCACCGTGCGTGCACCGCTCGATCGCGCGAGCGCAACGCGCCACGCCGACGTGCTCGCCGACGCGGAGGACGTGTGCACCGCGGCGCCGGCCGTCCGCCCGCACGCCAACGCCAGCCTGCACGAACAGTCGCTCGATGCGATCCGGCGCGCGCTCGACGAGCACGACGGCAACGTGTCGGCGGCCGCGCGGCAACTGGGCATTTCACGCACGACGCTGTACGCGAAACTTCGGCAACGCGATGCGGCGGGGATCCGACACGACGGGTCGCATTGACGATGCGGAGTGAAGCAGGCTGCGTGGCCATGGCGCTTGGGGCTTGTTCACGCTGATAACAGGTTTGCGCCGCCCCCACAGGCCAATACATGTTTGGGTCTCGTCCTCTTGGTCTCGTATAGTCGCAGCCAGTCATTCGCAGGGGCGCGCGCCGTTTCACCGTCGAGCACCGCGCCGGACTCGAACCGGCCGGCGCGCGGCGTGCGAATTCACGCTTGCACGCGACTCGCGAGATACTCCACGAGCAATGCGACCGGCCGGCCGGTCGCGCCTTTCGTCGCGCCGCTTCGCCACGCGGTGCCTGCGATGTCGAGATGCGCCCACGGATATGCCTGCGCGAAGCGTGACAGAAAACAGGCTGCCGTAATACTGCCCGCCGCGCGGCCGCCGATATTCGCCAGATCGGCGAAATTCGATTTCAGTTGCTCGCCGTACGCGTCGTCGACGGGCAGACGCCATATCGCGTCCGACGCGGCTTCAGACGCATGCAGCAACGCGTCGGCAAGCGCATCGTCATTGGCGAACAGGCCGCTGCGATGATGGCCGAGCGCGACGACGCACGCTCCCGTGAGCGTGGCCACGTCGATCACGGCGGCGGGCCGGAAGCGCTCCGCATACGTGAGGGCATCGCACAGAATGAGTCGCCCCTCCGCGTCGGTGTTGAGCACCTCGATCGTGAGGCCCTTCATGCTCGTGACGATGTCGCCCGGCTTGTTCGCCTCGCCGCCGGGCATGTTCTCGCAAGCCGGAATGATCGCGACGACATTCAGCCGCAGCCCCATCTCGGCGACGGCCTGCATCGCACCCAGCACCGCGGCCGCCCCGCACATGTCGTATTTCATCTCGTCCATGGCTTCGGCAGGCTTGAGCGAAATGCCGCCCGAATCGAACGTGATGCCTTTGCCGACCAGCACGACGGGCGCCGTGCGCGGGCCGGCGCCGCGATACTGGAGGACGATCAGTTGCGCCGGTTGTGCCGAGCCGCGCGCGACGCTCAGGAATGCGCCCATTTTCAACGCGGTGATACGTTGCGGTCCGAACACGTCCACCTTCATGTCCCAGTCGCGGGCGATCTTCCTTGCCGTATTCCCAAGCCATGCGGGCGTGCAAACGTTGCCGGGCATATTGCCGAGATCGCGCGCGAGATCGATGCCGTTTGCCAGTGCCACGGCGCGCCGGATAACTCGCTTCGCGGCTTTCATCGCATCGGCTTCGACTGCGAACACCGCTGTGGTCAATGAGCAAGGAACATCGTCTTTCTCGCTTTTCATGTCGACGAAGCGATAACGCTCCTCGCGCAATTCAAGCACGGCAGCGCGCACGCGGGCGGCTGCGTCGAGGTCGATCACCGGCGCGAGTGTCAGCGCGATATTCGCCTTCGTGAGCCGGGTGGCGAGTACGGCGCGCCAGGCAGCACGCAGTGCCTGCCCATAGCGTCGACGGTCGAGCGCCTCCGACGTGCCGAGCCCGACCAGCAAGATGCGCGACGCGCCCATGTGTTGCACTTCGTGCAACCAGCATGTCGAACCGACCTTTCCATCGATATCGCCTGCCTTCCACAAACGGTCGATGCGTGCCGCGACCGCGCGATCGGGAATCGCCCACGTCGCAGACGGTTTCTGGTTTTCGAACAAACCGATCACGAGGCAATCGGCATCGGAGGCGTAGCCTTCGGCAGGCGTGCAGAGCAGAAAATTCATGGATCGAGCACAACGCGGGAGTAAGGGGGAAACGTCACGGCAGGCGGTTCCCGGCCCTGCCGCGACACTGCCGAAATCGTACGCGTCACGACGCAAACGACTTTTGCGAATTAAATCGCCGGTCGGCCGAAATGAGGGACGTTTTTCCGCGGCGGCGGCGCTCGGCGGAATACCTTTTCAGCGCAGGTTGCGATGTCGGGAATTCGCCGTCCTCATTCCGATCGTCGCCTCACCACGATTCGACGATTTCTTGGTTTGTCGACGATGCGGTATCCGTATCGTTCACGGATTCGTCAGACTTATCGGCCGACGGCAGCGTGATTTTTCGACGGCGAAACGACGGCACAAAATATTGCGTTGGTTTCAAACCACTTTGACTCCGGCGGTTTTTGTAATGGCATACTCAAGCCTGGGCGCTGCGCAGAGGCGTTGTCACTTCCAGAGGCGTGGCGGCGCAAATAATGTGCGCTTCTCATGTGCTGTTTTCGTGCACGCTTGCGTGCCTTGACGCCACGGGTCCAGGAATCCGTTTCATATGAATTACAGCTCACCGATCAGTGGCTCCCCCACGAGAAGCGACGTCGACGACGAACGCACGCGCTCGCGTGCGGCATGGCTGACCAGTGAATTCCGCGCGAGCTATGCATGGCTGAAGTCGAAACTGCAAAGGCGCGTCGGCTCGCCGGCCGACGCCGAGGATCTCGCGTCGTCATCGTTTGCAGAACTGGCGGACGTGCAGGACCTGACAGCCGTGCGCGATGCACGGGCCTTTCTCACGGTCATCGCCCAGCGTCTCACCTACGAGATGTGGCGCCGCCGCGACCTGGAACGCGCGTACCTCGAAACGCTCGTCCATCGGGAAGAAGCCGTCACGCCGTCGGCGGAAAGCATGGCGGAAGTGACACAGGCGCTCTTGCTCGTGGATCAGGCGTTGAACGGCCTGTCACCCAATGCGAAAAGCGCTTTCGTGATGAGTCAGATAGACGGCCTCACTCACGCTGAAATCGCCGAGCATCTCGGCGTGTCGGTGAGCATGGTGCGCAAATATATCGCGCAGGCGCTGACGCAGTGCTATCTGATGGCATGAGCCGGCTGCGCCCGCGTCGGCGCTCCGCCGCCGGCTGACATTCTCCCCTGCCGTTCGTCGTCACCGACGTGCGTCTCTCACTGCGCCGCACCGGGTCGCTCCAGTTGCCGTGCGACGATGTCGATCACCCGGACGGGCGCTGTCTCGAGTTGCGAGTCGTGATCCGTCACGAGCGCCGCGAAGGCGCGAAAGGCGACCTGGTCGAATCCGTAGCGGCCTTCCTCTCCCGATTCATAGGCATTGCCGGCGATGCGCTCGTATTCGTCCGACGCATGCAGGTGTTGCCCGCCGTAGCCGAGTTCGCGCAGCATCGTGGCGGCCATCGCCACGCGCAACAGGATACGCAGCGCGGTCAGCGAGCCGGCGCCGGCGCGCAGCGCTTCGAGCTGAAGGTGATACTCCAGGGCAAGCGCATCGCGAATGGCCTTCGGTAAAGGCAGAAGCTCCGTCTTGTCCGCCCGCGACCGCACTCTCGACTGGTCGAGACGCTGTGTCCACCCTCTCATCGTCGGCTCGCCATCCGTCCGCACGCATTCGTCATGCCGTGCCGCCCACCGTCATGTCGTCCACGCGAACGGTAGGCTGTCCCACGCTCACCGGCACCGACTGGCCGGCCTTGCCGCACACGGCGCGGCCGGTGTCGAGCTCGAGGTTGTTGCCGACCATGCTGATTTTCTGGATCGTTTCCAGCCCGTTGCCGGTGATCGTCGCGCCTTTCACGGGCGCGCAGAGCCTGCCGTTTTCGATCAGGAATGCTTCCGATGCCTCGAACACGAACTGCCCGCTCGTGATGTCGACCTGGCCGCCTTCGAGCCCGGCTACATAGATCCCGCGCTTCACCGACGCAATGATCTCGTCGTGCTCGCGATCGCCGTTGAGCATGAACGTGTTGGTCATGCGAGGCATCGGCAACACCGCATAGCTCTCACGGCGGCCATTGCCGGTCGGCCGCATGTTCATTAGGCGCGCGTTGAGCGAGTCCTGCATGCAGCCGCGCAACACGCCGTCCTCGATCAACACCGTGCGTTGCGTCGGACAGCCCTCGTCGTCGACATTGAGCGAACCACGGCGGCCTTCGAGCGTGCCGTCGTCGACGATGGTGACGTTGCGCGCCGCCACTCGCTCACCGATGCGGCCCGCGAACACCGACGTCTTGCGCCGTATGCCGTCGGCCTCGAGACCATGACCCACGGCTTCGTGCAACAGCACGCCATTCCAGCCCGGCCCGACGACGACCGTCATCGTTCCCGCCGGCGCGGGCCGTGCATCCAGTTTCGTCAGCGCGGCTTCGACGCGGTCGTACACCAGTGTGCGGAGGTCGTCGTCCGACCAGGAAGCGATCCCGTAGCGACCGCCGATCCCCCCGCTTGCGCTTTCGACCCGGTCGCCCGATTTGACCCGTACGTTGATCGCCAACCGCAGCATGGGTCGCACGTCGCCGACACTGAGCCCGTCGCAACGCGCGATCCACACCGTCTCGTGCGTCGCGGCGAGCATGGCGTTGACCTCGACCACGCGCCGATCCTTCGATCGCGCCAGTTCGTCGACGCGCTTGAGCAGCGCGAGTTTGCGCTCCGCGCCGATCGTGCCGAGCGAGGCTCGCGGGGCATAGATCGATCGCGCCGCCGCCGAACCGGCTGGTTCGCCGAGAGACGTTGCGCGGGCGATAGCCTCCGGTCCCGAACGAATCTGCCGCGCGATCGTGCGCAACGCGTCCGCCCCGATTCGTTGCGAACTCGCGAACGTCGTCTCCTCGCCGTTCAGCACGCGAATGCCGAATCCCGAATCGCATAGCCAGGCGCCGCCCCGCACGGCGCCGCCTTCGAGCGACCACGATTCGGCGATCGACGCCTTCAGATAGATGTCGGCGAAGTCGCCGGACTGCCCGAGCGCGCTGTTCAGCGCGGCGAACAGGTGCGTTTCGTCGATGCCGTGTTTGTCCAGCAGCCCGGCATACGCCGCGCGACGCATGTCGTCGAGCGAGGGGCCGCGGGTGTGGGTCAGGGTTTCGTTCGTGTCCAGCATGGTGTCGTACCGGTATGTGACAGGAAAGGTTGGCCGCGCACGCCGGGCGCGTCAGCTGCCGCCGATTCTCATTTCATCGATCAGCCACGAACCCGTTCGGAAGCTTCCTCTGGTCACGGTGTCGGCGCCCACGGCGAGCAGGCCGGAAAACATCGCGTCCAGATTCGACGCGATCGTGATGCCGGTGACCGGAAAACGGATCTGGCCGTTCTCCACCCAGAACCCTTTCGCGGCACGCGAGAAATCGCCGGTCAATCGATTCACGCCACCGCCTGCCATCTCGGTGACGAACAAGCCGCGATCGAGCCTTTTCAGCATCGCGTCGATCCCGTCCGCGTGGCCGGTTTTCTCGCTGCGCACTTCGAGGTTGTGCGGGCCCCAGCCGTTACCCGTCGGCGCCATGCCGAGACGCCGGGCCGCATACAAGCCGAGAAAATAGCCGCGCAACACACCTGCGTCGACAACCGATCGCCGGGACACGGCCACGCCGTCGGCGTCGAAACAGCGGCTCGCCAAGCCTCTCGGGACGAACGGATCTTCGTAGACCTGAATGTGATCGGCAAAGACGCGAGTGTCGAGACGGTGGGTCAGGTATGAGCCCGTCCGATAAAGCGCATCGCCCGACGCCGCGTTGACGAACTCGCCGAGCAGCGACATCGCGGCCATCGGCTCGAACAACACGGAGCAACGCTGCGTTTCAACCTGCGTGCCGCCCAGCAGCGCGAGCGCGCGCGTCGCGGCTTGCGCGCCGATCCGTGCGGGTGCGTCGAGATCAGCATAGGCGCGCGCGCCATCGCTCCAGAATCCCATCTGTTTCTCGCCGGTGCCTGCCGCGACAGGCATGCACGACAAAAAATGCGTGGACCACGGCACGCTGTGCCCGAACCCTTCGCTGGTCGCGAGCAGCGACAGCCCCGCGGAAGTCCCGACGCTGGCGCCGTTGGTCGTCACGATGGCGGGGCTCGTGGAAAATGCGGCCTCTTCCGCGCGACGGGCGTCGTCGAGCATGTCATCGAGCGACAGATCGAGCGGATGATACAAATCCAGATCGATGAAGTCCTTGGCGAGCAAGTCCGCCCGAGCCAGGCCGGCGGCAGCATCGACGTCCGTGACGGACGCGATGTCGATGGCGGCCGCCACCGCACCCGCGAGGCCGTCGGCGGACAAATCGGACGAGGTCGTCGCGCCGCGTCGGCCATTGCGATAGACCACGAGCGAGACCGATGAAGACAGTCGAAGGCTCCGCTCGGTCGGCATCCGGTTGCGCACGGTCGCTGTCCGCGATTCGACATGATCGATCTCCACACGAACGCCGTCGGCCCCTGCGCGTCGTGCGAGATCGAGTGCACATTCGGCCGCTGCCTCCAGGCTGGATTTCACGTCGCGCCACTGCGTACCGCCGTCTTGCATGGAAATTACTCCGAGTGTTGGAATGCCGTGTGCCCGATGAGCCCGCTCATCTGCCGAGACGTTTTCGCGTCATATCGAGGGGGAGCACATTGGAAACAGTCTATCGATCGCGATCGAAATTTTTTTACGAAAGAAATCGCCGTCTCGCGGATTCGTGGAATCGTTTTGCGCGCACGCCGGCGTATCCGGAATTTACGTTCGACGCGCGCTTTTTCTCAGAAGATTTACGTGCAGCGCTTCGTTATCGCGATCAAACGATCGCCGATGCTCATGCCGACCTTTTTCATGGCCCGCGTGCCATCGCCGTAGTGGGATCGAAACCGCGCGATGAGTGAGGAATCCACCAACTCGATCCGCTCGAGGGTCTTCTCGCCATGCGAAGCTTCTTCGCCGCGCTCCACCGCGCGCTTCGACGTTTCGTCCGCGAGTTGCATGAAGCGCCGGTCGTCGTCGGACGTCCAGTTGCAGGCCGCGCGCAACAATTCCCAATGCGCGCCCGCAAGGCCGAATATGAAATCGGTGACGATCGCGGCGTCGCCGAGCGGCTGCGCGGTCAACACGAGGAGCCGTGTCGCCAGCGCATGCGCGGCGCCGGCCGCCGCGGTGTCGGACTTCGCGAGCGCCTGCCTGATTGCGGCCAGTTCCGGGGCGAGCGGCCCTTCCGCCCGCGCGGGGTCATGCTGCGCGGTCAGCCGGTCGCGAATCGACAGCAACGTCGGATCGCCGCCGATCAACTCGGTCATCTCGCCGCCGGACAGCAGATCGGTGACCAGCATTTGCGGCAGCCGCGAGAGATTCGCCCCGACCGGCACGGCATCCAGCCAGTGCGCGACGAACTCCGCGCCGTTCAGATGGGTGCTGCGATAGCTCGACAGCGATTCCACCACGGCCAGCACGTTGGCCGGAATACCCAGCGTTCTTGCGCAATCGTCCACGTCCGCGGTGTTGCAGACGAACTGAATGGCGCTGCCGATTTCGCCATCCCACATCGCTTCCGAAGGCGCGGCCCGCTTGCGGTCCAGCCACGCGCCCAGCGCGGCAAGGCGCTCCGCCTTGAGCTGCGCGTTGCCGCCGAACGCGTTCGGTACAACGGCGATCACCGTCGGCAACGGCGTCACGGAGCCCAGGTGGTTGTCGATGAAGCCGGCCAGTTGCGTGGCGGAGCGATTGCCGACCACACGGCCGAGCTCCTTGCCGCCGCGCAGCAGAATCAGCGTCGGAATACCACGAACGCCGAATCGTTCGCGAACGCCGGCATTCTCGTCCACGTCGATCTTCACGAACGCCACGTTGTCCTGAAACTGCTCGCTCAATTTCGACAGCGTCGGCGCGAGCGCCTTGCACGGACCGCACCACGGCGCCCAGAAGTCCACCAATACGGGAAGCGGGTTGTTGATCACGTCGGCTTCGATTGTTTCCAGCGTCACTGCTTTCAGATTGCTCATGGATCGACCTTGTCCTGTTTCATTTGTTGGCGCGCCGTACATTGTTCAAATGCACGGCGTCGGTTGGGATCGTGGTGCTCAGCACAGCTGCGTTCCAACGGATGCGCGACTCCCGGCGTGTGCGCCCTCCGCTTCGTCGGTCGCATCCTGTCGTGCTTCCGGTGCCGCCGGCGCGGGGAAATCGAGCGTCGTGTCGTGAAACGCCAGCAGTTCCTTGCGATGCGCGACGCTGACGACCGTGGCCTGAGGCAGACGCTCGATGAGCAAACCGTAAAGTTCCTTCTCGCTCTGGCTATCGAGTGCGGACGTGCATTCGTCGAGGAACACCGTGGAAGGTTTGGCGAGCAGCACGCGCGCAAATGCCACGCGCTGTTGCTCGCCGCCGGACAGCCGTATGCTCCAGCGGTCCTCGACATGGAGTTGGGATGCATAGGCCGACAATCCGCACGCGTGCAGCAGTGCCTCGCATTCGCTGTCCGAGTACGCCGAAGCGTCGCGCGGATAAGTCACGGCCGCCTTCAGCGAGCCCGGCGGGATATAGCTGCGTTGCGGCAAGAAGAACGTGCCGGCCGCCGGACGCACGATCGTGCCTTCGCCGTAGGGCCATAGGCCGGCCAGTGCACGCAGCAACGTGCTTTTCCCGCACCCCGAGCGACCGCGTACGAGGCAACGCTGGCCGGCTTCGAGCACGAAGTCGGGCACGCGCGACAGCGTGTCGCCGGACGCGTCGCGCAAGACGAGCCCGCTCGCGGCGACCGCTCCAGTGCGGCTTTCGTCCAGCGCGATTTCCTGCCGCGGCTCATGCTCGCTCACGTGCAGGCATTCGCGCAAACGGTTGGCCTCCGCACGCCACGACGTAAAACCCGGATAGGCTTGCCAAAAAAATGCCAGCGACCCCGTGACGGAATTAAATGCGCTGTTCGATTTCATCAGCCCGCCGAGCGTCAACCCGCCCGACATCAGCTGCGGCAGCATCAGCAAGGTCGGAATGATCGGAACGACCGAACTGAACTGACCGATGATATTGGTGAAGAACGAGAGGCGCGTCCTCACCCACAGCGTCGCGTAGAGATTCGATACCACGAAGCGAAACGATGCCTGCAGACGCCCATGCTCCGACGTTTGCCCTCGAAAAAACGCGATCTGTTCCGCGAATTCACGCACGCCCACCATGAGCACGCGAAAATCGCCCTCGAGACGATGCTGTTTCGCCGTCAGCGTGATGAGCCTGCGGCCCAGATAGTGCGTCGCCGCGAAAATAACGCTGGTGTAGGCAAATGCGGCGAACACCAGATAACCGTGCAATACGTACGACGATCCGCCGACATGCATCTGCAACGGGCCGCCCATGCGCCACAGCACGACGCTGAACGATACGACGCTGACCGGTACCGAAAGAAACCCCAGACTCAGCTGCAGCGTGTCGTTGACGAACAGCTTCACGTCCTCCGCGATACGCTGATCGACGTTCTCCAGTTCGCGGTCGCGTTCGATCCGGTAATAGTTGTTGCGCGCGAGCCATTTTTCGGCGAGCCACGTCGTGAGCCACCTGCGCCAGCGGATCTCCACGATTTCCTGCAACACCACCCCGGTAATATGCACGATCGCACCGGCCATCGCCACGAGCAGGAAACGCACGAGCAGCTCCGGCAACACCTTGAATCGGGAAGCGCCGATCGCATCGTAGAACGTGCCGGTCCAGTTGTTGTTCCACAGCATCACGTACGTCACGGCCCAGCTCGAGCCGATCACGACAAGCAGCAACATCAGCGAGAAAACGCCTTCGCGCGTACGCCAGTAAGGCAGCAGCAGGTGCCACACCGACGGAAAACGGCGGCGCGCCTGCGCATCTTCCGCGCGGTCGACGGGGAAAGCGCCGTTCACCATCATTGGTGCGCCTCGGGCGGTTGCATCACGAAGTTGATCTTGTTGAGACCACCGCCCTGGAGCGCCGCGAGAATGGTCGCGACCTTGCCATACTCGACGTGCTGATCCGCGTTGATGTTGACCGCGGGCGGCTCGCCCTGCGCCGCGGCCTCGGCCACGCGCGCCTTCAACGCATCCGCGTCGACCGGCTGCTTGTTCCACAGCACCGTCTTGTCCGCCGTGATCGACAGATCGATGTCCTGCGTTCTCGAGACGGCCGGCTGCGCGGCAGCCTGCGGAAGATCGACCTTCACCGCCTTGTTGATGACGGGCAGCGTCACGATGAAGATGATCAGCAACACCAGCATGACGTCGATCAACGGCGTCATATTGATGTCGTTCATGACGCCTTCGTCGCCGCCGCCATCGGTAATCATTGACATGGCGGGCTCCTTCAGGCGGCCAGGTTGGGCGTCGCGCGCTTGCTCGCGGCCGGTACGCCGACCGGCCGGCTGGCGTCGGCGCGGGCCTTCGCGCCGGTGACGAAATACACGTGCAGCTCGTGCGCGAAACGGTTCAGCCGATGGCTCACGCGCTTGTTGCCGCGGTTCACGTAGTTGAAGCCGAGCACCGCCGGAATCGCGACGAACAGCCCGATCGCCGTCATCACGAGCGACTCGCCCACCGGGCCGGCAACGTGATCGAGGCTGGCCTGCCCCGACATGCCGATCGCCACGAGTGCGTGATAGATGCCCCAGACGGTGCCGAACAGCCCCACGAACGGCGCGGTGCTGCCGATCGAGCCCAGCACGGCCAGGCCGTTCTGCAGGCGCGCGACTTCGTCGTCGAACGCATTGCGCAACCCGCGCGCCACCCATTCGCTCGCGCTCAGGCTGCCCTGCATCGACGGTTCGTTGCCCGCATGCTGTTCATTCGCTTCGCGCCCGGCAAGCACCAGCGCACGATAAGGATTGTCACCGCGCTCGCCCAGCGCCGCGATGCCGTCGCTGATCGACGCACTGGACCAGAAACCCGTTTGCGCGCGTTTGCCGAGCGATTCGAGACGCCGATTGGAAAATCCTTTCGTCAGTATCACGAACCAGGAGACGACGGACATGCCGATCAGGAAAACGAAGATGAAGCGGGTAACGAAGTCACCCTGTTGCCAGACGTTGGCGATGCCATACTGTTCCATGTGTTGCTCCGATTGGTGCGGGTTCAGTCGTTCAGGTTGAATGCGATGGGTTGGGAAGCTTCGACCGAGCGCGCGATGCCCGCGGTCTCGTACGGATGACAGCGGCCGGCACGGATCGCCGCGACGGCGGCCGCGTCGAGCAGCGGCGAACCGCTGCTCTGCGCCACGCGCGCGGACGTCACCGCGCCGTCGGTGCCGATGCTCAAATGCACGACCACCGTGCCTTCCTGCTGCAGCCGTCGCGCTTTCGCCGGGTAGTCGGGTCGCGGCATCTGGCATCCCAACTGCTTCAACTCACCCGCGCTGATTTGCTTCGGCGCGTCCAGCAGGTTCGGCCCCGGCGCGGGGGGCGCGACAGGTTGCGCCGGCGCCGCTTCGGGTGCGGGATGCGGCGTGGGCGACGGCGCGGCCGGCTGCGGCTGGGCGGGTTTCGGCGTCTCCTGGGGTGCCGCTTCCACCGTGCGCGGGCTCGGCGCGTGCGACGCCAGCACGTGCGCCTTTTCCGGCTTCGCCGGCGCCACCGGTTTCGGCGGCTCGGTGCGCGGCTTGGGCGGCGCAGGCGGTGTCGGCGCGGGCCGCGGCGCCGGCGCGGCGACCAGTTGCACCTGCACCGTGCCGCCCGCGGGACGTCCCGCCTCGAGCCTGAGCGTCACCGCGCTTTGGTGAACCGCGACGTACAGCCCCAGCGCATGCGCGAGAAGTACCCCTGCGGCACACGCGATGCGGCGTGTGCGCGCATGGAGTACCTGGGACGTGTTCTCGCGCGCGGCGACGTCGTCCCAGGGGCGGCCGGGCAAGGAATCAGAAGTCATAGGTTCCGGTCAGCATGACCGTCCGCTCCGGTCCCATCGGGATCATGCTGGACGTCGTGCTGCTGTAGTAGAGCTTGCGATTGAATACGTTCTTGATCGAAAGATTCAGGCCGTAGCCCTTCTTCCGATAGAACAGGCCGAGATCCGTCTCCACCTGGCTGGGGATGCGATACAGCCCGCCCGAGCCGATGTACTGTCCGCTTGCAAAAAATAGTCCGGCGCCGACCCCAAAACCCTGGAGCTTCTCAGAGCGAAAGTTATAGGTGGCCCACAGGCTCGCGCTGTTCTTGGGCAGGTTCACCGCCAGAGTGGTGGTCGAGGGCTGCACGAAGTCGTTGTAGGTGTAGCTGCCCACCACGTTGACGCCAGGCAGCGGCTGGCCGCTGATCTCCGCTTCGAATCCGCGGCTCACCGCGCCGCCGGCAGGAAGAGAGAAGCCGCGATGGGCCGGGTCGGCAACGTTGTAATTGCTGAACGAGGTGCGGTAAGCCGAGGTCGTGATGGCCAGCTTGTCGTCCAGCAGGTTGAACTTCATGCCCACTTCGACTTGCTGGCTGATTTGCGGTGGGAGCACACCGCCACCGAAACGAAGCGCCGTGCCCGGCTGGAAGCCACGGTTGTAGCTGGCGTAGACGGCAACCTCGGACGTCAGTTCGTAGAGCAGGCCGAGGCTCGGGCTATAGGCGTTCTGATGGCTTCCCGGTGGTGGGTTACCGGCGTAGGTCGCATGTGTCAGATAGGTATCCCGGCGCACGGACGCGAGCGCATGGAAATTCTTATAGGAAAACTGATCTTGTAGATATAAACCGGTTTGAGTGAAGTAGGTAGTGTTATTCGGCATCACGTTTCCGGTGTCGGGAGACGGAAGCGCAAATGAGCCGAAGACATTCGGAATGGAAATGAATTTCGATGTCGTGGTGTCAGACTGATGCTGGCTGTAGCGAAGAACGTCCCAGCCCGCAATCACCGTATTTTTCACAGCGCCGATATTGAACTTGGCTCGCAGGTAATTCTGGAAGCTCCAACTGTAGAAATCCGAGACCGAATCGAAGTTGTGGAACAACATGCCGTTGGTCGCCGAGAGCGGCGTCGCCGTTGTCCAGGCTTGCTGCGTTTGTTGGGTCCGCGTATAGGAACCCTTGCTCACGAAGGTCAGCGCCGTGCCGAGCTTTTGTTCGAGGTGAACGAAAATATTGTCCGTTTGCGCGCCGAAATGGTCGGACGGCGTGCCAAGCGGCCTGTCGATATAGTTTCGATAGATGTCGCCCTTGGCATAGCCGACGGTGAATGGCGGAACCGGCTCGCGATTGACCGTGCGCTCATATCCGACCGTCACATCCGTGGTCGAGTCCTTCCATTGCAGGGTCGGTGCGAAGTAGAAATTTCTTTCGCCGTCATATCCCATCGAATTCTGGCCGACCCGTTCACCCGAGATGATGAAGCGATACCGGAGCTTCTTGTCGGCGGTGATGGCGCCCGTGCTGTCCAGTGCGATCTGCTCGCTGCCGTAGGAGCCGTAGCCCACCTGGATTTCGTGAAACGGATCAGCCTGAGGCGTCTTCTTGACGATATTGATGACGCCCCCCGGCGGGCTGTTGCCGTTCACGATCGCCGACGGGCCCTTGACCACTTCAACGCTCGAGATGGCGATCGTCGGCGTGACGTTGGGCGCCGAGCCCACCGTCGCGAGCCCGTCCGAGGTCAGGTTCTGCGCCGTGAACCCGCGAATCGTGTAACTCGGCACGCCCAGCGGCCCCGGCCGCGTCACAACACCGGAAGCATTCCTCAGCACATCGGAGAGCGACTGAGCGGCCTGGCTCTGGATCACCGCCGCATTGATGACGCTGACCGATTTCGGCGTCTCGCTCAGCGGCACGTCCGAGCGCGCATAGGTGGACGACGATTCCGCGACGAAGCCGGTACCGCCGGAGTCCCGGCTGGCCGCCACGCTGATGAGCGGAAGCGTGGTATCGACAGGCCCCACGGAGGCCGCTGCCGCCGACGCCGCAGCGGGCGCCGCCGCGGCAGGCTTCGCAACCGCCTTCTGAATGGTCAGACCACCGCTGCCCGTCGCGACGAGTTCGAGGCCGGTGCCTCGGAGCGCTTGTCGAATCGCGGCCTCGGCGGTGTAGCTACCCTCGACGGGCGATGACTTCAACGATTGCACGAGGCCCGCGTCGTAGCTCAACCTCACGTTGGCCTTCTGCGCGATTTCGACCAGCGTACGGTCCAGCGGACCGCTCGCGAGATGCCACGACTGCTGGGCCGCCTGTTGTGCATGCGCCGACGCCGCGATGAAAACCTGTGCGACGGCGACCGCGATGGCAACCCCTGATGCCTGGCTCGAGATAACCCGGCGTGTTCTGATGTTGAGCTTCACGTTTGAACCGCTCCCTTGTCGAATGTATTGGCTCTTCGTCCGTTCTATCAGTATTCCTACGCGTAACCGCGTCATCGTCGTGTCGCAAAGTATCTTCATACTTCAAATCGGGCGTGGGTCAGCCTCTTGCCCGAACGCGTCATCGATGAAACAAGTCTATCGTCCGGGTCTGGAATGTTTTTTTGAAACAATTCCCTTGCGCTGCCCGTTTTGGAATTCCATTCCGCGGTTTCCGCCGCGCCGGTGAAATTCCGTCCTTCTCCGCCGCCGCCGACAAATTGCCCGGCCCGTGCGGTCACAGCATGTAATCGAGCGGTAATACGGTGGTCTGCTTAATGGTCTCCATCGAGAAGCTGGAACTGACGTCGAAGATGTCGACCGCGCCGATCAAACGCCTGTATACGCTGTCGTACGCGTCGATATGCGGCACCACCACCTTGAGCATGTAATCGATGTGCCCGCTCATGCGATGAACTTCCACTACCTCGGGAATCGTCGCCACGACGTCACAGAAGCGCCGCAACCACGCGGCGGTATGTTCCGCGGTCTTGATTTCCACCAGAACGGTCACGCCCACGTTGAGCTTCTTCGCATCCAAAAGCGCCACGCGACGCGCGATCACGCCGTCCTGCTCGAGCTTCTGAATGCGTCGCCAGCATGGCGTCGTCGAAAGGTTCACGCGGTCGGCGATCTCGGCCACCGAGAGCGTGCTGTCCTGCTGCAGCACGGACAATATGGACTTGTCGATAGCGTCGAACACACTTCCTCCACTCGAGTGCACGGGTTGATGTCGAGCGATTCGATGCGCTCTTATTTACCTTGTGCAACGAGCGGCGAAAAGTGACACCGCAAATCGAAAAAAAATTCGGTGGGGGCCGGAGCAGCAGCCTGCGGTTTCAGGCAGGAGTGGCGACGGCGAGCATCTTGCCGTACAGATTCAGGGAAAACCCGAGGCTTTCGGCCAGTTGCCGGAGGGCGGCCGGCGCGTCGTCGAGCGGAAAGACACCGCTCACCCGGCGCGACAGCGCGGCCTCCGGAAAACGGATATAGCCGCCGAAGTAACGGCCCAGCGTTTCGATCACGTCCGGCACCGCGCGATCGAGCACGACCAGCGTGCCGCGCGTCCACGAGAAGATGTCGGCCGACGTTTCGGGCATGCGCGCGATCTGACCGCCCGACAAGGACCACGCCGATCCATCGGGTACCCGCAAGCGGCGCCCGCGAGGCACGGCGAGGACCGCGTCGCCGCCTTGCACGGCCACGACGGTATGCAGGCGCAGAACGTCCACGCTCACGCGCGCCCGCTCGGTGCGAACCATGCCGTCGCGGGTGGTCACGACGACAGGCTGATAGCCGGCGCGATTCGGATCGGTTGCAACCTGACCGGCAGCCAGATAAAGGTCGGCTTGCTCACGTGCATGGGTATACACCCGCGTGGCCGCGCCGGCCGTGACCGAAACATCGCCGTCGAACTGGACTCTTTGCGGGACCACATCGCCATTGTGGTAGTCCGCGTCGAGCGAAAACGTCGAAATGAGCTGGCGCGTACCGATCCCGGCGAGCACGATGCCTCCCAGGCCCGCGCCGGCTTTCAGCCATCGTCTGCGGTGATGCGACGGCTCATCGAGCGCCCGCCGCACCGCCGTACTCGACGTGCCCTGCAACGGCCCCAGCCTGCCGAGCCGCTGCTGCAGCCGCGCCCACGCTTCTTCGTGGGCCGGATCCGCGCGCCGCCATGCCAGGAATGCGTCGCGCTCGTCCTGCGAAATCTCGCCGGAGCGCAGCCTCACTTCCCAGTCAATCGCCTCTTGCGCCACTGGATCGAGCGTGGAGTTACCGTTCATGAGCGTCAATCAATCGAGGGCGAACGGCCGTGCCGCAAACGCGGCCCGTTGCCGAGCCGCGAATTTCGGAACACGGGTTTCGCGCGGAGCATAACACGCCGTATCGACGCCGGCCGGCCGCCGGGCGTCATCGGCCGGGATAGCGACGATCGTCGCATTTCTCGCGTCGGACGATGCCCGCTATGTGTCGGGGCACGCGCTCGTGGCCGACGGCGGCTATTCGGTCGCGTGATCCACCGGACGCGCGCCGCGCGGCGGCTTCAATGCGCAGCGGCCTCGACCGCCGCTTCGCGTTTCGCGTGCAGCCACAACGCGGCCCACGCGACACCGGCCGCGAGGATCGCGACCACGCCGCCGAACGTGCCGATCCACGGCAGCCCGAAGTCGCCCGCGATATGGTTGCCGAGCAGCGCACCGGCGCCGATACCCACGTTGTACAGCCCGGAGTAGATCGACACGGCGAGATCGGTCGCCTCCGGCGCCAGCTTCAGCACCCACGCCTGCATCGCCAGCCCGAAGCAGACGATCGCGCCGCCCCACACCAGCGTGTGCACGGACAGCGTGACGATGTTCAGCGCGCACGGGAACAGGATCAGCAGGCAGCCCGACAGCGCGACGATCGACGCGAGCAGGAAATCGTCGGGCCGGTGCGGATAGATGCGATTGAAGCAGACCGCGGCCGGCAGGCCGGCGACGCCGAACAGGATCAGCACGTACGTGATCCGGCTGCTGCTCGCATGGTTGATGCTCTGCACGAATGGTTCGATATACGTGTACGACGTGAAGTGCGCGGACACGACGAGCACGGTGATCGCGTACAGCGCGACCAGCGCCGGCTTGCGCAGGAACACGCCGATGCTGTTCAGCGACCCGGCGCCCTGGCTCGGCAGCACCGGCAACGTGGCGCGCAGCAACAGCAGCGTGGCGCCCGCCGCGCCGGCGATGATCAGGAACGTGACGCGCCAGCCGAACGCCTCGCCGATCAAGCGGCCGAGCGGAATCCCGGCCACCATCGCGATCGCCGAGCCCATCGCGATCAGGCTGAGCGCACGGCTCTTGCGGTCGCTCGGCGCGAGCCGCACCGCGAGCGGGATCGAAATCGACCAGAACACCGCATGCGCGCATGCGATGCCGAGCCGGCCGATCATCAGCACCGCGAAATTCCACGCGAAACCAGTCACGACATGGCTGCCGATGAACACCAGCAGCGCCACGCTCAATAGCTTGCGGCGTTCGACGTGCCGCGTGACGAAGGTCAGCGGCAGCGATACGACCGCGACGGCCCACGCGTAGATCGTCAGCATCAGGCCGACGGCGGTCGGCTGCATCTGCAGGCTGTCGCCGATCGCGCTCAGCAGCGCGACGGGCACGAATTCGGTGGTGTTGAAGATGAAGGCGGAGAGCGCCAGGGCCAGAACGCCCCACCAGGATTGTTCGGAACTCACGGCGTCGGGGGTTGCCATACGGGGATTCGACGAAGGTTGGGCGCGCGCGGGCGGCCCGCCCGGCGCATCGGCGCGATTGTACCAGCGCCATTCGACACGCCGCCGCGAGGCGCGGCGCGGGCGGCGCGGGACATGGCGGTGACACGGCCGCGCGCCGATAATGTGACGAATTGGGTTTGCCGACGATTTGCCCGAATGCCATCGGGCCAGGAGATTCGCATGCGCATTGAAACGTCATTTCTGTTCGATCTCGACGGCACGCTCGTCGACAGCGTCTATCAGCACGTACTCGCGTGGAAGGAAGCGCTCGATGCCGAAGGCATCGAACTGTCGGTGTGGCGCATCCATCGCAAGATCGGGATGAGCGGCGGCCTGTTCCTGAATCAGTTGCTGCGCGAGACGGACGGCGACATCGACGCCGACCGTGTCGAACGGCTCGCGCGGCTGCACGCGGCCGCGTACCAGCGGCTGCGCGCGCAGGTCCGGCCGCTGCCCGGCGCGCGCGAGTTGCTGGCCGCGCTGTCGAGCGCCGGCATTCGCTGGGCGATCGCGACCAGCGGGCGGATGGAAACCGCGGCGATCAATCTGGAGGCGCTCGGCGTCGATCCGGCGAAGAACGTCGTCGTCACGCGCGACCAGGTGAAGTATGCGAAGCCGGACCCCGACCTGTTCCTGACCGCCGCCGCGAAACTGAACGTGCCGATCGAGCATACGGTGGTGGTCGGCGACAGTATCTGGGACATGCTCGCCGCGAGCCGCTGCCGCGCGCTGGGCGTCGGGCTGCTGGCGGGCGGGTACGGCAGCGACGAGCTGGAACGGGCGGGCGCGCTGCGTGTGTACGACGATCCGGCGGATCTGCTGCGGCATCTCGACGAGATTGCCGCGCGGCCGTAGGCGCCGGCGGGTCACGCCCGCCTCGTCCGACCGGGCAGCCGGGCGCGATCCTTCTCGGCGCGGCTGCCCTGTTTCGATTCATCGAATCGAAACAATCCGGATTGCCATTGACGATCGCGATTTAATTATTTTACCGATGCTTGTTTTCCCGTGTTTTTAAAACGGACGGGAAGATTCTTGAAAAAACGAATCACCTCTCATATAACGAATACACCTCGCGTCCGGTTCACGATCTTGGTATCCGGATCACGAAAATGCGAGCATCATACGGAGCCGAACCGCCCAGCCGGCGCAACCCCACGTCGCCAGAAGGCCTGTGCATGATATGGGGTCTGCATCGCGATACTGCGTTACGGCGCCATTTCCGCCATTTATTCGGGGCTCTATAAATGCGCACGGATATTTCCCCTTCATAACGCTTCGACAGAAGCATGACATCGATTTATTCGATCGCACGATCGCACGTATCGGCGGGCATCGTTGTGTCCGGCTTGACGGAAATGGACGACGCGAGGGTTTCGATGAATCAGATCAGCGAACAGGCAATCGCCGACATGCGCGCGCCGCACCGGGCGCCCGCGCTGCCTATCCGGGTGCTGCATGGCGAGACGGTGAGCGACTACGAGCAGAAAGTGCAGGCGACCTACGCCGGCAGTCCGGACGACTGGCGCAAGGCGATCGGCGAATACCTGTTGTTCCAGTTCGGCGTCTACGACGATCCGCGCTCCACGCCGCCGATCTCGCTCGATGAATCGGGCATTCGCTACTTCGAACGCCAGCTTCGCCTCGCCGGCTTCGACGACCCCGTGCCCGCGTGCGTCGAGCGCATTCTCGACATCGGCTGCGGCTGGGGCTACATCCTCAAGTATCTGGCGGGCCGCTTCCCCGGCTGCATGCGCCTCGACGGCATCAACGTCAGTCGCGAACAGCTCGACTACTGCGCCCGCTTTCATGCGCAGCACGGGCTCGCTCGACGCATCAACCTATACCAGTGCAACGCGCAGGACGTCGACCGACTGCCCGATCCCGCGACACCGTACGATCTCGTGATCATTCGCGGCGTGATCTCGCATTTCCCGAACGCGCTGTACGAAAAGGCGATGCGCGCGCTGCATGCGCGGGTGCGCGGCGGCGGGTCGGTGATCATCTCCGATAATCTGTACAACGTCGAACTGAGCGAATACCAGTCCGACACGCCGGACGAGATCGACCGGATCGCGTGCAAGCACCGGAAGACGCCGGACTATTTCAGGCAGGTGCTGATCGACGCCGGATTCGCGATCCGCGACATGCGCGTGCTGCCGTCGAACATCGACGTGGCACGCTGGCTGATGGATGCCAAGGCCAACATCGACCGCCATTTTCCGCATCGCGCGCCGGACACGCTGGAGGAATTGCGCGTGCTCGCCGAAAACTGGTCCGTCGCGCTGATCAAGAACAAGGTGTCGACCTACAGCATCGTCGCGGTCAAACCGGACGCGTAACCTGGAGATTCCCATGCAAGCATCCGGAACGCCGCGCGTCGAGAACGTCGTGCCGAGCGCGACGCACACGCTGGTGCTGCCGCTGCCGCGGCTCTTGCTGCCCGTTGCACGGCACCCGCAGCACGAAGCCATCGAGCGGCAACTCGCGATCGACGACTATCCGACCATCCTGCGGCACTATCGCAGCGACGCGGCGGCACGCCGCTTTCTCGCGCAGCGCATTCCCGCGTATGGCAGCCTGTGCTATCCGAATGCGCGGCCCGATCGCGCGTACACGATCCATCGGATGATGAACGTCACGACGCTGATGGACGACGCCTTCACGCATCTGGCGCGCACCGGCGACCAGGCGGGGCTCGACACGTTGCGCGATCATTGCCTCGCGGCCGTCGACGGCATGCCGCCGCCGGCCGATGTGCCCGCCGCGCGACTGCTGCACGACACGCTGTGCTTGATGCGCACCCGGTGCGACGCGCGCCCGGCCTTCTGGCAGCGGTTCGTCGAATGCGTCCGCGCGCAGATCCGTACGCAGGCCGATCCGACGGCGACCGACGCATCGCGCCTGTCGCTCGCCGACTATCTGGCGTTTCGCCGGGTCGAGGGTTTCGGCCACTGGATCACGCTGCTCACCGAATACGCGCTCGACATCGACATGGAGCAGCGCCTCGCGCAACACGCGGCCCTGGCCGACGCGCGGGACAGGACGATCGATTCGGTGATCCTCGTCAACGACCTGTTTTCGTTTCGCAAGGAACGCTCCGCGCACGAGCGATTCAATGCCGTCTGGATCCTGATGCGTGTCGAGCAGTTGAACGTCCAGGCGGCGCTCGACCGGCTCGCGGCGCTCTGCACGTCGAACGAGCGCCGCCTGATCGACGCGCGCGAAGCGGTCGCGACAGGCGTGCTGGCGGACGACGCCGACGCGCAGGCCTACGTGACGGAGCTGGGCTACATGAGTGCGGGCAACGCGGAATTTCACGCGTTCAGCACCCGCTACCACGGCGACGATCTCGGCGGCGGCCGCTTCGCCGGCGGTGAAGTCGCGATGACGGCGCTGCCGACGCTCGAGGAAATCGCGGCGGCGGACCGGCATGCTTCGCACCGGTGACTGGAGACGCGCATGCACGCATCGATCCCCGTTGTGCCCGAAGCCGCCGCCACTTCCCGACATCGCTACCCGGACGGCTGGTTCGCGCTGGCCTACGGCCGCGACGTCAAACGCGGCGCACTGATCGTCACGCGCTTCATGGGCGAGGACGTCGTGCTCTATCGAACGGCATCGGGCCTGATTCGCGCGGTCGCGCCACATTGCCCGCACCTCGGCGCGCATCTCGGGCATGGCGGCGTCGTGCGCGGCGAGGAGATCGTGTGCCCGTTCCATCACCTCGCGTTCGCGCCGGACGGCACCTGCGTGCGCGCAGGACGGGACGGCAAGCCGCCCGCCGCCACGCTGCGGCAGCGCCACGTGCTCGAATGGAACGGCCTCGTGCTCGCGTGGCAGGACCGTGAGGGCGCACCGCCGTCGTGGTCGCTGCCCGAACTCGATCTCGACGGCTATTCGCGGCCGCGCGGCGCATGCCACACGCTGAATGGCAGCCTGCAGAATCCGGCCGAGAACGGCGTCGACGTCAACCATTTCAGCCCGGTGCACGGGTGGTCGAATCCGGTGCTCGAACCGCCTCAAGCCGACGGCTACCGGATGACGATGCGCTCGACGCTCGTACTGCTCGGCCAACGGCTGCTGCTGGACATCACGATGCACGGCCTTGGCTGCATGGCCGCGCGCATGGAACTGCCGGACCTCGGGCTGCATGCGCGGGTCGTGCTGTTCCCGACGCAGATCGAACCCGACCGCTGGACCTGTCGCGAATTCGTTGCGCTGCGCGTCGAACGCGCATCTGCGTGGCCGTCGCCGCTGCGCCGGGCCGTGCACGAGATACTCGTGAGCGCCGCGTACCGGTTGTGGTTCGTGCCGCAATTCAAGCGCGACCTGCGCATCTGGGATCACCGCGACTACGACGCGCGCCCGACGTTGATGGCGGGCGAGATGCCGATCATGACGTTCCGGCGCTGGGCTGCGCAGTTCTATCCGGCGGCCGGCGATGACGTGCCCGTCGGACAATGCGACGCCGTGCCGGCCGCCGCCGCCGCGCACGCCGGTAGGGAGTTCGCGCGATGAGGGCCATGCCGATGCAGGAGCACACGATGCATGCAACCGGCCCCGTCGACGAAACCGCGCCGCTGCCCTATCCGGACGGATGGTTCGCGCTGTGTTTCAGCCGCGAGCTGAAGCCGGGCACCGTGCTCACGACGCCTTTCATGGGACGCGATGTCGTGCTGTACCGGACGGCTTCCGGCGTCGCGTGCGCGGTCGACGCGTATTGCCCGCATCAGGGCGCTCATCTGGGCCACGGCGGCACGGTCGACGGCGAGCAGATCGTCTGTCCGTTCCATCACTACGCGTACGGCCCCGACGGCCGGCGCACCACCGCCGGCTGCGCGAAAAGCGGCCACGCGCTGACGCTTCGCACCCGGCACGTGCGCGAGTGGAACGGCTTCGTGTTCGTGTGGCAGAACGCCGATGGCTTCGCGCCGACATGGGAACTGCCGGAAGTGGACATGACCGGCTTCTCGGCGCCGGTGGGCCGGGCTTTCACGCTGCGCGGCGTGATGCAGAACCTGCCGGAAAACGGCTACGATCTCGAGCATTTCGGTGCGCTGCATCGCTGGAAGGACATGAAGCCGCATGCGCCCGTGATCGACGGCCCGCGCATTTCGATGCAGGTGGACATGGCATGGAAGAACGTCAAATGGAGCACGCTGATCGGCGTTCATGGCCTCGGCTGCGTGTCGTCCGACCATGAAATGAAGGCGATCGGCCTCGAAGCGAAGATCTTCGCGTGCGGCGTACAGATCGCGCCGCTGCGCTGGACGTTCCGCGACGGTATTTCGTTCCGCTTTTCGTGGCTGTCGCGGTGGCCGGCCCCGTTGCAGCGAATCGTCTATGCGGCGCTCGGCCGGTTGCTGCACCGACTATGGCTGGTGCCGGTGTTCAAGGAAGACATCATGGTGTGGAGCCATCGCGATTACACGGGCTACGGGACGCCGGTCGCGGGTGACGGGCCGTACCCGGTGTTTCAGCGATGGGCGCGGCAGTTCTATCCGAGCGAGGGTCGCGCGGCGGCGCAACGGCGTGCCGCGCATGTGGACGCGTTCGCCGAGAAGTAGCGGGAGCCGGCGACGGCAACGACGAACTGGAACGCGCCGGCGCGCTGCCCGGCAGCATCCGGCATTTCGCGCACCTCCAGATAGCTGGGCGAGGTTGAGAGAACTGCTACGGCATGTGGTGAAAGAAAAATTCGCATCTTCGGTAGATTTCGATTTTCAGACGGTTGGCGATAAAGGCAATCCCGTCGAGTTTTGCAGGAAGTGGCAATTTCAACTCGTTAATGTGTCCAGCTTTGACACGACGGGAGGTCTCCCGTATGCGCCGACAGATTTGACTGCTGCTCTCGCGAACTTCAACATCTATGCCGCCATTGGACGCGCAGAGTTTTCTGGAGACAAATATTATAAATACGACAATCATGAAAAAACCAAATCCTACTGCATCGACTTGATTGCATCCATAACGCACGTCTATGCATACATAAAAGATAGCTACTCCTTCAATGACGAGAAGTTGCCATCGGGCAGCCAGTATTTGGGACACTGGAATAAAAAAGGCATGGTTATCACGAATGGAGGGCGAATCAGGGAGATTCTATATCGAAGCGGCGTCAATTCGAATCTTGGAGACTCCCTCGACATTGAATCCAGGATTAAATGGAAGTATCTGATTGATGATTTTCTGGATAAACCTATCGATACGCGGAAGGGCCTGGTCAGGAAATTCAGGGCTTGTGACGTGCACTACCCTGTTTTCAACAGAACCTACAACGATTGGAGAATCAAGCATAATCGCGGAGAGGATTTCGTGATATATTCCCAATTCCGATACCTCAAGTTGACAAACCCCATTAAATTGAGCCTGGGCGAAATATGCAGGTCACCAGAAAAAATTTAATCGCATTCGCGCTCGTTTTGGCGCTGGCGATTCCGTCTCTTATGTTGCGGAAATCATATGGGGGTTGCGAAAACTATACTCAGACTCTTAACGGAGGAACGAAAGAGTTCGGTGGCGAGAAATACAAAATCGAGCTGTGTGGGGCACGTCGCTCCTTTGGCGACGGCGACGAAATTCGGCTCCGGGTGATAGGCCCGGCCGGAGAGGTGCGGGCGGAGCGGTATTTTTCGGTACGCACGATTAACGACGCAGCCCCTCGGGAACTGGAGTACGGCGACGACACCATTTTCTACTACGACCAATCGAAGTCGTCTCCATTGCGCTTCATCGCCATGCCGCCTTCCAACGTCGATGGCTGGACGGCGCGAATACCTTTGCTGCAACGACTGATCGCGTTATTTTCTTGATTTCGAAAGCACGCATTCAGACATCGCGCATCACACCGTCCGCCTGACCAGCATCGTCCGAATCTCCGAAATCGCCTTCGTCGGATTCAGCCCCTTCGGGCATACGTCCGTGCAATTCATGATCGTCCGGCAGCGGAACAGCCGGTACGGATCCTCCAGATCGTCGAGCCGTTCGGCCGTCGCCAGATCGCGCGAATCGGCGATGAACCGGTACGCCTGCAACAAGCCGGCCGGCCCGACGAACTTGTCCGGGTTCCACCAGTAGCTCGGACACGACGTCGAACAGCACGCGCACAGAATGCATTCGTACAGCCCGTCGAGCTGATCGCGCTCTTCCGGCGATTGCAGCCGCTCGCGCGCCGGCGGCGTCGTGTCGTTGATCAGGTAAGGCCGGATCGAGTGGTACTGGTTGAAGAAGTCGGTCATGTCGACGATCAGGTCGCGCACCACCGGCAGCCCCGGCAGCGGCCGCAACACGATCTCGCGCGGCAGCGTCTGCATGTTGGTCAGGCACGCGAGCCCGTTCTTGCCGTTGATATTCATCGCGTCGGACCCGCAGATCCCCTCGCGGCAGGAACGGCGATACGCGAGCGTCTCGTCGTCGCGCTTCACGCGGCCGAGCACGTCGAGCAGCATGCGGTCGTCCGGGTTCACGTCGATCTCGTAGCGCTGCAGATACGGCTGCGCGTCGCGATCGGGGTCGTAGCGGTAGATATGAAGCGTGCGCGGATCGCTCATCGGTTCCTCCCGGCGCGGGCCGGCATGGATGGGTTCACGGGATGCCGCGGGGCGGCTGTCGCGGCCATCGGCGCCCGCAAGCGCCATGCCGTTCAGTCGTCGTCCACCCGCTTGTCGATCAGATAACGGCCGCGCTCGAGCCCCGCGCGCAGCGCCTCGACCTCGGTCAGCCATTCGGGGCCGGCGGCCTCCGGCACCGCCAGCTCGATGCGCGCGCCGTCGACGTACACCTGTACCTCGTCGCGCCATGCGCCGCGCTCGTTGGGTCGCGCCCAGACCAGGATTTCGTGGCCGCGATACGGATCCCGAACCTGTGCGTCCTGTTGATGTGCCACGGTGGCCTCCTGCCTTATCTGCGATGGCGATGAAAAAAATGCGCACCGCATGACCGCCGTGCGCGCCGCCGCCCTCGCGCGCACGCGCCGTGCCCGGCCGGCACGCTGCTTGCGTCCCTTTTCCGCATCGAACCGCTGCCGGCCCGCATCGCGAAGGGCCGGAAGGGATGCACATCATGATCGGCCACCTCGAATTGCTTGGACGCCTGCTGCTGGCCGCGCTGCTCGGCAGCGTGATCGGGCTCGAACGCGAACGCCTGAACTGGGCCGCCGGGCTGCGCACGCACATGCTCGTGTGCGTGGGCTCCGCGCTCGTGATGCTGGTGTCGACGTTCGGCTTCGAGGACGTGCGTGGACAAAACGGCGTCGTGCTCGATCCGTCGCGGGTCGCCGCGCAGGTCGTGTCGGGCATCGGCTTTCTCGGCGCGGGCTCGATCCTGCTGCGCGGCGAGGTGGTGCGCGGGCTGACGACGGCCGCGAGCCTGTGGGCGGTGGCCGGCGTCGGGCTCGCCGCGGGCGGCGGCATGGTGGTTGCATCGGTCGGCGCGACGGCGATCGTGCTCGCGATCCTCGCGGGCGTGAAACCGCTCGAGCGCCGCTTCATCGCGCAGCGTCAGCAACGCACGCTGCTGCTCGTGGCCGAACGCGGCGGCCTGACGCTCGGCACGCTGCACGAGGCGCTCGGCCCCGGCCGCGTGCGCGTGAAACGGTTCATCGTCCAGCAGTCGGACGACGATCCGGACACCGACGACATCTCCGTCTCGTTCTCGCGCACGAGCGGGCCGGAATTTGCGGCGATCTGCGAAACGCTGCAAAACATCGCGTGCGTACGGACTTGTCAACCCGACACCTCGTCAAGGAGTTTCGCGTGACCCAGACCGACCTGCTCTCCTATCTCGTGACGAGCCAGCTCGCTGCCCGGATGCGCAGCGGTGCGTGGCTCACGACCGGCCAACTCGTCGGCGCGTTGCGCGCATGGCTCGCGTGCCGGCACGCCGACTGCGAGTGGCTCGACCGGATCAGGATCGCGCACGCGTCGGCGACGATCGCGCAGGAGATCTACGACATCGCGATCACGCACGGCGACCCGCAGAGCGGCGAACGCGTGCGGCTCGACGCGCATTCGCCGGAACTCCAGGCGCTGCGTGCGCGCTGCGACGCGCTGTTGCAGCGGATCGACGGCGACCGGGACGTCGGCGCGCGATGATCGTGGCGGATCGCGTGACCCGCGCCGACGAGCGGCGCGTCGACACGGCGCCGGCGGACGGCCCTTCGCGGCACGGCCTGCTCGAGCGCGGGCGCAACTGCGACACGATCCGCCACGCGGACCGCTTCGCGATGCTGGTCGACGGCGACGCGTACTTCTCGACGCTGCGCGCCGCCTTGTTGCGCGCGCGCCATACGGTGTTCATCGTCGGCTGGGACGTGGACAGCCGGATGCGGCTCGCGCCGGGCGGCGCAGACGACACGCTGCCCGACACGCTCGCGGCCTTCCTGCACGCGCTCGCGTCCGCCCGCCACAACCTGCGCATCTACGTGCTCGCGTGGGACTTCGCGATGATCTACGCGCTGGAGCGCGACTGGCCGCCCGTGTATCGGGCCGCCTGGCGCGCGCATCGCGGGATCCGGTTCCGGCTCGACGATACGCATCCGCGCGGCGCGTCGCATCACCAGAAGCTCGTCGTGATCGACGACCGGCTCGCGTTCGTCGGCGGCCTCGACCTGACGCGCGCCCGCTGGGACACGCCCGCGCATGCGGCCGACGACCCGCGCCGCCGCGACGAGCATGGCATGCCGTACGGGCCGTTCCACGACGTGCACACGATGTTCGACGGCGACGCGGCCGCCGCGATCGGCGAACAGGCGCGCGCCCGCTGGCTGCAGGCGTGCGGGCGCCCGATCGCGATCCGCGCGCAGCGGCATCTCGACCGGCCGGACGACCCCGATCCGTGGCCGCCCGGCGCGCCCGTCGACGTACGCGACGTGCGGCTCGGCATCGCGTATACGGCGCCGCGCCACGGCGGCCGCGAGGCGGTCACCCAGGTGCGCGCGCTCGTCGAGGACACGATCCGCGCCGCGCAGCGGCACCTGTATGTCGAAAATCAGTACTTCACCGCGGCGGTGGTGCGCGAAGCGTTGTCCGAACGCCTCGCCGATGCGGACGGGCCGGACGTGACCGTCGTCGCGCCGCGCGTGCAGAGCGGCTGGCTGCAGGAAGCGACGATGGGCGTGCTGCGCGCGCGGCTGCACGCGACGCTCGCGTCGGCCGACCGCTTCGACCGCTACCGGCTGCTGTATCCGCACGTCGACGGGCTTGGCGACGGGTGCGTGAACGTGCACAGCAAGGTCGCGATCGTCGACGACGAATGCATCGTGATCGGCAGCGCGAACCTGAACAACCGCTCGATGCTGCTCGACACCGAATGCTGCATCGCGCTGGTCGCGGCGGGCGATGCCCGCATTCGCGCGGCGATCGCCGGCATGCGCGAGCGGCTGCTGGCCGAGCACCTCGGCACGACGCCCGCGGCGGTGGCCGACGCGTTCGCGTGCGGAGCACGGCCGAACGTCGTCCTCGACCGGCTGCGCGCGAAGCCGGGCCGCACGCTGCGCACGCTCGACCCGGCCGTGTCGCCGCAATTCGAGGCGCTCGTGCCGGTCAGCGCGCGGCTCGACCCCGAGCAGCCGATCGAGCCGGACCGGTTCGTCCGCGAATTCGTGCCGCACGAGCAGCATCGCTCGCTCACCGCGCGATTTTTCGTGCTGGGCGCGGTGGTACTCGCGCTCGCCGCGCTGACGCTCGCGTGGCGCTTCACGCCGCTGGGCGCGCACCTGAACGTCGCGTCGTTGTCGCACGCGGTGGCCGGCATCGCGCGGCTGCCGGCCGCACCGGTGCTGCTGCTCGCGGCCTACGTGATCGCGGCGACCTTCGCGGTGCCGATCACGCTGCTGATCGCCGCGACGGGGCTCGTGTTCGGCGCGTGGCCGGGCTTCGCGTATGCGGGCGTCGGCTCGATGGCGGCGGCCGCCGCGACCTACGCGCTCGGCCGCTGGCTCGGGCGCGACGCGGTACGCCGGCTCGCCGGCGCGCGCGCGAACCGGCTGAGCGAGCACATCGGCCGGCGCGGCGTGGTCGCGATGGCCGTGCTGCGGCTGCTGCCGATCGCGCCGTTTACCGTCGTGAACCTCGTCGCCGGCGCATCGCACATCGGGCTGCGCGACTACCTGGTCGGCACCGCGCTCGGGATGCTGCCCGGCATCGTGCTGACCGTCACGTTCGCGCACCAGTTGACCGCCGCGCTCAGCCATCCGGAGCCCGGCGCGTTCGCGTGGCTCGCGGCGATCGGCCTCGCGCTGGTCGGCGTGTCGGTCCTGCTCGTGAGGATGCTGCGACGATGGCGCTGAGCAACGACCCGGCCCCGCCGCCGCACGTCGTCACCGCCGACGCGGCGCCCGCCGCCGCGCCCGGCGGGCGCGACCTGCGAATCGCGACCTACAACATTCACGGCGGCGACGGCGCGTGGCCGGCGCGCGCGGTCGACCGAATCGCGGCCGTGATCGACGAACTCGACGCGGACGTGATCGCGCTGCAGGAGGTGCCGCTCGGCGGCACGCGCACGCCGGACGTGCTCGCGCATCTGCGCGACGCGACCGGCATGCACGCGGTGGCCGGCCCGACGATCGACACGCCCGAGCGCCGCTACGGCAACGCGGTGCTGTCGCGCTGCCCGATCCGCGCGGCGCGCACGCTCGACCTGTCGTTCCACCCGCGCGAGCCGCGCGGCGCGCTCGACGCCGACATCGATTGCAGCGCGGGCCCGATCCGCGTGGTCGCGACGCATCTCGGGCTGTCGGCCAGCGAACGCAGCGCGCAGGTGCAGCGGCTTCTCGGGGCGTTCGACACGGGCGCGATGCCGGTGATCCTGCTCGGCGACATCAACGAATGGTTCGTGCGCGGGCGCGCGCTGCAGGCGCTCGTCACGCGGTTCCGGCGCGCGCCGGCGCCGCGTACGTTCCCGACCGTGTGGCCGGTGTTCTCGCTGGACCGGATCTGGATCCATCCGGGTGAGCTGCTGGTCGACGTGGTCGTGCATCGCAGCGCACGGGCGCGGCACGCGTCCGACCACTATCCGCTGGTGGCCCGGATGCGCGCGACACCCGCGACGGGCACGGCGCTTGCGCGGTGAGATTTTTTCGATCCGACGGAGGTAGCTCATGCGAACCGACGCACTCGACGGAAAGGATCTCGACTACTGGTGCGCACGCGCGTTGTGCGCCGACGACGAAGACACGCTGGGCTTCACGGCCGTCGCGCCGACCGTCGTCGTGACGGCCGCGTGCGACGCGCTCCGGCATCTCGACGCGCCGTTCGCGCCGTCGGCATCGTGGGCCGACGCGGGCGCGGTGCTCGATCGTGCGATCGATCTGCGGATCGCCCGCCACGGCGACGACGTCGAATGCGACGCGTCCTTCGTCGACGGCCCGTCGACCTGCGGCGCCCATGGGCGCGATGCGCGCGTCGCGTTGCTGCGTGCGTTCGTGCGCGCGCGCTTCGGCGACGAAGTGGACGAGCCGCCGCCGTTTCCGCACCGGATCGAACATGGGACGGTGGTGCGGTATGACCCAGGCGCGCCGATTCCGACTTCGGACAACGATCCGGCGACGGGCGACAGTTCGGACATCCGGTCGATACCGCGCATGTAGTACATCCGCGAGTCCAGCGGTCATGTAAAAACGACAGGCCCTTTCAAACCGGCTTCCCCGCACATGCCGTGCCCACGGGGCATCGCGCAGCAGGCACGCACGTTGCGACGCACCGACGGTTACCGCTCGCCGCCACCACCCGCGCCACGCCATGGACTCCACACCGCCGTTCGCTCCGCACCTCTACTTCTGCGACGCCCGCCTCGTCGGGCCGCTCGACGCATGGCCGCAGACCTTCGCGCATATCGCGGGAATGGGCTTCGATCACGTGCTCGTCGGCGCGTTCTGGGCCGCGAGCGTGGCCGGCTTTCCGCGCCACGTAGCCGATTTCCGGCGGCCGGCCCGGTCGTTCGAGACGCGCGCGAGCGCGCTCGAAACCTTCTCGCGACTCGCGCAACTGGCGAAGGGCCACGGGCTGCGCCTGCTGCTCGAAGTCGTGCCCGATCGCATCGCACGCGAGAACCCGCTACGCGCCGAGCATCCGGACTGGTACGTCGAGCGCACGCACGACGACGCATTGATCGACCCGCGCGGCACCGCGCACGCGCTGGACATCGCGCATGCGAACACCGGCGAGGAAGCGGTGCGCGACGCGCTGTCGGCATGGTGGTGCGCGCATCTCGCGGCGTTCGCCGACGCGGGCGCGGCCGGTTTCCTGATCGACGCGCCGCATCATCTGCCGGCCGACTGGTGGCCGGGCTGGCGCGCGGCGCTGCGCCGGGCGCGTCCGGACGTCGCGGTGCTCGCGGGCGTGCCCGGCCATGCGCGCGACGCGCTCGCGCAGCTCGAAGCCGCCGGGTTCGACGCGGTGTTTTCATCGGTGCGCTGGTGGGACCTGCGCGCGCCGTGGTTCGCGGACGAACACCGGCTGCTGCGGCGCATCGGCGCGCCGATCGCGTTTCCCGATGCGCCGGACGGCCCGCGTCTCGCCGACGACTGGCCCGACGCATCGGACGACACTATCGCCCGCGCGTATCGCCGCGCGCTGTGGACGGCGGCGGCCGTCGGCACCGGCTGGCTCGTACCGATGGGGTTCGAGCGCGGCGTGACGGTGCCGCTGATGGCGCGCGACGCGGATGCCGCGCGCTATCGCGCCGCGTTCGAGCACGCCCGTTTCGACCTGTCGGGCGCGCTCGCCGATGCGAACGCGTGGCGCCGCGCCACGCCCGTCGCGGCCACGCGCGGCGAGATCGTGCAACTGAGCGCGCCGGGCGCGGGCGCGACCGCGCTGCTGCGCGGCACCGGGCCGCTGCTCGAACACGACGACGCGGCGTTGCTGATCGCGTTGAATCCCGATCTCGACGCGCCCGCCACGATCGACCCCGCGACGTTCCTGCCCGGCGTGCCGGGCGGCTTCACGCGCGTCGCCACGCAGGACGGCGCGCACACGCAGCCGCCGGCCGCGCTCGAGCCGTTCACGCTCGCGCCCGGCGCGTATGCGCTGCTGCACGCCTGGCGGGCGCCGCCCGTCACGGCGCGCGCCGACGCCGCGCGCGAGCGCACCGCGCTGTCGGCGGCGCTGGCGGCCGACCGGATCGCGATCGAGCGCGTCGAACCGTCGGTCGACGGCGGCCGCTTCGCGATCAAGCGCGTGGTCGGCGAGCCGCTCGTCGTGAGCGCATCGATCTTCACGGACGGGCATGCGCATCTGGCGGCCGTGTTGCAGTGGCGCGCCGCCGATGGCGACGAATGGCGCGAAGTGCCGTTCGAAGCCGCGCCGAACGACCGCTGGCACGCCTGCGTCGCGCTCGACCGGCTCGGCCGCCACGAATTCCGCGTGGTCGCATGGCGCGACGACTGGGCGTCGCTCGTCACCGACATCGCGAAGAAGCGCGCGGCCGGCCAGGACGTCACGCTGGAGGTGCGCGAAGCGCAACTGCTGCTGGCGACCGCGCTGAAGCTCGCCGAGCCGGCCGATCCGCGCGCGCTCACGCAGATGAAACAGCGCATCGCGGAGCTCAAGGACGCCTCCCCCGACGATCGCCTCGCGCTGATCGGCGGGCCCGCGCTCGCCGATGCGTTCGCGGCGCTGCGCTACCGCCCGTTCGTCACGCACGACGCGACGGTCTACCCGGTCGACGTCGAACGCCGCAAGGCGCGCTTCTCGAGCTGGTACGAGATGTTTCCGCGCTCGGCCAGCGACGATCCGCACCGGCACGGCACATTCGACGACGTGATCGCGCATTTGCCGCGCATCCGCGACATGGGTTTCGACGTGCTGTATTTCCCGCCGATCCACCCGATCGGCACGTCCGCGCGCAAGGGGCGCAACAACAACCTGAGCGCCGGCCCCGACGACGTCGGCAGCCCGTACGCGATCGGCTCGCCCGACGGCGGCCACACGGCCGTGCATCCGCAACTCGGCACGCTCGATTCGTTCCGCGCGCTGGTCGACGCCGCGCGCGGGCACGGGCTCGAAATCGCGCTCGATTTCGCGATCCAGTGCTCGCCAGACCATCCGTGGCTGGCCGCGCATCCAGGCTGGTTCGCGTGGCGGCCCGACGGCTCGCTGCGCTTCGCGGAAAATCCGCCGAAGCGCTACCAGGACATCGTGAATCCCGATTTCTACGCGCCGGACGCGCTGCCCGACCTGTGGCTCGCACTGCGCGACGCGGTGCTGTTCTGGGTCGACGCGGGCGTGCGGATCTTCCGCGTCGACAACCCGCACACGAAGCCGCTGCCGTTCTGGGCGTGGATGATCGACGACGTGCGCGGCCGCCATCCGGACGTCGTGTTCCTGTCCGAAGCGTTCACGCGGCCGGGGATGATGTACCGGCTGGCGAAAGTCGGCTTCTCGCAGTCGTACACGTACTTCACGTGGCGCGAGTCGAAGCGCGACTTCATCGACTACCTGACCGAGCTGACGGCCGGCCCGCCACGCGAATTCTTCCGGCCGAACTTCTTCGTGAACACGCCCGACATCAACCCGCGCCACCTGCAGAACGCGCCGCGCTCGCAGTTCGTGATCCGCGCGGCGCTCGCGGCGACGCTGGCCGGCTCGTGGGGCCTGTACTCGGGCTTCGAGCTCGGCGAATCGGCGCCGCTGCCGGACAGCGAGGAATACGCGGATGCCGAGAAATACGAGCTGCGCGCGCGCGACTGGAGCAAGGCCGCGCATATCGGCACGGAAATCGCGCGGCTGAACCGCGCGCGGCGCGATCATCCGGCGCTGCAGACGCATCTCGGGCTCACGTTCGTCGACGCCGACAACGATTCGGTGCTCGTGTTCATGAAGGCGACGCCCGCGTTCGACAGCGTGGTGCTCGTCGCGATCAGTCTCGACCCGTGGCATCCGCAGGCCACGAACTTCACGCTCGATGCGGCGCTGTGGCGCGGCCTCGGGCTGGCCGACGGCGAGCCGCTCGATGCGCTCGAACAGGACGCCGCGCACGCGCAAAGCTGGCGCGGCCATCGCCAGTACGTGTCGCTCGATCCGCACGTGCGGCCGTACGCAATCTGGCGGCTCGCGCCGTCTCCGGGCGCCGCGCGGGCGGCGGCGCCCGAACCGGATCCCCCCCGCCGCCCTTCGGGAGCGCATGCATGATGAAACGCGAAGATTCCCTCGACGACGTGCGCCGCGCGCAATTCCCGTCGCTCGCGCCGGCCGGCACGCCGCGCCGGCGCCGCGCGCGCCGCCGCGAACCCGCGCTCTGTGCGGACGATCCGCTGTGGTACAAGGACGCGATCATCTACCAGGTGCACGTGAAGTCGTTCTTCGACTCGAACAACGACGGCATCGGCGATTTCCCCGGCCTGATCGCGAAGCTCGACTACATTGCCGAACTCGGCGTCGACACGATCTGGCTGCTGCCGTTCTATCCGTCGCCGCGCCGCGACGACGGCTACGACATCGCCGACTACCGCGACGTGCATCCCGACTACGGCACGCTGGCCGACGTGCGGCGCTTCATCCGCGAAGCGCATGCGCGCGGCATCCGCGTGATCGCCGAACTCGTGATCAACCACACGTCGGACCAGCATCCATGGTTCCAGCGCGCGCGCCGCGCGAAGCCGGGCTCCACGCATCGCGACTACTACGTGTGGTCGGACACCGACACGAAATACGCGGGCACGCGGATCATCTTCCTGGACACCGAAACGTCAAACTGGACGCACGATCCGGTGGCCGGCCAGTACTACTGGCACCGCTTCTATTCGCACCAGCCGGACCTGAACTTCGACAACCCGGCCGTCGTGCGCGAAGTGATCCAGGTGATGCGCTTCTGGCTCGATCTCGGCATCGACGGGCTGCGGCTCGACGCGGTGCCGTACCTGGTCGAGCGCGAAGGCACGAACAACGAGAACCTGCCGGAGACGCACGCGATCCTGAAGCGGATCCGCGCGACGATCGATGCCGAGTATCCGAACCGGATGCTGCTCGCGGAAGCGAACCAGTGGCCGGAAGACGTGCAGGAATACTTCGGCAACGAGGACGAATGCCACATGGCGTTCCACTTCCCGCTGATGCCGCGCATCTACATGTCGATCGCGAGCGAGGATCGCTTCCCGATCCTCGACATCATGCGGCAGACGCCGGCGCTCGCGCCGAGCAACCAGTGGGCCGTGTTCCTGCGCAACCACGACGAGCTGACGCTCGAGATGGTCACCGATTCGGAGCGCGACCTGCTGTGGCAGACCTATGCGAGCGACCGCCGCGCGCGGCTGAACCTCGGCATCCGGCGCCGGCTCGCGCCGCTGATGGAGCGCGACCGGCGCCGCATCGAGCTGATCAACTCGCTGCTGCTGTCGATGCCCGGCACGCCGGTGATCTACTACGGCGACGAACTCGGGATGGGCGACAACATCCACCTCGGCGATCGCGACGGCGTGCGCACGCCGATGCAGTGGTCGTCGGACCGCAACGGCGGCTTCTCGCGCGCCGACCCCGAACTGCTGGTGCTGCCGCCGGTGATGGGCTCGCTGTACGGCTATGACGCGATCAACGTCGAGGCGCAGACGCGCGACCCGCATTCGCTGCTGAACTGGACGCGGCGCATCCTCGCGACGCGCCGCGCGTCGCAGGCGTTCGGGCGCGGCACGATCCGCTTCCTGCGCCCGGACAACCGCAAGGTGCTCGCCTACCTGCGCGAGCTGGACGGCCACGAGCCGGTGCTGTGCGTCGCGAACCTGTCGCGCGCGTCGCAGGCGGTCGAACTCGACCTGTCCGAATTCGCGGGCCGCGTGCCGACCGAGATGACGTCCGATTCGCCGTTTCCGCCGATCGGCCAGCTCCCGTATCTCCTCACCTTCCCGCCGTACGGGTTCCTGTGGTTCGTGCTCGCCGAGCACGGCCGCGAGCCGTCGTGGCGGCAGCCGCATGCGGAGCCGCTGCCCGAATACGTGACGCTCGTGATGCGGCGCGGCGATACGCGGCCGGACGTGTCGCAACTGCATGCGCTCGCGCACGACGCGCTGGCGTCGTGGCTCGCGCGGCGGCGCTGGTTCGCGTCGAAGGATCGCAAGATCGGCGACGCGTGGCTGAACGTCGTCACGCCGATTCCGGACGAGCCGTTCCAGTATGCGGAGGCGTGGGTGTCCGCGAGCGACGGCGGCGTCGAACGCTACGTGGTGCCGCTCGCGACCGCGTGGGGCGGCGAGACGTCCCATCCGCTGTTCGCGCAACTGGCGCTCGCACGCGTGCGGCGCGGCCATACGGTCGGCTACCTGACCGACGCGTTCGCGTTGCCGGCGTTCGCGCGCGGGATGCTGCGCAAGCTGCGCGACGGCGCGACGGTGCCCACGTCCGACGGCGGCCAGCTCACCTTTCTGCCGGAAGACGCGCTCGCCGGGCTGGACCCGGGCGACGACGCGGAAGTGCGCTGGCTCGCGGCCGAGCAGAGCAACAGCTCGCTCGTGATCGGCGACGCGATCGTGCTGAAGCTGGTGCGCAAGGTCGCGCACGGCATTCATCCGGAAGCGGAAATGAGCCGGCACCTGACGCGCATCGGCTACGCGAACACCGCGACGCTGGCCGGCGAAGTCGTGCACGTCGATCCGGACGGCACGCCGCACACGGTCGCGATCCTGCAGCGCTATGTCGACAACCAGGGCGACGCGTGGACGCGCTCGTTCGATTTCCTGCGGCGCGCGATCGACGAACTCGCGCTGCCGGCCGCGGACGAAGGCGAGGCGGCCGAAACCGGCGAGGAGCCCGACGCGCTGCTCGGTTACGCGGCGTTCGCGGGCATCATCGGCACGCGGCTCGGCCAGTTGCACGTCGCGCTCGCGCAGCCGTCCGACGATCCCGCGTTCGCGCCGGAACGCGCGACGCCCGATCACGTCGAAGGCTGGTGCGTGGACGCGATCGCGTCGTTCGAGCGCGCGCTCGACGTGCTGCGCACGCGGCTCGACGCGCTCGATCCGGCCACCCGCGCGTCGGCCGACGCGCTGCTCGCGTCGCGCGACGCGGCCGTCGACGCGCTCGGTGAACTCGTACCGCGCACGCTCGACGCGCAATGCACGCGGATTCACGGCGATTTCCACCTGGGCCAGGTGCTCGACGTGCAGGGCGACGCGCTGCTGATCGACTTCGAAGGCGAACCGGCGCGTGCGCTCGAGCGGCGTCGCGCGAAATCGCATCCGCTGCGCGACGTGGCCGGCCTGCTGCGCTCGCTGTCGTACGTGAGCGCGACCGCGCAGTTCGCGATCGAAAAGGCGCCGCCGCAGGCGGCCGGCCGCAAGCGCGCGCTGTTCGACCGCTTCGGGCAGGCCGCCGCCGACCGCTTCGTCGAATGCTATCGCGCGGCCGCCGACCACGCGCCCGCGCGCTTCGTCGATCCGCACTACGCGGATCGCCTGCTCGCGCTGTTCCTGATCGACAAGGCGTCGTACGAGCTGTGCTACGAAGCCGCGAACCGGCCCGACTGGCTGAGCGTGCCGGTCGGCGGGCTCGCGGCCCTGGTCGACCGGCTGCTCGGCGACGGCGTGCTGCCCGACGACGGAGGAAACCCATGACCGACACGCTGTTCGAACGCGCCGATATCGATGCGCTGCTCGCCGGCCGCCATCCCGACCCGTTCGCGTGCCTCGGCCCGCACGAACAGGCCGACCAGGTCGTCGTGCGGGCGCTGCTGCCCGGCGCGGAGCGCGTGCGCGCGCTGTCGCCGGACGGCGCCGAACTCGGCGCGCTCGCCTGCGTCGATCGCGCCGGCTGCTTCGCGGGGACGATCGCGCACGACGGCGGCTCGCCGCATTACCTGCTCGCGATCGACTGGCCGGATGCGCACCAGGTGACCGACGACGCGTATGCGTTCGGCACGCTGCTCGACGAAGCGGCGCTCGCGCGTTTCTCGGCCGGCGACCCGGCCGCCGTGCTCGACTGCCTCGGCGCGACGCCGATGCGTGTCGACGACACCGACGGCGTGCGTTTCGCGGTGTGGGCGCCGAGCGCGCAGCGCGTCTCGGTGGTCGGCGATTTCAACGCATGGGACGGGCGCCGCCATCCGATGCGGCTGCGGCGGCCGTCGGGCGTGTGGGAGCTGTTCGTGCCGGGCATCGGCCCGGGCGAGCGCTACAAATACGAGCTGCGCGCGGCCGACGGGCGCGTGCTGCCGCACAAGGCCGACCCGTGCGCGCGGGCGACCGAGGCGCCGCCGCGCACGGCGTCGGTCGTCGCCGACGTCGCGGCGCTCGACGCGTTCGCATGGCACGACGACGGCTGGATGCACGCGCGGCCGCGCAACGACCGCTACCGTATGCCGTGGTCGATCTACGAGGTCCATCCGGAATCGTGGCAGCGCATCCCCGAGGACATGGAGCGCAGCGCGACGTGGGACGAACTCGCCGAGCGGCTGATTCCATACGTGAAGGGAATGGGCTTCACGCACGTCGAATTCATGCCGATCGCCGAATACCCGTTCGGCGGCTCGTGGGGCTATCAGCCGCTCGCGCAGTTCGCGCCGTCCGCGCGCTTCGGGCCGGTCGACGGCTTCGCGCGCTTCGTCGACCGCGCGCATGCGGCCGGCATCGGCGTGCTCGTCGACTGGGTGCCCGCGCATTTTCCGAACGACGCGCACGGGCTCGCGCAATTCGACGGCAGCGCGCTGTACGAGCATGCCGATCCGCGCGAAGGGATGCATCCCGACTGGAACACCTGCGTGTTCAACGTCGGGCGCACCGAGGTCGGCGCGTTCCTCGTCGCGTCGGCGCTCGCGTGGGCGCGCCGCTATCACGTCGACGGCATCCGTGTCGATGCGGTCGCGTCGATGCTGTACCGCGACTATTCGCGCAAGGAAGGCGAATGGGTGCCGAACGTGTACGGCGGCCGCGAGAACCTCGAATCGGTCGCGTTCCTGCGCCGGCTGAACGACACGCTGCACGGTGACGCCGCGCCGCCCGGCGTCGTCACCGTCGCGGAGGAATCGACCGCGTGGCCGGGCGTCACCGCGCCGACCGTCGACGGCGGGCTCGGCTTCGACTTCAAGTGGAACATGGGCTGGATGCACGACACGCTCGCGTATCTGCACGAAGACCCGATCCACCGCCGCTATCACCACGACCGGATGACGTTCGGGCTCGTATACGCGTTCTCCGAGCGGTTCGTGCTGCCGCTGTCGCACGACGAGGTCGTGCACGGCAAGGGTTCGCTCGTCGCGAAAATGCCCGGCGACGCGTGGCAGCGGCTCGCGACGCTGCGCGCGTATTTCGGCTTCATGTGGGCGCATCCCGGCAAGAAGCTGCTGTTCATGGGCAGCGAATTCGCGCAATGGAGCGAGTTCGCGCACGATGCGACGCCGCACTGGGACTTGCTCGACGCGCCCGCGCATCGCGGCGTGCAGCGGCTCGTGCGCGACCTGAACCGCACGTATGCGGCCGAACCGGCGCTGCATGCGCTCGACTGCCACGCGGCCGGCTTCTCCTGGCTGATCGGCGACGACCGCGACAACAGCGTGTTCGCGTTCGCGCGCCGCGACGATGCGGGGCACCTGGTCGTCGCCGTGTGCAACTTCACGCCCGTGCCGCGCGCCGGTTATCGGCTCGGGCTGCCCGCGCCGGGCCACTGGCGCGAACTGATGAACACCGATGCCGCGTCGTACGGCGGCACCAACGCCGGCAACGACGGCGCCGTGTGGGCCGAAGCCGTGCCCGCGCACGGCGAGGCGTGGTCGGCGACCTTGCGCCTGCCGCCGCTCGCGACGCTGTGGTTGACCCCTGCCTGATCCCCCACCTCCCCGACACGGAGATCCATCCCATGCCGACCGCCCTGCCCGACCGTCTCGAACCCGGCCGCAGCTACCCGCTCGGCGCGACCTGGGACGGCCTCGGGACCAACTTCGCGGTGTTTTCCGCGCACGCGCACCGGATCCAGCTGTGCGTGTTCGATCCGACCGGCCGCAGGGAACTCGCGCGCCTCGACCTGCCCGAATGCACCGACGAGGTGTGGCACGGCTACCTGCCGAACGCGCATCCGGGCACCGTGTACGGGTTCCGCGCGGACGGCCCGTACCAGCCGCAGCACGGCCACCGCTTCAATCCGACCAAGCTGCTGCTCGACCCGTACGCGCGCAAGCTGGTCGGCCAGTTCCGCTGGTCGGACGCGCTGTTCGGCTATCGCGTGCATTCGAACCGGGCCGACCTGTCGATGGACCGCCGCGATTCGGCGCCCGCGATGCCGAAAGCCGTGGTCGTCGACGAGGCATTCGACTGGAGCAACGACCGCCGCCCGAACGTGCCGTGGCGCAGCACCGTGATCTACGAGACCCACGTGCGCGGCGCATCGATGCGCCGCGCCGGGCTGCGCCCGCCGGAGCGCGGCACGTTCGCGTCGCTCGCGCATCCGGCGTTCGTCGACCACCTGCTGTCGATCGGCGTGACGACGGTCGAGCTACTGCCGATCCACGCGTTCCTGCAGCAGCGCGAACTCGTGAAGCGCGGGCTGCGCAACTACTGGGGCTACGACACGGCCGCGTTCTTCGCGCCGGAGCCGTCGTACCTGACGACGCGGCGGCTCGACGAGATGCGCATCGCGGTGCGCCAACTGCATGCGGCCGGCATCGAGGTCGTGCTCGACGTGGTCTACAACCACACGTGCGAAGGCAACCAGCTCGGGCCCACGCTGTCGTGGCGCGGGCTCGACAACGCGAGCTATTACCGGCTGCGGCCCGACGATCCGCGTTACCACGTCGACGAGACCGGCTGCGGCAACACGCTGAACCTGTCGCATCCGCGCGTCGTGCAGATGGTGATGGATTCGCTGCGCTACTGGGCGACCGCGTTCAACATCGACGGCTTCCGCTTCGATCTCGGCGTGACGCTCGGCCGCGAGGACCACGGCTTCGAGCCCGGCGCGGGGTTCTTCGACGCGTTGCGGCAGGACCCGGTGCTCGCGCAGCGCAAACTGATCACCGAACCGTGGGATCTCGGCCCCGGCGGCTATCAGCTCGGCCGCCATCCGCCCGGCTTCGCCGAGTGGAACGACCGGTTTCGCGACACCGTGCGGCGCTTCTGGCGCGGCGACGCCGGGCAGCGTCCGGAACTGGCCGCGCGCCTGTCGGGCTCGGCCGACCTGTTCAATCACGGCCGGCGCCGTACGTGGGCGTCGATCAATTTCGTCACCGCGCACGACGGCTTCACGCTGGCCGACCTCGTGTCGTATGCGGGCAAGCACAACGACGCGAACGGCGAGGACAACCGCGACGGCCGCGACGACAACTGCAGCGCGAACTGGGGCGCGGAAGGGCCGACCGACGACGCGGCGATCCGCGACGTGCGCCGGCGCGTCGCGCGCTCGATGCTCGCGACGCTGTTTACCGCGCTCGGCACGCCGATGCTCGTGGCCGGCGACGAATTCGGCCGCACGCAGCACGGCAACAACAACGCGTATTGCCAGGATAACGAACTGTCGTGGCTCGACTGGGACCTCGCGCACAGCGAAGCCGGCGTGGAAATGACGCGTTTCGTGTCGCGGCTCGCCGCGCTGCGGCGCATGTATCCGGTGATGTCGGCGCCGCGCTATCCGTCGGGCGACCGCGACGGCGCGCCGGGCATGCGCGAGATCGGCTGGTTCGACGAACGCGGCGACGCGCTCACCGTCCCCGCGTGGGAAGACGGCGAACGCCGCGCGCTGACGATGCGGCGCGTCGGCACCGGCCGCACCGGGCGCACCGAGGCCTTGCTCGTGATGCTGAACGCGTCGGCCGACACCATCACGTTCATGCCGCCCGCGCCCGTGCTCGATTACCGGATCCTGCTCGACACCGCGAACCCCGATTCCGGCCCGCGCTCGTGGCCGGAAGCCGGGCTCGACGTCGCCGCGCACGCGGCCGTGATCGCGGTCGCGGCCGTGCCACCCGACCTGTCTTCGTGAGGAGCCGCCATGACGCCCCGTTCCGCCCCTTCGCCCGGCACGCACGCGTACGCGTCGTCGTTCGGTGCGACCTGCCTCGATGCGGATCGCACGCGCTTCCGGCTGTGGGCGCCCGCGAGCCGCACGGCCGCCGTCGAACTGCAGGACGCCGGCGGTCGCGCGATCCCCATGACGCCGGCCGGCGACGGCTGGTTCGAGACGATCGCGCCGTGCGGCCCCGGCACGCTGTACCGCTACCTGCTCGACGATGCGCTCGCGGTGGCCGATCCCGCGTCGCGCTTCCAGCCGTACGACGTGCTCGGCCCGAGCCAGGTGGTCGATCCGGCCGCGTACCGCTGGCGCAACGACGCGTGGCGCGGCCGCCCGTGGCACGAGACGGTGCTGTACGAACTGCACGTCGGCGCATGCGGCGGCTACGCGGCCGTCGAGCGGCGGCTGCCGGCGATCGCCGAACTCGGCGTGACCGCGGTCGAGCTGATGCCCGTCAATGCGTTCCCCGGCGCGCGCAACTGGGGCTACGACGGCGTGCTGCCGTTCGCGCCCGACGCGTCGTACGGGCGGCCCGAGGAACTGAAATCGCTGGTCGACACCGCGCACGGGCTCGGGCTGCAGGTGTTCCTCGACGTCGTGTATAACCACTTCGGCCCCGAAGGCAACCTGCTGCCGCGCTACGCGCCCGACTTCTTCCGCGCGGACCGGCAGACCGCGTGGGGGCCGGCGATCGACTTCTCCCGCCCGCAGACGAGCACGTTCTTCATCGACAACGCGCTGTACTGGCTCGACGAATACCGCTTCGACGGGCTGCGCATCGACGCCGCGCATGCGATCGACGACGATGCGTGGCTGCGCGAACTCGCGCGCCGCGTGCGCGCCTACGCGGGCGACGCACGCCACGTGCATCTCGTGCTGGAGAACGAGCGCAATAGCGCGAGCCTGCTCGGCCCGGGCGGCTTCGACGCGCAATGGAACGACGATTTCCACAACAGCGCGCACGTGCTGCTGACCGGCGAGCGCGACGGCTATTACCGCGCGTACGCGGACGCACCGCTGCGTCATTTCGCGCGCACGCTCGGCGAAGGCTTCGCGTACCAGGGCGAGCCGTCGCCGCTGCACGACGGCGCCGCGCGCGGCGAACCGAGCGCGCACCTGCCGCCGACCGCGTTCGTCGCGTTCCTGCAGAACCACGACCAGATCGGCAACCGCGCGTTCGGCGAACGGCTGCGCGCGCTCGCGAACGACGACGCGGTGCGCGCGGCCACCGCGCTGATGCTGCTCGCGCCGTCGATCCCGCTGCTGTTCATGGGCGAGGAAGACGGCAGCACGCAGCCGTTCCAGTTCTTCACCGACTATCGCGGCGCGCTCGCCGATGCGGTGCGCGAAGGCCGGCGTCGCGAATTCGCCGCGTTTCCCGCGTTCGCCGACGCCGCGCATCGCGACGCGATTCCCGACCCGAACGACATCGCGACGTTCGTGCGTTCGTCGTCGCACCATCCGCCCGACGAATCGTGGCCCGACGCGGCCGCGTGGCGGCGCTTCTACCGCAGCGCGCTGGCCGTGCGCGCGGCGCTCGTGACGCCGCACCTGGCCGATGCGCGCGCGCTCGGCGTCGCGTTGCTCGCGGGCGACGGCGACCCGCCCGCGCTGCTCGCGCGCTGGCGCCTCGGCGACGGCAGCACGCTGACGATCGCGCTGAATCTCGGCTCGCACCACGCGACGCTGCCCGCGCTGCCGGTCGGCAAGATCGTGTTCGAGACGCCGCCGCGCGCGCGCGACCGCCTGCCCGGCGGGCACGTGCCGCCGCGCGCGTGCATCGCGTGGCGCGACGGCGCGGTCAACCACGATGCGCGGCAGCACCGCGCGAACGGACGGAGCCCGTCATGACGACCGACGTCCCGATCGCGGCGCTCGCCCGCGCGGCCGGCCTGGCACCCGACTGGACCGACGCGGGCGGCGTCGCGCGGCGCGTGGACGACGACGCGCTCGTCGCGCTCGTCGACGCGCTCGGCTGGCCGTGCGGCACCGCGATCCAGCGGGTGGACAGCGCGGCGGCGCTCGCCGATGCGAAGGCCTCCCCGCCGCGCGTCGTGACCGGCGATGCCGGCCAGCCGCTGACGCTGCCGGCGACCATCGCGGCGCCGGGCGCGCGCTTCCGGATCTCGCTCGAAACCGGCGGCCACGTGGACGGCCGCGTGGGCGGCACGGGCGAACACGGCACGCTGCCGCCGCTCGCGATGCCCGGTTATCACGCGCTCGACATCGGCGAGCAGCGCGTCGGGCTCGCGATCGCGCCGCCGCGCGCGCAGCCGTTCGACACGTTCGCCCGCCCCCACGACGCGGGCCGCCGTTGGGGCATCGCGGCGCAGCTCTACAGCCTGCGCCGCACCGGCGACGACGGCGCGGGCGACTACACGGCGCTCGCGCGGCTGGCGGCGCGGGCCGCTCGCCACGGCGCGCAGGCGGTGGCGATCAGCCCGACGCACGCCGGCTATCCGGCGCTGCCCGCGCACGACAGCCCGTATTCGCCGTCGTCGCGACGCTGGCACAACGTCGCGTATCTCGACTGCGACGCGGTGCCTGGCGCCACTGCCGCGCAGCGGGCATCCGCCGGTTCGGCCGATGCCGCGCTGATCGACTGGCCGCGCGTGCTGCCCGCGAAGCTGCGCCGTCTGCGCGCGTGCTTCGACGCATGGCGCGCCAGCGACGACCCGTCGCGCGATACGTTCCAGCGTTTTCGTGCGGCGGGCGGCGCGGCGCTCGACGCGCATGCGCGCTTCGATGCGTTGCAGGCGTTCTGCATCGAGCACGGGATCGGCGCGGACTGGCGGCAATGGCCCGCGCAATGGCGCATGCCGGGATCGGCGGAAGTCGACGCGTTCGCGCACGCGCATGCCGACACGATCGCGTTCCACACGTTCCTGCAATGGTGCGCGTCGCGCGCGCTCGGCGACGCGCAGCACGCGGCGCGCGGCGCGGGCATGGCGACCGGCCTGATCGCCGATCTCGCGGTCGGCTCCGATCAGGCCGGCAGCGACGCGTGGGCGCACGGCACGACGCTGCTGCGCGGCGTATCGCTCGGCGCGCCGCCCGACCTGTTCAATGCGGCCGGCCAGGCCTGGGGCGTGACGACGTGGACGCCCGACGCGCTGCGCGCGGACGGCTTCATGCCGTTCATCGAGCTGCTGCGCGCGGCGTTCGCGCACGCGGGCGGCATCCGCATCGATCACGTGCTCGGCTTCGCGCGGATGTGGATCGTGCCGGACGGCGGCTCGCCGCGCAGCGGCGCTTACCTGCGCTATCCGCTCGACGATCTGGTGCGGCTCGTCGCGCTGGAAGCGGCCCGCCATCGCGCGATCGCGATCGGCGAGGATCTCGGCACCGTGCCGGCCGGCTTGCGTGAACGGCTCGGCGCGCAAGGGGTCGCGGGGATGCGCGTGCTGTGGTTCGAGCGCGACGCGAACGGCGCGTTCCGGCCGCCGTCCGCGTGGGATCGCGAGGCGATCGCGATGACCTCGACGCACGATCTGCCGACCGTGGCCGGCTGGTGGCGCGGCGTCGATCTCGGGTGGCGGCGCGTTGCGGCCGACGCCGAAGCCGCGAAGCGGCGCGACGAAGCGCAACCACCGCACGATGTCGCCGCCCCGGCGCCGGACGATGCGAGCACGCACGATTCGGACGAGATCGTGCAAAGCATGGCGTACGGCCACGACACCGTGCAGCGCCCCGATTCGAATCGCTCGACGCCCCCGCCGCCGCCGGAACTGCTCGCCGCTCACAGGGAACGCGCCACCGAGCGCGCGGCGCTGTGGCACGCGCTGCAGCACGCAGGCTGCGCGCCGGCCGGCGCCGCGGTGCCGCCGGCCGACATGCCGCCGGTGAACGCGATCCTGGCCTACGTCGCGGGCAGCCCGTCGCCGCTCGCGCTGCTGCCGCTCGAGGATCTGCTCGCGCTCGACGCGCAGCCGAACCTGCCGGGGCCGCCATGCGGCCATCCGAACTGGCGGCAGCGGCTGCCGCGCCCGATCGACACGCTGTTCGACGCCGACGTGCGCACGCGCATCGCCGCCGTCGTGCAGGCGCGCCGCGCGCAGGGGCACCGCCCATGACCCCACGCGCGACGCTGCGACTGCAGCTGCATGCGGGCTTCACGTTCGACGACGCGGCCGCGCACGCCGACTACTTCGCGCGGCTCGGCGTGAGTCACCTGTACCTGTCGCCGGTGTCGACGGCCGAGCCCGGCTCGCTGCACGGCTACGACACCGTCGACTACGGCGCGCTCGGCGCGGAACTCGGCGGCGAAGCCGGCTTCATCCGGCTCGTCGACGCGGCGCGCGCGCGCGGCCTCGGCATCATCATCGACATCGTGCCGAACCACATGGGCGTCGGCGGCTCGTCGAACGGCTGGTGGAACGACGTGCTCGAATGGGGGCCGGCCAGCCCGTACGCGCGCTATTTCGACATCGACTGGCATCCGCCCGACCCGGCGCTCGACGGCAAGGTGCTCTTGCCGTGCCTCGGCGCGCCGTACGGCGAGGCGCTCGCGGCCGGCGACATCACGCTGCGCGCCGATCCGGCCGCGGGCCGCTTCTATATCGCGTGCCCGGGGCGGCGGTTGCCGGTCGCCGCCGCCACCTACGCGGAAATCCTGCGCATCGCGAATCGCGCGGACCTGAACGCGCTCGCCGAGCGCTTCGACGTCGCGCCGATCCGCGACAGCGCGCGGCTGGCCGCCGCCCATGCGGCGCTGCGCGACCATGCGGCCGCGCACGGCCCGCATGCGCTCGACGCGGTGTTGCGCGGCGCCGATCCGCGCCGCGCACGCTCGCGCGCGTGCCTGCACCGGCTGCTCGAACGCCAGCACTACCGGCTCGCCTGGTGGCGCACGGCGGCCGACGAGCTGAACTGGCGGCGCTTCTTCGACATCGCGACGCTTGCCGGCGTGCGCGTCGAAGACGAGGCGGTGTTCGACGCCGTGCATGCGCTGCCGCTGCGGCTGCACGCGGCCGGACTCGTCGACGGCGTGCGCGTCGATCACGTCGACGGCCTCGCCGATCCCGGCGCGTATTGCCGCCGGCTGCACGCGCGGCTCGCCGCGCAGCGCGACGCGCGACCCTACGTCGTCGTCGAGAAGATCCTCGCGCCCGGCGAAGCGCTGCGCACCGACTGGGCCGTCGACGGCACCACCGGCTACGACTTCATGAACGACGTCGGCGCGCTGCTGCACGACCCGGCCGGCGCCGAACCGCTCGCCGCGCACTGGGCGGCCATATCAGGTTCGGCGCGCACGTTCGCGCAGGAAGCGCTCGACGGCAAGCGGCGCGTGCTGATGCGCCAGCTCGCCGTCGAGCATGCGCGCGTCGCGCGGTTGCTGCACGGCATCGCGCGGGCGTCGCCCGCGACGCGCGACATCAGCCTGATCGCGATCCGGCGCGTGCTGGGCGACCTCGCGGTGCGGCTACCCGTGTACCGGATGTATCCGGCGCCGGGCGTCGAACCGGCCGACGCCGACCGGCGCGTGCTCGCGCATGCGTACGACGGTGCGTATGCGGCGGTCGATCCGACCGACCGCTTCGCGCTCGAGCGTGTCGCCGCGTGGCTCGGCTTGCCGGTCGCGCGGGTGCCGCGCGTGGACGCCGATGCGCTGGCCGCGGCGCGGGTCGCGTTCGCGCAGCTCACCGCGCCGCTGGCCGCGAAAGGCGTCGAGGATACGGCCAACTATCGCTACGGGCGGCTGCTGTCGCGCAACGAGGTCGGCGCCGATGCCGGCGACTTCAGCCTGTCGCGCGGCGCGTTCCATGCGCGCAACCGGCGCCGCGCGCGCACGGTGCCGCATGGGCTCGTCGCGACGGCCACGCACGACCACAAGCGCGGCGAGGACGCGCGGGCGCGGCTCGCGGTGTTGAGCGAGGTGCCCGATACGTGGCGCGCGGTGTCGCTCGACTGGTCGGCGCTGAATCTGCCGCATCGCGGCGGTGCGCACCGCGACCTCGCGTGGACGCCGGGGCCGGCCGCCGAGGCGATGCTGGTCCAGACGCTCGTCGGCTGCTGGCCGCCGGCGCTCGCTCCCGACGACGCGGCCGGCCTCGACGCGCTCGCGACGCGCGTCGTGCAATGGCAGACGAAGGCGCTGCGCGAAGCGAAGCAGTACACCGACTGGCTCGCGCCCGAGCCGGACTACGAGCACGGCTGCGAAGCGTTCGTCCGCGCGATCCTGACGCCGCGCGGCACGGGCGATTTTGCGCATCGGCTGCATGCGTTCGTCGCACGGATCGCGCCGGCCGGCGTCGTCAACAGCCTGACGCAAACGGCGCTGCGGATCGCGTCGCCCGGCGTGCCCGATCTCTATCAAGGTACCGAGTCGTGGGATCACTCGCTCGTCGATCCGGACAACCGGCGCGACGTGCCGTTCGCGACGCTGGCGGCTGAATCGGTCGATGGGCCGGTTGCGTCGTATCTGCCGACGTGGCCCGATGCGCGCGTGAAGCGCGCGCTGATCGAACGGATGCTGGCACTGCGTGCGCGATGGCCCGCGACGTTTGCGGACGGGGCTTACGTTCCGCTGCGCGTGCGTGGCCCGCTTGCGCGGCACGTGGTGGCGTTCGCGCGGTGCGACGACGCGGCTACCGTGGTGATGGTCACGACGCGGCTCGCGTGCCGGTTGCTCGGCGAAGCGCCCGCGTTGCCGCGCGTGGAGCCTGCGCGATGGGGAGATACGGCGGTCGTGCTGCCGCGCGACGTGGAAGGGCCGTGGATCGACTGGCTGAATGCGGGCGACGCGATCGATGCGCCGGAAGGAGTGCTGGCGCTCGATCGCTGTCTGGCAGAGTTGCCTGTGGCGGTGCTGGTCGCGGCGCGGAGAGGAAATTGAAGCCGATGCCCGAGCGGCATTAGCGACGCAGGAAGTGGGACACGGACGCGATCGAGGCTGCTGAAGGGAAGTGATCGTATTTGGCAAGCCCGGTCGGCGACGCGACCGGGCTTTTTCATTGGCGAAAATATAAATACGCCACGCGGGATTTTTCGAGCGACCTATTTATCGTGCTTGAGCCGCGCATTTATCGCGCGCGGCCTCGTCACGACCACTCTTCCGGCGGCATCTCGCCGCGGTCATCTTCCCACAGCGGTTTCGCCGTCTCCTCTCCACGGCTCGGCGTCACGGGCCCGTTGCCGCTTGCACGAGCGTCACCACGCTCGCCGCGCCGCGCCCCGTCGCGCGTCGCCGCCGCACGCGGCCGTGTTCGCGTACGCGTCGGCGTCACGGTCCGCTGCCCGTCGCGACGACGCTCGTCCGTCGTTCCCGCATCGTTCGTCTGTCGTGGGTTCGAAGCTGTAGCCATTTTTCTCTCCTGAGTCATCGAAGGAAACCCGTCGCCCGAGCGCCGCAATTTTGGTGCCGCGCGCCGGGCAAGCGTCTTGCTCCATCGCTTCGCCCCCTAACCATTCCGGAGGAGACGATGCCGACGAATCGCAACGCGCCGCCCGCCACACGCCGCCGCCTCGGCGAATGGATGGCCAGCGAGGAAGCGCACATGGCCGCGTTCCGCGAAAAAATCGCGAACGAAGCGCGCGCGCATGCCGGCGAGCAACTGCGCACGCCGGCCGTGCAGGAACTCGCGCGGCTGTTCGACGACAACGCCGTGTTGCGCATGAGCGTGACGCGCGCGATCGACGAGGCGCGCGAAGCGGGATACCGGCTCGGCTACGCGTCGATCGGGGAACTGATGACCGTGCTCGACCATCTGATGACCTACACGCCGCCGTTCAGCGAGGAAAGCCTGATCGTGTGCCCGCTGAACGCATTCTTCGACTGGCCGATGTGCATGCCGTCGGGCCACGCGGTGTTTCGCGACGCGTCCGTCAATGCGCAGTTGAAGCGCGTATTGAATGCGTGGTGCGACTTCCTCGGCGGCCCGCATTCGCGTGCGCATCTCGACACGTCGCCGCCCGACGGCTGGTTCTGCGACGAAGCCCGCAAGCGCCTCGGGCTGTCGCAGTTCCAGTATCGCGAAGACCAGCCCCACTGGGGCTTCGATTCGTGGAACGACTTCTTCACGCGGCGCTTTCGCGACGGCGCGCGGCCCGTCGCGGCGCCCGACGATCCCCACGTGATCGTCAGCGCGTGCGAGGCCGCGCCGTATCACACCGAAACGAACGTGAAGCTGCGCGACACGTTCTGGATCAAATCGCAGCCGTACTCGCTGCGCGACCTGTTCACGCCTGCGTGGCTGTCGCTCGCCGAGCGCTTCGTCGGCGGCGACGTCTACCAGGCCTACCTCAGCGCGTACAACTACCATCGCTGGCATGCGCCGGTGCGCGGCGTGGTCACGCACGCGTATCGCGTCGACGGCGCCTATTACTCGGTCGCCGAAGCGGAAGGCCCGGACCCGGCCGGGCTCAACGACTCGCAGGGCTACATGACGGCGGTCGCCGCGCGCGCGGTGGTCGCGATCTCCAGCAACGACCCCGGCATCGGCACGGTGGCCGCCGTGTTCGTCGGGATGGGCGACGTGTCGTCGTGCGTGATCGACGTCATGCCGGGGCAGCGCGTCGACAAGGGCGACGAGATCGGCTATTTCCAGTTCGGCGGCTCGACCTACTGTCTGCTGTTCGAGGCCGGCGTGATCGACCGCTTCCTGTACGCGCCGCCGTTCGACGGCCAGCCGCCGGTCGTGCAGGTCAATGCGCCCGTCGCGATCGCACGCTGAGCGCCGCGGGCGGCCCGGTGCGTCACGCTTCCGCTTCCGTTGCGTCGGACCGGGCCCCGTCGTGCCGCTGCACGCTGTGCAGGACCGACAGGCCGTCGGCGGTCAGCGCGGGCCGGTGTTGGCCGGACGCATCGTCGCGCTCCATCACGATCAGGTGTCGTTCGACGAGCGCGACGATATCGTCGCGGTCGAGTTGAATCTGTTCCGGTGCGCGATGCACCAGGAACAGTGCCGCGAATTCATGGGCGGTCAGCATGCTCGTTTCCCCGTTGGCGGCTACGCGCGACGCGACACCGGCGTCGCATCGGCCAGCGGCGCGTATCGTGCGCCGGCAACGTCATGGACATGCAGGGAGCGTGCCAACCGGTGTCGTTCAATCGGTGACCGTGCGGTGCGCGCGCCGCGCGATGTGGCACCACGCGAACGCGTTCGAGCCGCTGCAAAGTTTTCAACGGCATGTAATCGGTAACGGCAGGGCAACGGCGGACACGGGAGACGTCCGGTGAAACCGGCCTGAAACAGACCGGCTACAGGCCGGGAACGCAAGACGAAATGCGGCCCGCTCAGGGTTCCCGCGAGCGAAACAATCCCGCCCGCGCCGCGCCGGCCGGCGCACGGAAATACCCGCTGTGCAGCACCACGTCGTGGTTGCCGCTCGCCAGCACGTCCGCGCATGCGGCTTCGATCCGCGCACGGCCCTGCTCGAACGCGTCGCGCAGATCGGCCTCCAGCGCGGAGCGCGCGCCGAAATGATCTTCCAGCGCCTCCACCGTGATCGCGCAGGCCTGCGGCGCCCCGTCGACGTCGACGACGAAGCGCAACTGCAGCGCCGCGCCGTCGAACGTGGGCGGTTGGTCGGTCAGCGTCACGGCGCGCGGGGAATCGGCCGGCATCGCTCATGCCCTCCGCGCCGCGAGACGCTCGACCAGCGCGCCGTTGAACGCGGGCAGATCGGCCGGCTTGCGGCTCGTGATCAGGTTGCCGTCGCGCACGACTTCCTCGTCCACCCACTTGCCGCCCGCGTGCCGGATGTCGTCCTGCAGGCTCGGCCAGCTCGTCATCGTCTTGCCCTCGACCAGCCCGGCCGATACCAGCAGCCAGCCGCCGTGGCAGATCGCCGCGACCGGCTTGCCGGCGCCGACGGCCGCCGTCACGAATTCGCGCGCGGCCGGCACCATCCGGATCGCATCGCCGTTGATGACGCCGCCCGGCAGCACGACCGCGTCGTAGTCGCCTTCGCGCGCATCGTCGAACGTGCGATCGACCTTCACGCGCTCGCCCTTGTCGACGTGCCGGAAACCCTGGATCTCGCCGCGCTTCTGCGAAATCACGTCCACCTGCGCGCCTTCGGCCGCGAGCGCGCGCTGCGGTTCGACGAGTTCGGCTTCCTCGAAGCCGTCGACCGCGAGAATCGCTATCTTGCAATGATCCAGCCTGCCGCTCATGAATGCCTCCGTGGATGGGAATAAGGGTGGGACGGCACACGCCGTGCCGTTTCCCGTCGTGCAGCAATCGCCATTCCGCCGCCAGTGCCGCAGCCCATCGCCCTCGTCGCGTCGTGCGCAATGCGGGACAACGGGGAACGACCCGCGATCGACGGCGGCCACCCACGCAGAGGAGGATCGACCGCCGCCCGTCGCCGCGCCCGGGTGCAAAGTTTTCAACGGGATGTAACGGGACGCCGTGGGGACGCCGTGGCGACGCCGTACGTCGATCCGGCGCGATTACTGCAAATGACGTGCGGCGTCGAGCATCGCGTCGGTCAGCTCGACCGTCAGCGTCAGGTTTTCGTCGGTATCGGGCAACTGTTCGAGCGTCTGCTGCACGGCGTCGTGCAGCATCGCGTGCACGCGCATCCGCGCGCCGTCGTCGAGATCCGCGTAGCGCTCCATCGTCGAGCATTCGAGCGCGAGCACGACCGAATGCCGGGCCGCCTCTGGCGGCGCCTCGACGGCGTTCGCCCAGGCCGCATGGAACATGACCCTGCCCGTTTCGACGTCCACGTGAACCGTCGTGTCGAGATCGTCCACGTCGGTTGCGTCGCTGTCGATCTCGTCGTTCTCCAGGAAAATCCGGGAATTCGATTGCATGATGTCCTCCTGCGTGGTGGCGGCGGGCCCGTCCCGGGAAACCGCGCCGCCATCGCACCGTGCCGGCCGCGCCGGCACGGTGCCGTCAATAACCGCTGGAACCGCCGCCCGTCCCGCCGGCCCCGCCGCCGCCCGTGCCCGTCGAGCCCGCCGAACCACCGTTGCCGGCGCCCGTGCCGCCCGACCCACCGGCCCCGCCCGACCCGCCGCCGACCCCGCCGCCCATGCCGCCGCTACCGCCCTGGCCGGCGCCGTTCGGGCCGCCGCCCGGCTTCACGTGGCCTGCCGCCCCGCTGTGCGAACGCATCCCGTGCTTCGCCCCATGCCGTTGCGTGCCCGCCGGCGGAGGCGGCGCGGTCGTATTGCCGTTGGTGCCCGGCGTCGACATGTCCATCGACGGATTCGGCGCACCGGTGCCCTCGTCCGAGCGCTGCGAATTCTGCGCCCATGCAGCCGGCGCGGCCGCGACGATCGCGACGGCCGCGCAGGCCAGCAAGCGCCGCGCGACGAACTTCGATTCGAATGCTGCTGACTTCATGGCGTTTTCTCCCTATGGGTGATGGCGTGATGGAAATTCCTGCTCCGATCCTTCAGCAAGGCCCATGCCGTCACCGGCCACGTTCGCGACGCGGCACGCGATTTGCGGCCCCTCTGTTCGCACGCCCCTTCTGTCACCCATACGGAGCCCTTGCCTTATGCCTTCTGCTTCCGCTTCCCACGCTCACGGCAAGCGCCACACGCGCCGCCCGGGCCGCGCGCGCAGCGCCGACCCGGCCCACCGCAAGCGCTGGTCCGGCGAAGTCACGCAAAAAAGCGATGCGCTCGACATCGAGCCCGACATCTTCAAATCCGACGATCCGGCCGAGATCGCGGCGTCGCTGAAGCACTCGGCGGAACACAGCCGCCGCCGCAAGGCGTCGCCGTTCCAGTCGGCGATGTCGATGCTGAACTTCTACGTGAACCGCGCGGGCCGCAACCTGCCGAAAACGCGCCGTACGACGCTCGAACGCGCGAAGCGGAAACTGCGCGAAGCCTTCGGCCGCAAGCCCTGACGGCTGGCGCGCCGCCCGTCTCCCTCCGCTGCGATTCCCACGCATGCACGAAACCCTCTGGTATCTGATCGTTGGCGCGGTACTGCTGGGCATGGGCGTCGTGACGTCCGCGCTGCGTCACCTGCCATGCAGCTCCGCGATGATTTACCTGGTGATCGGCGTCGCGCTCGGCCCGGCCGGCGCCGGCCTGCTGCATCTCGACCTCGAACGTGACGGGCAGCTGCTGCGCGAGATCGTCGAGGTCGCGCTGCTCGTGTCGCTGTTCGCGATCGGGCTGCGATTGCGCGTGCCGCTGTCCGACAAGCTGTGGCTCGTACCGTGCCGGCTCGGACTGCTCGCGATGATCGTCACCGTGCCGCTGCTCGCCGCGTGCGCGGTGCTCGCGCTGGGTCTCGGCTGGGGTCCCGCGCTGCTGCTCGCAGCGCTCCTCGCCCCGACCGACCCGGTGCTCGCGCACGACGTGCAAGTGCACGATCCCGGCGATCGCGACCTGGTGCGCTTCGCGTTGTCCGGCGAAGGCGGGATGAACGACGGCATCGCGCTGCCGTTCGCGCTCGCGGGGCTCGCGCTGTGCGGCGCACCGGGCGCGACGTACGGCATCCCGCCGCTGTCCGGCACGTTCGCGCTCGTCGCGCTGTGGGGCATCGCGGGCGCGGTCGCGATCGGCGGCGGGCTCGGCTGGGTCACGACGAAGACGATCGGCTGGCTGCGCACGCGGCACGCGCAGGCGCTCGGCCTCGAAGGCTTCTTCGCGCTCGCGCTGATCGTGCTGTCGTTCGGCGCCGCGCAGCTCGCGCACACGTTCGGCTTCATCGCGACGTTCGCGGCCGGCGTCGCGATGCGGCGCGTCGAGCATCGGGCGAGCGGCGACCGGCCGCCGCGCGAAGTGATCGGCCAGATCGATTCGGAAGACGTGGTCGCCACCGAGAAGCATCCGGAAAAAGCGCATGCGTTCATGGCCGAATCGGTGCTGGGCTTCACGATCGAGCTCGAACGGATCGCCGAAGCGGTCGTGATGACGATGATCGGCAGCGTGCTCGCGACGCTGCCCGGCCCGCTGCTCACGTGGGGCGCCCTCGCGCTGGCCGCCGCGCTGTTCGTCGCCGTGCGTCCGCTCGCGGTGCTGGTCACGCTCACCGGCTCGCGCGCGACGCATGCGCAGCGGCGGCTGATGGCGTGGTTCGGCATCCGCGGGATCGGCTCGTTCTACTACCTGCTGTTCGCGCTCGAGCACGGGCCGTCCGAAGTGGTGCGCCCGCTCGCGGCGCCGGTGCTGGCCGTGGTATCGGCGTCGGTGGTCGCGCACGGAATCTCCGCGACGCCGCTGATGAACTGGTATTACCGGCTGCAGCAGCGTCGGCGCTGACGCTTCATGCGTCGGCGCCGAGCCGCGCCCGCATCGCCGCGGTGATGCGCTGGCGCGTGCCCGCATAGTCTTCCCACGGGTCGCGCTTCAGCGTGTCCAGCCGCTCGTGCAGCGTATCGATCGTCCATTGCGCGCCGCCTGTCGTGTGGGGCACCTCGTCCCAGTCGAGCGGCACCGACACGCCCATGCCGGGCCGCGCGCGCACCGAATACGCGGCGATCGTGCTCGCGCCGCGCCCGTTGCGCAGATAGTCGACGAAGATCTTGCCGCGCCGGTGGCGCGGCCCCATCGTCGCGGTGAAACGGTCGGGCAGCGTGCCGGCGACGTGCTGCGCGACCGCGCGCGAGAAGTCCTTCACGTCGTCCCAGCCCGCATGCCGCGTGAGCGGCACGACGACGTGCAGCCCCTTGCCGCCGCTCGTCTTGCAGAACGACACGAGCCCGAGCTCGTCGAGCAGCCCGCGCACGAGTTGCGCGGCGTCGATCATCGTGCGCCACGGCAACGCCGGATCGGGATCGAGGTCGAACACGATGCGGTCGGGCCGCTCGATGTTCGACGCGTGCGCGTTCCACGTGTGCAGTTCGACCGTGCCCATCTGCGCGGCGCCGAGCAGCGCATCGACGCTGTCGATCGACAGCAGCGGGCCGTGGCCGGGATCGAGCCCTTCGTGCTGCGTGACGAACGGAATCTCGCGGCGCTCCGCGTGCTTCTGGAAGAACAGCTCGCCGGCGATGTCGCCCGGCGCGCGCACGAGCGACACGGGCCGGCCTTTCAGGTCGGGCAGCAGCCACGGCGCGACCCACTGCCAGTAACGCGCAAGATCGATCTTGCGCGTGCCGCCTTGCGGGTCGAGCACGCGCTCCGGATGCGTAATGCGCACGCGGCCGAGCGTGTCGGGGCCGGACGCGTCGCCTTCGGCGCGCGCGGCCGCACGAGCACGTGACGGGCGCTTGCGATCGGCGGTCTCGTGAGCGGCAGGCGATGCGCGCTTGCGTGTGTCGTCGTGCGGGGTCTGGCGTTGATCCATCGTCACCTCCGTTTCCGTGTGTTTCGGCCGCTCGCGGACGATCTGCTCCGCCGGCTTGTCGTCGCGCAGCGCGATGAACGCCGCCTGCCGCACGATCCCGTCGCCGGTCCATTCCGCGAATTCGCATTCGGCGACGAGCGTCGGCTCGACCCAGTGCACGCGCGTGCGCGTGCGTTCGCGCGGCGGCGCATCGAACGGCATCGTGTCGCGTTCGTGCTTGCGCAAAATCGCGGCGAGACGGTCGAGCATCCGCGCGTCGAAGCCGGTGCCGACGCGGCCGACGTAGTGCAGCGGCGCCGGCCCGCGCCGCCGTTTGCCGGCGGCCGGCGGCTCGTGCACGCCGAGCAGCAGCGCGCCGAAGCCGTGCCGGGTGCCCGACGGCTCCGTAAAGCCGCCGATCACGAACTCCTGCCGGCGCCGGCATTTGAGCTTGATCCACGCAGGCGATCGGCCGGCGCGATAGCGCGAGTCCGCACGCTTGCCGATCAGCCCTTCGAGGCCGGTGTCGCACGCGCTCGCGATCAGCGACGCGACGTCCTCGCCGAGATTGGGCGAAAAGCGCACGCACGCCGGGTCGCTGTTCGCGAGCAGCGGTTCGAGCAGCGCGCGACGGGCGGTGAGCGGCGCGTCGCGCAGGTCGTAACCGTCGAGATAAGGCAGATCGAATACGAAGAACGTGACCGTGTCCGAGCGGTCCGCACCGAACGCGTTCTGCAACGCCTGGAAATCGGGCAGACCGTTTTCGCCGAGCACGACGGCCTCGCCGTCGAGCCATGCGTCGTCGACGTCGAGCGCCGCGAGCGCGTCGCGCTGCGCGCGCAGCTTCGCGGTCCAGTCGCGGCCTTCGCGCGTCATCAGCGTGACGCGCCGGCGCGTGCCCTTCCCTGCAATGCGCGCGAGAATTCGATAGCCGTCGAACTTCAGTTCGTAGCACCAGCCGCCCTGGGTCGGCGGCGCGTCGACCAGCGTCGCGAGTTGCGGCGCGACGCGCTCGGGCCGCGGCGCACGCACCGCGCCTTCGACCTGCGACGGATCGGCGGGGGGCGGGCTTTCTTCACTTTCGTGGCTGGCGTCACCAGCGTGTCGCGCGTCAGGTCCATCGCCGCCCTCGTCCGTCGAGCGGCCGCGCCGCGTCGCGCGCTTGCGCGCCGCGCCGTTGGACGCACCGTCGTGCACACTCCCCGGCCGCTCGCCGACGACGTCGAATTCGTCGGCGCTGCGGGCAGCGTCGTCCCCTTCCTTGATCAGCAGCCACTGCTCCTGGCGCCCTTCCTGCCGCCCGCTGCGCACGAGCGCCCAGCCGCCGTGCAGCTTCTCGCCGTCGAGCCGGAACGTCAGCTTGCCCGCCCGATAGCCTTGGCGCGCCTGCGCCACGCCGCCGTCGGGCGTCCACGTCCCCTCGTCCCAGACGACGACCGACCCCGCGCCGTAATGCCCGGCCGGAATCTCGCCTTCGAACGACGCGTATTCGAGCGGATGGTCCTCGACGTGCACCGCGAGCCGCTTGACCTGCGGATCGAAGCTCGGCCCCTTCGGCACGGCCCACGACTTCAGCGTGCCGTCGAGTTCGAGCCGGAAGTCGTAGTGCAGCCGGCGCGCGTGGTGCTCCTGGATCACGAAGCGCAGCGGCTGGCGCTCGCGCGCGGCAGGCTTCGCCTTCGGCTTCGTGCCCGCTTTCGTGTCGGCCCGCGCATCGGCCTTCGTGCGTCGCTTCCCGTGCGCCCCTTCGGGCTCGGGCGTCGCGCCGAAATGGCGCTTGCGGCGATACGGATCGAGCTTGCCGGCCATCGCGTCACCTCGTCGGAGGAATCGGAATCGGAGTCGGCGTGACGGGCGTCACGCCGCATGCTTGCGGCGCGCGGCGGTCTTCTTCGTCGCATGGTCGCTCGCCGCGCTGCGTTTCGCGGCGGCTTTCTTCGCCGCGGTTTTCGTCGTCGTGCCCTTCGACGCGGATTTCGATGGCGGCTTGCGACGCGCGCCGCCCCGCGCGGATGACGGTGACGACGACGCACCGTCCTCCCCTTCATCGCGTTCCGCACGCAGATCCGCCGCCCGCGCACCGGCGCCGCCCTTCAGGCTGCGCTTCAACAATTCAGTGAGATCGACGACGTTGCTCGCCGCGCGGCCCGTCTGCGCGGGCCGATCCTCGATCTCCTCGATCTTGCCCGCGCGCACCTTGCGCTCCACCAGTTCGAGGATGTCGTCGCGAAACGTGTCGTGATATTCGTCGGGCGTCCACGTGCCCGACATGTCGTCGATCAGCTTCTTCGCCATCCCGAGTTCGCGCGCGGTCACGCCCGCGCCCTTCGCGTCGGCGGCCGGCACCGACAATTCGTCGAGCGGCCGCAACTCTTCCTGCCAGCGCAGCGTATCGAGCGCGAGTATCGGCCCGACCGGAATCAGCGCGCCCAGATGCTGGCGGTCGCGCATCACCACGAGCGCGATGCCGATCTTGCCGCTGTCCTTCAGCGCGTCGCGCAGCAGCGCATAGACCTTCTCGCCCTTGCGGTCGGGCACCAGGTAGTACGGCGTGTCGAGATAGAGAAACGACACGGCATCCGCGTCGACGAAGGTCAGGATATCGACGGTCTGCGTCGATTCCGGGTTCGCCGCGCGGATTTCGTCGTCGGTGAGCACGACGTAGCGCTCCTTCTCGTACTCGTAGCCGCGCACGATATCCTCGCGCGTGACTTCCTTGCCGGTGCGCTTGTTGATCTGCCGATAACCGATCGGGTCCATCGAGCGCTTGTCGAGCATCCGGAACGACGGCTTCACGGTGCGCGTCGCCGGAAACAGCTGCACGGGCACGTGCACGAGCCCGAAGCTGATCGCGCCTTTCCATATCATCCGCGGTGCCATGCATGTTCCTCCTTGCCGGATGCGCGCCCGCCCGAAGGCAGGCGCGCGGTACGGCCCAAACCGCTATCGGCCGCTATCGGCCAATTTCGCGCTATGCCGGCAACTCCGCCGCCTGCTGCTCGCGCGCCCACACGCGATGCTGGCCGAGGTGATCCGACAGCGTGTTCAGTACCGTGTCGAGATCGACCGGCTGCCCGACGCACACGCCTTCGGCCGGATCCGGCAGGTGCGCGGCGCTGAGCAAGTGCCGCCCGGACCCGACGGCCGCGATCGGCTTCAGGTGCTTGAACGCCTCGCGCACGAAATGGCGGGCGTCGGCGCTGTGCGCGAGATCGCGGCCATCGCCGTCGCCGCCGCACACGAACACCGCATCGAACATCACCGACGGCATGCCGACGAGCGTCGCCTCCGGCACGATGCCGCCGATCGGCGCGAGCGTCGGCGCGACGATCGTCGGCACCGCGTGCGCGGCCAGCAGCGCGTCGCGCACCTGCTCGACGAGCACCGGGTTCACGCCGGGCGTCGCGATCAACGCGATCTTGCGCGAGCGGATGCCGGGCTTCGCGCGGCCGATCAGGCTCAGCGCGGGCGAGCGCTGCGCGACGACCGGCGTCGCGGCCGCCTGCGGCGCCGGCAGCCCGAGCCGTTCGGCGACCTGCGCGGCGAGCCCCGCGTCGAAGCGCGCGATGATCTCGTTGACCACGCGCTCGCGAATGTGCGGCTGCGTCACCTTGCCGAGCTCGAAGCAGTACGCGTCCCGGATATGCCGTTGCTCGATGTCGGTCATGCTCTGGTAGAACAGCGCGGGCTGCGAGAAATGGTCGGCGAACGATTCGCTGCGCACGCGCACCTTGTGGCCTTCGAGCGGCTCCGGCACGGTCTCGAACCCGCCGCCGGACGGCGCGGGCGGCGTCTCGCGCGGCCAGCCGCCGCTCGTCGAGTTCGGCTCGTACGACGCCTGGCCGACGTTGATCGTCTGCCGATGCATCGCGTCGCGCTGGTTGTTCGCGAACGGGCACACCGGCCGGTTGATCGGAATCTCGTGGAAATTCGGGCCGCCGAGCCGGCTCAGCTGCGTGTCGGTGTACGAGAACAGCCGCCCCTGCAACAGCGGGTCGTTCGTGAAATCGATGCCCGGCACCACGTGGCCCGGGTGAAACGCGACCTGCTCGGTCTCCGCGAAGAAGTTGTCGGGGTTGCGGTTCAGCGTCATCCGGCCGATCGGCCGCACCGGCACGCGTTCTTCCGGCACGAGCTTGGTCGGATCCAGCAGGTCGAAGTCGAATTTATCCGCATCGGCCGGGTCGATCATCTGCACGCCGAGTTCGAACTCCGGATAGTCGCCGCGCTCGATCGCCGTCCACAGGTCGCGCCGGTTGAAATCCGGGTCGTGGCCGGCGATCCGCTGCGCCTCGTCCCACAGCAGCGAATACGCGCCGCTCACGGGCCGCCAGTGGAATTTCACGAAACGCTCTGCGCCGGCCGCGTTCACGAAGCGGAACGTGTGCACGCCGAAGCCGTCCATCGCGCGATAGCTCGCCGGCAGCGCACGGTCCGACATCAGCCAGAGTACGGTGTGCGTGGTTTCGGGCACCAGCGACACGAAGTCCCAGAACGTGTCGTGCGCGGACGCGCCGGTCGGCATCTCGTTCGGCGCCTCGGGCTTTACTGCATGCACGAAGTCGGGAAACTTGATCGCATCCTGGATGAAGAACACCGGCATGTTGTTGCCGACGAGGTCGTAGTTGCCTTCCTGCGTATAGAACTTCACCGCGAAGCCGCGCACGTCGCGCACGGTGTCGGACGACCCGCGCGGCCCCTGCACGGTCGAGAAGCGCACGTAGACCGGCGTTTCGGCGGCCGGGTCCTGCAGGAACGCGGCCTTCGTGTACTCGGCCATCGGTTCGTACACGCGGAACACGCCGTGCGCGGCCGAGCCGCGCGCGTGCACCACCCGCTCCGGAATGCGCTCGTGATCGAAATGCGTGATCTTCTCGCGCATGATGAAATCTTCGAGCAGCGACGGGCCGCGCGCGCCGCCGCGCAGCGTGTTCTGGTTGTCGGCGATCCGCACGCCCTGGTTGGTCCGCAGCGCCTCGCCGTCGGGGCGCGCACGATGCTCGTCGAGCTGGCGCGACTTCGCGCTGTCGTGCGGGGGCGTCGGTTGCGTCGGGGGCGTCTTGCCGGCGGAGGGGGGAGTCGTCATCGTCAGGTGTCCTCGTGGGATTCGGTAGGAAGCCGCTGCCGCACGGCGACGCGCCGCGGCGCGCGCGTGCGGACGGCAGGAAAAGCCGGCCCGGCGCGCCGCGAACGGCCGCGGGCCGGTGGCGGTGTCAGGGCGCGCGCAGTGCCGCGTCGAATGCCACGGCCGTCACGTCGAGCGCGACGTTGCACTCGATCACCGTGTCCTCGACGCGCGGCTTGTGCTCGTCCACCGCGCGCCGCGCGCGGTCGCACAGCTGGGTGCGCACGCGCAGCCGGTCGGCCGTGTCGAGCGTCGCGTAGCGTTCGATCACGTCCGCGTCGAACCGCATGTCGACCGTGCAGCGCCATTCGCGCGCGTCCTCGTCGGACGGCACGCGCACCCACGACACGTGGATCGTCAGCCGCCCGGACGCGTCGTCCGCGTGCACGACGACCGTCGACTGCGACGGAAAACCGATCGCGAACGCATGCTCGAGTTCCGCGATGCGTTGCGACCGGTCGGGCGTGACCGTCATCGGCGCACGACCCCGAGCAGCAGCGTGACCAGGAAGATCACGACGAAGATGTAGAACAGGATCTTCGCGATCTCGGCCGCACCGGCCGCGATGCCGCCGAAGCCGAACACGGCGGCGATGATCGCGATGACGAAGAAGATGATGGCGTATCGAAGCATGGAACCCTCCTGGATGACAGCGGTCGTCACTAAACGTCGGCGCCGATCACGCATCGTGCTTGTGTTTCGGTTTGCCGTGCGTGGGCGTGGAAGCCATTTTCTCGAGCTCTTTCTCGCTCATCGACTTGGCCATCGATTTCGACGGCGGCTTCAAGTCCTTCATCTTCGTGTCGCCGCGCTTGGCCGACAGCGCGGCCCCGGCGGCACGCTGCTGGGCCTGGGATTTGGCTGGCATGGTTGCGCTCCTCTCGTTGGCGCGCGAGCCGACGCAACGCGCGGCACGCGCGGGTTGGAACAATGAGGCCGTCACGCGGCGTCGCGGCGCCGCAGGTCGGCCGGCGGAATCTTCATCGCCTGGCGATACTTGGTCACTGTCCGACGCGCAAGAAGAATGCCGCGGCCCGCGAGGTTCTCCGCGAGCGCGACGTCGGACAGCGGGTCGGTCTGCCGCTCGGCCGCGATCATGTCGCGGATCAGCACCTTCGCGGCCGACGCCGAACACACGCCCTTGCCGGCGGCCTCGAGCTTGCGCGGGAAGAAATGCTTGAACTCGAACGTGCCGTGCGGCGTGGCCATGTACTTGTTGCCGGTCGCGCGCGAGACGGTCGATTCGTGCAGGTCGAGCTCTTCCGCGATGTCGCGCAGCACGAGCGGCTTCATCGCGATCTCGCCGTAGCGGAAGAAATCGCGCTGCCGCGCGACGATGCATTCGCCCACGCGCTGGATCGTGTCGAAGCGCTTTTGCACGTTGCGGATCAGCCAGCGCGCTTCCTGCAACTGCTGGCCGAGCGGCGAATCGCGCTCGCCGCTCGACTGCGCGAACAGCGTCGCATAGCGTTCGTGCAAGCGGGCGCGCGGCAGCACCGCCGGATTGATGGTGACGATCCATTCGTCGCGCACCTGGCGCACGATCACGTCGGGCACCACGTAGTCGCCGCGCGTGCTGCCGTAGTGATTGCCGGGGCGCGGATCGAGCCCGCGCACGAGCGCGCAGGCCGCCTGCAGCGTGTGCGGGCTGCAGCCGAGGCGCCGCTGGATTTCGGCCGTCTCGCGGCGCGCGAGCCGCTCCAGATGCTCGCGTGCGATCGTCTTCGCTTCCGCGAGCGCCGGCGTGCCGGCGGGAATCGCGTCGAGTTGCAGCACCAGGCACTCGGACAACGAGCGCGCCGCGATGCCGGGGCGGTCGAGCATCTGCACGAGCCGCAGCGCGACCGCCAGATCCTGCTCCGACAGCAGCAAGGCCGGATCGGCGGCAACCAGCAGTTCGGACAGCTCCTGGCGCAGATAGCCGTCGTCGTCCAGCGCATCGATCACGAGGCGCGCGGCTTCGCGGTCGCGCCTGTTCAGCGGATAGAGTCGCAGCGCATCATGCAACTGCTGATGCAGCGACGGTTCGGCGGCCATCCATTCGCCCGGCGACAAGCCGTCGGCGTCGTCGCCCTGACGGCTCGTGCCGCGCGGTGCGGGCGCGGCCGTAAACGGCACCTCGCCGTCCGGCGCACGGATGTCGTCGCGCTCGGGCGGCACGTCGGGCGCGGCCGCTTCGCTCGGCGCCTCGGCGGGCGCCGCAGCGGTTTCCTCGTCGCCCTGGCCGTCTTCCAGAAACGGGTTCATGTCGAGCGCCTGGCGCAATTCCTGTTGAAACTCGAGCGAGGACAACTGAAGCAGTCGCAGCGACTGCTGGAGCCTCGGCGTAAGTGCCAGATGCTGTCGCATCTGCAGCGCAAGCGAGACGGGCATCGAAAGCCTCCTGACGTTGGGTTCGCGGTTCGCGGTATAGCTTCTGTCCAACGTCATGCAGCTTCCGTGCCAGTCGCGTGAAGCTTGCTGCGAAGCGGTTCTCGGGGGTTCGCACCCCGTTTCGCCACGCGCCAGAGCCGCTTTTTTACAAGCCGGGGGCAAGTTAGGGGGCACGTATTTCGCTCACGAGAAGCGGCACGTTCCGCAAGCGCCCCACGGGCCGCGCGGCTACCGCTTCGCGTCGATGCGGTCCACCGCCGACCGGTCGAGAAACGCGGTGGTCAACTCGGGCAGATGGCGCAGCAGCCACGCGGCCATGTCGCGCTCCTGCTGCAAAATCCCCTCGCAACACGCGCGAATTTCGTCTTCGCCGGACGCCTGCGCAGCCGCGACGAGCGCCGTGTAGGCGGCGATCTCGAGCTGCGCGAACGCATAAGCGGCGAGCGCCGTCTTCACGATTTCGTCGTCCGCGAGCATGCCGCTCGCGATCTGCCCGTACGCGGCCACGCGCGCGGCAAGATCCTTGGTCGCCGACGGGGACGTGCCAAGCCGCATCAGGCACGCCTCGACGAGCGCCTGCTGGCCGAGCGTGGCGTCGAGATGCAGCCGAAGCCGGTCCTGCAACGCCGGATAGTGACCGACCCGCTTCATCTGCGCATCGATCATCGTCTCGGCCTGGCGCTCCATCGCGTACGCATCGCGCAGCCAGTCCTCCAGGTGCTCGTGCTGATTCGCCATCGCGTTCCTCCGGCCGCATCGCGGTGCGGCATGCCGTGACGCGGCGTCGCGTCGTGCCTGCGCGGCGCGTCGCCGCGGGGCATCCTGTCAGTACTGCATCGGCGGCGGCGTGCCCGGCAGCGGCTGGTCGCCCTGCGTGCCGTTCGGGCCCGGCGGCGGCACGTCGGCCGGTTCGCCGACGGTCGTGCCGCGCGGCATCGTGTTGCCCGGCGACGGACGCGTGTCGTAGCGCGTGTTCGCGTCCGGCATCGTCGTGGTCGACTGCGCGCCGCGCCCGTCGGGCGGCGCGGGCGGCGCCGCATGCGTGCCGTACGGGCCGCCGGCCGGTTGCGTGCATGCGCCCAGCGCGCATGCCGCGGCGAACGCACAGGCGCCCGCGCGTATCGTCTGGATCGTGTTCATCGAATCCTCCCTGGAATCGACGGCTCCGGGCTGGCCGTTACGGCACGGCTCAGAGCCGGTTGAAATGGAAATCGCCCGCGTACGCGGTCGGTGCGCGGCGCGCCATCATCGTGTCGAATTCGGCCGCGACGCGCGTGAGCGTGCCGCGTTGCCGGTCGACGTCGGCCCGTTGGAGCGCGGCGAACGCGTCGGCGTCGAACGTCACGGTCAACGACGCCGGGTGGCCGTCGACGCGAAAGCCGATATGCAGCGCGCCGGCCGGGTGCTCCTCGACGTGGAACGGCAGCGCGCGCGCCTCGAAATGGCGGCCGAGCGTTTCGGCGATGTCGCGCAACATGCCGGGTTTCATGCGGATGCTCATTGCAGGCCCTCCTTTCGTCTCGGCGGCATCGCACCGGTTGCCCGTGCACGCACCGGCGGCTCAGGCGACGGCGGATCGCGTTCCGGCGGCGCATGCCCGGGCGGATCGCCCTCCGGTTCCCGGTACGGTTCGGGCATGTCCGGCGGCACGTCGTCGGGACCGGGCGGCGCGGGGTCCGGCTCGATGTCGGGCAACGGCGGTTCGGGCCGTTGCAGCCACTGCGCGGGTTCGGGTGTCATCGGCATTCCCTCGTTGCGAAGTTCGGGTCGGGATCGGCGCGACGGCCGCGTATCGCGGATTCGCAAGCCGCGTGCCGTCCGTTCGGGTTGCCGCACGCCGCACCCCACGGGGATCGATACGCATGCGTGCGGTCCGGCGCGGCGCGCCGTGCCTTCGCTACACCGGTCGCTGCAAATCTTGCAAGCACGCGGCTACGCGTCGTACGCGGCCATCACGAGCCACAATTCGCGGCCGTCGTCGCGCACGCGCGCGGCGAGCGCATACGGATCCGACGGCTCGCACGCACATTGCAGCGCGAAGCGCGCGGGTTCGGTCGCGCCGAACGTCTCGTCGCCGAGCCGCCGCACGTCGGCCTTGCCTTCGAACATCCGGCGCTCGGGCCGGTAGATCAGCGGTTCATGCTTCCACGTATCGAAATGGCTTTTCACCGAATCGAATCCGCCGCCGCATACATTGATTTCGTAGCGCACGCCTGGTCGTCGTTTCGGAATCATCGTCATGCCTCCCGCTCGATGTGCGCGCAGCAGGCACCCTGTTGCGCCGGGTCGTGATGGTCGTCGTCGTGGTCGTCGTCGTGGTCGTCGTCGTCGCAGTGGCAAGTCGCGTGCCGTGCGCACGGAGCAGGCACGCCGGTTGCGCCACACAGGCTCCTCGTCACGATACGGAGCACCGCCATGAAGGATTCGACCCGGCCGGGCCACGACGCACCGGCGCACGAGCGGCAGCCCGACCCGCAACCGCCGCTGAAGGATCAGGACCGCACGCGCACGCGCCATTCGGAGCGCCATATCGACAAGCAGCTGGAGGACACGTTTCCTGCAAGCGACCCGCCCTCGACCGGCGGCGTCACGCGTATCGAAACCGACAAGCCGGCCGGCACGCACGACGGCGGCCCGCGGGACGACAAGCGCGACCGCGACGACGCGTGACGAGACGGCCCGCGCGCGGCATGCGGTTTGCTGAAGTTTGCTGAATCGCACCGGCCGCATCGGCACCTTGCTACCCCTACCGGAAGGAGAACTTCATGCATCGCGTCAACGAAATCATGTCGCAGGACGTCGTGCGGATCGCCCCGACCGACTCGATCCGTCACGCCGCCCAACTGATGGAGCGCTACGACATCGGCGCGCTGCCCGTGTGCGACAACAACCGGCTGATCGGGATGGTGACGGACCGCGATCTCGCGGTGCGCGCGATCTCGGCCGGCAAGCCGCCGGAGACGCGAATCCAGGAGGTCGCGTCCGGCCCGATCGAATGGTGCTTCGACGACGATCCGCTGGACGAGATTCAGCACTACATGGCCGATGCGCAACTGCGCCGGCTGCCCGTCGTCGATCACGACAAGCGACTGGTCGGCATGCTGTCGCTCGCCGACATCGCGACGCGCACGGCCAGCCCCGAGCGCGACGACGTCGCGAACACGCTGGAAGGCGTGTCGCAACCGAAGCAGACGTGACGGGGCGATTCCCGCTCCGCCTCGACAACCCGCGCGACCCGCAGGGCCCGCCCCCGGGCACGGTCGCGCCCCACGCAGCCAGGAGGACACCATGCAGACTCCCAATCAAGGGCAGACCCGCATCATCGGCAAGGGCGCCGCGACGGCGGCCGGCCCCGGCCCCGACGTGATGGCGGCCGATACGCTGGAAGGCGACAAGGTCTATACGACCGACGGCGACGACGTCGGCAAGATCAAGGACATCATGCTCGACGTGCGCTCGGGCCGCATCGCGTATGCGGTGCTGTCGAGCGGCGGCATCCTCGGCATCGGCGACAAGCTGCACGCCATTCCGTGGAGCGCGCTGACGCTCGACACCGAACGCAAGTGCTTCCTGCTGTCGGTGTCGTCCGAGCGGATCCGCAACGCGCCGGGGTTCGACAAGGACCATTGGCCGGCGATGGCCGATCCGCAATGGGCCGAGCCGCTGCACGAGTTCTACGGCAGCACGCCGTACTGGAGCGCGGGCGACGAGCTCGGGCTGACCGATCCGACCGAAGACCTCGACGACCCGCGCACGCGCGGCCGTCACTGACCGCACCCGGACGCGGCGCCGGTTCGCCGGCGCCTGCGTTCGGCATGCGTTCGATACGCCCCGCCTGTGCGGGGCGTTTTTTTGTCCTCGGCGGCGGCGGAAAAACGCCGCATCCGCCGCCCGCCAGCCTTTTTACAAGGGTCGTGTAACGTCCTCGTCGGCCCTCACGGCGCCGCCGCTCGCCGATTCGAGGTAGCCCAGCAGCCGGTGCGGCGTCAGCGGCTTCGCGCAGTGCGCGTCGAAGCCGGCTTCCTTCGCCCGTTCGCAATCGAGTCGCGACACGAGCCCGCTGCACGCGACGAGCAGCATGTCGGCGGTTTGCGGATCGCCGCGCAGCCGCGCGGCAAGCTGCAGCCCGTCGAGGCCGGGCATCGCGATGTCGAGCACGACCGCGAACGGCTGCCACGCGCGCGCGACGTCGCACACGGCGAACGGATCGTCGGCGACCCGGCACTCGAAGCCGCGCGCCTCCAGCAGCAGGCGCAGCGCATCCGCCGCATCGCGATAGTCGTCGACGACCAGCACGCGGCGCGGGCGGCGCGGCACGCTGTCGGGTGCGCGCCACAACAGCACGTCGTCGGCGGCCGGATCGTCGCCGGGTTCGGGTTGCATCGTGCTTCTCCTGTCGTTGGACGGGGTGGCCCCGCAAGGCGCGCGCCCATGCCGACTGCATCCGGCATGCCGGTTGCTGTCTCGTTCGCATCGTCGACCCAGGAGTCCTTCATGCGCGCGATGCGGCTTCGATCCTCCGGTTTGCTTCCCTCAGCACGTGCGACAACACGGGCGCCGGCATGTTCCGCGGGCGCGCGGCACGCCGCCCGTCGGGCTTGCGCCGGAGAGGCCGCATGACACGCAAAACGCCCGATCGCGAAAAAACGACGACGCCGGCCGACGGCGACGCACCGGCCACGCTCGACGCGTGCCGCCGCTGCGCGCTGTGGGAACACGCGACGCAGCCGGTGCCCGGCGCCGGGCCCGTCGACGCGCCGATCATGCTGGTCGGCGAGCAGCCGGGCGACCAGGAGGACCGCGCGGGCGTGCCGTTCGTCGGCGCGGCCGGCCGCATGCTCGACCGCGCGCTCGACGAGGCCGGGATCGAACGCTCGGACGTCTACCTGACGAACGCGGTCAAGCACTTCAAGTGGGAGCCGCGCGGCAAGCGGCGGCTGCACAAGACGCCCGCGCAGCGCGAAGTGGCCGCATGCCATTACTGGCTCGAGCGCGAGCTCGACGCCGTCCAGCCGCGCGTGGTGGTCGCGCTCGGCGCGACGGCGCTGCGCGCGGTGCTGCAGGACAACGACGCGACACTGGAGCGCACGCGCGCACCGGTGCGCACCGACGACGGCCGGCTCGTCGTCGCGACCTATCACCCGTCGTACGTGCTGCGCACACGCGGCGCCGATTCCCGCGAACGCGCGTACCGCACGCTGGTCGACGCGTTGCGCACCGCATCGCGCCTCGCACGCGAGCGGCGCCACGGCGGCGCTCGCGCGTCGCACGGGGACGCGGGATGAGCGGCCCGGACGAAGACGTCCGGCCGGCCGCCGACGCGCCGCCGGCCGCGAAACCGTGGTATCGGCGGCTCGGCCCCGGCCTGCTTGCGGGCGCGTCCGACGCCGATCCGAGCAACGTCGCCGTCTACGCGCAGGCGGGCAGCCAGTTCGGTTTCAACATGCTGTGGATGATCGTCGTCACGCTGCCGATGATGGTCGCCGTGCAGCTCGCGGCGGCGTTCATCGGGCGACGCAATCGCGAAGGGCTCGTGGCCGGCATCCGCGCACACTTTTCCGATCGCATCGCGAAGACGCTGATCGCGATGGTCGTGATCGTCAACGTCGTGAACGTCGGCGCCGATCTCGCGGCGATGGGCGATGCGACGGCGCTCGTCGCCGGCGGCCGCAGCTACTGGTATGCGCCGGTATACGGCCTGGCGTCGCTCGGGCTGCAGGTGCTGCTGTCCTACGAGCGCTACGCGCGCTGGCTCAAATGGATGACGCTCGGCCTGCTCGCGTACGTGATCGAACTCGGCTTCGTGCACGTCGACTGGGGCAATCTGCTGCGTGCCATCGCGCTGCCGCAGATTTCGTTCACGCACGACTATGCGACGACCGCAGTCGCGGTGCTCGGCACGACGCTGAGCCCCTACCTGTTCGTATGGCAGGCCGCGCTCGAGGTCGAGGAGACCCAGGCGGAGCGCCGCAACGGCGACCGGTCATGCGCGCCGGCCGCGCGCCGCGAGACCGAACGGCGCATCACGTTCGACACGTGGACCGGGATGATCGTGACCAACGCGGTGTCGTTCTGCATCATGGTGATCGGCGCGGCCGTGTTCTTCGCGCGCGGGCGGCACGACATCGGCAGCACCGCGCAGGCCGCCGAGGCGTTGCGGCCGATCGCCGGCGAAGCCGCGTTCCTGGTGTTCGCGTTCGGCATCGTCGGCTGCGGGCTGCTCGCGATTCCCGCGTTCGCGGGCAGCGCGGCCTACGGTTGCGCGGAAGCGTGGCGGTTCCGCGAAGGGCTGAACGAGCCCGTGCGGCGCGCGCCCGCGTTCTACACGGTGCTCGCGCTGTGCGTGATCGTCGGCATCGCGATCTGCTTCAGCCCGATCGACCCGATCCGCGCGCTGTACTGGAGCGCCGTGCTCAACGGCATCGCGGCGGTGCCGATGCTCGTGTTCGTGATGCTGCTGGCGCGCCGGCGCGATGCGGCCGGCCAGCCCGGCAGCGGCCCGGTATCGAAACTGTTCGGCTGGCTGGCGGTCGCGCTGATGGCGGCGTCGGTGGCGACGATGATCGTCGATCTGCTTTCGTGAGGGATCGAACCTCACTGGGTCGCTGCGTGGACGGTTGCGTACGCAACCGGATGGAATACGGGCGGCGCCGCATGCGACGCCGCCCGCTTGCCCGCGTACTACAACCGCGTATTACATCATCTTGCCGCGCGAGCGCTCGGCACGCGCCGCATCGGCGGCGGACTCCACCTTCTTCACTTCTTCCGGCGGCGGCAGCACCGCCTTGAAGCCCATCGACTCGATCCACATCTCGCGCGCCCAGCCACGCGTGTGATACAGGTGATGATCCTCGTCGGCCTCGACCTCGTCGTGCGCGGCCTTCAACACCTTCGCCGCGTCGCTGTCGGGCAACTGGTCCGCCGCGTAGCCGATCAGCTCCCAGTTCAGGTGATCCTTGGTTTCGGCCAGCACCACGCACTCGGCCGCGACGACCTGCGCGACGGCCGGGTCGGCCTGCTGCTTCGCCTGCTCGATCACCCGCACCAGCGATTCGCCGGTCGCCGCCACCGCGGCGCGCCCCGGCGATTGCGCATCGGGATCGAGGCCGAGCGTGTCGAACACCTTGCGCAGCACCTCCTGGTGATGCAGCGTCTCGCGATGGTACTTCTCCCATTCCTTGTGCAGGTCCTCGTCGGTCGCGCACTGGAGCGCGGCCTCGTAGATCTTCGCGCCGCCAAGCTCGGTTTCGTATGCCTGGCAGAGCAGTTCGAGGATACCTTCGTGCTTCGATTGCCGTTGGGCCATGACTGCTTCTCCGAAAAAGCGGGCCGCACGTGCGGCCCTGGGGTGGAACCGGGCGCGCGTTACTGCGCGCCCACCTTGCGTGCCAGCGTTTCCGCCATGCTCAAGTGATGCTTGAGCGTCGGCAGCGTGGATCGGGCGAACGCGCGCAGCTGCGCGTCCTTGCCGTCGCGTGCTTCGTCTTCGAACAACGCAACCGCCTTCTTGTGCGCATCCGGGCCGGCCGCCGCGAGATACGCGGTGTCGAAGTCGCGCCCACGCTTGCCGCGCAGCGCCTCGACGTCGGGATCCGAGATCTGTTCGACCTGCGGCTTCATGCCCTTTCGCGCGGCGATTTCGGCGAGCTTCGCGTTCGCCTTGCCGTGATCGGCGACCATCCGTTTCGCGAACGCGCGCACGTCCGCCGACTGCGCCTGCTTCAGCGCGAGCTGGCTCGCCTGTACCTCCGCCTTGCCGGCCATCGCGGCCTTGTCGACGAACTCCGCGTCGGTGCCCTTCGGCGCTTTCGCGATGCCGGAATCGCCTGCACCGGCCGCGCCCGACGACGGATTGATCACGCCGCCCGGCACATGCGCATTCGACGCGGGCGGCTCGCTCGGCATCTGCGCGCGGGCGAGCCCCGATACGGCGAGCACGCCGGCGGCGAGCGCGGCGATCGTCCAGTGGGGTTGTCTCATCTGCTTTCTCCTTGTGCTTGCGTGGAAACGGCCATCAGCCGCCGACGATCGAGCCGCCGTTCGGATGCAGCGTCTGCCCGGTCATGTAGCTCGCGCCTTCGGAGGCGAGCAGCACGTAGCAGCCGATCAGTTCGTCCGGCTGGCCCGGCCGCTTGAGCGGCACGTTCGAGCCGAATTTCGCGACCTGCTCGGGCGTGAACGTCGACGGGATCAGCGGCGTCCAGATCGGCCCCGGCGCGACCGCGTTCACGCGGATATCGCGCTCGGCCAGCTCGATCGACAGCGAGCGAGTGAAGGCGACGATCGCGCCCTTGGTCGCCGAGTAGTCGGGCAGTTTCGGGCTGCCGTGATACGCGGTGACCGACGCGGTATTGACGATGCGGCCGCCCTGCTTCATGTGCGGCAGCGCGGCTTGCGTGCAGAAGAACATCCCGTACACGTTCGTGCGGAACGTGCGTTCCAGCTGCTCCTCGGACACGTCCTCGATGCCCGGCTGCGGATGCTGCTCGCCCGCATTGTTGACGAGCACGTCGAGCCGGCCGAGCCGCTCGACCGTGCGCGCCACCGCGTCGCGCGCCTGCCGGCGATCGCCCACGTCGCAGGCGATCGCCTCGCAGCGCCGGCCGGCCTGCTCGATCAACTGCTTCGTATGCGCGGCGTCGTCGGATTCCTCCAGATAGACGATCGCGACGTCCGCGCCTTCCTTCGCGAAGCCGATCGCCACGGCGCGGCCGATCCCGCTGTCGCCGCCCGTCACCAGCGCGACCTTGCCGGCGAGCTTGCCGCTGCCGACGTAGTCCGCCGCTTCGTCGCGCGGCTTCGGCTGCATGCCGCGCTCGGTGCCCGGCTGCTGCGTCTGTTTCTGCGGGGGTGGAGTCTGTGCGGTGCTCATGGGTTCCTCCTTGAACGGGTGCCGCGGATGCTGCGCAAGCGGCGTGCCACGTGCGGCGCACGCCCGCCCGCACGCGGCGGCCATGCGCGCGCGGGTGGCATTGCAAGCGTTTGGAAAAAGGGCGTAGTCAGCGCGGGCCGCGGGACGCGGCTTCGTCGGGCCGGCGCACCGGGTCGAAATCGCGCCATTCGCCGTCCTGCCAGTCGCCTTCGACGCGCTCGATCGACTTCGCGCCGGTCGCGCGCAGCACGTCTTCCGCGGCCGTCGCGGTGTCGGGCGTCACGCGCGCGGCGAGGATCACGCCGGTTTCGCTGCGCGCGAGCGTGCCCTTGCCTTCGGCCTGCTCGCCGCGCATCCGGCCGAGCGCGCCGCCGAATGCGCCGAGATACGCGCCGGCCAGCGCGCCGGCGGCCGGCACGAACCAGTAGCGCAGGCCGAGCGCATATACGATCAATCCGATCACGACGCCGATCAGCAGCCCGCGCATCGCGCCGACCATCGCGCCGCGCCCGCCCGGCTTCGCCGCCGTGTCGGCGTACACGTCGCCGCCGATCGGAAAGCGCGCGTGCTGGCCGCCGGGGTTCAGGAAGAAGATCGACACGTCGTCGGGCCCGAACGCGCGCTCGTAGAGGTGACGCGCCCCACCTTCCGCTTCGTCGAACGTCGTGAAACGGCCTGCGACGATCATCGCCATGGTCGTGCTCCTCGTGAGGGATTGGGATGCGCCGCGCGCACACGCACGCGGCGCGACGGGGCGGCCCTTACATCAGCCGCCCGAGTTCCTTCGATACCGATGCCGGCGTGTCGTACTCGCGCTCGGGAATCTTGCGCAGCATGTCGAGCACCTCGCGGCTCGCATGCGAGCGTTCCGCGCACTGCACGACGTCCGACTTGCTCGCCGGATAGTCCATCCCCTTCAGCGCCTTCTGCACGTCGACCGGGCTCGGCGGCTTGCCGTGGCCTGTCTGGTGCCCGCCCTTGTCGTGATCCTGCTGCGTGCGCTCGCCTTCGTGCGCGCGCGAGTGACTGTATTCGTGGCCCGTATGTTGTCGGGATGTCATGAAAGCCTCCTTGGGAAATGATCGAAATCACGCGGACGAACGGCGCGTCCGCGCGAATGCGGCAAACACCAGCGCCGCCGCGCCGAGCGCGACCGCGCCGGCGACCTTCGGGCGCTGCACCACCGTGTTGTACGCACAGCTGCGCAGCACCGTCCCTTCCATGCCTTCGCGCTCGTGCAGCGCGTGGCGCGAGTCGTACAGCGCGTTGTCGTCGCGCGGCCGCGCGGGCCGCACCGTGCGCTGGCCGCGCGAGAACAGCGTGGCCGCGACGCGATCGAACAGCCGCGGCGCGTGATACGCGCTCGCCGACGTGAACTTCGCTGCGCCGCCGACGAACAGCGTGCGGCGCGGATGCGCGGCCGCGAACAGAACGGCGTCGGCCACCAGCTCGGGGTCGTAGATCGGCGGCGGCAGCTTCGCCTCGACGTTCATGTAGTTCTTCGCGTGCATCACGAACATCGTGTCCATCGCGGCCGGCTTGATCAGCGTGACGGACACCGGCAGATGATCGGCTTCCATCTCGAGCCGCAGCGAATCGGTGAAGCCCTTCACCGCATGCTTCGACGCGACGTACGCGCTTTGCAGCGGCAACGGCGCGTCGGACGCCTCGCTGCCCATGTTGATGATCGCGCCGCCGTGGAAGTCGCCCTTGCGCCGGAAATGGTCGGCCGCGACGAGCGAGCCATGCACGACGCCCCAGTAGTTGGTGTCGAACAGCCGGCGTTGATCCTCGAGCGGCACCTGGGCCGCCGTGCCGAAGATCGACACGCCCGCGTTGTTCACCCAGGTGTCGAAGCCTCCGTACGTGTCGGCCGCGGTCGCGGCCGCGCGCTGCAGATCCTCGATGTTGCCCACGTCGCCGGCGACCGGCACCGCGAGCCCGCCGTGCTGGCGGATTTCCTCGCACAGCGTGTTCAGCGCGTCCTCATTGCGCGCGAACAGCACGAGTTTCGCGCCGCGCCGTGCCGCCTTGCGCGCGGTGACGAGGCCGATGCCGCTCGTCGCCCCGGTGATCACGATCGTCTGTTCGCCGACCGGTTTGAGCATGCAATTCATCAGTGGACTCCTGTTACGGTCGCATCGCGATTATTTGGGCCGGATGGTCAACTGGTCGCGCACGCTCTGCACGCCGTCGATCTGCTTCACGACGCCGACGGCCTGCGTGCGCTGCTGCTCGTCGGGCACGCTGCCGGTGAGCGTCACGGTGCCGTGCCGCGTCTTCACGTGGATGTCGCCGGACGACAGACCGCTCGTGCCGGTCAGCTCGGCCTTCGCCTTGGTCGTGATCGTCGCGTCGCGGATCTTCGTGCGGGTGCTCGAGTGCGACGACGTCGACGACGACGCCCCGTCGTCGCCGGCGGCGAGCGCGTTCGGCGCGACCACCATGCATGCGGTGGCCGCGGCGATCGCGACCGCCATGCCGGTGCGCAGCGCGCGCTGATGGCGGATGCGCGGAGTGCGGGCTTGCAGCGGGGATACCTTCATCGTGACCTCCTTTTTCATCGGGCCGGACGAACCGGCGGGTGAGCAGAAGTCGCGCAAATCGCGTGCCGCGCCGCGTGCGCCGCATGCCTGCGCGCCATCGCGATCGGACGCCCTTTCATCCAACGCGTTGTAATTTTTGCGGCACCGGGGGAAGCGGTTTTCCCCGCCATGCGGCGGGCATGCCGATTGCCGAGGGGCCGATAACGGCGGCCCGTGTGCGCGGCCCCGATATCGGGAGCACTACCATGCAGAGAATTGCGTTGATCAGTGAACATGCATCGCCGCTGGGCGTGATCGGCGGCGTCGATGCCGGCGGCCAGAACATCTATGTCGCCAACGTCGCGAAGCAGCTCGCGGAGCGCGGCCTCGACGTCGACGTCTACACGCGCTGCGACAATCCCCACTTGCCGGAGGTGGTGCCGATCGGCCCGCGCATGCGCGTGATCCACGTGCCGGCCGGGCCGCCGACCGACGTGCCGAAGGAGCAATTGCTGCCGTACATGGGCGCATTCGCGCAATACATGATCGCGCGCATGCGGCGCGAGCCCGACCCGGTCGACGTGATGCACGCGAACTTCTTCATGTCCGGCGACGCCGCGCTGCGCGTGAAAAAAACGCTCGGCATCCCGCTCGTCACGACCTTCCATGCGCTCGGTCGCGTGCGCCGGCTGCATCAGGGCACGGCCGACGGCTTCCCCGACGCGCGCTTCGCGATCGAGGACACGCTCGCGCGCCGCTCGGACCGCCTGATCGCCGAATGCCCGCAGGATGCGCTGGATCTGACGACACACTATCGCGCCGATACCGCGCGGATCGAGATCGTGCCGTGCGGCTTCGACGCACAGGAATTCCGGCCGGTACCGCGCGTCGATGCACGCGCGCGGCTGGGCTGGCCGCAGGACGCATTCGTCGTACTTCAGCTGGGCCGCCTCGTGCCGCGCAAGGGCATCGACACCGTGATCGACGCGCTCGCGCGCATGCCGCGCGACCCGCAACGGCCGACGCACCTGTACGTCGTCGGCGGCAGCCAGGCGACGCCCGACCCCGCGCGCGACCCGGAACTCGCGCGGCTCGCCGCCTTCGCGCACGAACTCGGCATCGCGAACCGCGTGACCTTCGTCGGCCGGCGCGATCGCGACGCGCTGCACCTGTACTACAGCGCGGCCGACGTGTTCGTGACGACGCCGTGGTACGAGCCGTTCGGCATCACGCCGGTCGAGGCGATGGCGTGCGCGGCGCCGGTGATCGGCAGCGACGTCGGCGGCATTCGCACCACGGTCGACCACGGCGCCACCGGTTATCTCGTGCCGCCGCGCGACCCGGCCGCGCTCGCCACGCGCCTCGTGCAACTGCGGGCGCAACCCGACCTATGCGCGGCGCTCGGCCGCGCCGGCTACCTGCGCGCGCATCGCTTCTACACGTGGCAAGGCGTAGCCGGCCGGCTCGTCGACATCTACCGCGACGTCGCCCACGCGCAGCGCGCCGGCACGTCGGCCGGCACCGGACGGCGCACGCCGGTCGCCACCACGCGAGGCGTGCTCGCAAACCGCAAGGAGAATACGTAATGAAGGGCTACGATCGAAAACGCGTGCTCGTCACCGGCGGCGCCGGCTTTCTCGGGTCGCATCTGTGCGAACGCCTAGTGACGGCCGGGCACGACGTGCTGTGCGTCGACAATTTCTACACGGGCGCGAAGGACAACATCGCGCACCTGCTCGATGCACCGAACTTCGAGCTGATGCGGCACGACGTGACGTTTCCGCTCTACGTCGAAGTCGACGAAATCTACAACCTCGCGTGTCCGGCGTCGCCCGTCCACTACCAGCGCGACCCCGTGCAGACGACGAAGACCAGCGTGCACGGCGCGATCAACCTGCTCGGCCTCGCGAAACGCGTGAAGGCGCGCATCCTGCAGGCGTCGACGAGCGAGGTGTACGGCGACCCCGACGTCCACCCGCAGGACGAGCACTATTGCGGCCGCGTCAATCCGACCGGCATCCGCGCGTGCTACGACGAAGGCAAGCGCTGCGCGGAAACGCTGTTCGCCGACTACCACCGCCAGTACGGCGTCGACGTACGGATCGCGCGGATCTTCAATACCTACGGGCCGCGCATGCATCCGGCCGACGGGCGCGTGGTGTCGAACTTCGTCACGCAGGCGCTCGCCGAACAGCCGCTGACCGTCTACGGCGACGGCAAGCAGACGCGCTCGTTCTGCTACGTGGACGACATGATCGACGCGCTGATCCGGCTGATGGAGGAACCGGGCGACGCGAGCGAGCCGGTCAATCTCGGCAGCGACGTCGAGATCGCGATGATCGACGTCGCGCGCGAAGTGGTGCGGGTCGTCGGCGCGAACGTGCCGATCGAGTTCCGGCCGCTGCCGTCCGACGATCCGCGTCAGCGGCGGCCGAATCTGGCCGCCGCGCAGAAGCGGCTCGGCTGGCGCGCGACGACGACGTTCGCGAACGGGCTCGCGCATACCGCGCGCTACTTCATTCAACGTCAGGTCACGCACCACGCGCCCGGCGACCTCGTGCGCAGCACGCGCATCGCGTCGCATCTGCTCGCGCAAGTCCACACGCAGAACCGGCCGGCGCCCACCACCTGACGCGATCCGACGCGACCTGACGCCGCCGCCATGCAACGCGCGTCAGCCGTCGCCCTTCGTCACGTGCGCGATCTTGTGCGCCAGTTCGCGCACGTCGACGGGCTTGCACAGGTAGCCGTCGAAGCCGGCCTCCAGCGCACGGCGCTCGTCGGCGAGGCCCGCATGCGCGGTGACGGCCAGCACGCGCACGTCGAACGGGCCGCCGTCGCCGTTCGTCGCGCCGCGCCGCAATGCGTCCAGCAGCCAGAAGCCGTCGCCGTCGGGCATCGCGAGATCGGACAGCACGACCGTCGGGCGGATGTCGGCCACCATCGCGAGCGCCTCGCGACCGGACGACGCGATCGCGACGGCCGCGCCGAACGTGGTGAGCGCGGCCGTGAGGCTCGCACGCGTGGTCGCGTCGTCGTCCACGATCAGGATGCGGTGCATGTCGAGCACCAGCGCGTCGCGGCGGCTGCCCTGCACGATGCTCCACGCCATCGCGCCGGCCGGCTGCCAGCCGGCCGGCAGCGTCACCGTGAACGTCGTGCCGAGATTGCGGCCCGCGCTCGCGACGCTCACGCGGCCGCCGTGCAGCTCCGCGATGTGCCGCACGATCGACAGGCCGAGCCCGAGCCCGCGCCGCGGCGACGCGGGCGAATCGTCCGCGCGGCGGAACATGTCGAACACGTACGGCGCGAACTCCGTCGCGATGCCCTGCCCGGTATCGACCACGGTCAACACCGCCTGCTTGTCGTCGCGCACGAGGCCGACCATCACGCTGCCGCCGGTCGGCGTGAATTTCAGTGCGTTCGAGATCAGGTTCGACAGCATCTGACGCAACCGCTCGGCGTCGCCGGACACGATGCACGCGGGCGCGGCGCAGTCGAATTCGAGCAGGATGCCGGCCGACGATGCGGCGGTCTGGAACGTGCCGACCTGGTCGGAGAACAGCCGCACGACGTCCACCGGCGTCGCATCGAGCCGCAGCTTGCCGGTCGCGAGCGACGACGCGTCGAGGATGTCGCCGACCATCCGCGTGAGCGAGCGCGCGCTGCGGTCGATCGCGTCGACCGCCTGATGCTGCAACGCGGGGTCGCTCGTATTGCGCAGCACCTCGATCCATCCGTAGATGACGTTCAGCGGTGTGCGCAATTCGTGCGACACCGTGGCCAGCAGCTCGTCCTTCAGCCGGTTCGACGTGTCGGCCTGATCGAGCGCATCGCGCGCACCCTGCAGCGAGCGCTGCGCCCGCAGGTCGCGGCGGCGCTGCGCGCCGGTTTCGCGCAACGTCAGCGACAGCGCGACCCACGCTCGTGCCTCGCCGAGCACCGGGCATGCCGATACCCTCGCCCGAAAACGCCGGCCGTCGCGTCGCACGCACAACAGTTCGAGCGGCCCGATGGGTTCCTGCATCGTGTCGAACGATTCGGCGAGCGGGTTGAGCCGCAGCCAGCGCCGCGCGATCAACGTGTCGAACCGGCGGCCGCGCGCATCGGCCTCGTCGTATCCGAAGATCCGTTGCGCCGCCGCGTTCCAGCTCGCGATGCGGCCGCTCGCGTCGATTCCGACGATTGCGTCCGGCGACGCATCGACGACCGCATGCTGAAGCCGCGACGCGTCGACGCGCGCCCGCTCCGCCCCGGCATCGCGCAGCAGCAGCACCGCGCCGTCGAGGTTGCCGTGGCCGTCGCCGATCGGCGACGCGACCGCGACGATCGGCACCGGCTCGCCGCTGCCGGCCTGCAGCCAGTGGCGGTCGGACGTCGCCTCGGCGCCGCCGAGCGCGTGGTCGAGCGGCGTGGTCGGCACGCGATGGCCTTCGCGATCGACGAGCCGCAGCACGTCGCGCACGGGCCGGCCGATCGCATCGTCCGCCCGGCAGCCGACGAGTTCGGCCGCGGCCGCGTTGAGATAGGTGAGCCGCCCGTTCGGATCGGTCGCGACCACGCCGTGCGGCAGCGCGCGCAGCACGGCTTCGAGTTGCCGGCGCGCGGCCGCCTCGCGCCGGCGCGCGCGATCGTTCGTGAGCCGCGTGTGATGCAGCAGCGACGCGACCGCGCATACCAGCGCACCGATCAGCATGAACGCGCCGAGCTGCACGAGCCGCTCGGGCAGCGGCGCCGTATAGGCGGCGGGATCGGACAGGAACAGCGTCCAGATCAAGAGCCCGCTGACGACTGTCGACACGATGCCGAACAGGAACGACGTCGCCCACGCGGCGCCGGCGAGCAGCGGGTAATACAGCACGAACGGCAGATTCACGCCGCCGAACCGGATCGCGAGTGTCTGCAGCACGGTCGCGATCGCGACCAGCATCACGGCCGTTGCGTAATTTCCGGCCTGCGGCCGTGCAATTTCGCTCATTGGACACGCTCCTGCGGGGACAGTCGACGGCGGCCGGCGGCGGGCACGACACGTGCTGGCCCGCATGCTGGCCGATTCGCACCGGCGGCCCGGCCGCTCACGATGGAGATCTTTACGCCATGCCCGACCCGACACGCTGGCTCGTCGTCTCGCCGCATCTCGACGATGCCGTCTTCAGTTGCGGGCAACTGCTCGCGCAGGCGCCCGGCTCGATCGTCGTCACCGTCTTCGCGGGGATTCCGCCGCGCGGCACGCCCGCACCGCCGTGGGATCGCCGCGCGGGGTTCCGCCACGCCGACGAAGCGGTGCGCGCGCGCCGCGACGAAGACCGCCGCGCGCTCGCGCTGCTGGACGCACGCCCGCTGTGGCTCGATTTCCTCGACGATCAGTACGGCGTGCCGGCCACGTCGACCGCGATCGCGGCGTGCGTGGCCGACGTGATCGACGCGCACCCCGGCTTCGGCGTGCTCGCGCCGGCCGGCCTGTTCCACCACGATCATCTGCAGGCGCAAGAGGCCATGCTCCGGCTGCTGCGTGACGACGATCCGCCGGACGACGCATCGCGCCTCTGGCGCTTCTACGAGGACGTGCCCTATCGTCGCATCGACGGATTGATGGCCAAGCGCGTGATCGGCTGGCGCGAACGCGGCTGGATCGCGCATCCGGTCGCCGCGCCGGCCGGCAGCGAGACGGACGGCGTCGCCGCGAAAGCCGCCGCCGTCGACGCGTATGCCAGCCAGGTGACGCTGCTCGAGCCTCATATGCGCGCCGCTCTCCGCGAACCCGAAACGATCTGGCGACTCGAATGCGACGTCACGTCCGTGTAACGCCCCCGCGCGCCGCGCTGCCGCCGGCCGAACCGCGCGTGACGGCCGTCGTGCTGACCTGCCGGCGCCCGGCCGAACTCGCGCGCACGCTCGAACACCTGTGCGCGCTGCCCGACCGGCCGGCGATCGTCGTCGTCGACAACGGCGCCGACGACGAGACGGCCGCGCTGATCCACGCGCGCTTTGCGCACGTCGCGCTCGTGCATGCGCCGGGCAACCTCGGCGCGGCCGGCCGCAATCTCGGCGTCGACGTCGCGCGCACGCGCTACGTCGCGTTCTGCGACGACGACACGTGGTGGGCGCCCGGCTCGATCGCCGAAGCCGCGAACCTGCTCGATGCGTATCCGCACGTCGCGGCCGTCACCGCGCGCGTGCTGGTCGGCCCTGACGAGCGCGAGGACCCGACCTGCCGGCTGATGGCCGACAGCCCGCTCGACGCGCCCGTCGCGCTGCCGGGCAGGCCGATCCTCGGGCTGCTGGCCGGCGCGAGCGCGTTCCGGCGCGACGCGTTCGTGCACGCGGGCGGCTATCATCCGCGCTACTTTCTGGGCGGCGAGGAAGCGCTGCTCGCGCTCGACCTGACTCGCGCGGGGCATTGGCTCGTGTATGCGCCGGGCCTCACCGTCCATCACCATCCGTCGACGCGGCGCGACCGGCCGACGCGCGAGCGCACCGCCGCCCGCAACGCCGTGTGGACCGCGTGGCTCAGATGGCCGGCCGCCGCCGCGTGGCTGCATACGGTGCGCATGCTGCCGCTGCTGCGCCGCGAACGCGCGATCGTGCGCACGTTCGCGGGGCTGCCGTGGATCGTGCGCGAACGACGCGCGATCCCGCCGCACGTCGAACGCATGCGCCGACGCCTCGCGCGCGATACGCGCCGCGAGGCCGGAACCGAAACATGAACGCGATCGTAGCGGCATCAGGAATCGGGCTTCTCCGCTTCGTCTTCCAGTTGTGCGAGCCGGTTGTAGATTGTCTTCAGGCTGACGTCGAGCACCTCGGCCGCCTGCGCCTTCACGCCGCCGCATTGGGCGATCGTGCCGAGGATCAGCTTGCGGTCGACTTCCTCGAGCGGCGTACCGAACGGCACCGTCACGCGATCCTCATGCGAATCGACCATGCTGGATAGTTCGTCCATGATCGGCGGCGGCAGCGTGTCGATCACGTCGGCATCGGTGAAGATGCTCGCGCGCTGCACGAAGTTGCGCAGCTCGCGCACGTTGCCGGGCCATTCGTAGGTTTTCAGCGCTTCGCGCGCGGCCGGCGAGAAGCGCAGGTTGCGGCCGCTCTCCTCGTTGTAGCGCTGCAGGAACGCATCGGCGAGCATCGGGATGTCGTCGCCGCGTTCGCGCAGCGACGGCAGCGGGATCGGGAACACGTTGATCCGGTGGAACAGGTCGGGCCGCAGCTTGCCGTCGGCCATCGCGGCTTCGGGGTCGCGGTTCGTCGCGGCGACGATGCGCACGTCGACGTCGATTTCGCGTGTCGAGCCGAGCCGCGTGACGCGCCCGGTTTCCAGCACGCGCAACAGCTTGACCTGCGATTCGACCGGCATTTCGGTGATTTCGTCGAGAAACAGCGTGCCGCCGTCCGCGCGTTCGAAGAAGCCCTTGTGCTGGCGTTCCGCGCCGGTGAAGCTGCCGCGGTCGTGGCCGAACATCTCGCTCTCCACGAGATTCGCGGCGATCGCGCCGCAATTCACCGCGAGGAACGGCCCGCGGCGACGCAGGCTCAGGTCGTGCACGGTTTGCGCGGCGAGTTCCTTGCCGGTGCCCGACTCGCCGGTGAGCAGCACCGACGCTTCGGTGCGCGCGACGCGGCCGATCGCATCGTAGACGGCCTGCATCGCGGGCGAACTGCCGAGCATGCGGCCGAAGCGGCCGAGGCGCTGCAGTTCCGAGCGCAGCTCCGCGATTTCCTCGTGCAGCGCGGTCGTGCGCGGCACGCGCGCGAAGATGCTGTTCAGCCGCTGCATGTTGAGCGGCTTCACGAGATAGTCGGTCGCGCCGCGCCGCAATGCATCGATTGCGGTTTCGAGGCTCGCGTGGCCGGTGGTCAGCACTATTTCGCAATGCGCGCGCTTGGGCAACGCATCGAACAGATCCATCCCGTTGCCGTCGGGCAGCACGAGATCGCATAGCACGAGATCGGGGGTATGCGTCGAGACGAGCGTGCGCGCTTCTTCAAGCGTCGCGGCGGTATCGCACGCGAGTTGCTGCGTGCGTGCGAGCGTGGCGAGCATCGTTCGCGTATCGGCATCGTCTTCGACGATCAGGACGTAAGGCATCGAGGCTCCTGGTAATGCGGCCCGACGCACACATCGGCCGGTACCGCGACACGTGCGGCGCCATGCACGTCGTCATGGCCTGTTCACGACGGCATCTTCAACGCCGCACACACGAATGGGCGGACAAGCCGTCCTGCACTGAAAACGCGTGCTTAGCAGTATAGAAGAATGGTGTCTCGCATTCGTCGTTCATCGAATAAATCTATCTGTTCGCGCACACCGCATTGTCAGATTCAATGTCGTCGCACCGGTATAAAAGGTATTCTGAAGATACGTAAAAAACGGCGAATGCCACGCCATTTTTTACCGGTCATGACACATTCGGTCAAAACTTCCCAACCCGGTCATACTCCATGTCGAAATCCGACGATGACGGCACGCGACTGTTCGGCCGTTCGCGAACCATTCAGGATCTGCTGCTGAAAGTGTCGCGCGTCGCCGCCACCCGCGTGAGTGTGCTGGTGGTCGGCGAAAGCGGGGCGGGCAAGGATATCGTCGCCCGCCTCATTCACGACATGAGCCCGCGCCGGCGCGGTCCGTTCGTGCCCGTCAACTGCGGCGCGATTCCGAAAGACATCGCGGAATCGCACTTGTTCGGTCACGAAAAAGGCAGCTTCACGGGCGCCGTTGCACAACATGTGGGCATGTTCGAAGCCGCGCGAGGCGGCACGCTGTTTCTCGACGAAATCGCCGAAATGCCGCTCGAATTGCAGGTCAAGCTGCTGCGCACGCTCGAAACCAACACGATCGTGCGCGTGGGCGGCCACGAGGCGATCCCGCTCGACGTGCGGATCGTCGCGGCCACCCATCACGATCCCGTCGAGGCCTTGCGCAACGGCACGCTGCGCGAAGACCTGTTCTACCGGATCGCGCCGATCGCGCTGCACGTGCCCGCGCTCAGGCAGCGCGAGGACGACGTCGGCGACATCGCGCTGGAGATCGTCGAACGGCTGAACGCGCGGCACCGCACGAGAAAGCGCCTGTCGACGCAGGCGATGAAGGCGCTGCGCACGTACACGTGGCCCGGCAACGTGCGCGAGCTGCGCAATGCGCTGGAGCGCGCGTTCATCCTCGCCGACGAGCAGATCGAACTGCAATTGCCGCGCCGGCCGCCGCCGCGCGAGGAAGTGCGCCACAACGCGATGACGCTGCATATCGGCACGACGCTCGCGCATACGCAGCAGCGCTTCATCGTCGCGTCGCTGCGGCACTTCAACGGCGACAAGCCACGCACCGCGAAGGCGCTCGGCATCAGCCTGAAAACACTGTACAACCGCCTCGCGCTGCTGCCCGAAAGCGAACGCAATGCGGTGAGCGGCAACACGCCGGCGGCGCCGAATGCCGCGAACACCGCGAATGCCGGCACCGCGCCCGCTTCGCCGCCCGCGACGCCGTAGTGAGCGCGGCGGCTCGCGCCGCGCTCACACCGCCGTACACCGTCACGCCGTCGCGTCCCGCAATGCAGCGTCCCAGTCGCGCGCGAAGCGCTCGATGCCGAATCGCTCGCAGGCGTCGCGTTTGGCCGCCGCGCCCCACTCGCGCGCGAGTTCCTGATCGCGGATCAGCATCCGCATCGCATCGATCAGCACGGCCGGCCGCGTGTCGGCCACGCCGTTGCTGCCCGTCTTCACGAGTTGCGCCATCTCGGTCGTCGCGAGCGCGACGATCGGCAGCCCGATCATCATCGCCTCGATCACCGCGAGTCCGAGGCTCGTGTAGCGGATCGGATTGAAGAAGAACCGGTAGTGCGACAGGAATTGCGGCAACGCCGGATTCGGCACCTCGCCGATCCCGCCGAGTTCGCACGAGCCCATCCCCACCAGGTCGATCGGCACGCTGTGCCGCACGACTTCGAACACATCCGCACCGAGGCGCCGGCCGCGGCGCGCGAGGTTGTTCACGACGGCCACGCCCTTCGGCAGCGTGCCGCGATACTCGACGTCCTTCGGCACCAGCACGCCGTGCTCGATCACGCGCGTCGGCGTCACGCCGTTGTCCCACATCAGCGCATTGAACGGCGTCACGTGCACCAGCAATACGTTCGGATCCTGCACCGGATGCAGCGTGTCGGTCGGATGCTCGCGCGGCGGATCGTGCTCGACGAACAGCGTCGGCAGCGCGCGCTGCGCTTCGCTCAGCAGCCGCAGGCGGTCATGCTCGTAGTGCTTCGCGTGCTGATACAGCACGCAGTCGAATGCGGTGTCGCGCACGCATTCGGCCGGCACCTCGTGCACGTTGTCGCCCCACGGCAGGTGCCCCACGCGGCCCGCATAGCCGGGCGGATGCTGCGGCTTCGTCACGATGTAGAAATCGTGCGGCGCCTGCGACAAGTAATACAGATAGTTGCCATGCACGTGCCAGGTGAGCACGCGCAACCGCTTACGTGACATGACGTCTCTCCTCCGCGAGCAGTTCGCCCGCCCGGTCCATCACATCGCCGACGCCGATCGCGGTCGCGCACTCGTGCCCGTACGGGCAGGTATCGAACATGCACGGCCGGCACGCCGGGTAGTTCGCGAGCACACGATGACGTTCGGCGTCGAGCGGCGCCCAGCGGGCCGTATCGCTGCCGCACGCGACGACGATGCTCGGCGTGCCGAGCGCCGCCGCCACGTGCGATACGCCCGTGTCGTTGCACAACAGGAGCCGCGCACGGGCGATCAACGCGGCCAGCGCGCCGAGCGGCGTGCGGCCGCACAAGTTCACGCACGGCCGCCCGAGATGCTCGGCGAACGCGCTCGCCAGCCCCAGTTCCCCGCGCGTGCCGGTCAGCACGATCTGCCAGCCGTCGTCCGCGAGCTGCCGCGCGGCGAGCGCGAAGCGTTCGACCGGCCAGCGCCGCGACGCCATCCGCGCGCCGGGATGGACGATCACGTAGCGGCCGGGATCGAGCGCATGTTCGTCGCAGAGCACGTGCCACAGCGCATAGTCGAGGCCGCCGAGCGGGAATTCGAGGTAGTCGCCCCAGTCGGCGTAGCCGAGCTTGCGCGTGAGCGCCAGATAGCGCGCGACTTCCGGTTCGTCGTCGCGCCATGCGAGCGCGCAGTCGAGCGCGGTCGTGCCGCCGTCGGCCGGCACGAAACCGGCCGTGCGCGTCGCGCCGAGCGACGCGACGATCGCGTTCGTGTGCGCGCCGCTGCCGTGCAGCTGGATCGCGAGATCGAAGTCGCGCGCGCGGCATTCGGCGATGAACGCCTCGCGCGCGGCCGCGTCGGGCTCGGGCTGCTCGGCGAGGCCGGGCGCGCCGGGGAACGAGATGAAGCTGTCGATGTAGTCGGAAAAGCGCGATGCGAACTCGCGCGCCCACGGCAGGCCGATCAGCGTGATGCGCGCGTCCGGTTCGCCGCGCCGCAGCGCGCGCAGCGCGGGCACCGCGCACAGCATGTCGCCAAGCTGCAACGCACGGAACACCGCGATCCGCTTCGGGCCGCGCGGGCCGTCGGAATCGACGCTGGGATCGAGCTTCATCAGTTGCTCCGAAAAACCCTGTCCTTCAGGACCGGGAGAAAAGGAGCGCCGCTGTTTGACAGCGGCATTCCACCGTTTAAATGGCCGGCATGATCCTTGTCTATCGCTACCGGGTGAAATCGCTCGACGGACTGCTCAACAAGCAGAGCCGCGCGGTGAACTCCGTCTGACACTTCTGCAACGACACGCGGAAACAGGCGCTCAACCTTCAGGGAGAAGAGGACGTCAAAGGAAAATCACCCGGAAGTGAAGCGCGCCGCGCATGCGCCAGTACAACGACACGGGCGGAATCGCGATGGACGTGACGATCATCTCGGCCACGTGCGACGCCGTGAGCTGCGTGCCGCGCAATCGTTTCGCGCAGAACCCTGCAGTAATCGCGGCCCACACCGCCGCGCACACGATGGCCGGCGCCGGCCAGCCGGCGGCGAAACAGCCGATCGCGCCGAGCGCGGCGAGCACGGCCGCGTAGTAATGCCACGGCGGCACGGGCCGGATGTGACGCCGGTAGGTCGCGCGGTGCTTCTTGTACAGCAGCGCATCGAAATACACCTTCGACTGCGCGCCGATGCTCGATCCCCAGCGCGCGGGACGCACCGGATGCACGATGCGCGCGGCGTCGGCCTCGACGATCGGCCCCGCATGCTCGCGCAGCGCGAACATCAGGTCGGCGTCCTCGCGCCACGCGCGCGTGAAGCGTTCGTCGAAGCCGCCGATGCGTTCGAGCGCCGCGCGCCGCACGAAGCAGTTCGCGGTCGCGAATTCCGCATGCGCGAGCCCCGCCGCGTCGCGTTCGTAGTCGGTCGGGCACGGCCGCAACGGCACGTCGATCCGGCCGGCCGCGGCCGCCGCCGACGGCTCGGCCAGCAGCGCGGCCGCGCCGTGGCGCAGCCAGGTCGGATCGGGAATCGTGTCGTCGTCGGTAAATGCGATCAGCGCGCCGCCCGCGCTGCGCCAGCCGACGTTGCGCGCGCCGGCCGGGCCTTGCGTGTCGGGCGCGGTCATGTAGCGGATCGCCGGCACGTGGGTCACGCGCGCGCGGCACGCATCGACGACGGCGCGCGCACTGCCGGCCGGATCGTCGTCCACGACGACGATCTCGTAGGTCGTCGGATCGAACACCTGCGCGCACAGCGCGTCGAGGCAGCGTTCGAGCAGATCGGGCCGCCGGTAGGTCGGCACGACGACCGATACGACCGGCGGCAGGTGCGTGTCGCGCATGTTCATCTCGGTTTCTCCAGCAGGAACGGGCCGATCACGAGCGCGTCGAGCGGCGACGTCCAGAAGCATTCGACCGCGTCGCGCGGCGAGCACACGATCGGCTCGCCGCGCGTGTTGAACGACGTGTTGACGAGCACCGGCACGCCGGTGAGCGCGTCGAACTCGGTCAACAGCGCATGCAGCAGCGGATGTTGCGTCTCGTCGACGGTCTGCACGCGCGCGGTGCCGTCGATGTGGCGCACGGCCGGAATCCGGTCGGCGCGCTCGGGCACGACGTCGTACACGAACAGCATGAACGGCGCGCGCAGCGGCGTGCGCCGGCCGCCGCTGAACCAGTGATGCGCGCGATCCTCGAGCACGACCGGCGCGACCGGCCGGAAATCCTCGCGATCCTTGATCCGGTTCAGCTTGTGCTGCATGTCCGGGTCGACCGGCGACGCGAGGATCGACCGCGCGCCGAGCGCGCGCGGGCCGAACTCCATGCGCCCCTGGAACCAGCCGATCACGCGGTTCGCGGCGAGCAGCGCGGCCGTCTGCGCGGCGACGTCGTCGAGCCGCCGGTACGGCAGCTGCGCTTCCTTCAGGAACGCCTCGATCGCGCCGTCGTCGTAGGCCGGCCCGAGGTACGCATGATCCATCCGCCAGCCGCCGCGCACGCCGCGCATCCGGAAGTCGGTCCACAGCGCGGCGCCGAGCGCGGTGCCCGCGTCGCCGGCGGCCGGCTGCACCCACACGTCGTCGAACGGGCCGCGATCGCGGATCTTCGCGTTCATCACGCAGTTCAGCGCGACGCCGCCCGCCATCGCGAGCTGCCGCTCGCCGGTCTCGCCGGCCAGCCAGTCGACCGCCTGCAGCGTCGTCTCCTCGAGCACGAGCTGCAACGCATGCGCGATGTCGTAATGATGCGGCTCGATCGGGCCGCCGCGTTCGCGCGGCGGCCCGAACCGTGCCGCGAGATCCTCGTCGCGCACGTCGTAGCGCCCTTCGCCGCGATACTGCACCAGCTTGCGCATCTCGTCGGCGAACACCGGCTTGCCGTACGACGCGAGCGCCATCACCTTGTATTCGTCCGACGAGTGCAGGAAGCCGAGATAGCGCGTCACGCGCTCGTACAGCAGCCCGAGCGAGTGCGGCAGATTCACCTGCCCGAGCCGCCGGTACGAGCGGCCGTCGAATACGCCGTAGCTCGTCGTCGCGCGCTCGCCGCGCCCGTCCATCGTCATCACCGCGCAGCGCTCGAACGGCGCCGCGAGAAACGCGCTCGCCTCGTGCGCGAGGTGGTGCTCGACGAAATGCCAGCGGAACGGCCCGTCGTGCGTGACGCCGCGAAAGCGCCGCTGCAGATGATGCGGCACGCCGCCCGCGAGCTGGCGCGGCGCGTTGACGATCGACGACAGGAACAGCGGATGCCACGGCGACGCGCCGTCCTCGCGCGGCGCATGCGCGGACGGCGACAGCGGCAAGGTCAGCGCCGGCGCCGCGCCTTCGCGGTCGAGTTCGAACGAAGGGTCGTACGAATACGCGACGTGGTCCACGTCGGCGAGCGTGATGCCGGCTTCCGCGAGGCAATAGTCGATCGCGTGGAAAGGCAGCTCCCAGGTCGAGAACGGCACCGGGCGCTTCGCGTGCTTCACGTGCGTGAAGCGTTCGTCCTCGGCCGCCGCGATCACGACGCCGTCGCGCACGATGCAGGCGGCGCTGTCGTGGAAGGCGGCGTTGATGCCGAGCGTATGGATCGGATCAGGCATGCGTCAGTTCCTCGTGATGACGTGCGCGAACGGAATCACGTTCGATGCGTGCGCGGCGACCGGCTCGCGGGCGTCCGCGGCAGCCCGCGCGGCCGTGCGTTGCGCATGGCGCGCGCTGCCACGCAGCAACGCTTGCACGGCGTCGACGACGTCGTCGACGCTCACGCCGCTCAAGCACGGATGGCCGGGCTGGTTGCACACGCTGCGGTAGCAGTTGCGGCACGGCACGTCGACGTTCAGCACACGGTGCGGCACACGCCACGGCGTGTGCTGCGGATTGGTCAATGCATACAGGTCGACCACCGGCGTGCCGAGCGCGGCCGCGAGATGCACGGGGCCGCTGTTGTTCGACAGCACCAGGTCGGCCGTCTCGATCAGCGCGCCGAGTTCGCCGAGCGGCAACACGCCCGCGAGCGGCACCGCGCGCGGCCCCGCCCGTTCGCACACCGCGTCGACCAGCGCGCGCTCGTCCGCGCCGCCCGTCACCGCGATGCCGTCGAACAGCGGCGCGACCGCGGCGGCCGCGTCGCCGAAACGCTCGGCCGGCCAGCGCCGCGACGCGGCGGTCGCGCCCGGATGGACCACGAGCCACCGCGGGCGCGCCGCCGCCGGCTGGCGCGCACCGCCGAAGCGCTGCAACGCGGCCTGCAGGCGCGCATGCACCGCATGCCGCGCCGCGTCGCCCGGCTCGAACGCCATCCGCCAGTCCACCGTCTTCGCGCCGACGGCACGCACCAGCGCGAGCTGACGCGCGACCTCGTGGCGCACGTGCGATTCCGGTTCCGTTTCCGGCACGCGATCGGTCAGCAGTTCATACGGGTTCTCGCGGCAATGCGCGAGCCGCAGCGGGATGCCGGCGAGCCAGCACATCATCGCGGCGGGCAGCGGATTCTGGCTGTAGACGGTGAAGATCACGGCCGCGTCGAAACGGCCGGCCAGCAGCCGGTCGATCATGTCGAGATCGGCCACCGGATCGCCGCGCACGTCGGGGTGCTTGACCCATGGCGCGTCGTAACTCCACACGTCGTCGACCATCGGCAGATGCTTCGCGAGCGCGGCGCCCGTGCGCGACGTCAGCAGCGTCAGGTGACGATCGGCGCCGCTCTCCTTCAGCGCGCGCAGCGCGGGGGTGGTCATCAGCACGTCGCCGATGCTGTCGAGCCGCACGCACAGGATGCGGCGCGCGCGGCTCCAGGCCGTGCTCATGGCCGCACCCACGAGCCGTGCCGAAGCGCGGCTTCGCGTACGACGATGTCGGCGGCCAGGTCGACGCGATCGACGACGTGATGCGGCGTGCGCGCGGCGTTGAGCCGCCACTCGGTCTCGTTGCCGCAGTCGACCAGGATCGTGCCGCAGCGCGCGGTGCGGCCGGCCTCGACGTCGTCGAGGATGTCGCCGATCATCCAGCTCCATTCGGGCGCGGCGCCGAGCGCGGCCAGCGCGCGGCGCAGCATGCCGGGGCGCGGCTTGCGGCAGAGGCAGTCGCAGGTGTAGCGCGGCACGCTGCCCCGCGGGTGATGCGGGCAGTAAAAAAAATCCGCCAGCGTCGCGCCGTTCGCTTCGAACAATTCGGCGAGACGCTGGCGGACCGCGCCAAGCTCCTGTTCGGTAAAGCGGCCGAGCGCGACGCCCGGCTGGTTCGACACGACCGCCAGCGGCATCCCGGTCGCGCCGAGCGTGCGCAGTGCGCGCGCCGCGCCCGGCGCGAGGCGCATGCGCGCGGGATCGACGTTGTACGGCACGTCGTCGAGCAGCGTGCCGTCCTTGTCGAGCAGCACCGCGCCGGGCAGCCGCCGTTCGCGCTTCAGGGCCATGACGTCTCCTTCATCGGCAGCACCATCAGCTCCGGCACCACGGTGCCCGGCGGCTGCGTCAGCACGAAGCGCACGGCGGCCGCCACGTGCTCCGGCGGCTGCAGCGTGTCCTCGTCGATGTCCGGAAAACGGTCGAGCAGGAACGGCGTGCGCATCCCGCCCGCGACGATCGCCGACACGCACACGCCGCTCGGCCGCAGCTCGGCATGCAGCGCGTGCGACAGGCCGAGCAGCCCCCACTTCGTCGCGTGATACGCGGACGCATTCGGCCACGCGCGCTTGGACGCGGTCGACGCGATGTTCACGATATGGCCGTTGCCGCGCGCCTTCATCATCGGCACGGCCGCGTGACACATCAGGTACGGGCCGAACAGGTTCGTCATCAGCACCTGCTGCCATGCGTCGACGCTCACGTCGTCGATCGGGGCGGTCACGTCGATCGCCGCGTTGTTGACGATCACGTCGAGGTCGCCGAGCGATTCGCGCGCGTCGTGCACGACCTGCAGCACCGATGCTTCGTCGCGCACGTCGAGCGGCCGGCCCACCGCCTGCCCGCCGTGGCGTTCGAGCCGCTGCGCGACGGCGGCCGCGCGGTCGCCGTCGAGATCGGCGACGACGACGTGCGCGCCGTGCCGCGCAAGCTCTTCGCAAATGGCTTCGCCGAGACCGCGGCCACCCCCGGTCACGAGTGCGGTCCGGCCGGCGAGCGGCGGTTTGGCTGGATCGTGAGTCACGTTCACCTGCACCTCCTGTCGATGTCGGAAAGCAAATCCGGATGACGGCGACGCTTGTCGCGACAACCGTCCGTGCAGGAGGTACAGCGAAAACCGTGCCGGCCTGCGCGCGCCCGCGCCGCATCGGGCCGTGGCGCGCGCTCGCTGGCTTTTTTATAACCGGCTGTAAAAACCGGCCCGGGCGGCCGGGCCCAGGCGGCCCCTCAGATCGCGAGCGCGTCGGGCGTGGCCTGCGCGCGGTGCTTCGCGAGCGCGCGCAGGCAGTGCGCGATGCAGCCCGCGAACGCCTCGTCGAACCATGGCTGCGCGCCCGACACGCCGACCACGATGCCGCCGAGCGCGACGCCGCCCCACAGGTTCGTGTCGCCCGCGCGCAGCCGGTACGGCTCCAGCGCCTGCACGACGTGGCCGTCGCGGCCCGTTTCCCACGACAGCCGCGCCTTGGCCCGCGCATAGGCGCGATAGTCGGCGTCCCAGTCCTTCGGGTCGGGCAGCGAAAACTCATACAGGATCGCGTCCTCGAACGCCGCGTCGCGCGGCCCGAGCGCGGGGTCCATGATCACGACGTGCAGGCAGCCGCTGTCGCCGACGAAATCGCTCTGCAGCGCGGCGGACAGCGTCGGCAATAGCAGCTCGACGGCCGCCACCGCGGCCTGGCGGTCCGCGAACGCGCTACCGCCGCGACGCGCGTTCAGGGCTTCGGGTGTCGTCGGATTCAGAAGGTTCGGCATGAATTTCTCCGGAGGAAAACGCGAGCGCACGCAACGCCGCGATCAGGTCGGCCGCTACCGCGGGCTTGGTCAGGTACGCATGGAAACCGGCTTCGACCGCGCGCGTGCGGTCGCGATCGCGCGCATGGCCGGACAACGCCAGCGCCTCGAGCGGCGCACGGCCGTCGCGATCGCGCGCGGCGTCGAGCTGACGCACGCGCGCCATCACCGTGTAACCGTCCTCCTCGTCGTCGCCGAGGTCGATGTCGCAGACGAGCAGCGCCGGCCAGTCGGCCCGGCGCGCGCGCCACAGGTCGTCCAGCAACGCCTGGCCCGACGCATACGCATGCACGTCGGCGCCGGCCGTCTTCAAGAGCGCGGTGAGGGCCTCGCGCGCCTCGTCGTGGTCGTCCACGCACGCGATGCGCAGCCCGTCGAGCGGCTTCGCGGCGGCTGCCGCACCGGCATCCGGAGGTGGCACGGCGTCACCGGATGGCATCGACGCCGGCGCCACCGCGTACATCGGCAGCGACAGGTGCAGCGTCACGCCGATATCGTCGCGTTCGCGCACGACGTAGCCGCCGGCTTCCTCGATCGCGTCCTGCAGGCGCTCGAGATCGATCAGCGACAGCTCCGTGGCGTCGACGCCCGTGCACGCGATCGTGATGCGCGCTTCCGGGTCGTGGCGCGCCGTGCGCACCTCGAGCTGCCCGCCACTGCTCGCTTCGATCGCGCCGCGACACAGCTCCCACACGAAGCGCCGCAGCGCGGTCGGATCGGCGTTGACGACGAGATCCTCGTCCGACACATGGCGGAACACCGGCACGCCGCGCCGCGCGGCCGCCTCCGCCAGCGAATCGAGCACCTGCGACACGAGCGGGTTGATCCGTACCGGCTGCCGCGCGAACTTCGCCTCCGTGCGTTCCAGCTCGCGCTGCTTCGCCTGCAGCGACCACATCTGCGCATACACGCCGCCGCTTTCGAGCAACTCGTCGTGGGTGCCCTGCTCGACGAGCCGGCCGTACTCCATCACGAGGATGCGGTCGGCATCGACGATCGTCGACAGCCGGTGCGCGATGATGAGGCTCGTGCGATGCCGCGCGACGCGCATCAGTTCCTGCTGGATCGCGCGCTCCGAGCGCGTGTCCAGCGCCGACGTCGCCTCGTCGAACACGACGATCGGGGGCGCCTTCAGCAACGCGCGCGCGATCGCGACGCGCTGGCGCTCGCCGCCCGACAGCCGCACGCCGCGCTCGCCGACGCGCGTGTCGTACGCATCGGGCAGCCGCTCGATGAACGTGTCGAGTTGCGCGCCGCGCGCGGCCGCGATCACGTCGCCGCGCGTCGCGTCGCGCTTGCCGTACGCGATGTTGTACGCGAGCGTGTCGTTGAACAGGATGGTGTCCTGCGGGACGATGCCGAGCGCGTCGCGCAGGCTGCGCTCGGTGACGAGCCGCAAGTCCTGGCCGTCGATCCGGATGGTGCCTGCATCGGGCTGGTACAGCCGGAACAGCAGTCGCGCGAGCGTCGACTTGCCCGAGCCGCTGCCGCCGACCACGGCGATCGTCTGCCCGGGCTCGATGCGGAACGACACGTCGAACAGGATCTGCCGGCTCGGCTCGTAGCCGAAGTCGACGTGCTCGAACTCGATCGCGCCGCCGCGCACGACGAGCGGCTGCGCGCCGGGCGCATCGCCGTCCTCGCCCGGCTTGCCGCGCGCGTCGAGCAACCCGAACAGCCGCTCGATGTTCGTCATCGCGTCGTTCGCCTCGCGGAACACGAAGCCGAGCGCATTCAGCGGCAGGCTGATCTGGATGACGTAGGCGTTGATCAGCACCAGATCGCCGATCGTCATCGCGCCGCGCGCGACCTGCTGCCCGGCGAGCAGCATCACCGCCGCGATCCCCGCGCCGATGCACGCGCTCTGCCCGATATGCAGCGTCGACAGCGCGTACTGGTTGTCGACGCCGGCCTCGCGCCATTCGTCGAGCACGCGCTCGAGCCGATCGCGCTCGACGTCCTCGCGCGCGAAATACTTGACCGTATCGACGTTCAGCAGGCTGTCGACCACGCGCGAATTCGACTCGGCCTCCAGTGCGTTCACGCGCCGCTGGTAGCGCATGCGCCGGCGCGTGAACACCACCGTATACGCCGCGTAGACGGCGAACGTGACGAAGATGATCGCGGTGAACCCGCCGCCGTACTTGCTGATCACGATCACGAGCACCGAGCCGATCTCGATGGCCGTCGGCACGATCGTGAACACCGCGACGCCGAGCAGGTAGCCGATGCCGGCGGTGCCTTTCTCGAGGTCGCGCACGACCGCACCCGTCTCGCGCTGCGCATGAAAACGCGCGCCGAGGCGGTGCAGATGGCCGAACGTGCGCACGGTAAACGACGCGACCGTATGCTGCGTCACCTGCACGAAGGTCATGTCGCGTACTTCGTTCAGGGCGTTCGACGCGAAGCGCACAACCGCGTACGCGAACAGCAGCAGCACCGGCCACGCCATCGGCTGGCCGGCCGCGCGGCCGAAGCCGTCGACGATATCCTTGAGCAGCAGCGGCACCGATACGGCCGCCGCTTTCGCGAGCACCAGCAGCGCGATCGCCGCGAGCACGCGTGCGCGGTAATGCCAGATCGCGCGCCAGAGTTCGACCGCGATCCGGGCTCGCAGGCCGCGCTTGTCGCGGCGATGGCGGAGGTCGCGGCCTGCGGCCGCATCACGGTCCTTCGCGGGCGTTTCGTCGATTCCGGTCGTCATGCACGCATTACTCGCGGTCGGGGGCGCGGCGTCTCACGCACGGGAGTCAGTGGCGCGGCTCGCGCTCGCGGCCGCTCGCCACGACGCCCGGTTCCGGGTCGCGCGCGGCAGGCTGGGTCGGTGTGACGGTCCGCTGGTCCGGATGCAGCACCATGCCCGCGTCGGGTTCGTCGGCGCGGCGCACGCGCACGCGGTTCTCGACGTCGCGCACGCCCAGGCAACCGTCGGCCAGATCCTCGATGTCGTGCTTCATCCAGCGCGCCGGCACCGTGCCGTCCAGTTCGACGCGCCCCGCGCTCACCTGCACGCTGACGTCGCTCACGTCGATCTCGAGCGCATGCGCGAGCCGCTCGCATACGTCCTCGCGAATCCGCTCGTCCGAGCGCGTATAGCCTTTCGGCCCGCGGCGATGGCGCAGCGCGTCGCGTTCGGTATCCCGGCCGAAGCGCGACAGGTCGGGGGCACCGCCGTAGCGCGGATCGCCTACGTCGCGCTCGCCGCCGTACGAACCCATCCGGTGCGGACTGCGGAATTCCGGCCGCTCGCCGCCGTACCGGCCTTCGTGGCCCGCCGCCGTGCGGCGGCCCGGTTCGCCGTAGCCGCGCTCGGGGCCGCGCGCCGGCTGGCGCGCGCCGCCCGGCCAGTCCGGGTCGGCCGCGCCGCGCTGCTGGTCGACCGGCCGCGCGGCGCGCTCGGTCCATTCGCTGCCCCAGTCTTCCGGGCCCACGTCCTCGCTCGCGAAGCGCCGGTCAGCCGATTCGTAGTCTTCTTCCGGCCAACGGGCCGGGTCGTCCGGGATGCCGCGCTCGCCGGCGCCCCGGTACGCGCGTTCGTTGCGCTCGTACCAGTCGGGCGGGCCGCCGCGCTCGCCGGACCGTCCGGGATATCGTCGTTGCATCGTGTCTCTCCTTGATCGCCCGCGCCGCGCACGACACCCTGCCGGGCCGCGGCGCGCGTCGGTCGGGTGAATGCAAATCGCGTGCCGGCGCCGTTGCCGTGCCGCGACGGTCGCGCGCCGCCGCGCCGGGAAGCCGTCAGGCGCCCCAATCTGCAACGCGATTGCAGTTTTTGCGTGTCGGGCGTCACGGGGCACCGCCGGGTTCGTCCGGGTCGTCGGTGCGACCGGGTTCGCTCAGCCGCTCCGTGCGGTCCGGCTCGATGTCGGCGCCGTCCTCCAGCGTCGAATCGCCGTCCGCCGACGCGCGCTCGCCCGTCCCCGCGCGATCCGTATCGGTGTCGAGTGCCGCATCGCCGCGCTCCAGCGCGTGGTCGTCCAGCGGCGAATCGACATCGAACGGATGGCGCCGCGCCCCCGCCGTATCGCTGCCGCTGTCGGACGAGTCGCTCGGGCCGAGCGCCCGGCCGTCGCGACCGCGGCTGGCGTTGTCGTCGTCCGGGCCGGCCGGTTCATTGTCGGGATTCAGCGTGCTGTTCATGTCGGCCTCCTTGCCTGGCTTGCCGCCGCGAGATCGGCCGGATGGCCGCCGCACCGCAGGCGGACCATCCTGGCGTGCAATCGGCATGCCGCGCCCGGCGCGGACGGCCGGCCCGACAGACGGCACGCCCCGTGCGCACCCATTGATAAGCTGAATCGAGTTCCTTTATGCTTTCGAACGTGCCAATTCGCTCCGTATGGCCGCCGCCGGCGCGTCCGGCGGCGGGCCGGCGACCTGCGGCCGCCCGCATTTTCAACTTGCCGCTCCGATGAAGAAAGACGACGCCGATCTCCAACCGCATCCGCCGCCGCCCGGCTCGTCCGACGCGCGCGACCTGCAGCACCGCTTCGCCGAATTCCGGTTCCAGACCGTGGTGAAGTCGATCACCGACTATGCGGTATTCATGCTCGACCCTTATGGCAACGTCGCGACGTGGAACGCCGGCGCCCAGCGCATCAAGGGTTACTCCGCCGCCGAGATCGTCGGCCACCATTTCTCGCTGTTCTATCCGATCGATGCGATCACGGCCGGCCGGCCGTCGCAAGGGCTCGCGCTGGCCGCCGCGCACGGCCACTTCCTGGACGAGGGCTGGCGCGTGCGCAAGGACGGCACGCAGTTCTGGGCAAGCGTGACGATCACGCCTGTGTACGACGCGGCGCACGATCTGTGCGGCTTCATCAAGATCACGCGCGACATGACCGAGCGCAAGCGGCTCGAGGAGCTCGAGGCGTCGACGCAGCGGCTCAGCGTGTTCATCGCGACGCTTGCGCACGAGCTGCGCAATCATCTCGCGCCGCTGCGCAATTCGGTCGGCGTGCTGCAGACCCTGCCCGATCCGCCGCCTGCGCTCGCGCAGTGCCGCGACGCGGTGAACCGCCAGGTCGGTCAACTGACACGGCTGGTCGACGATCTGCTCGACGTCGGGCGCATCACCGCCGGCAAGGTCGAACTCGACGCACGCCCCGTCACCGTGCGCGACCTCGTGTGTCGCGGGGTCGAAAGCATCCAGCCGAAGCTGGCCGCGCGCGAGCAGTGGATCCGCGTCGACCTCCCGGCCGACGCGGTGGTGCTGCACGGCGACGACGCACGGCTCGTCCAGGTCCTGCACAACCTGCTCGACAACGCGTCGAAATTCTCGCCGCACGGCGGCCGGATCGACGTCGGCGCGCGGATCGAAGGGCAGTCGGTAGCGATCCACGTCGTCGACCGCGGCGTGGGGATCGCACCCCGCGCGCTCGAGACGATTTTCGACCTGTTCGAACAGGAAGGGGGATCGGGCCAAGCCCCGTCCGGCGGTTTCGGGCTCGGTCTGGCCATCTGCCGGTCGTTCGTCGAACTGCACGGCGGGCGAATCGCCGCGGAAAGCGACGGGCCCGGCCACGGGGCGACGTTCACGGTATGGCTGCCGATCGCGCACGTGGCACGCGACGAGCCCGCCGCACCGCCTGCACCCGCCGCCTTCGCACAGCCGGCCGTCGAGCCGCTGCGCATCGTCGTCGTGGACGACAACCACGACTCGGCCGACACGCTCGCGGTGTTGCTGCAGATGAAGGGGCACGCGCCGCGCGTCGCGTACGACGCGGACGAAGCGCTCGCGCTCGCCCGCGACTACACGCCGCATCTGATGATCCTCGACCTGACGATGCCGGACGTCGACGGCTTCACGCTGCTGCAGGAATTGCGCACGATCGACGCGCTGCGCGACACGACCTGCGTCGCGCTGTCCGGCCATGCGCGCGCATCCGACCTCGCGCGCACCGAAAGCGCCGGCTTCGACGACCATCTCGTGAAACCCGTCGAGATGGCCGTCCTCGACGCGCTGCTGGAGCGCGTCGCGCGTCGGGTTGGGGATACGCCGTAAGCGCCCGTGCTCACGCCATCGCGCGGCACATCGCGGCACACGCCTCGCACGCGCGCGCGCAGCGACGGCAATGCTCGTGCGCATGCCGCGAACACTCGGCCGCACACAAATCGCACGCATGTGCGCACAGCGCACAAATGCGCGGTGCGAGCCCGCTGCGGCGCGCCATCGCGCCCGACGCGAAGCGGCACAGCTGCGCGCATTCGATGTCGAGCGCGATGCAGGTGGCCAATGCGTGCACGTCGCGCTCCGCGAGGCAGGCGGCCGCACAGGTGTCGCATGCGTGCGCGCAGGCGTCGCACGCGGCCATGCAGTTGTCGTATTGATCGCTCATCGTAGTGCTCCCGGTTTCGGTTGATCGTTTCGGTTCGCATCGTTTCGGTTCGTGTCGTCACGGCGTCAGCTTCACCTTCATCCAGCCCGGCTCGCGCACGTCGAACGCGCGATACGCATCGATCGCGTTCGTCAGCGGCTCGCTGCGCGTGAGCACCGACAGCGGGTCGAACGCGCCGCTGCGCACCAGTTCGACGAGCGGCGGCGTCACCGTCCGGTGATTGCAGTTGCCCATCTTGATCGTCAGGTTCCGGTTCATCGCCTCGCCGATCGGAAACACGCGCGCCGCCTGCGGATACACGCCGATCACCGAGATCGTGCCGGCCTTCGCGACCACGCGCACCGCCCATTGCAGCACCTGCGACGGCCCGTCGCCCGGCACCCAGTTGCGGCCGTCCGGCTTGCGGTGCGGCGCGACCGCCTCGACTTCCGCATTGAACGCACGCGCGGCGTCGCGATCGGCCGCGGCCGGCCCGTGCGTCGCGCGCATCGCGTCGACACCCACCGCGTCGATCACGCGGTCGACGCCGATTCCGCCCGTCAGCCGCAATATCGTGTCGACCGGGTCGTCCTCGGAAAAATCGACAATCTCGGCGCCCTGCGCGCACGCCATCTCGAGCCGCGACGCGATGCGGTCGACCGCGATCACGCGCCCGGCGCCCATCAGCTTCGCACTCGCGATCGCGAACTGGCCAACCGGCCCCGCGCCGAACACGGCGACCGTATCGCCCGGCTTCACTTCCGCAAGCTGCGCGCCGAAATAGCCGGTCGGGAAGATGTCCGACATCAGGATCGCGCGATCGTCGTCGATCTCGTCGGGCAGCCGGATCAGGCTCGCATGCGCAAGCGGCGTGCGTGCGTATTCGGCCTGCAGCCCATCGAACGGGCCCGTTTCCGCCGGCCCGCCGAAGAACGACGTGCCCGCGCGCGGCCCGCCGGGGTTCGCGACGTCGCATTGCGCGGTGTAGCCGGCGCGGCAGTAAGCGCAGCTACCGCATGCGATCGTCGACGGAATCAGCACGCGATCGCCGCGCCGCAGATTGCGTACGTCGCGCCCGACCGCCTCGACGATGCCGACGCCCTCGTGGCCGAGAATCGTGCCGGGCTTCATCCCGCCGAGCGTGCCGCGCACCATGTGCAGATCGGTGCCGCAGATCGCGCTGGCCGTGAGACGCACGACCGCGTCGGTCGGCGCGGAGACTTCCGGATCGGGCACCGTGTCGATGCGAATATCGCCGATACCGTGAAATACGACTGCTTTCATGTCAGGCCCTCCTTGTCGAAAGCGGAAACGGTGAAGGTCACCGTCGAGCCGATCGAGCAAGGGGTGCGCCTGTGCAACGCACACTGCGCGTGGTGACACGCGGGCGGGAAGCGCTGCGATTTCGGGGAAAGACCGGGCCGGGGAATCAGTGGGTCGGCGCGACGTTGCCGCGGGTGCCGCCGTTGTCATTGCACGCGTTCGGCCACGGAGATCGCTTCGACGCGCTTCAGTTCGTCGTCGATCGACAGCGTCGTGCGGCCACCCGATGCAGTCGAACGGACGCGCTCAGTGCGGCAGCCCGAACGCGGCCTTCAGGCTCGCGACGATCATCTGCATCGCGATCGCCGCGAGAATCATCCCCATCAGGCGCTGCGTGACGGCCGTCACGCGCGGCGACAGGAAATGGCCGATCAGCGGCGCCGACAGCAGCGACACGGCGAGCAGCACGAGAAACGCGCCAAGCCCGAGCGCGAACGCGAGCTCCTGCCCGCTCGCGACGGCGCCGTGTCCGAGCACGATCATCGTCGCGATCGTGCCGGGGCCAACGAGCAACGGGATCGTCAGCGGATAGATCGCGACGCTTTCGGCGGCCGTCGGATCGGCGCTTTCATCGCTGCCCGGCGCATGCTGGCGGCTCGGCGAACCATGCAGCATCGACAGCGCGATCAGCAGCACCAGCAGCCCGCCCGCGAGGCGGAAATCGTCGATCGTCAAGCCGAACACGCGCAGGATCGCGCCGCCCGCGACGGCCGACACGATGCAGCCGACCGTCACGCCGATCGCGGCCGTCAGCGCGACCTTGCGGCGCACGCCGTCCGCCGCGCCTTCGGTCAGCGACAGGAACACCGGGATGTTCGCGATCGGGTTCATGATCGCGAACAGCGCCGCGAACACCTTGATCGAAAAGGTCAGGTCGAAGGTCACCGGGTCGCTCCCCTCTCGCGCGGCAAGCGACAGGCCGCGGCCGGTTCGTTTTCGATGCGCGGCGCACGCGAGGCTGATACGATCCACGCACCACGTTCATTCACGACGGAGGGCCCCGATCGATGCAAGCCACCGACACTTTCATGGGTCACGAGATTCGCGTCGACGCGACGCGCAACGCGAACGGCGCGTGGGTCGCGCAGGTGCGGATCTTCCGCGACGGCGCGCCGGTCGATCTGCCCGCGCCCGAACTCGTCACGCCCGAATGGCTGACGTGCGACGAAGCGCTGCGCGGCGGCATCGACCAGGGCCGCGTGATGATCCGGACGCGCGACCGGTAACGACGCCCGCATTGTCCGCGCACCGTCGGCCTGCCCTGCCCGCCGTGCGGCACGACGTCGACCTTCACCTCGCCGGGCTGATACAGGTCGCGCAGGCGCGTTGCGATACGCGGCGCGAACCCGGTTTCGAAACGTACACGGACGTCGGGGTTCATCTCGTCTCCCTTCAAGGTTCGGCGGGTGTCGTCATGCTGCGTTCAGGCGGGCGCGATCTGCCGCTCGAGCGCCGCTTCGGCCTTCAGGCTGTCGAGATCGCGAGCGATCGTCACGACCGCGAGCCGCGTGTTGCCGCGCCAGTACGCGATCGAGCAGTCGTGCGCGCCGAGGTCGCCGTCGATCTCGACGCGATCCCATTGCTCCGCATGCCCGACATAGCGAAGCGTCAGGTCGTAATGCTGACTCCAGAAAAACGGCACCGCGTCGAACGGTCGCTGCTGGCCGAGCAGGTTGCGCGCGGCGACGATGCCCTGCCGCTCGGCGACGACCCAGTGTTCGACGCGAATCCGCTCGCCCGTCAGCGGATCGGGCCACCGCGCGATGTCTCCGGCCGCGTAGATGCCGGGCGCGCTCGTCTGCAGGAAGCGGTCGACCGTCACGCCGCGTTCGACCGCGAGCCCGGCCTCCTGCACGAGTTCGACGTTCGGATGCACGCCGATGCCGACCAGCACGACGTCGGCCGGCAACACGTCGCCGTTCGACAGCGTCACGCTGTCCGGCCCGATCCGCGCGGGCGTCGCGCCGAGATGGAACACGACGCCGTGCGCTTCGTGCAGCGCCTTGATCGTGTCGCCGAGCGCGTCGCCGAGCACGCGGCCCATCGGATGCGGATCCGGTGCGACCACCTGCACGTCGAGCCCGCGCGTGCGCAACGCGGCGGCCGCTTCGAGCCCGATGAAGCTCGCGCCGACCACCACGCAGCGGCGCGCGGTTTTCAGCTTCGCGATCAGCGCATCGCAATCGGCGCGCGAGCGCAACGTACAAACGTGCGGTAAATCGGCACCGGGCACGTTCAAACGGTTCGGCTCGGCGCCCGTGGCGAGCAGCAGCGCGCCGTATTCGATACGGCTGCCGTCGGCGAGCTCGACCGCCCGCTGCGCGGGATCGATGCGCGCGACTCGCGTGTTGCAGCGCACGTCGATCCGCTGCCCGCTATAGAACGACGGTGCGCGCAGCGGCAGCCAGTCGGCCTGAGCCGTGCCCGCGAGGTAATCCTTCGACAGGTTCGGCCGGTCGTACGGCGGATCGGCATCGGCGCTCAGCAGCGTGATCGCGTGCGGGTAGCCTTCCTGCCGCAGTGTCACGGCCGCCGCGATCGCAGCGGCCCCGCCGCCGACGATCACGACCGATGCGGGCAGCCCGGCCGCCTTCGGCGCAGGCGGCGCGGCGGCCGGCCGCGCGTCGACCACGACCGCGCGGCCGTCGCGCCGCTCGACGCGCCAGCACGGCAACCCGTCGAGCGCCGGTGCACGCTCCATCTCGCCGGTGCGCAGGCAGAACGCCGCGTGATGCCACGGGCAGCGAATCGTGTCGCCGACGAGCAGGCCCTTCGCCAGCGGGCCGCCGTAGTGCGGGCATTGCGCGCCCACCGCGAACAGTTCGTCGCCGCGGCGCACGAGCAGCACCGCCGCATCGCCGACATGGCCTTCGATCATCGCGCCGTCGGCGAGATCGTCGAGCGCGATCCCTTGCGTGAGATCGGGTGAGGACGCATCGCTTCCAGTCATGACGTGGCTCCCGAAAAGTCAGGTAACGATCCCATTATCGACATCCCTCCTGAAAAGAACAGGTACAGACGCCTCGCAGCGCACGCAAACGCGGACGGTAGCTCGTACACGATCCGCGACCGGCGTAGAACCTGATCGACGTTGCGGCGCAACACGCCGGCCGCGCGGCGAGGGGCCGCGCGAGCCGCGCAATCCGCGTGCCGCCTTCACCTGCCAAAGGAGCACTACCCGATGGCCACCGTCCTGTGCGTGCTCTACCCCGATCCTGCCGATGGCTATCCGCCACGCTATGTGCGGGATTGATCGACGCGCATGCAATGCTCCCGAATCGGTTCGAAAGGGGCGCTCAGTCGAGCGCGTGGCGAAAGACCTTGCCGCCAAATCCCGTCACGACGTTGTCGACCGAGAACGGCGTGTCCTCCTCGGCTTCGAGAATGACCGCGACGCTGCCGGGCACGAGCCGTGCCGCGACCGTCTCGACGAACGTGCCGTCGAGCAGCGCATTGCCGGCCGCTTGCGCGAGAATGCCGGCGCCCGCGCCGGCCGCCATGCCGGTCACCATGCCGATCGGCCCGGCCAGCATGCCGAGCAAGCCACCGGCGATCGCGCCGATCACGCCGCCCTTGAACGGCCGCGATTCGGTGTCGAGCACCGCGAGCTTGCCGTTCGCGTCCTTCTCGACGACGACGCCATTCTCGATGTGGAATCCTTCGTTCTTCTCCGACAACGCCTCGAAATCGTTCGCGGCCCGGCGGGCCGTCTCGACGCTGCCGAACACGGCGACGATCAATTGTCTGGTCATGCAACACCTCGTGTGTCGGGATGAAGATGAATATGAAGATGAAGCCGCACGTCGCACGGCGCACCGGGGTTCGCTTCGCACGCCACGCGGGCCGCGTTACTTGCGGGCATGCACGTCGTCCTCGACATCGTCGACGTCCGCCGGAAAGCGATGCTGGCCAAAGCTGAGGATCAACACGCCGACCGCGAGCAGCACGATCCCGAAAGTCGTCATCAGCATCCGCTCGGGGCTGTCCGTCGCCCCACGCAGGATCAGGTCGCGCGCGAGCGACGTCATCGCGATGAACAGCGGAAACCGCACCGGCAGCCGGCCGAGCCGCAGGTAGCGCAGGTTCATCGCGAGCACTTCCAGATACAGGAACATCAGCAGCAGGTCGGTCAGCGACACTTCGCCCGCGAGCACGACCTTCCACGCCTCCTGCGTCATCGCGAACGCGGTCGCCAGCCCGATCACGACCAGCCCGGCCAGCTCGGCCGCGTGAAGGAAATGGCCGAAGCGGCGACGAATGCGCTCGGCGGCCGTATCGGCGGAGGCAGTGGAGATATTCAACGCGTCGTCCGGTGCAGTGTCGTCGGTGCCGCGATCGATGCGCCATCGCCGCGGCGGCGGGTGTCGGGAAACGGAAAGCCTGAGACGGGCGGGCGGAAAACCGTTGCGCACGCACCGGTTCCGACCGCGCCGGTCGCCTGCGCGACCGCGGACAGCGTGCGCCGGCAACACGCATGAAACGCGACGCCGGCCTCGGTGCACACGACGTCGCCCGAGCGGTCCAGCAGCAGCCGGCAGCCTAGATAGCGTTCGAGGCCGTCGAGCCGCGCACTCACCTGCGCGACGTCGAGCTGCAGATCGGCCGCCGCGCCGGACAGCCCGCCGTGCTCGACGATTGCACGGAAAATACGCATCGCTTCCAAAAGGTTCATCATGATGGTCGTCGCCGGGCGGAGCGGAACCTAATCTACTGCACGCGACATGCACGCTCAAGAGCACAGCGCCGCGCGCGCGAGGAGTACAGCTGCGCGGGCGCCGCACAAAACCGAGCCCTGTTTGACCCATTCGAATGACAGATCATCGATACGTGTTCCAAAGCCCCGTCGAAGCTGCTAGATTGCAGGCTCGACGACGTTACGCGGTGCGGACAGTTCACGCGCCGGGCGAACGCGCGGCCGATACGTCCGCCTCCCCATCGCGCCGGGAGCCGGCCACCGCCGCTGCGGCCCGTTGCGCGATGCCCGCGCAACGTCCTTCATCCGCATGTCACAAAGCACAGAGAACAGTCGCATGACACAGTTCAACCGTTCGCCTTCGCGCGCCGCGGCTGCCGCGGCCCGTCCGTCCCGACATGACTGACCGGCAAGCCGCGATGCAGACTCCCCCTCCCCCGCTCTCCCAGGCCGTCCACAGCCCGATCACGCGCAGCGCGATCTTTCTCGTGGCGACGATCAATCCCGGCGCCGATCACGCCGACACGATCCGTTCGTGGTGCGGCGACATCGCCGCGCTCGTGCGCTCGGTCGGCAAGCGCGTGCCGGGCGGCAACCTCACGTGCGTGTGCGGCTTCGGCTCCGACGCATGGGATGCGCTGTTCGGCGAACCGCGCCCCGCGTCGCTGCATCCGTTCCGCGAATTCGGCGCCGGCCAGCGCGTCGCGGTCGCGACGCCCGGCGACATCCTGCTGCACATCCGAGCCGAAGCGATGGACCTGTGCTTCGAACTGGCGACGCAATTGCTCAATGCGCTCGGCGACGCGGTCACGGTCGTCGACGAGGTGCACGGCTTCCGCAATTTCGACCAGCGCGCGATGATCGGCTTCGTCGACGGCACCGAGAACCCGGAAGGCCGCGAAGCGGTCGACTTCACGGTAATTGGCGACGAAGACGCCGAATTCGCGGGCGGCAGCTACGTGCTCGTGCAGAAGTACCTGCACGACATGGCCGGCTGGAACGCGCTCGCGGTCGAAACGCAGGAGCGCATCATCGGCCGCACCAAGCTGTCCGACATCGAGCTCGCGCCGGACGTGAAGCCGTCGTGCTCGCACAGCTCGCTGACCACGCTCGACGAGGGCGGCCAGGAAGTGAAGATCCTGCGCGACAACATGCCGTTCGGGCGCCCGGGCGCCGGCGAATTCGGCACTTATTTCATCGGCTACGCGCGCTCGCCGGCCCCGATCGAGCAGATGCTCGAGAACATGTTCGTCGGCCGCCCGCCGGGCAACTACGACCGCCTGCTCGACTACAGCCGCGCGGTCACCGGCTCGCTGTTCTTCGTGCCGTCGGCCGACCTGCTCGAGGCGCTCGCCGACCGCCCGGCGCCGCCCGCCGAAGCCATCCAACCGGAATCCACGCCGTCCGCGCCTGCCGCACCGCATCGCGACGGCTCGCTGAACATTGGCTCGCTGAAAGGAACCCCAACCTATGAATAATCTGCACCGCGAACTCGCGCCGATCTCGTCGGCCGCCTGGGAACAAATCGAGGAGGAAGTGGCGCGCACCTTCAAGCGATCGGTGGCCGGCCGCCGCGTCGTCGACGTCGACGGCCCCGCCGGCCCCGATCTGTCGGCCGTCGGCACCGGGCACCTGCTCGACGTCGACGCGCCGCGCGAGCTCGTGAACGCGCGGCTGCGCGAAGCGCGCACGATCGTCGAGCTGACGGTGCCGTTCGAACTGAGCCGCGACGCGATCGACAGCGTCGAGCGCGGTGCGCGCGACGCCGACTGGCAGCCGGCGAAGGAAGCCGCGCAACGGCTCGCGTTCGCCGAAGACGGCGCGATCTTCGACGGCTACCGCGCGGCCGGCATCGTCGGCATCCGCGAAGGCACGTCGAACCGCCGGCTCACGCTGCCGGCGGACGTCGGCGCGTACCCGGACGCGATCAGCGACGCGCTGGAAGCGCTGCGCCTGGCCGGCGTCGACGGCCCGTACTCGGTCGTGCTCGGTTCGGACGCATACACCGCGCTCAGCGAAGCGCGCGACCAGGGCTATCCGGTCCTCGGTCATATCAAACGGATCGTCAGCGGCGAGATCATCTGGGCGCCGGCGATCAGCGGCGGCTGCGTGCTGTCCACGCGCGGCGGCGATTACGAGCTGCACCTCGGGGAAGACGTGTCGATCGGCTACACGAGCCACACCGACAAGGGCGTCCGCCTGTACCTGCGCGAAACGTTCACGTTCCTGATGCTGACGAGCGAGGCATCGGTGGCCGTGGCGCCGCAGGGCAACGCGGCCGCCTGAGCGCGGTTGCCGGCGCGCGCTGCCCGCCCGGGCGTCGCGCGCGACGGCCGCACCGCCGGCCGCGGGTTCGTCGCCGATCCAGCCCATCTTGCATGGAGGATGTCATGAGCGAATCGAATGACGCATTACAGGCGCTGCAGGCGTCCGTCGCTGCCCTGAAGCAGACGGTGGACGCGCACGCGAGCAGCCAGGCCGGCGACACCGCCGTGCTGTTTACCGTCGTGTCGCTGATGCTGGCCGAGCTGCCGCCCGACACGCGCAACCTGGTCGAGGATTCGTTCTCCGTGTGGGCCAATGGTCTGCAGAATGCGGCGCTGTCGGCCGACGTCAAACAGATCGCGCGGCAACGGCTCGCGATGACACTCTCCGACTGATCGTGGTGCACCGCGGTTGCGCGATGTCCGGCGCGTGCGGTGTCGCCCGCCTTCGCCTTCTCCGGCCGCACGGCGCATCGCGCCTTCGGTGCGCGCATGGCCAAACGCCACCGGTTCGCGCCCGCGCGTCGCGTGCCGTCTCGCGTCCCGCCTCGCGCCCCGTTCGGCCGCTGCCGGGGCACTGCGCGCCGATGTCGCACCGCGCGCCGTTCGGGCGTCGCCCTGTCCCGCTTCCTGCGCCGCAAGCCGTACGCGCCGCACACGCCCGCGCCGCCGCCCGCTTGCGCGTCTGTACTCCTTGCCGCCCCGTCCCGCGTCGATGCGAGGGTGCAATTCACGACCGGTCCGGCATGGAACTGTGTCTTGGACGGACCGCGTCGATTCGTTATTTTGAACGCAGTCGAAGCGATGCCGTGGGCTCCTTGCCGCACTCGCGCGTCCCGCCGCGACCGCGATCGTGCACCACGCCGGCGCGCACCGCGCGACCGCGCGGGTGCGACACGCGCCGCCGCAGCCTGTGTCGTGCGGACGCGCTCGGGACGTGCGAGCGCCGCACCGCATCGGGCGTCACGCTTCGACCCACCTTCACCGACAGGAGCCAGACCACCATGCCCGCACTTTGCGATATCTGCCACGCGCGGCCGGCCGTTGCGCGCGCCACCGTGATGCAGGACGGCGAGCGCAAGACGATCTCGATCTGCGATTACCACTTCCGTCAATTGATGCGGCATCAGAGCATGCTGAATCCGTTCGATTCGCTGCTCGGCGGTGGCGGACCGTCGTCGCTGTTCGGCGGGCTCGGCGACGAATCGCCGCTCGCCGCCGAGATTCCGCGCGAATCGGTCGACCCGACCGACGCGTTCAGCGAGCAGACGCTCGAACTGCTGCAGCGCGCGGCCGAGAAGGCGCACGCGCTGCGCCGCAGCGAGCTCGATTCCGAACACCTGCTGTACGCGCTCGCGGACACCGACGTGTGCGCCGCGCTGCTGAAGGAACTGAAGCTGTCGCCGGAGGACATCAAGTCGTACATCGACGCGCATGCGCACACCGGCACGGCCGACCCCGATGCGCCGCTCGACAAGCTGTCGATCTCGCCGCGCGTGAAGAAGGCGGTGCAGTACGCGTTCCAGGCGTCGCGCGATCTCGGCCACTCGTACATCGGCCCCGAGCACCTGCTGATCGGGCTCGCATCGGTGCCGGACAGCGTCGCCGGCACGCTGCTGAAGAAATACGGCGTGACGCCCGAGGCGCTGCGCCAGAAGGTCGTGAAGGTGGTCGGCAAGGGCGCGGAGGACGGCCGCGTCGATGCGCCGACCGGCACGCCGAATCTCGACAAGTTCGGCCGCGACCTCACCGCGATCGCGCGCCAGGGCAAGCTCGATCCGGTGCTCGGCCGCGCGCAGGAAATCGAGAGCACGATCGAGGTGCTCGCGCGCCGCAAGAAGAATAACCCGGTGCTGATCGGCGAGCCGGGCGTCGGCAAGACGGCGATCGTCGAGGGGCTCGCGCAGCGGATCGTGAACGGCGACGTGCCCGAAGTGCTGCGCGACAAGCGGCTCGTCGAAGTCAACATCAACTCGATGGTGGCCGGCGCGAAGTATCGCGGCGAATTCGAGGAACGCGCGAAGCAGCTGATCGACGAAGTGACCGCGAAGCAGGACGAACTGATCCTGTTCATCGACGAGCTGCATACGATCGTCGGCGCGGGCCAGGGCGGCGGCGAAGGCGGCCTCGACATCGCGAACGTGCTGAAGCCCGCGCTCGCGCGCGGCGAGCTGAGCCTGATCGGCGCGACGACGCTCAATGAATATCAGAAGTACATCGAGAAGGACGCCGCGCTCGAACGCCGCTTCCAGCCCGTGTTCGTGCCGGAGCCGAGCGTCGAGCAGACGATCGTGATCCTTCGCGGGCTGCGCGACAGCCTCGAGGCGCACCATCAGGTGACGTTCGCCGACGACGCGTTCGTCGCGGCCGCCGAGTTCGCCGACCGCTACATCACGTCGCGCTTCCTGCCCGACAAGGCGATCGACCTGATCGACCAGGCCGCCGCGCGCGTGCGGATCGGCGCGACCTCGCGCCCCGTCGACATTCAGGAAGGCGAAGCGCAGATCGCGCAATTGAAGCGCGAGCAGGATTACGCGACGTCGCGCAAGCGCTTCGACGAAGCGAAGCAGTTCGAAGAGCAGATCAACGCGAAGCAGAAGGCCGTCGACGAGATGATGGAGGCGTGGCAGCGCAAGACCGGCTCGGAGACGCTCGAAGTGACCGTCGAATCGGTGGCCGAGGTCGTGTCGCGGCTCACCGGCATCCCCGTCTCCGAACTCACGCAGGAAGAACGCCAGAAGCTGCTGAAGATGGAAGAGCAACTGCGCGAGCGCGTGGTCGGCCAGAGCGATGCGGTGGTCGCCGTCAGCGATGCGGTGCGGCTGTCGCGCGCCGGGCTCGGCCAGACGCACCGGCCGATCGCGACGTTCCTGTTCCTCGGGCCGACGGGCGTCGGCAAGACCGAGCTCGCGAAGGCGCTGGCCGAAACCGTGTTCGGCGACGAGCAGGCGATCATCCGCATCGACATGTCCGAATACATGGAGCGCCACGCGGTCGCGCGGCTGATCGGCGCGCCGCCCGGCTACGTCGGCTACGACGAAGGCGGCCAGCTCACCGAGCGCGTGCGGCGCCGCCCGTACAGCGTGATCCTGCTCGACGAGATCGAGAAGGCGCATCCGGACGTCTACAACGTGCTGCTGCAGGTGTTCGACGACGGGCGTCTCACCGACGGTAAGGGCCGCGTGGTCGATTTCAGCAACACGATCATCATCGCGACCAGCAATCTCGGCGCGGCGATCATCAGGGACAACCTCACGCAGCCGGAGGCCGCGCGCAAGACCGACAAGGCGATCCGCGAGGAACTGATGCAGGTGTTGAAGGGGCATTTCCGGCCCGAGTTCCTGAACCGGATCGACGAGGTGATCGTCTTCCACGCGCTGTCGAAGGACAACATCCGCGCGATCGTGCAGATCCAGCTCGACCGCGTGGTACGCACGGCCGCCGCGCAGGACATCACGCTCGTGATGGGCGACTCGCTCGTCGCGCACCTGACCGAAGCCGGCTACCAGCCGGAGTTCGGCGCGCGCGAGCTGAAGCGCCAGATCCGCCAGACCATCGAGACGCGGCTCGCGAAGGAGATCCTCGCCGATCGGCTGAAGTCGGGCGACACGTGCGAGCTCGACTACGACAAGGACAGCGACGAAGTGAAGTTCAACAAGCTCGCCGCGCCTGAAGCGAAGGACGCGAAGGACGCCGACGGCAAGGCCAAACCGAACGGCAAGGCCGGCAAGGCAGCCGCAGACGCAAAGGCGGACGACACGCCTGCCGACGCCCCGCCGCGCGCCGCGAAGCCGTCGGGCAAGAAGTCGTCCGGCGCGAAGAAGGACGCGCACTAAAACAACGCATGCCCCGCACGCCGGGGCGCGCATGATCGGCTCCGTCCGCGGACGGAGCCGCCCCACGCCGCGACACGGCGCAACCGAGCCACCCGCATCGGGCCCGGCTATTGGAGATTCACATGACAAATCGACGCGAAGTGCCTGGCATCAGGAAATACGACGGGCCCGCCGGCGGTTGGGGCGCGCTTCGCGCGACCGCCGATGCGGTGCGCTCGCAGATGGAAACCATCGAGGCGCCGATCGTGCTGATGCGGACCAACCAGCCCGACGGCTTCGACTGCCCCGGCTGCGCGTGGCCGGACAAGGAACACAAGTCGACGTTCCAGTTCTGCGAGAACGGCGCGAAGGCCGTCACGTGGGAAGCGACGACCAAGCGCGTGACACCCGAGTTCTTCGCGGCGAACACCGTGTCGTCGCTGCTGCGCATGTCGGACTACGAGCTGGAGAACATGGGCCGGCTCACGCATCCGCTCGTCTACGACCGTGCGACCGACACGTTCCGCGCAATCGAATGGGACGACGCGTTCGCGCGCATCGGCGAAGTGCTGCGCGCGCTGCCGCCCGAGCAGGTCGAGTTCTACACGTCGGGCCGCGCGTCGAACGAAGCCGCGTACCTGTATCAGCTGTTCGCGCGCGAGCTCGGCACCAACAATTTCCCCGACTGCTCGAACATGTGCCACGAGCCGACCAGCGTCGGCCTGCCGCAATCGATCGGCATCGGCAAGGGCACTGTGTCGCTCGAGGATTTCGACCACTGCGAGCTGATCATCTCGATCGGCCACAACCCCGGCACGAACCATCCGCGGATGATGGGCACGCTGCACGAGTGTTCGCGCCGCAACGTGCCGATCATCGTGTTCAACCCGCTGCGCGAACGCGCGCTCGAACGCTTCGCCGATCCGCAAGACATGATCGAGATGGCGTCGTTCGGCTCGACGCGCATTGCGTCGACGTACTACCAGGTCGACGCGGGCGGCGACGCGGCCGCGCTGAAGGGCATCATGAAGGCGCTGCTCAAGCTCGAAGCCGAGCGCGGCGACGTGCTCGACCGCGATTTCATCGCGCAGCACACCGACGGCTTCGACGCGTTCTCGGCCGATCTCGAAGCCACGTCGTGGGACGACATCGAGCGCGCGAGCGGCCTCAGCCAGGCGCAGCTCGAAGAGGTCGCGCTCGCGTACGCGAAGTCGAACGCGACGATCGTCACGTACGGAATGGGCGTCACGCAGCACAACAAGGGCACGGCCACCGTGCGGCTGATCGCCGACCTGCTGCTGATGCGCGGCAACATCGGCAAGCCCGGCGCCGGCGTATGCCCGCTGCGCGGCCATTCGAACGTGCAGGGCAACCGCACGGTCGGCATCACCGAGAAGCCGTCGGCCGAATTCCTGAAGAAGATCGAGGACGTGTGCGGCTTCACGCCGCCCGCGAAGCACGGGCACGACGCGGTGCAGGCGATGCAGGCGATGATCGACGGCACCGCGAAGGCGCTGCTGTGCCTCGGCGGCAACTTCGCGGTCGCGCTGCCCGATCCCGAGCTGTCGTTCCCGGCGATGGCCAAGCTCGACCTGAGCGTGCATCTCGGCACGAAGCTGAACCGTTCGCACCTGCTGGTCGGCAAGGAAACCTTCATCCTGCCGGTGCTCGGCCGCACCGAGCTCGACATGCAGGCCACCGGCCGGCAATCGATCACCGTCGAGGATTCGATGTCGATGGTTCATGCGTCGGCCGGCAAGCTCAAGCCGGCGTCGGACCAGTTGCGCTCGGAGCCCGCGATCGTCGCCGGCATCGCGCATGCGACGCTGCCGAACAGCAAGGTCGCGTGGCTCGATCTGATTGCGGACTACGACCGCATCCGCGACCTGATCGACAAGACGGTGGCCGGCTTCGACGCGTTCAACGAGCGGATTCGCACACCGGGCGGCTTCCGCCTGCCGCTGCCGCCCACCGAGCGCGTATGGCCGACGCCGACCGGCAAGGCGATGTTCTCGGTCTACAAGGGTGTAAAGGAGGACGCGGACGTGCTCGGCGCGGAACAGGTGCTGCGGCTGATCACGCTGCGCAGCCATGATCAGTACAACACGACGATCTACGGGCTCGACGATCGCTATCGCGGCGTGTTCGGCCGGCGCGACGTGCTGTTCATGAACGCGGCCGATCTCGAGAAGTACGGGCTCGAGCACGGCGACCTCGTCGACATCGAGACGGTCACCGCGTCGGGCCGCACGCTGCGCCTCGAGAAGATCACCGCGATCGAGTACGACATCGCGCCGGGCTCGGTCGGTGCGTACTATCCGGAAGCGAACGTGCTCGTGCCGCTCGACTACATCGACAAGGAAAGCGGCACGCCGTCGTACAAGTCGGTGCCGGTGCGCGTCGCGCGCTCGGCGGTCGTCTGATGCCGCGGCACGCGCAGCCTCTGCCCGGCGGCTCGCTCATCGTCACGCCGGCCTGCCCGGCGCCGACGGCGAGCGGATCGATCGAGGGCGTTGCGACTGCCGCGGCTGTCTCCTTCTGAAATGCCGCTCACGCAGCGTTCGTGTCGTCGCGTGAGCGGCAAGGGAGACAGTCGGCTGACAGGCTGAGCGGCGCGAAATGCGGTTGTTGGCTGGTGTTGACGCGCCAAAGCCGGGACGGCGCCGTCACCGGCGCCCGCGCGCATCGCGGGCACCGGTTTCGACGAATCGTGTCGGCTACACGTCGGCCCACGCGTCGGTGCCCTTCTGATACTGCATCACGCCGCCGTGGAGCCGCACCCGCAGGTTGCCGTCCGGCACCTGCACCCAGTTGGTCATGTCGAGGCTCATCATCAGCGCGGCGAAGAAATCCTGCACCTCTTGCGACACGTTGGCCTGCCAGACGTCGATGCGCCCGAGGCACGCACGCATGTCGCCGCTTTGCTGCATGATCGTCTCGACCTGCCCGGCGACATCCGCCGCCGTATCGTAGACCTTCGTGCCGCCGTCGCCGATGATCGACAGATGGATGCCGCGCACCAACGTCGGCTGGCCCGGCGTCTGCTCGACGAGCGCGATGCAGCTCGTCATCGCGCCGAAATCGATTTCCGTCGCATCGCCCCATTTGCGCTCGCCAACCCCCAGCGGCGCGACACCGTGTACGTTCTGAATGATGTAGGACATGGGTTCCTCACATGATTGGACAGCACTGCCGGTAGCAGGCCGCGACACGTTCAACCCGGAACGTGCGTCGCGCCCGCCGCTCACATCCCGCATCGGGCCTGCCGGCCCGGCGGGTCGTGTCGATTGAGACTGCTTCGCCTGCCGCACGCGCGGCACGCGCATGCCCCGCTGGTTCTCGAGGCCTGATTGCCCGCGACGTTCGTATCGACGCCGCGCGCTGCGTGCGCTGCGTGCTCTACGTACCCTTCTTGTCCAGCAGCGCCTGATACTTCTGCAGGCTCTCGTCGATCCGGTCGAGCGCGACGCTCGCGGCCTCCCCTTCGATCGCTTCCGCGGCGCCCGCGACGACCGCCGCGGTCGCGACGAACAGATCCGTCAACAGCAGGCCCACCGCATCCATCGCCATGCCTTTCACGTCCTCGTCGATGGTCTTCTGCGCGAGGTCCTTCATCAGCACGCTCTTGCCCGCGATCGCCAGCGACGTCGACGCCTCGAAGTAGTTGGCCGCCGCCTGCGCGACCATGCCGCCGGCCTGCGTGATCATCATGTTCGGGCCGACGGCGATCTGCGTCGTCGCGTAGGACGCCGCCTCCGCGTTGATCGCCTGCACGGTCTTCAGCGCCGACGGGGCGGCCCCGGTCGCCCCCGCGATCTGGTCCGGCGCCTTCAGCGCATCGGTGAACCTGCGCAGCCGGTTGACCGGCCACGCGCGCTTGCCGGGTGTCGGCGTCGCGTCGTGCGGCGCGACCTCGGCCGGCGCCGTTGCTTCGGCCGCGGCGTCCACGGCGTCGTCCGGCGCTTGCGTCGCGCCTTCTCCGCGTCCGCCCAAAAGACCTTTCATGTTCATGATTCAGGTATCCCGATAGTCGTCGCGTTCTAATGCGTGGAACCCGTCGGCGAGCCGCCCGCCGCGGGCAGCGACGCACCGCCCGATGCCGGCTTCGGCGATGCCTCGACGGACAGGATCATGGCCACGGCCTTCGACACGACGGCGTTCGAAATCTGGTTCAACGCCGCCTGCTGCTGTGTCATGTTCTGCGCCGAGATGCCGACGGCCTGGCTGAACATCTGGTAAAGCATGCCCAACGCCTGGGCCGGCGATCCCGCGACGACGTTGACGTTGGTCTGCGTCAGCGCATCGGTAATCTGCTCATTGACTTTGTCTGCCACGAGGCCTCCTCGGATCTCGGCTCCGGCATGCGATTGAAGGAACGGCGGGCCGGCAGGCCATCGACGCCGCGCATGCCGTTAGGAACGCTGCATGCCGGCATTCGTGAACGCGCTCACGCGAGTTCCTCGCGCAACTTCTTGCGCAGCAGTTCGACGCGCTTTCTGGCCAGCGGCTCGTTGATCCCGAGCGTCGCGGCGATGTGGAAATACGGCCGGTCCTCCTCGAACTTCAGCGTGAACAGCATCTGCTGCTGCGGGGAGAGCACCGACAGCGCCTGCTCGAGACGCAGCAGTTGTTGCCGCAGCAGCAGTTGCTGCTCGACCGACGGCGCGTGGCCGGCCAGTTCGACCGCGTGATCGTCGTCCCAGGCCGGATCGAATTCGAGCATGCCGCTTTCGCGCAGGCGGCGGCGCGCGCCATCGAGGAACGCGTGATTCAGCGCGAGAAAGAGAAAACCCGTCAGGTTTCGAACGCGCTCGGGCGAGCGCTGCAGGTAAATGTGGACCTTGAGCGCGGTATCGGAAAGCAGTTCGTCGGCGCGGTGAATATCGCCCTTGCACAACAGGCGCGCGCGGCGCCGCAATTTCCCCTGCATTTCCCGCCACGTGCGGTCGAGCTGCTGCGCCGGAGATTCAGGCGTCGGGGCAGCGTGCTGGTTCGAGGTCGTCATCCCGTGTCTTCCTTTTTTATGGAAAACACAGAATCGATTCGATGCCGGGAATGGCGCTGTTACCCGTGTAACACCGATATAACGATAATCGGTTTCGGTAAATTTTCTTGATTATTATGAATGGAAATTCAAATTCACCGGCATAACCCGATCCGTCGTTTCAGGTGCACCGCCGGGCCTGACCGAATAACGGCATGGCGATGAAAAAGAACGATTGCCGCCGCGATGCGTCCGTGCGCCGGCCTGCTGCTTTCAATGTCGGTCGATCACACGCACTGGCTGCCAAAGTGCCGCCTTGTCCGTACCGCCCGTCGATTATTTCGATACTTTCATTATTCATTTTTCACGCAATGCCGAAAGCAGCGTTTTTCGCTAGGTGGCTGCATCGTCCAACAACCTCGCGCGGAAAACATGCCTGCCCTTGCTAACGCTCAAACGCTGCGCAATATACCGATACTCGCCGATCTGCCGGAAAGCCTGCTCGCCCACGTCGAGCGGCATGTCACGCCCTGGCCCGAACACGGCAATCGCCTGTTGTTCTTCAAGGGCGACCCGGGAGATTTCGTCGCGTTCGTGCACCGCGGCCGCGTCTACAAGACGCTGCACGAGCCCGGCGGACGCGAGATCATTCTCGGCCACTCGATGCCGGGCGAGCTCATCGGCGAAAACACGCTGATTCTCGCGCACCGGCGCAGCTTCACCGCGCAGTTGAGCGCCGACTGCCGCATTTCGCTGCTGCATCGCCAGCACTTCGCGCCGCTGCAGGCCAACGCGGAATTCATGGCGCGCATCCACGAGCAGTTGTGCCGGCACATTCATCAGCTGAGCGACTTCGTCGAGTCGGCGTGCCTGTACCGGCTCGAAGCACGACTCGCGCGCCATTTGCTGAACCGCATGCAAGGGAACGATCTCGAGGTGCCGCTGCCGGAGAGCCAGAGCATTCTCGCCGCGATGCTCAACGTCAGCCGGCCGCGACTGAACAGCAGCCTGCAGAAGATGCAGCGCGACGGCCTGATCCGGCTCCACGAACACGGCGTGACGATTCGGAAACCGGAGCAGCTCCGGACCATCGTCGACGCCAATTGACGCCCCGGCAAGCGTGCGCGTGACGCAGCGCCGCCGTGCGGGCAGGTTGCGCGCGCCGCGTTGCGCGGCGCGCCGTGACGGTCAGCCGCGCCCGTGGCCGATGGCGTTCATCAACTGCGCGACGGCGGCCAGTTGCGAGACGAAGCTGTCGTTCGCCGACCGCGCCGCGCTGGCCTGCGCCGCCGGCGAGCTCGCATAGAGCTGCATGATGCCGACGGTCGTGGCGGCGAGGTTGGACGCCGCCTGGTTCGCCTGCATCTGCACCGCGTTGTGAAGCAGGATCGCGGACGCGTGGCTGTTCGATTGCATGAGCGTGCCCAAGGCCACGGCGGGCGCTTCGCCTACCACCTTGACGTTGGCTTGCGTGACTGCATCGGTCATCGCAGGGGAAACCTGTTCCGGCATGTCGTTGCTCCTGATGGGATCGCCGCTGCGGCGCGGCCGCGGCGAAAGCATGAGTGGGTCGGTCGGCGCCGTCGAGACGCGGCAGGACGTCCGCCGTCACGGGCGCCGACACGACGTCGGGCGCCGGGCGACAGCCACCGGGTTCGGGGCCGCCGCCCGGCGCCGACGCCGGGTTACGCGGCCAGCGCCTTGCCGAGCGCCAGCACGTCAGCCAGCACGGACAGCACGCCGTTCGAGCCGATTTCCGTCGCGGCGGCGCCAGCGCTCGCCGGCCCGAGCGTGTACAGCTGCATCGTGCCGACGTTCGTCGAGGTCGGCAGTTGCACCGCGGACTGCGACTGCTGCTGCACGGCGTTCTCGAACAGCACGCTGAGCGAATGGCTCTGGGCCTGGTACAGCGAGCCCGTTGCCATCGCGGGCGCTTCGCCCACCACCTTGACGTTGGTCTGCGTGACCGCGTCGGTGATCGCGGCGTTCACCGCGCAGGTCTTGCAGGGGGCCTTCGGATCCTTCGTGTCAAGCGGATCGTTGACGTCGTTTGCCATCGTATTTCTCCTGGTTCGGGAACGGGCACCGCATCGAATCGGCTCGGCCCGCTCCGTCGTTTGCTCCGGAACACCGCGCGGCGCCGCTGGTCGGGCGCCGGCGGTCATGCTGCGAATCCGCGGCACAGCGGCGGTATCGGCGGCGCGTGCCGCTTGCGCCGCCGCTCGGCCACGGCGCCGCGACGACGCCTTACTGCTTGGTCACGGCCTTCCCGATCGCGATCACGTCGGCCAGAATGGAAATGATCCCGTTCGCGCCGATTTCCGTGGCGGCCGCGCCCGCGCTTTCCGGTCCGATCGTGTAGAGCTGCATCGTCCCCACGTTCGTCGACGTTTGCGACTGGATCGCGGCCTGCGACTGCTGCTGCACCGCGTTCTCGAACAGGATGCTGAGCGAATGGCTCTGGGCCTGGTACAGCGAGCCCATCGCCATTGCCGGCGCTTCCGCGACCACCTTGACGTTGACCTGTGTGACCGCATCGGTAATCGCGGGATTGACCTGGCACACTTGACACGTATCAGCCATTTGTTGCTCCTTGGTTCACGTAGTTGAGAGGTCGCACATCGGGGCCGGCCGGTTTCGCGTTCGGCCGCATGACCCGCGTGCTACTCCATGGACGCTGCGCCGGGCGTCTCGTGAACGGCAGCGGTGGGTTCGGACGGTTCGGCCGGGCTGGCGCCGATGCGCCGCAACCGGTCCTCCATCGCGTCGAGTTTGACGGCGAGCGCTTCGGCAAGCCGTTCCGCAAGCGCATCGCCGTATTGCCGGAAGCATGCTTCGATTTCCTGACGGATCAGGCCCGTCAACTGTTCGCAGATCATCGTCAGCGCCTCGCGGGTGCTGTCCTGGATCGCGGCCACGTCGGATGCCTGCGCGTCGCCGGCCGGCTCGTGCGCGTCGAGTACGCCCGATACTTTCCGCTGTTCCGACGCGAGCATGCCGAGGGTCGTCTCGTTCTGCGTGTCGATCGTCTGCAGGATGCCGCGCATCTTCTCGTACGCCTTTTGCTGGTTGAGCTGCAGAAAATGCTTGACCTGTTCGCGCGCCTCTTGCCGGGTCTTGAACTGCGGCAAGGGCGGCTTCGCGGCGCTCGCCTGCGCGGCCGGGCCGGCGGCGGGGGCCGGCGGGTTCCCGTGCCGGCTCGGTAGCCGCTCCAGCAGCACCTGTTCTTCGGCCGGCTCGAGAGGCCGCCGCAGTCGCTTCTCCGCAAGTTGCCGCAGCAGCGGTTCGAGTGCTTCGTTGCTCATGGCTTACACCCCGTAAAGGTTCGCCCGCGGCACGGATATATGCGGTTCGGGTTTGGATGGACGCCGCGCCACGGCGGCCTGGTCGGCGTGCTGCAATGGATATCGCATGGGGTTCTCCTGGAAACGGATGTGCGACGGCCTGGCCGGAATTTCGGCAGGACCGTTGCAAGGACGAACCGTGGGACGGGGATGTGAAGTCGGCCGCTGGCGGCGCACCGGTCGCGCCCATTCCCGACAATTTTTGACTGTGTCCGGCCCATCGAACTGGTAGGATGCCGGTCGCCCCGACGCGGGCAGCCGGCATCGACCACGAACTGCCCCTTTTTCGAGGGCCCGCGACTGGTAAACTTCGCGCTCGGCTCGGACAACCCGGGCGAACAGTACCCTATCCCCGTAAAACCCGTCATACCCAGGCTCGCCCCGCGCGACCCGTTGCAGTAACCGTTGGAGTGGCGCACCCGCGCCTGCAAGCATGAAGAAATCGAAGCAACCCATCCGCCCCTCACGCGACAAGGACCGCACGCCGCTCGTACGCGCCGGTGCATGGCTGCTGATGGCCGGCCTGCTGTACCTGCTGTGGCCGTCCGCCGAAACCGCCTACCTCGCGATGGAATCGGTGATCCGCTGACGCACACGTCTGCCCGCGCACTACGCTATACTGCCGCGATGGAAACTCGACCCGCCTCGCCGATCGTGCATTGCTGGTGGCGCGCCTGACCCAGGCGGCCCGTTTCCTTTTTCATGTCCCAAACGTGATGCCGCCAGCCATGGCGGCATTTGCGTTTCTGCGCTGACGTCATCGCTGGCGGCCTCGACAACCCGGAGCCAACCACGACCATGACGCAACCCACCCGCCCGACCATCCTCACCGGCGACCGCACCACCGGCCCGCTGCATCTCGGCCACTACATCGGCTCGCTGCGCGCACGCGTGCAGATGCAGCACGAGGCGACGCAGTTCCTGCTGCTCGCCGATACACAGGCGCTGACCGACAACATGGGCCGCCGCCAGCGCGTCACCGAGAACGTGATCGAAGTCGCGCTCGACTACCTCGCCGTCGGCATCGATCCGGCGATCTCGACGATCGTCGTGCAGTCGCAGGTGCCCGAACTCGCCGAGCTGTCGCAATACCTGCTCAATCTCGTCACGGTCGCGCGCCTCGAACGCAATCCGACCATCAAGGAAGAAATCCGCCTGCGCGGGTTCGAGCGCGACATCCCCGCCGGCTTCCTGACCTACCCGGTGAGCCAGGCGGCCGATATCACCGCGTTCAAGGCGACCCACGTGCCGGTCGGCGACGATCAGTTGCCGATGATCGAACAGACCAACGAACTCGTGCGCCGCTTCAACGCGACCGTCGAGCAGCCGGTGCTGGTCGAGTGCGAGGCCGTGCTGTCGGCGGTCACGCGGCTGCCGGGCATCGACGGCAAGGCGAAGATGAGCAAGTCGCTCGGCAACGCGATCACGCTCGGCTCGACGCCGGACGAGATCGCGCAGGCCGTGAAGGACATGTACACCGACCCGAGCCACCTGCGCGTGAGCGACCCGGGCCAGGTCGAAGGCAACGTCGTGTTCACGTTCCTCGATGCGTTCGAGCCGGACGTGGCGAAGGTCGACGAGCTGAAGGCGCACTATCGCCGCGGCGGCCTCGGCGACAGCGTCGTCAAGCGCGTGCTGAACGAGCGGCTGCAGGCGCTGATCGAGCCGATCCGCGCGCGCCGTCGCGAGTTCGAGGCCGACAAGGCCGAAGTGATGGCGATCCTGAAGCACGGCACGCTCCATGCACGGGAAGTGGCGGGGGCGACGCTCTCGGAGGTGAAGGGCGCGATGGGGTTGACGTATTTCGATTGAGCGGCGATGCCGGCATGCATTGCACCCGCCATGCCATGCACGCCGGACCTGAACGTCGACGTGGGCCGCGTCATGCGAGCCGACGCGCGACGCGCCGTTCGACGGCCGTACCCACCCACGTCGCCATTTCGACGAGCAACAGATAACACGCGGATAGCGCGAGCAACGTCTCGACGAACGCGAAGCTCGCCGAGCCTATACCGGTCAACACGAATGTCAGTTCCGGAACGGTGACGATCGACAGCACCGCGGTTTCCTTGCTCAGCACGATGGTCAGATTGGTCAGCGCCGGCAGGATCAGCACCATCATCTGCGGCAATTGCACGCGAAAAGTCGTTTGCCAGCGGCTCAGGCCGAGACAGGATGCCGCTTCGACATGCCCTTTCGGCACCGCCAGGAATCCGGAACGAAATGCCTCGGTGAAATAGGCGCCCGCGTAGAGGGCAAGGCCGACCACGCCGGCCGTCAGCGGATCGAGCGTCAATCCGAATGCGGGGCCGCCGTAGTACAGCAAAAAGAGCTGCACGAGAAACGGCGTGCCGCGAAACAGCTCGACATAGACACGAATCGCCGCGCGTACGAAGCGGCCGCCCGCCTGCTGCGCAAGCGCCGCACCGAACCCGATCGCCGCCCCCGCGAGCGTACTCGCCGTCCAGGTCGCCACGGTCATCGCGAGACCCGCGCCGATTTCCGGCAGGTTGTTCACGAGTACATCGGGATGGAAAGTCAGCATGAGGATCTCCGGCGAGCAACTGATGCGTCATGCGGCGCGCAGGCGCCGCTCCGCGCCATGCGCGATCAGCGCCAGCGAACCGCAGAGCAGAAAATAGATCATCCCGGCCGCGACATAAGCCTCGAGCGGCTGGTACGTGCTGGCCGCGATGTTCTGCGCGGTTCGCGTGATCTCCGCCACGCCGACCACGGAGACGAGCGACGATGCCTTGATCAGCAGCACCATTTCGTTGACGAGCGACGGCAGCGTCATCCGTACGGCCTGCGGCACCTGGATCCTCCACAGGCGATCCTTCGCCGAGAGCCCGAGCATCGTCGCCGCCTCGAGCTGCCCCTTCGGGAGATTCGCGAATCCGCCCCGGAGAATTTCGGCGATGTATGCGGCCGAGCACAGCGACACGGCGCTGACGGCCGCCATCACGGGCGGCACGTTGACGCCCACGAACGGCAGGAAGTAGTAGACGAGCAGCAGTTGCACGAGCAGCGGCACCCCGCGAAACGCCCGCACATACGCGCCCGCCGCGACACGTATCGCAACGTGCGGTGCAAGCCGCCCGCAGCAGATCGCGAGGCCGATGAAGAAGCCGAGCACGAGCCCGGCCGCGGACACTTCGAGCGTCATCAGCGCCGCATGGAACAGCAACGGCAGGCCGTCGATGAAAGTGTTCAGGCTGAACATGGCAGGTTGCTCGGTAGCGGTGCTCGTCGGCGGTCGCGCTCGATCGTGTTGCCCGGACGCGGCGCTCAGTAGTTCGGCGTGGGCATCTCGGTCGGCAGTGCGGTCGCGACGCCGAGCCACTTGCGCTGCAGTGTCGCCAGCGTGCCGTTCTTGTTCAACGTGACGAGCGCCGCGTTGAACGCATTGGCCAGCGACGCGCTGTCCGCATCCTTGCGCAGCGCATAGGCGAAGTAGACTTTCGCGCCGAACGCAGGCTGCACCACCGAGAATACGGCCGGGCGCTGCTTCGCGACATACGCGATGTTCGTGAGCGAGTTGGCGACGGCGGCGATGCGCCCGGTCGCGAGGTCCGCATACGCCTGGTTGTTATCGACGTATTCGCGGATCGTCGGCGGCTTCGGCAGCGTCGCCGCGTAGCTTTTCAACTGTTCGAGCTGCGCGCTGCCCTTGCCTGCTCCGACGACTTTACCCGCTATATCGGCAGAGGTCTTGAGACTGCCGTCGCCGGTTCGCTTGAGCAACGCATCGGTGGCCTCCGCGACCGGCAACGAGAACGCATAGCGCTCCGTGCGCGCCTTCGTGACGGTCAGCGGTCCCGCGACCATGTCGTACTTGCCCGCGTCGAGCCCGGGCAGCACGCTCTCCCACGGCAGATCGATGAAGCGCACCTTCACGCCGACGATCCGACCCACCGCCGCGAACAGATCCTTGTTGAAGCCCGCCTGCTGGCCGTTTTCGAGGAAATCGAACGGCGCGAACTGCATTTCGGTCCCCACCACCAGCTCGCCGTGCTGCTTGACGCGATCGAGCAGGCTCTCGGCATGCGCGGCCACACCGGCTGCCGCGAGGGTCAATGCGATGAACAGCGAAGTGCAGCACTTGGATCGTTTCATCTGACGTGTTCCTTCGAATCGGAATTGACCGGATGACCGGATGACCGGATGACCGGATTGACTCCCGCCCGGTCGTCGCCCGGCGAATCCGTCGTCAATGCAATCTACGTGGCCAATTTATCGGCAGAAATATTGTTTTCCGATCCACCGAAAAGCTTTTCCTTATGCACGCCGTCTTGCATCGTCTCCGCGCCGCTTCGTGGTGCGGAGACGCGTCTCGCGCGTGCAATCAATCGTCTGCCAATTCATTGCCCGGACGAGCGGTTTGCACGGTTTTGTCGCGTCATGCACCAGTGCGGGTCACCCGTTCGAGCGCTGGATGCACGTACGGAAGCATCCACGCCGTCCTCGGGACGCACGCGCAAATGCGCATGGGAAAAAATGATGCAGATCTTCGATCATCCTCTTTTTGACTATGCAAAATGGCAGCGCGCCTCGCGTTGCGAGCCGTGCCCGATCCCGACACTTTGTGCGAGCCACGCTTCATGGAAAATATTGCGTTGCGCTATTCGTTGCGCCAGTTGCGCTACTTCGTGGTCACGGCGGAAACGCTGTCGTTTACTGCCGCCGCGCGCCAACTGCACATTTCCCAGCCGTCGATCTCCACCTCGATCGGCGAACTGGAATCTTCATTCGGCATCCAGCTCTTCATCCGCCATCGCGCGAGCGGCGTGTCGTTGACGCCGGCCGGCCGCGACCTGCTCGGCCAGGTGCGCAATCTGCTGAAAAACGCGGAAGAACTGCAGACGATGGCACGCGAGATGGACGGGGGCATGTCGGGCACGATCGCGCTGGGCTGCCTCGTCTCGCTGGCTCCCCCGTTGATGCCGGCATTGATGAGCCGCTTCGTTTCCGAGCACGGCGGTATCGGCTTCCGCACGATGGAGGCCAACCAGGACGACCTGCTGTCGGCACTGAGCAACGGCACGCTGGACATGGCGCTCACCTACAGCCTCGATATCGCCGAAGACATTTCGTTCACGCCGCTCGTCACGCTGCCGCCATACGCAATCCTGCCGCCCGAACACAAGCTCACGCGCGGCAAGACGGTCGCACTCGCCGATCTGCTCAACGAGCCGTATGTTCTGCTCGACCTGCCGCACAGTCGCGAGTACTTCGCGGGACTGTTCGACCCGCTGGGCCGACGGCCGACGCCGACGTTCCGTTCGTCGCAGCCGGAAGTCGTGCGCGGCATGGTTGCCAACGGTCTTGGCTACAGCATCCTGAACTTCCCGCTTCGTTCCACCCGCACCGTCGATGGCGCGACTTTCGCGGTCCGTCCGTTTCGCGACGAGGTCACGGCGATCACCCTCGGCATCGCCATGTCGCGCAGCATGAAACCCCGCCAGCTCGTCACGCGCTTCGCGCAATTCTGCGAAACCTACATCCCTCAGGTGCACGTCCAGGCAACGCCGGCCGCATAGGAAAAAACTTCTTGTTGCATCCGAAAAGAATATTTCGACTCTTTATTGGACTTGTTAAATTGGTCGCCAATGTGATCGGTTTGAACGTTTCCCGGAGGCACGATGCGTTCCATTCCTACGGCAGCGCCGTCTATCGACGTGATCGTCCGCGACCTGAAAACCAACTGCGAACGCGACTTCAGCGACGCCCGCGCGATGCCGCCGGGCGTCTACACGTCGCCCGAGTTTCTCGAACGGGAACGGCAAACGCTCTTTCGCAACGAATGGCTGTGCATGGGCCGCGCGAGCGCGCTGCCGAATCCGGGCGACTACCTGACAGCGGAGATCGCCGGCCAGCCGATCATCGTGATCCGCCGCGACGACGGCGCCCTGCGTGCAATGTCGAACGTATGCCTGCACCGCATGTCCACCCTGCTCGAGGGCCGCGGCAACGTGCGCCGTATCGTCTGCCCCTATCACGCGTGGAATTATTCTCTGGACGGCGAGCTGCGTGGCGCGCCGATGATGGACAGGCAGGACGGTTTCTGTAAGGACAGCTACAAGCTTCCGCAGGTTCGCTGCGAGATCTGGCAGGGCTGGGTCTACGTCACGCTCAATCAGGAGGCGTCGCCTGTTGCCGCTCGGTTGAAGGAACTCGACGAACTGATCGCCGATTACGACATGGCGTCGTATGTCGAAACCTTCCACGAAGAACACGTGTGGGACACCAACTGGAAGATCCTCGCGGAAAACTTCATGGAGAGCTATCACCTGCCGATGCTGCATCGCGCGACGGTCGGCCCGCACTCCAAGCTCGACGAGATGGAGTGCCCGCCCGGACTGCCCGCATTCAACTATCACTGGATCACGAAAGAGGCGTCGCTGCCGATCGGCAATGCGCATCCGAACAACACTCGCCTGCAAGGTCAATGGCGCAAGACGACGGCGCTGCTCGCGATCTACCCGACTCATCTCGTCACGCTGACGCCGGGCTATTTCTGGTATCTGGTGCTTCAGCCGCTGGGCGTCGATCACGTGCATATCCGCTTCGGCGGCGGCCTGTCGCCGGAATTCATCGACGACCCGAAGGCCGCCGAATACATGGCGACGCTGAAGAAGCTGCTCGACGAAGTCAATCTCGAAGACCGGCGCGGCGTCGAGGCGGTGTTCCGCGGCGTGCATGCCCCGCTTGCGAAGCCCGGTCATCTGAGTCATCTGGAACGGCCGAACTACGACTTCGCGCGCTATCTGGCGTCGCACGTCGCGATTTGAAGCCGCAGGCCAACGACTCGCCACCCACGTCACCTCATTGAAGCTCACGATGACCAGCCAGCCCTACATTTCGTTCGTCGGCGTCAGCAAGTCCTACGACGGCCGGCATGCGGTTGTCGACGGTCTCGATCTCGACATCGCCCGGGGCGAATTCGTCTCGCTGCTGGGACCGTCCGGCTCGGGCAAGACCACCACGCTGATGATGCTCGCCGGTTTCGAGACCCCGACGGACGGCACCATCCTGCTCGACGGGCACCGCCTCGACGACAAGCCACCGCACCAGCGCGACATCGGCATGGTGTTCCAGAACTACGCGCTGTTCCCGCACCTGACGATCGCCGAGAACGTCGCGTTTCCGCTCTCCGTGCGCAAGACCGGTCGCGAAGCGCGCAAGCAGCGCGTGCAGCGCGCGCTCGACATGGTGGAGCTGTCGCATCTCGCGTCGCGGCGCCCCGCCCAGTTGTCCGGCGGCCAACAGCAGCGCGTCGCGCTGGCCCGCGCACTGGTATTCGAACCTCGCGTGGTGCTGATGGACGAGCCGCTCGGCGCGCTCGACAAACGGCTGCGCGAAACGATGCAATACGAAATCATGCGGCTGCATCGCGATCTGTCGCTCACGATCGTCTATGTGACGCACGATCAGAACGAAGCGCTGACCATGTCGAATCGCGTCGCCGTGTTCTCGGACGGACGCATCCAGCAGGCCGCGACGCCTACCGAACTGTACGAAAACGCGCAGAACGCCTTCGTCGCGAACTTCGTCGGCGAGAACAACGGTCTCGCCGGGCGCGTCAGCGCGCTCGATGGCGAATGGGCCGTGCTTCAGCTTCGCGACGGCATCACGATCCGCGGTCGCCGCGGCAGCCAGATCGAGGCCGGCGACGACGCCACGCTCGCGCTGCGCCCCGAGCGCGCGCAGGTACTCGGCGCGGCCGAAGCCGCGAACGTGCCGGCGGGCTCGAACGCCCTCGCGGCGACCGTGTGCGACATCGTGTATTGCGGCGATCATCATCGCGTTCAGCTGCAACTCGGCAGCGGCGACACGATGGTCGTCAAGGTCTCCAACACGCGCCTCGTCGCGCTGCCGCCGATCGGTGCGGCCGCAACGATCGTCTGGCGACACGACGACTGCAAGGTGCTGTCGCCGTCGGCCATCACCCGCGTCGCGAGCGCCGCCGTTCGTTTACCCACCCTGCCTGTTGCCGTGCCCATCGCCTCTGGAGCCTGATAATGCAAAACCCTCGCTACGCGTCCCCGCGCCGCACGATCGCGGCTGTCGTCGCACTCGGCGCCTTTTCCGCGCTGCCTGCCGCTCGCGCGGCGGATACGCTGTCCGTCGTCACGTTCGGCGGCGCCTATGAAACGGCCGCACGCCACGCGTGGTTCGAGCCGTTCACCGCGAAGACCGGCACCCAGTTCCAGACCGAGTCGTACGACGGCGGCCTGGCCAAGCTGCAGGCCATGGAACAGGCGAAGAACCCGACGTGGGACCTGATCGACATGGAGACCAACGACGCGATCAACGCCTGCGACGAAGGTTTGCTCGAGAAGCTGGACAGCAAGACCATCGGCAACACGTCGGATTTCCTGCCGGGCGCGCTGCGCGAATGCTCGGTGGCCGCGATGGTGTGGTCGACCGTGTATGCGTACGACGCGTCGAAGCTGAAGACCGCACCGACACGCATCGCGGACTTCTTCGACCTGAAGAAATTCCCGGGCAAGCGCGGCCTGAGAAAGTCGCCGAAGGTCACGCTCGAATGGGCGCTGGTCGCCGACGGCGTGGCCCCGGCGGACGTCTACAAGGTGCTCGCGACCCCCGCCGGCGTCGATCGCGCATTCGCGAAGCTCGACACGATCAAGTCGAGCATCGTCTGGTGGGAAGCCGGTGCGCAAGCGCCGCAGCTGCTCGCGGACGGTGCCGTGACGATGGTGCAGGCCTACAACGGCCGCATCGACAGCGCCGTTCACCAGGACAAGAAGCCGTTCAAGATCGTCTGGGACGCGCAGGTGTACGACTATGAATGGTGGGGTGTGCCGAAGGGGGCGAAGCACGCCGCGACCGCGAAGCGGTTCATCGCCGCATCGGCGCAGCCGCAGGCATACGCGGATCTGTCGAAGTACATCGCCTACGCGCCGCCGCGCAAGGCATCGTTGCCGCTGATCGACAAGGCGCGCCTTGCCGACCTGCCGACCGCGCCCGCCAACTTCAAGCGACCGATCCAGATCGATGCGAACTTCTGGGCCGACAGCGGCGATGCGCTGACCAAGCGCTTCCAGACATGGCTCGGCCAGTAATGCGCGTCTGCATGACGTCGTAGCGGTTTTACGCGACGCGCCCCGCTCCGGGCGCGTCGCTCCGGAGTTCCGATGAACGATTCGCCAATGTTTCCCATGACGGCGGCAAGCCCCGCGCTCGCCGCCGGGCACGCCGTCAAATACCGGCAGGCGCGGCGCAAGGCGGCGTTACGCGCGCTGCTGCTGACGCTGCCCCTGCTCGTGTTCCTGCTCGCCACGTTCATCGCGCCGATTGCTTCGCTGCTGGCCCGCAGCGTGCGCAATCCGGAACTGTCCGGCTCGATGCCGTCGTTCGCGCAGACGCTGCGACACTGGAACGGTCAGGGCGTGCCGGACGAGCGGGTGTTCGCGTCCCTCGCCAACGGACTGAAGAGCGCCGGCGACGCCGGCACGCTCGGCGACGTCGCGCGCCGGATGAATTTCTATCAGCCCGAGTTCCGCACGCTGCTGCTGAAGTCGGCACGCACGGTGCGTGCCCAGGATGCCGTCACCGCATGGAAGCCCGTCCTGCTCGCCGCCGACGATCGCTGGAACCGGCCAGAAACCTGGCGCCTGCTGAAACGCGCGGCGTCGCCATGGACGCCGGACTATCTGCTGAACGGCCTCGACGCGCAGGTGTCGCCCGATGGCGCCGTCCATTCGGTGCCCGCGAACAGCGCGGTCTACCGCACCGCGTTCATGCGCACGGTGTCGATCAGCGCCACGGTCACGCTGCTGTGCCTGCTGCTCGCGTACCCGGTATCGTGGCTGCTCGCCAACCTGCCGGCCAGGCAGGGCAACCTGCTGATGCTGTTCGTGATCGTGCCGTTCTGGACCTCGCTGCTGGTCCGCACGACCGCGTGGTACGTATTGCTGCAACCGGGCGGTGTGGTCAACCGCGTACTGCTCGCGCTGCATGTCGTCGATCATCCGCTGCCGTTGATCTTCAACCGCGCCGGCGTGCTGATCGGCATGACGCACGTGCTGCTGCCGTACATGATTCTCGCGATTTACTCGGTGATGAAAAGCGTGCCGCCGATCTACATGCGCGCCGCGCAATCGCTCGGCGCTCACCCGGTCGTCGCGTTCTTTCGCGTGTACGTGCCCCAGACGCTACCGGGCATCGGCGCCGGATGCTTTCTCGTGTTCGTGCTGGCGCTCGGCTACTACATCACGCCGGCCCTGCTCGGCGGTGCGGGCGACGAGATGATCAGCCAGCTGATCGCGTCGCAAACCAACGATCTGCTCAACTGGGGGCTGGCCGGTGCGCTGTCCGCGTATCTCGTGATCTTCACCGCCGTGTTCTATTTCATTTTCAACCGGCTCGTCGGCATCGACCGGCTCCGGTTCGGCTGACGCCCGACGTCACTGGAGCCGCATCGTGTCCGTGAACCCCAACAGCCTGCCGTCGACGCGCATTGCCACTGCCGGTGTGCGCATCCACTGCGCGGTCGTGCTGTTCTTTCTGGTTGCGCCGATCCTCGTGATCATTCCGCTGTCGTTCAATTCGGGTTCGTATTTTTCGTACCCGATGGAAGGCTTCTCGCTGCGCTGGTACGCGCAGGCATTCGGCAGCCCGGACTGGCAGCGGGCATTCCTGAACAGCCTCGCGATCGGCGCGGCATCCACAGCAATTGCAACGACGCTCGGCACGCTCGCCGCGATCGGTCTCGCGCGCGACGACTTTCCGTTCCGCTCGCTGATCATGCCGATCCTGATCTCTCCGATGATCATCCCGATCGTCGTGGTCGCGGCCGGCTTCTACCTGATCTTCGCGCCACTCGGGCTCGTCAACTCCTATCCGGGTGTGATCCTCGCACATGCGGCACTCGGCACGCCGTTTGTCGTGATTACCGTGACCGCGTCGCTGCTGTCGTTCGACCGGAGCCTGCTGCGCGCCGCCGCCAATCTCGGCGCCGCGCCGTGGACGACCTTTCGCCGCGTGACGCTGCCGCTGATCCTGCCGGCTGTGGCCACCGGCGCCGTGTTCGCATTCGCGACATCGTTCGACGAAGTGATCGTGATCCTGTTCATCGGCGGTCCCGATCAACGCACCGTACCCCGGCAGATGTGGAGCGGCATTCGCGACCAGATCGACCCGTCGATCCTCGCCGTCGCCACCGTGCTGATCGTGTTCGCGATCCTGCTCTTCATCAGCATCAACTGGCTGCGTGGCCGTGCGCAGGCCGCGGGCGCCGCGCGCGAAGCGGCATAGCGGCCGTCCGCCGCGCAGCGGGAAGGCGGCCTCGACCCATGCCGTCGCGTCGTGCGTTTCGTTGCGTCCGCTTCCTTTCTTTTCCCTGCTTCGATGGCGGCCTCGGCGTTTTGCCGGCGCCATCCGCTTGCGTTCAGTTCATTGCCGGTCCGTACGCACGCATCTGCATAGGCAAACCGGATGCAATTCATTTTTTAAATATATTTTTCAGATTCAGTGCACCGGCGTAGATTTTCTTCAGCAGAACGCAATGCTCAGGAAACACGTCCGCACGACGCACATCGCTTCGGATTACCGACGCGTTCCGGCTTCGGTGCTTGAACGTCGCGATCGCCTTGCGCAATCGCATCGCGAGCACTGCGGCGAATTGCGGCGAAACGGATTTATCCGTCCATGAACAACCCGATCGATACGCATCAGGAAAAATCAACATGACCGTCGAAGTCACATCCATCGATACGCTGGTGGTCGGCGCCGGACAGGCCGGCATCGCGATGAGCGAACACCTCCGTGCGCTCGGCGTGCCGCATCTCGTGCTGGAACGCGCTCGCATCGCGGAGCGCTGGCGCACCGCGCGCTGGGATTCGCTGGTGGCGAACGGCCCGGCATGGCACGACCGCTTCCCCAACATGACTATCGGCGGTGTCGATGCGGACGGGTTCGCAACGAAGGATCAGATGGCCGAGTACTTCGTCGACTACGCGCGCATGATCGACGCGCCGATCCGGACCGGCGTCGACGTCAGGCGCGTGGTCCGCGACGCCGGCCGTCAGGGCTTCGTCGTCGAGACGTCGGACGGCACCTTCCACGCGAACCGCGTCGTGGTTGCGACCGGGCCGTTCCAATGCCCGCTCATTCCGGCCATCGCGCCCACCGACGCGCGCCTGACGCAGATTCATTCCGCCGACTACCGCAATCCGGCGCAACTGCCCGCCGGCAACGTGCTGGTCGTCGGCGCGGGGTCGTCGGGCGTCCAGATCGCGGCCGAACTGCAACGCTCGGGCCGTCAGGTCTATCTGTCCGTCGGCCCTCACGACCGTCCGCCGCGCGCGTATCGCGGCCGCGATTTCTGCTGGTGGCTCGGCGTACTGGGTCTGTGGGACATGGAAACGATGCGCCCCGGCCGGTCGCACGTGACGATCGCCGTGAGCGGCGCGGACGGCGGCCACACGGTCGACTTCCGCCGTCTCGCGCACGACGGCGTGACGCTGGTCGGCGTGACGCGAGCGTTCGATCAAGGCATCGTCACGTTCGAAGCGGATCTCGCGGCCAACATCGCGGCCGGCGACGAAAACTATCTGTCGCTGCTGGACGCCGCCGACGCGTACGTCGCCAGCAACGGTCTCGATCTGCCGGAGGAGCCTGAAGCCCGCCACATTCCCGCCGATCCGCCATGCCTGGCCGACCCGCTCACGCAACTCGACCTCGCCGCGGCAGGCGTCACGTCGATCATCTGGGCGACCGGCTACGCGAACGACTTCGGGTGGCTGCAGGTCGACGCCTTCGACGAGCACGGCAAGCCGAAACATCAGCGCGGCGTCGCCAGCGAGCCCGGACTCTATTTCCTCGGTCTGCCGTGGCTGTCGCGGCGCGGCTCCGCGTTCATCTGGGGCGTCTGGCACGACGCGAAACATGTGGCCGGACATATCGCGACGCAGCGCAGCTACCAGCACTATCACGAGGCTGCCGCGCGACGCAGCATTGCGGCCGCGCCGCAAGCCGACGATCACGTCGCCGAGCCAACCATCCCGAGCCCGATGCCGACCCGCGCCGCCGCGCACTGAACGCACGACCGAGTCGCACCGCACGGTCTACCGAACCCTCCTTCAGGAATTCATGACGATGAGCCAGCCGACCCACACCCGTATCCGGATGTTCAACACGAAAGACACCTACCCGAACCAGGCGCTCGACAACGATCTGTGCCAGGCTGTCCGGGCCGGCAACACGGTCTACGTGCGCGGCCAGATCGGCACCGACTTCGACGGCAATCTGGTCGGCCTCGGCGATCCGCGCGCGCAGGCCGAACAGGCCATGAAAAACGTCAAGCAACTGCTCGAGGAGGCCGGCAGCGACCTCACGCATATCGTCAAGACCACTACGTACCTGATCGATCCGCGTTATCGCGAGCCGGTCTATCAGGTCGTCGGCAAGTGGCTCAAGGGCGTCTATCCGATCTCGACCGGCCTCGTGGTCAGTGCGCTGGGCCAGCCGGAATGGCTGATGGAAATCGACGTCATCGCCGTGATTCCCGACAACTGGCAGCCGACCGCCGCCGCCGGAGCGTGACATGACATTCTCGATCGTCGGACGGTGTGCCGAAACCGGACAACTCGGCATCGCGATCAGCTCCTCGAGCATCGCAGTGGGCGCGCGCTGCCCGTGGGTTCGCGCCAGCGCGGGCGCCGTGGCGACGCAGAACGTCACGCTGCCGTCGCTCGGCCCGCAGGTGCTCGACCTGCTCCGCGACGGCGCGGCCGATCCCGCGCAGGCGCTCGAAGCCGCGCTCGATACCGATCGCTGGCGCGACTACCGGCAGGTCACGGTCGTCGATGCGCAGGGCCGCACCGCATTCTGGACCGGCGCGCAGGCGCTCGGCCTGCATCATGCGGTGGCGGGCCGACAGTGCGTCGCCGCAGGCAACATGCTGGCCAGTCAGGACGTGATCGACGCGATGGTGCCGGCGTTCGAGCAGACGCCCGGCCCGCTCGCCGATCGTCTGCTCGCGGCGATGCAGGCCGCGATCGACGCAGGCGGAGAAGCCGGTCCGGTGCATTCCGCCGCGTTGAAGATCGCCGATACGCTGGTGTGGCCGCTCGTCGACCTGCGCGTCGACTGGACCGACGATGCGCCGATCTCGGCACTCGCCGCGCTGTGGCATGCATACCGTCCGCAGATGCAGGACTACGTAACGCGCGCGCTCGATCCGACGACCGCACCGAAATACGGCGTACCCGGCGATGAGTGAGCCGACCAGCCGCACGCTGCTCGCCGAACTGATCGGCTTCGATACGGTCAGCCGGCACTCGAACCTCGCGATGATCGAGTTCATCCGCGACTATCTGGCGGGCTACGGCGTCGACAGCGAACTGTTCTACAACGACGCGCGCAGCAAGGCGAACCTGTTCGCCACGATCGGGCCGCGCGAGCGCGGCGGCATCCTGCTCTCGGGTCATACGGACGTGGTGCCCGCCGACGGCCAGGCATGGACCGTCGAGCCGTTCCGGATGAGCGAACGCGACGGCCGGCTGTATGGCCGTGGCACCGCGGACATGAAAGGCTTTCTCGCGTCGATGCTGGCCGCGGTACCGATGTTCGTCGAGCGACCGTTGTCGTTGCCGATCCATCTCGCGTTCTCGTACGACGAGGAGATCGGCTGTCTCGGCGTGCGGCCGATGCTGGCCGAACTGGCGAAGCGCCCGCATCGGCCCGTGCTCTGCGTGATCGGCGAGCCGACCGAATTGAAGCCCGTGCTCGGCCACAAGGGCAAGCTGGCGATGCGCTGCCACGTCACGGGCGCCGCGTGTCATTCCGCGTATGCGCCGTACGGCGTCAATGCGATTCAATATGCGGCGCGTCTGGTCAACCGGCTGGAGGAAATCGGCGAGCGCCTCGCGCAACCGGAGCATCACGACGCTCGCTTCGATCCGCCGTTCTCGACTGTCCAGACCGGCGTGATCCACGGCGGCAAGGCGTTGAACATCGTTCCCGATGCATGCGAATTCGATTTCGAGGTCCGCACGCTGCCCGGCTTCGACGCCGATGAAGTGACCACCGAATTGCAGGCCTATGCGGAGCAGCAACTGATGCCGACGATGCGCGCGGTTCACGCGGATTGCGATATCCGGATGCAGCCGCTGTCCGCCTATCCGGGGCTTTCGACACCGGACGACAGCGACGCCGCCCGCCTGCTGGCGATACTCAGCGGATCGAGCGCGTTCGGCACCGTCGCCTTCGGCACGGAAGGCGGACTGTTCGAGCAGGCCGGCATCCCGACCGTGGTGTGCGGACCGGGCAGTATGGATCAGGGGCACAAGCCGGACGAGTTCGTGAGCGTCGAGCAACTGCAGGGTTGCGATGCGATGCTGCGCCGGCTGGCCGACCATCTCTCCACGACCGAAACGACCGATCGCAAGACTGGCTGATTTCGGTTCCGGCAGCGTACGTGGCGGGCCGGCGCCACGCAGGGTCGCTCGATACGGCGAGCCGGCAGGCGATGCTGCATTGGAAAAACCTGCGAACCCCATTCGAAAAGAGTTTTTCCCGATCAATATTGACCACGTAAAGTCGGCTCGTCGAACTCGCATTGCGCCTTTCGCCCGACACGCGTGAATACGGCGCGGCGACCCGAACCGATCGAGGCAATCATGAACGCAGTCAGCGCCCTCCCCGCAAGCGGACCCGCCGCAACGCTCGCCCCGGCGTCCGCCACGTCGCTTGTCGAAGTCAAGGGTTTGCACAAGCGGTTCGGCGAGACCGACGTGCTGCGCGGAATCGATCTGTCGATCGCGACATCCGAAGTGGTCTGCCTGATCGGTCCGTCCGGATCCGGCAAGAGCACGCTGCTGCGCTGCATGGCCGCCCTCGAAACCTACGATCACGGCGAGATCCGGATCGGCGGCGAGATGCTCGGCTATGTCGAACGCAACGGCGCGCGCGTGCGCGCGTCGAGCGCCGAGATCAACCGCGTGCGCCGCAACATCGGCATGGTGTTTTAGCAGTTCAACCTGTGGCCGCACATGAGCGTGCTCGGCAACGTCACCGAAGCGCTGCGGCGGGTGCGCCGCATGTCGCGCGCGGACGCGAACGCTGTCGCTGGCCGCATGCTCGAAATGGTCGGCATGTCCGGCAAGGCGGACGCCCATCCGTCGAAACTGTCCGGCGGCCAGCAGCAGCGCGTGGCGATCGCCCGCGCGCTGGCGATGGAGCCGCACCTGATGCTGTTCGACGAGCCGACCTCCGCGCTGGACCCGGAACTCGTCGGCGAAGTGTTGCAGGTCATGAAGCAGCTCGCGCGCGACGGGATGACGATGGTCGTCGTCACGCACGAGATGGGCTTCGCCGCCCAGATGGCCGATCGCGTCGTGTTTCTCGACCACGGCCGGATCGCCGTGAGCGGCGCACCGGGCGACGTGTTCCGCCGCTCCACGAACCCGCGGCTGCAGCAGTTCCTGCAAAACTATCGCGACCGCAACGCATTCTGGAAATCGGACGACGCAACGGCCGACGCGAACGGACCGCCCTGAGACAGCAAGCGGGTCGATGCATCGACGCATGGCCGGCGCTCGGCCGCCCCACTGGTCGAGCCTTTTCTGCAACTCGGTGCGTCCAACCATGAACTTGCGGCCGGCGCCCCCTTTCTCACGCTTCCGATCACGCACTTTGACATGAACGAAACCCAGCTTCGCATCGATCTCGCCGCGGCTTTCCGCTGCTTCGCCCGCCTCGGCATGCATGAAGCGGTCGCGAACCACTTCAGCGTGGCCGTTTCGGACGACGGCCGCCGCTTCCTGATGAACCCCAAATGGATGCACTTTTCGCGGATCCGCGCGAGCGACCTGGTTCTGCTGGACGCAGACGATCGATCGAGCCTCGAAAACGGCAGCGTCGACCCGACCGCGTGGGCGATCCATGGTCAGTTGCACCAGCAACTACCGCATGTACGCGTCGCCATGCACCTGCATCCCGTCCATGTCACCGCGATCTCGACGTTGTCCGATCCGACCATCCTGCCCATCGAACAGAACACGGCCCGCTATTTCAATCGCGTTGCGCTGGACACCGCATTCTCCGGAATGGCGGATACCGAAGACGAAGGCGCCCGCCTCGTGTCGCTGCTCAAGGACAAGTCACGCCTGCTGATGGGCAATCACGGCGTACTGGTGACCGCACCCACGGTCGGCGAGGCGTTCGACGACATGTACACGCTCGAACGCGCTTGCCAGATCCTCGTCAACGCGTACGCGACCGGCAAGCCGATCAACGTGCTGTCCGACGAAGTGGCCGAGAAGACCGCGCGTGACTGGGAAGGCTTTCGTGAATTCTCGATCGCGCATTTCGACGAGATGAAGCACATCCTCGACGTCGAGGAGCCGTCGTATCGCGATTGAATCGATGCGAATCGGCGGATGCGGATAGACCCGATGCATCGACTGGCTATCGCCACGGTCAGGGTTGCCCACGCTCCGCCACCGCCGCATGACACACGGCCTCGATCCGGTTGCCGGCCGGATCGACCAGAAAAGCCGCGTAGTAGTCGCCGTGGTACTGCGGCCGCAAGCCGGGATCGCCGTCGGACTGCCCACCCGTAGCGAGGCCCGCCTCGAAAAAAGCATGCACCTGCTCGCGGGAAGCGGCCTTGAAACACCAGTGCCGCTTGCTCGCCCCGACTTCGGCGGGATCCAGATACACCGCCAGAAAGGTCGATGCCGGATCGTTCGCGTTGCAACGCTCGCCATAGCCGAGCGCATTGGGCCGGTCATAGACCTTGGTCGCGCCGAGCGCAGCCATGACGGCGTCGTAGAAGGGCCGTGCCAGATCGATGTCCGGCACGCTGATCGACACGTGATCGAGAAGTTGCATGGTGTGGGCTCCATTGAACGAGCACGAGTCTACACAACCGCCCCCGCTCCAGCCGAGCAACCTTACCGACGACTACACTACCGCCCCCGCCGCCTACGTGATCTGATACGTCGACGCAGGCACGAATTCCTCGGGCATCGGCCGATCGCCGAGTTCGAGCACCGATCGCTCGATCGTGCGCGTGATCGCATCGAGCGCGAGCGCATTCGGCGCAAGACCGAACGGTTCCGCCACTTCGTTCGCAATTGCCTCGAGCGCGATCAGCGTGTAGGAAATGAACACGCAGATCAGCGGCGTGAAGAACTCCGTCGAATCGACGAGCCCGAACGGCAGCAACACGCAATACGCATACACGGTGCGATGGAGCAGCACGCTGTAGGAAAACGGAATCGGCGTCGACAGGATGCGCTCGCAGCCACCGATCGCCTTGCCGAGCGCATCGAGTTGCGTCTCGACCATCCAGCACGTCGCGTCGCTGCCGGGCGCGCGCCCCATCGCACGGACGATGCCGCCGCGCAATTCGTCGAGGATCGCGACCGGCTTGTAGCATTTGCCGCCGAGCGCGGCCGTGCGCTCCGTGCCGAGGATGCGCACCAGGTCTTCGGTCGGATCGGTATGACGCAGCTGGTGTTTCAGCGCATAGGCGAGCGCGATCAGCAGATCGGCAAGCCGGTTGCGCTCGGCGTCGCTCACGCCGTCGGGCAGGTAGCGATGCAGTTGCGACGTCACGGCGCGTGCGGCGATCAGCAGGTTGCCCCACAGATGCCGCGCCTCCTTGAAGCGCTCGAAGCTCGCGTTATTGCGAAACCCGAGGAAGATCGCGAGCGCGAGCCCGAACAGCGTGAACGGCGCGGTGTTCAGCGGAATCTTCTCGCCGAAGATGCGCCCGTTCGTGAAGACCGCCAGCGTGCTGACGATCGCCATGAACACGAGCTGCGGAATGATCGATTGCAGCACGGAGCCGTTCCATACGAACAGCATCCGGAGCCAGTTCTGTCGTGGTCGGACGATCATGATGTTTTCTCGACTGGCAAAGGAATAGGGAACCCGAATACGCAACCCGTTGCGCCCGCACCCGATGTGCAACGGCCCGCGCGTGGCGGGCCGCTTTCACATCGGGTGCCGTGCCGGACGCGGCGCGTGATGATACCCGCGCGCCGCGCCCCGTCACCTCGCTTGCCGCTCAGTGATAGCCGATATCGCCCTCGCGCACCTTGCCGCGGAACACGCGGTACTGCATCGCGTTGTACACGAGGATGATCGGCAGCACGATCACGGTGCCGACGAGTGCGAACAACTGGCTCGAGTGGCTCGACGACGCGTCCCAGATCGACAGCGACGGCGGCACGATGTTCGGCCAGATGCTGATCACGAGCCCCGTGTAGCCGAGGAACACGAGCGCGAGCGTCAGCAGGAACGGCGTGGCCTCGTGCGCACGCTTCACCGCGTAGAAGATGCCCCACACGCATGCGACGACGAGGATCGGCACCGGCAGGAACCAGCCGAGGTTGCCGCTGCCGAACCAGCGGTGCGCGACGGCCGGCAGCCCGATCACGGTCCACAGGCTCACCACGCCCATCACCGCGAGCAGCACGCCCGTGAGCGGCTTCATCAGCAACCGCATCTTGCGCTGCAGTTCGCCGTCGACCTTCAGGATCAGCCAGCCGCAGCCGAGCGTCGCATAGGTGACGAGCACGCCGATCCCGCACATCATGCTGAACGGCGACAGCCAGTCGAACGGCCCGCCCGCGAACTGGTTGTTCTCGATCTTGATGCCCTGCAGCAGCGAACCGAGCACGATCCCCTGGCAGAACGCCGCCAGCGCCGAGCCGCCGATGAACGCGAGATCCCACATGTGCTGCGTGCGGGTGGCTTTCGCGCGCAGCTCGAACGCCGCGCCCCGGAAGATCAGCCCGACCAGCATCAGCACCAGCGGCAGGTAGTTGGCCGGCAGCAGCGTCGAATACACGACCGGGAACGCGCCGTAGAGGCCCGCGCCGCCGAGCACGAGGAACGTCTCGTTGCCGTCCCACACCGGCGCGACGGTGTCGAGCATCACCTGGCGCTCGGCCTTCGCATCGAAGAACGGAAACAGCAGCCCGATGCCGAGATCGAAGCCGTCCAGCATCACGTAGATGAATACGCCGAGGCCGATGATCGCGGCCCAGACGACAGGAAGATCGATGTGCATGGTTACTCCGCCTCGGTCACGTTCAGCGGCGTGGACAGCGCGCTCTTGCGCAGCCCCGGATGCCGGTGCAGTTCGATGTAGCCGGCCTGGGCCGCCGGCCCGCGCTTCATCAGTTTCATCATGTAGTAGATACCCGTTCCAAACACCAGGAAATACACGACCACGAAGACCAGCAGCGACACGCCGACCTGCTGGGCGGTGAGCGGGGAGACCGAATCGATGGTGCGCAGCACGCCGTACACGGTCCACGGCTGCCGCCCGACCTCGGTCGTGATCCAGCCCGCCAGCAGCGCGACGATGCCCGACGGCCCCATCGCGACCACGAACCACTGGAACCAGCGCGTCTCGTACAGGCGCCCGCCCTTTCTCAGCAGCAGCCCGAGCAGCGCGGTCAGCAGCATCAACATCCCGAGGCCGGCCATGATCCGGAACGTCCAGAAGATGATCGGCGAATACGGGCGGTCCTGCGGCGGAAATTCCTTCAGCCCGCGGATCTCGCCGTCCCAGCTGTGCGTGAGGATCAGGCTGCCGAGGTGCGGCACCTGGATTGCATAGCGGGTGGTTTCGGCCTGCATGTCGGGCAGCCCGACGAGGTTCAGCGCGGTGCCGCCCTTCTCCGTTTCCCACAGCCCTTCGATCGCCGCGATCTTCGCCGGCTGGTATTCACGGGTGTTCAGCCCGTGCGCGTCGCCGACGAAGATCTGGATCGGCGCGAGCACCAGCAGTATCCACAGCGCCATCGAGAAGCTGCGCTTCACCGGCTCGTCGCGGCGCCCCTTCAGCAGGTGCCACGCGCCGCAGGCGGCGACGATGAAGCCCGCGACGATGAACGCCGCGATCGTCATGTGCGCGAGACGGTACGGAAACGACGGGTTGAAGACGATCTTGAACCAGTCGACCGGCACGACGAGGCCGTTCTCGATCTTGTAGCCCTGCGGCGTCTGCATGAAGCTGTTCGACGCGAGAATCCAGAACGTCGAGATCAGCGTGCCGACCGCGACCATCAGCGTCGCGAAGAAGTGCGCGCGCGGGCTGACGCGCTGCCAGCCGAACAGCATCACGCCGAGGAAGCCGGCTTCGAGGAAGAACGCCGTCAGCACTTCATACGTGAGCAGCGGCCCGGTGATGTTGCCCGCGACGCGGGAGAACCCGGACCAGTTGGTGCCGAACTCGTACGCCATCACGACGCCGGAGACCACGCCCATCCCGAAGCCGATCGCGAAGATCTTCGACCAGAACTGAAACATGGACTTGTAGGCGGCGTCGCCGGTGACGAGGTATCGCCATTCCAGCACCGCCAGGAAGCTCGCCATGCCGATGCTGATCGCGGGGAACACGATGTGGAACGACACCGTGAATGCGAATTGCAATCGGGCGAGATGGAACGCATCGAAGATTTCCATGACCGTAATTTGCTCGTGGTTGTGAGGACGTACGCTCGAAGCAGGAAATCGCGCGACGGCTTGACGACGACACATGCGCGCACCAGCGGTTGCTCGCACGGCATCGAAGCGTGAACGACGATATCGCGTTTGCAACGATACTCGCAATCATTCGAACGTGCGCTGAAACTGTGCTGCTTGCGCCGCCGAAGATGTGTGCACGGAAAATAGTTACCATGCCGGCGGGACGCTCAGCTGTACTGCTTTCCGCGTGGCGGCGCTGTGCGTCGGACGCACTGTTCACTCCACTTAACATGTCGTGCAACACCTGCCCGCGGCGGTCGCGCGCCCTTCGGCGCCCGCCCGGCGGCATCGATACCCGTGGTTCGGCGTACGCGCCGAGCCCGGCCGGCCCGCCGGCCGCCCCGCCTGGAGAAACCCGCATGGAGTCCTGCATTCGCCGCGACGACCCGACCGGCAGCACCGCGTGCCGGGTGACGCGCCATCGTGCCGGCGACGCGCGCGACACCGTCGATCGCGTCGTCGACGAAACCCCGGTTGCACTCGTGTTCAACGGCATCTCGCACACGGTCATGATGGCGACGCCGATCGACCTCGACGCGTTCGGCCTCGGCTTCGCGCTGAGCGAAGGCATCGTCGAGCGCGCGTCGGACGTCTTCGACATCGAAAGCGAATGCCGGCCCGGCAGCGCCGAAGTGCGGCTCACCGTGTCGCAGCAGGCGTTCATGGCGCTGAAGGCCCACCGCCGCGCGCTGGCCGGCCGCACGGGCTGCGGCGTGTGCGGCATCGAAAGCATCGCGCAGCTCGACCTGCACGCGCCGCGTATCGCGGCCGCCGGCACGGCCGCGGGCATCGGCGCCGACGCGATCGCGTGCGCCGCGCGTGCGTTGCCGGCCCGGCAGACGCTGATGCGCGAGACGGGCGGCATCCACGCGGCCGCGTGGTGCGATAGCAACGGCGTCGTGCTCGACGTGTGCGAGGACGTCGGCCGCCACAACGCGCTCGACAAGCTGATCGGGCAGTTCGCACGCCGCCGCGCCGACCTGCACGCGGGCTTCGTGTTCCTGTCGAGCCGCGCGAGCTACGAACTGGTGCGCAAGGCCGCGCGGGTCGGCATCCCGATGATCGCGACGATCTCGGCGCCGACGTCGCTCGCGATCGACGTCGCCCGCGAAGCCGGCGTGCGGCTGCTCGGCTTCTGCCGCAACGACGGCTTCGTCGAATACGTGTCGCCCGCCGCCGTTCACCCCGATCCACACGAACCCGCACCGGCACATCCGGCCCACGCTTCATGACACACCTGTCCGATTTCGATACCGCGCAGCAACGGTTCGCCAGCGCGTTCGCGCCGCTCGAGGCCGTCACCTCCGTGCCGATCGCGCAAGCGGCCGGCCACGTGCTGGCCGCGCCGCTGACGGCCGTGCTCGACCAGCCGCCGGCCGACCAGAGCGCGATGGACGGCTACGCCGTGCGTCATGCGGACCTTGCGCACGGCGAGCCGCTGCGTGTCGCGCAACGCTGCTATGCCGGCGATACGCCCGCGCCGCTCGCGCCGAGCACGGCCGCCCGCCTCTTCACCGGCAGCCTGATTCCGCCCGACGCCGACACCGTCGTGATGCAGGAGCATGCGCACGAACTGGACGGCCGCGTCACGTTCGACATGCCGCAGCGCAGCGGGTCGCACATCCGCCGCCGCGGCGAGGAAGTACGCGCCGGCGCGCTGCTCGTGCCGGCGGGCGTGCGGATGGGCGCGATGCACGTCGGCGTGGCCGCCGCGCAAGGTCTCGCCCGAATCGACGTGCGCGCGGCGCTGCGCGTCGGCATCCTGACGACCGGCGACGAGCTGGTCGCATGCGGCCAGCCGCGCGCGCCGCAGCAGATCTACAACAGCAATGCGCCGATGCTCGCCGCGCTGGTCGCCGGAACCGGCGCCGACGTCGCGGCGAGCGTGCACGCGGCCGATACGGTGGCCGCCGTCGAACGGGCGCTGCGTGACCTGCACGCGCAGTGCGACCTCGTGATCTGCGTCGGCGGCGCGTCGGTCGGCGACAAGGACCTGCTGCGCCCCACGCTGGCCGCGCTCGGCGCGTCGTTCCTCGTCGCCGGCGTGCGCATGAAGCCCGGCAAGCCGGTCGCGCTCGCGCGGCTCGATGCGCGGCCCGTCGTGCTGCTGCCCGGCAATCCGGGCGCCGCGATGACGACGTTCGCACTGTTCGTCGCGCCGCTGATCCGACGCCTGCAGGGGCGCGACGCTTGCGTGCCGGTCGTGCCGTCGCTGCCGATCGACACCGGCTTCGAGCCGGACGCGCAGCGCGAGCGCTTCGTGCGCGTGCGCTGGACGGTGGGCGCGGACGGCGCGCTCGCGCTCGACACGCTGCGTCAGCAAGGCGCCGGCACGCTGCAGTCGCTGGTGCAGGCCAGCGGGCTCGCGCGGCTGCCGGCGGGACTCACCATCGCGCGCGGCGACGCGGTTCCGTACTACGAATTCGCGCGCTGGCTCGCATGAGCGCAAAGTCGACTATCCGCCCGATAAGGCGCGCCTGCCCCGTTCGCCGCGCGTGTCGCGCGTCCCGCGCGGCGAACTGTATTCCTGCAATTCGGGCGCGATTGTGTCCCTGCCGGCCAAACGCGGCGGACTATGCTCACGATGAGGCTCGTCACGACCTGTGCGCCGACACGTCGGCATCCGCACGGCCGAGCGGCGACGCCCCTCCGCTTACTTCATGCAGGCCGACGACCCGATCGTGAATGCCATCGTTTCCGCCGCGCCGGCCGCCGCCGCTTCATCCGGCGACGCATTGCCCGGCGCTTTCTCCCGCCCGTCCGACACGCTCGGCCGTCCGCTGCGCGACCTGCGCCTGTCCGTCATCGACCAGTGCAATTTCCGTTGCGGCTATTGCATGCCGCGCGAAAGCTTCGGCGCCGACTACGCGTTCATGCCGTCGTCCGAACGATTGTCGTTCGCGCAACTGGAAAAGATCGCCCGCGCCTTTACGTCGCTCGGCGTCGAGAAGATCCGCATCACGGGCGGCGAGCCGCTGCTGCGCCGCCACCTCGAAGCGCTGATCGAACGGCTCGCCGCACTGACGACCGTCGACGGCAGGCCCGTCGAAATCGCGCTGACGACCAACGGCTCGCTGCTCGCCGCGAAGGCGCGCACGCTGCGCGACGCGGGGCTGTCACGCGTGACCGTGAGCCTCGATGCGCTCGACGACGCGGTGTTCCGCCGGATGAGCGACGCCGACGTGCCGGTGTCGCGCGTGCTGGCCGGCATCGAGGCCGCGCACGCGGCCGGGCTCGCGCCGGTCAAGGTCAATGCAGTGATCGAGCGCGGCGTGAACGACGACCAGATCCTGCCGCTCGTGCGGCACTTCCGGCATACGGGCGTGGCCGTGCGTTTCATCGAATACATGGACGTCGGCGGCGCCAGCTTCTGGTCCGGCGACAAGGTGATGCCGGCCGCGCGGATGCGCGAGCTGATCGACGCACACTATCCGCTCGTGCTCGTCGGCGAACCGGGGCACGACGCCACCGCGATTCGTTGCGCGCACATCGATGGTGCAGGCGAAGTCGGCTTCATCGCGAGCGTGTCGCATCCGTTCTGCGGCACCTGCTCGCGCGCCCGCGTGTCGGCCGACGGGCAGCTTTATACGTGCCTGTTCGCGACGCAAGGCACCGACCTGCGGCCGTGGCTCGACGATGCGGCGTCGGCCGCCGACCTCGCCGCCGCCGTGCGCGAACGCTGGACGCGGCGCGACGACCGCTATTCCGAGCGCCGGGCCGCACGGCCGGCCCGCGCGCCGGGCAAGACCTATCCGACCGTGCGCATGTCGCTCGTCGGCGGCTGAAGGGCCGCCGCGCGACACCGGATGCGCCGCCCATTGGAGAACCTGTCATGACGACCTTCACCGAATCCCGCGCCGGGCTGCCGGACGATCCGCTGCGTGCCGGCAGCCCCGCGCCGCCCGTCGATGCGGCCGCCCCCCACATCGAAGCGGCGCCCGCGATTGCCGCCGGCTTCGAAGTGCGCGTGCAGCATGCGCCGATCGACGCGGGCGCGGAGCTTGCGCCGATCGTTCGCAATCCGAATGTCGGTGCGGTCGTGAATTTTCTTGGGGTCGTGCGCAAGGAAGGCGACGTCGACGACGTCGTCGCGCTGGAAGTCGAGCATTACCCGACGATGACCGAACAGGCGCTGTGGAGCATCGTCGAGGAGGCGAGCGCGCGCTGGCGGCTCGAGGCGGTCAGGATCGTGCACCGCGTCGGCCGCATTCCGCTCGGCCAGCCCGTCGTGCTGGTCGTGGTGGCCGCCGCGCATCGCGCGTCCGCGTTCGATGCGTGCGAATTCCTGATGGATTTCCTGAAGACTCATGCGCCGTTCTGGAAGAAGGAGATCCGGCACGACGGCGAATCCGGCTGGGTCGAGGCGAAGGCGCACGACGACCAGGCGATGCGGCGCTGGGGCTGATTGCGTTCGCTTCGTGTTTCCAATTCCGCCGCTCCTGCTGACGACATCCTATGAAACTGACGATCAAATACTTCGCGAGCATTCGCGAACAACTGGATCTTGACGTAGAAACCGTCGAGATCGACGCACGCGAACTCACCGTCGACGCGCTGCGCGGCACGCTGGCCGCACGCGACGCGCGCAGCGCGGACGCGCTGCGGATGGACCGCCCCGTGCGGGCGGCCGTGAACCTCGAAATGGTGACCGGGGACTTCGTCGTGCGGGAGGATAGCGAGGTTGCGTTCTTTCCGCCGGTGACGGGGGGATGACGCGACGCGCGGGGCTGCGCGCTCGCATGCAGTCATTTCGCCGCGATCGACGCATCGAGCGCGGTCATCGGCGCCAGCGTGGAAAAACAAAGGTTCGTCGCGGAGTCCCTGGGGACACCGGGGAGAAACGTCGGCGGTCGGCCAATTTCAGACGTTAGACGCGACCACTTAATTGGTCGACAATTGGATCTACCTCCTACTTGCGCTACATGCTCGGGTACCGACATGAAATCGCTGTTCCCTTCCGATTGTTCGACGTGGCTGAAAGACGAAGAATGTATTGAAGCGCCGTACGGGAAGGCCGGACTAGGCCACACATCGTATTTGCAATTCGCAGTGCCGGAAAACGACGGGGCAGCTTCAGTGATTGTCGACGGCATTCGCAGCTATCTTGAACCCCCGAGAACCTGTTTGCTCCAGGTCACGGATTGGTCGAGGTATGGGGAGCTTGAGGATTCACTATTGGAGGAAATGGAATCGACATGCTCCGGCAAGTTAAACCCGTGGGACGGCTTTGGCCAATTCTTCGAGGCCAGCGAAGCAGATGACGTGCTTAGGTGTTGCGCCACAGTGCTTCGTTGCAGCATGAGCGCATACATCTACATACCGCTAAGAGCCCCATTTCTTCTTTGGGAGGGGGATCGTGTCGATCTTTGGGCTAGCGCATCTGTGGCATGGAATCAGTTTCTGCAGCGCTTAAGAAGCGAAGGGGTACGCATTACAAGCAGCTAAATGGCGACTGCACAGATGTTTAGAGGCGAATGAACGACGGCTATCGGTCGATACCACTGTCCGCAACGGGTCGGCCAGCGACGTCCACGAAACTCCACGAAGCACCAAAACAAAGCCGGCACGAAGCCGGCTTTGTCATCGAAGCCCATGACACCGCCCGCGCCCGTTCATCGCATGCACGCCGCGGCCAGCTTGCCGACCGTGATCACCGCCTGCTCGATCTCCGGCGACCACGGGCTGCTGTAGTTCAGCCGGATGAAGTTCCGGTAGTTATCGGTGATGGAGAACATATAGCCGGGGCCGATCGTGATCCCCTGCTCCAGCGCAAGCTGGTACAGCCGCATCGCATCGACCTGCGCGGGCAGTTCGACCCACAGCACGTAGCCGCCCGCCGGGCTCGAAATGCGCGTGCCCTCCGGGAAGAATCGCGACACCATCGCGCGCATCAGGTTCGCCTGCTGCGCATACGCCTTGCGAATCCGCCGCAGGTGGTGTTCGTAGCCGTCGCGTTCGAGAAACTCCGCGATCGCCAGTTGTGGCAACGACGGCGTCGCGAGCGTATTCAGGAATTTCAGCTTCTCGACCTGATCGCGGTAGCGGCCCGGCAGCGCCCAGCCGATCCGGTACGCGGCCGTCAGGCTCTTGGAGAACGACGAACAATGCAGCACGATACCGGTCCGGTCGTAGGATTTCAGCGAACTCGGATGCGTGTCGCCGAAATACAGTTCGTTGTATACGCCGTTCTCGATGATCGGCAGATCGGCCTTCGTTGCGAACTCAACCAGTTCGCGTTTGCGCTCGTCCGGCATCTGGAACCCCAACGGGTTCTGGAAGTTCGGCATCACCATGCACGCGGCGATCGGCTGCGACTTCGCGATCGCGGCCAGCGCCGCGATGTCGATTCCGTATTCCGGATGCGTCGCGACCTCGATCGCCTTCATCCCCATCCGCTCGATCGCGTGCAGCATCGCGTAGAACGTCGGCGATTCCACCGCGATCGTGTCGCCCGGCTTCGCCACGGCCTGCAAACACAGATTGATCGCCTCCGTCGCGCCGACCGTCACGATGATCTCGTTCGGGTCCACCGACATCCCGTTTTCCAGGTAGCGCCGCGCGATCTGCCGGATCAGCCGCGGATGGCCCGGCGGCAGCCCGTCGGTCACGCCCCACAGCGACTTGTCGCGACCGGCCGCATATGCGTAGCGGTTCAGCTTCTCGAACGGGAACAGGCTCGGGTCCGGATACGGCGAACCGAGCGGCACCGCGTCGTCCGTACCGATCGCGCGCAGCGTCGACAGCACGAGCCGGCTCACGTCGACCGACGACGAGATCGCGATCGGCTTCGACGGCCGCAGTTCGCGCACCGGCGCATGGCCGTCGTCGCGCCGCAGGTTCACGAAATAGCCGGACTGCGGCCGGCTTTCGAGCAGCCCGCGGCTTTCCAGCAGCAGATACGCATGCAGCACGGTCGTGATGCTGATCCGGTGCTGCTGGCTCGCCTGCCGCACCGACGGAATCCGGTCGCCGTGCCGGTATACGCGCTGGCGGATCAGGCGCTCGATATCATCCGCGAGTTTTTCATAGAGTTTCATCGCGCGGCTCCCGCCGGCGCGCACCGCCGCGCCGCCCCGCCGTGTGCGTCCGATACGCACGTGTTGCACGTGTTTCGCCCGTCGACCGGGCCGTCGTGATTCCTGATCTGCCCCTCCGGTTTTGCCTTTTCCATCGCACTGACTCTCTCTTGAAGATGCGCCGGCAGGGCTCCGGATGAGCTGAATCTGCGGCACTGTGCACTTAATGACTGGATCTTAAGAGAAGAACAGTTGGCGGCGAGTACACACATCGAATGAGCGAACAAGAGTACAGTTCCGCGCGAGTCGCACATCGCGGGAAAACTGTACGTCTTATGAAATGCCCGGGGGAGCCGGTTGGCCGGCCCCGCACAGCCGAATCGGGCCGGGACGCCCGCCGCACGGGCATCCGCACGGACGTGCCAATGAGGGTGCAATACTGTGCGCCCGCAGGGTTTCCATCTTTGAGCGCCAGACCATGCAGTCCACGATCGAACATGTAGCCGGCCTCGGCGGCGCGATCCGCGCCGCGCGACCCGTACAGAAGCCATCACGCCAGAACGGCGCATCCGGGAGGTGTGCGCATGACTGATCGCGCCCTCGTCGCGCGGCTCATCGCGCGGCTGACCGACCCGGCCGACCACGCGAGCGCCGCCGACACACCGATCGACCTGTCGGCGCTCGATGCGCGGGCGCTCGGCACGGTGTGGCCCGCGTTGCGGCGCGTCGAATACGAGATCCTCGTGCGCGACGAGGCGTTCGACGATCCGCGCGCCGGATTCGCGTGCTGGCTGCACCAACAGATCGACGCGCTCGGTCTCGTGCCGCTCATCGATGCCGATGCGGCACTCGAACTGTTCCGCGCCATTCCGGCCGGCGAGTGGAAACGCGCGCTGGAGGATTTGCCCTGCCTCGACGCGCTGCCGTCGTCCGCGCTGCAGGCAGAACTCGCGCGGATCGCCGGCGAACCGGAAGAAGGCGGATTGCGCGCGGCATCCGTCTATGGCGCCTATACGCTCGACTGGTTCGCGGGCCGCCGCGACTTCTCGGCGCGCCGCGCCGCGTATGCACAGTTGCTGGCGGACTCGTCGTTTCGCGTACGCGAACTCGACGTGCTGCCGGCACTCGGCCCGGCCGCGCTGCTCGCGCTGGCCGCGACCGACAGCGGCTATTTCATGCCGAAGCGGCTGTGGATCGACTCCAGCGATCCGGCCATGACACTCATGGAGGAAGCCGCGTATGTCGCCTTCGCGCGCGACGCGTTGACCGACGCCGCGCGGCAGGTCGCGGCGCTGCACGCCGGCACCGTACCCTACGAAGCCGATCGCGCGTTCACGACCAACGACGCGCAAGTGCTCTCACGCGCCGCACGCGTGGCCGCCTATCGCGACGAAGCATGGCTGCGCCCGCTGATCGGGCCGCTGCTGACTGGCGTGTGCGTCGCGCCGACGGCCGCGAAAACCGCGCCTTCACAGTCGCTCGCCATCGCGCTCGGCCATGCGATCGAGACGATCCCGACGCCCGAAAGCGTGCGCGCGCTGCGCGACGCGCTGGCCGTCGTCCGTCACGCGGGCGTGCAAAAGAAACTCGCGCGCAACCTGAAGCCGGCCGAGCGCGCGCTCGGCGAACGGCCGCACACGGCGCTGCGGATGACGCTCGACGCGAAGCCCGACAAGAAGGCACTCGCGATACTCGCTGCGTGCATGGAAGCCGGCTTCTGGCAGTCGATGACGCTCGGCCACGCCGAATGGCGCGAGCGGCTCGTCGATGCGCCGGCCGGCGCCGCGTTCTCGGCGCGAGTGATCTGGCAAGCACGGCGCAGCGACGGCACGACGCAGTCGTTCATGCCCGACATCGCGAAGGGCAAGGTCGTGCTGCGCGATGCGGCCGGCAACGCGTGCGAAATCGCCGACGATTGCGCCATCCGGCTATGGCACCCGTTGCTCGCCGATGCGGACGAACGGCTCGCGTGGCAGCGGGCGATCGTCGGCCGGGCGCTGCGGCAACCGATCCGGCAAGCGTTCCGCGAGTACTACGTGCCGGGCGACGGCGACGCGTCGTCCAGCGATACCGCGATGTTCGAGGGTCACGTGCTGTCGAGCCGGCCGCTGCTCGGCGTCGCGCGCCGCGAAGGCTGGTCGATTCGTGCGTACGACGACGCGCTCGTCCGCGAATTCGGCGACGTGCGCGCGACCTTCGTCGTCGATGCGCGGCTTTTTCCCGGTTCGGAAAGCCACGGTACGTCGCGCCGGCTGCATGTCGAACGCCGGCACGGCGCGCGCTGGGCGCCGCTGCCGATCGGCGACATCGATCCGGTCGTGTTCTCCGAAGTCGCACGGGCGGTCGACCTGCTCGTCAGCGTGTCCGCATTCGCGCTCGACGACGAGGCCACCCGCGCGGCGGCGGCTGCACACACGACCGACCCGGCTCGCCAGCGCGATATCGAAACGGAACGCCAGGACCGCCTGAACCGGTTGTCGGATCTGCCGCAGGGCGTGATGGCGCGGCATCGCCGGCACGTGCTGTCGCTCGTGTTCGCCGAACCGGTTGCGCAAGGGAGGATCGTGATCGACGAACGCTACGTGCGCGTCGGCGCGTGGGCGGTGCATTGCGCGACCGGCCGCGTGACGCGCGACGGCGAACCGCTCGAATCGATGATCGATTCGCCGTCGGCGCCATCAGCGCCACGTGCGGTGCCGTGGCTGCCGTACGACGAAGCGCTGCTGCAGCGGATCGTCGACGTCGTCGCAGGATTGCTCGACTGAGCCGGCGCCGTCAGATCGAACCGAACAGCGCGCGCGGCCGGTCCTTCAGCGTGCCGGACAGGATGCGCAGCCCGTTGACGAGCTCGTCGCGCGTGGCCGGGCACGCGAGGTTGATGCGCACGCCGTGCTCGAGTTCCGCGCGGTCGACCGCGAAGGTCGACGACGGCATCACGATCACGCCGCGCGCCTTCGCATTCGCGGCGAAGTCGTCGGCACGCCACGGCGGCGGCAGCCGCAGCCACACGAACATGCAGGCGGGGTCGGACTTCAGTTGCCCGGACGGCAGCAGTTCCCGCGCGAGATCGACGCGCGCGCGAATCTCCGCGAGCTGCGCGGCCATGATCCGCTCGGCCGTGCCGTCCTCGATCCACACCGTCGCGATCAGCATCGACGTGGGCGCCGGCATCCATGCGGTGGTGCGCACGGCTTCCGCGCACAGCGCGACGCTGTCGCGCGGACAGCTCAGGTAACCAAGGCGCAGCCCCGGCGCGAGGATCTTCGACGTCGCGCCGATATGGAACGTCAGCTCCGGGCACAGCCCCGCGATCGCCGGCAGCCGGTCTCGCACGAGCGGGCCGTACACGTCGTCCTCGATGAGCGTCACGTGATGGCGCCGCGCGATGTCGACGAGCGCCATGCGGCGCGCGAGGCTCATCGTCGTCACGGTCGGGTTCTGCAGATTCGGCACGACGAAGATCGCCTTGACCGGCATGCGCTGGCAGATCCGTTCGATCTCGTCGGGCAGCAGGCCGTCGTCGTCGGCCGGCGCGCTGACGATCTCGAACTGGAACACCGGCGCGAGCGCCTTGAGCCCGTAATACGTGAGGCGGTCGGCGACGATCACGCCGTCGGTGCCGATCAGGCTGTTGAGCACCGCATACAGCCCGTGCTGCGCGCCGCTCGTAACGACCACCTGGTCGGGCGACGGCGTGAAGCCCGGCGCGGCCAGCCATTGCGCGCCGGCTGCACGCGCCCAATCGGGGCCTTGCGGCGGCTGGTATTCCTGCAGCGCGGCAAACCGCGGATCGTTCGGCAGCGCACCGAACGTCTGCGCGAGGCTCGCGAGAAATTCGCCGGTCGCCGGGCGGTTCACGGTCAGGTCGATCACGCCGTTGCCCGCCGCCAGCGATGCGCGGGCCGGCTCGATGCTCGGCATCGCGCCGCCGGTCACGAGCGAACCGCGACGCTTGCTGCCGATCACGAGGCCGCGCAACTGCAATTCCTTGTATGCACGCGATACCGTCGACACGTTGATGCCGAGGTCGGTCGCGAGCTGGCGCTGCGGCGGCAGGCGGCTGCCAGGCGGATACGTGCCGCTGCGGATTTCCGCTTCGATCGAGCTCGAGACCTCGACGTAGGTCGGCCGCTTCGCCGGTGCCGGGAGGTCGTCATCGCGCTCGCCGGAAAGTTTGTCTGATGCCATCTGTCGCCCGTGACCACACAAAAAGCGTTTGTCTGCCGTTTTGGCTTGCCCCGCGATTGTATATGACCTCCCTGCCCCGTCAATCATTCATCGAAAAGTCTGCTGAATCAGCGAGTTGAAATCGGGTAAACGCCAGCACCACACAATATTATTTTGATTGCATACAAAAATTTACTGTGTGATTCTTGATCGCAACTTTGTGTGAATCACGTCTCCGGAGGGAAAGCGTCATGGCGAACGTCGCCATTGTGGGTGCAGGCTTCATCGGCCTCGGTGCAGCGGCCTGGCTGCAGCGCGACGGGCATCGCGTGACGCTGTTCGATCCGGCCGGCGTCGGCCAGGGCGCGTCGTTCGGCAATGCCGCGACGTTCGCGCCGTACGGTTGCGTGCCGGTGAACGGCCCGTCGGTGTTCCGCAACCTGCCGCACTTCCTGTTCGCCGCCGACAGCCCGCTTCGCATCCGCTGGCCGTACCTGCTGCGCGGCGCGCCCTGGCTCGCGCGGTTCCTGCTCGCGTCGACGCCCACGCGCCACGCACGCAGCGCGACTGCGCTGGCCGCGTTGCTGTCGCGCGCCGCCGACGGCTATGCGCCGCTGCTCGCGCCGTCGCAGCTCGCGGCGTTCGTGCGGCCGCGCGAATGCCTGTACCTGTATGCACGGCAGGCGTCGTTCGACGCCGCGCAGCCGTCGCTCGCGCTGCGGCGCCGGCTCGGCGTGCCGTTCGAGACGCTCGATGCAAGCGCGATCCACCGGCTCGAGCCCGCGCTCGCGCCGATTTTCTCGCGCGGCGTGCTGTTCGCCGGCAGCTGGCATTTCTCCGATCCGCACGGGTTTCTCGGCGAATTGTTCGCCCAGCTCGCCGCCGCCGGCGCGACGCTCGAACGCGCGCGCGTCGAACGGATCGCCCTGGCCGGCGACAGCGTGAACGTACAAGCGGGCGGCACGGTACGTGCATTCGATCACGTCGTCGTCGCCGCGGGCGCCCGTTCGCGCGAATTCGCGGCCGCGTGCGGCGACGCGATGCCGCTCGACACCGAACGCGGCTATCACGTGCAATTCGGCGTGCACGAGCCGATCGTCACGCGGCCGGTCGGCTGGGCCGAGCGCGGCTTCTACATGACGCCGCTCGACGAAGGGCTGCGCGCGGCCGGCACCGTCGAACTCGGCGGCTTCGACACGCCGATGAATCCGTCGCTGGTCGCGTTGCTCACGCGCTCCGCGCGCGAAGCCGTGCCGTCGCTCGGCACGCCGACGCGCAGCTGGCTCGGCTTCCGGCCGACGCTGCCCGACGGCTTGCCCGTCATCGGCCGCGCACGCGACAGCGCGCGCGTGATCCATGCATTCGGTCATCAGCATCTGGGCGTGACGCTCGCCGGCATCACCGGGCAGATCGTCGCCGACCTCGTCGCCCAGCGCGCACCGCCGCTGGACCTCACGCCATACCGGGCCGCGCGATTCTGACGCGCGCCACGATTTCCACCCCTGCAAGGAGAGGCATCATGAATCGTCGTTACTGGCTGGCTGCTTGGCTGGCCGTCTGCTCGATCGGCACGGTCGCGGCGTCCGCGCGGGCCGCGGACCCGGAAACCGTCAAGATCGGCTTCGCCGGCCCGCTGACGGGACCGGTCGCGCGCGTCGGCAAGGATCTGCAATACGGCGCGCAGCTAGCCCTCGACGAGGAAAACGCGAAGCATCCGACCATCGGCGGCAAACCGGTGCGTTTCGTGCTCGACGTCCAGGACGACCAGGCCGATCCGCGCATCGCGATCCAGGTCGCGCAGAAGCTCGTCGACGACGGCGTGGTCGGCGTGATCGGCCACTACAACTCCGGTTGCAGCATTCCGGCGTCGGCCGTCTACAAGCAGGCGAACGTCGCGATGATCACGCCCGGCTCGACCAATCCGCAACTGACGATGCAGGGCTTCAAGAACGTGTTCCGCACGATGGGGCACGACGGGATCGGCGGCGTGGTGGCCGGCCGCTTCGCGGTCGAGCAGCTGAAGGCGAAGCGGATCGGCATCATCGACGATCGCACCGCGTTCGGCCAGGGTCTCGCCGACGCGTTCGAGCAGGGCGTGAAGGACGCGCACGGCAGCATCGTCGGCCGCGAATACACGAACGACAAGGCCGTCGATTTCCGCGGCATCCTGACGACGATGAAGAGCAACAACATCGACCTGCTGTTCTTCGGCGGACTCGACGAACAGGGCGCGATGCTCGTCAAGCAGATGCGCTCGCTCGGCATCCGCGCGCAACTGTTCGGCGCCGGCGCATTGAAAAGCAACGCGTTCCTGAAGATCGCCGGCAACGCGGGCGAAGGCACGCAGGATCTGGAGCCCGGCCCCGCGCTCGACAAGCTGCCGTCGGCCGTCGCGTTCGCGCAGCGCTACAAGGCGCGCTTCAATCAGGACGTCGAGCTGTATGCGCCGTTCGCGTACGACGCCGCGCTCGCGATGATCGCGGCGATCCACAAGGCCGACTCGCCCGATCGCGGCAAGATCGTCGCGAGCCTGCCCAGCGTGTCGGTCACCGGCGTGACCGGCAAGATCTCGTTCGACGAGCGCGGCGACCTGGTCAAGCCGCCGTACACGTTGTTCCGCGTCGAACAGGGGCAATGGCACAGCATTCGCACGGTCGGCGGCGCGTCGAACTGATCGACGCCGAGCAGCAGGCGGCAGGCAGGCAGCGTCATCGCGCCGTCTGCTGCCGCTGCACCTCCTGCGTTTTCATCTGCAGATACGCGCCCCGCTCCACTTCGTGAAGCTGCTGCGGATACTGCTCGGTCGCGTCGAACCAGCGCGCGAGGCGCTGGTCGATCGGCTTGTCGAGCGTCGCGAGATACGTGTCGATCGCGAGGTAGTAGCGCATCGTGTTGCGCTCCAGCAGCCCGCGCACGCCGCCGACGTACTGCGGCTGCCCGGCCGAAGCCGCGCCGACGGTCGTGAACCCGACCTTGTCGCTGCCGACCGTCGCGAGATAGGTTTTCATCGCCATCCGGCCGACCGTGCCGAAGCCATACGAATACGTGAGATGCAGGAACGTGCGCGACGCGCCGATCGGCACGGCCTCGAGCGCGATCCGGTAATCCTTCGTGCCCATCGGGCCGCTGTCGGCGGTCAGGTCGACCTGGAAATAATCGGGCGTCGCGGCCGCCACGCGATAGCGGAACTGCACGCGATAGGTGTCCGACAGCTTTTGCTCGATCTTGCGGCCGAGGTTCACGTCGAGCACCGGGCCGTTGCCGCCGCTCGACGCGTGACAGTACTTGGTGTTCAGGTGCAGGATCAGCACCGCGCACCAGTTCGCCGGGCCTTGCGCGGGATCGTCGAGCTGGCCGCTCACCACCGCGAACGGATAATCGACGACCGCGTAGATGTCGCCCTTCAGCGACGACGACGCTTCCGACGATTCGAGCACCACGGGCCGGTGAAACGCGTTGTCTTTCAGTTGAGGCCCAAGGCTGCGGTAGCGGTCTAGCAACGCGGCCGCGCCGCTCGCGCCGTCCGCGCCGAACGACAGCGCGCTCCAGCCCACACACAGGGTCGCGACGAGCGCATGCCAGGCGCGGCGCGCCGGCCGCATGCCGCGCGTCAATGCGGATGTCTCCATGTTGGTACTCCCTGGCGCACGATGGTCGCGCGCATGTGTCACAGAATACGCCTGCCCGCTGCGCGGCGTGGCGCCGTATTCGCCGGACATCTTGCGGGCCGATACCGTGCCGGCCGCACGATCTGCTCGACGATGAAATCGACCGCGCCCTGGCTCGACGCCATGCGAATCTCCGGGATCGAAACATCGTCTGACCCGCGTCGATGCCGCGTGTTCAACTCATTTGTCGATACCGAACGCGCTCGACATCTGCCGCGCCCGCTTCACGTCGTCGCCATGCAGATAGATCGACGTCGTCGAGATCGACGCATGCCGCAGGTTGTCGCGCACCGTCGTCAGCTCCGCGCCGCGCGCCAGCGCGTGCGTCGCATGCGTATGGCGCATCCAGTGCGGGCTCGCCTGGCGCAGCTTGTGCGCAAGCGCCGGGTGATCGGCCTCGACGGCGTCGGCCGTCTGCGCGAAGAAACGCTGCATCACCTTCCACAGCCGCACGCTGGTGATCGCGGCCGCGTCGTCTTCGGCAAGGCTCGGAATCAGCGGCGTATCGGGCCGCCAGCGCGCCGGCGTGACCGGCAACCGGCGCGCGACCAGATAGTGATCGAGCGCGGTGCGCGCCAGTGGCGGCAGCGCGACGCGGGCGGCCTTGCTGCCCTTGCCGATCACTTTCAGCCACGCGTCGCCGTGCGCATCCGTCTCGATGTCGCCGAGCATCGCGCCGACCAGTTCGCCCGCGCGCAGCCCGGTCGCATAGCCGAAATCGAGAATGAAGCGCAATCGTTGCGCGGCGGCCGGCGTCCAGCCCGACTGCGGCGCACCGTCGTCCGCGCGCTTGCCGAACTCGAGCCCGTCGGCGATCGTGCGGACCAGCAGCCACTCGCCTTCGGTGAACGCATGCGACGCATCGAGCGCGGTCGCGCCGCGCGTGTCGCGCACCTTGACACCCGCGAATGGATTCGCGAGCAGATAGCGCTGCTCGATCAGCCAGCGGAACAGCGCGCCGAGCACCGACAGCGTGTATGCCGCCGAGCGCGCGGACAGCGCGCCCGAGAACGGCCGCCAGTCGGGCGCGCTTCGCGGCCGCACGGGCCCGACCCAGCGCTCGTGCGGCGTCGGCCGCCGGATGAATGCGCGATACGCGAGCGCATCCTCGGTCGTCAGCGACGACAGTGCGCGCCCGCGCTCGACGATCGCCCACAGAATCAGCCGCTCGGCCTCCTTCCGGTACGCGCGCCGCGTCGCGGCCGATTCGTGCAGCGACAGCCATACGTGCACGGCCGCGTAATCGTTGTCCGCGTCGAGCGTGCTGGTCGCGCGCGGCGCGCGGAACGTGCCGGCCGAGCCGTCGACTTCGTGCGGCAGCTTCAGGTGCTCCCACGGCACGATGCTGCCGCGCGGCGTCGCGGCGATCAGCGCGCGCGCCCGTTCGGTCAGGTCCGGATGGGCGGCGAAGAACGCTTCGATGCGCCGCGCGCTGGCCATGCCGAGGCCGGCGATCGCGCGCCACCACTGGCGCCGGCGCGGAATCCGCACCGTCAGATCGGCGAGCGTCGCGATCCCGTGCGCACGCAGTGACACGACCGCGCGCGCCGGCAGCCACAAGCCGACGTCGTCGCTGATCTGCGGGACCGGCGCACGCGCGTGGCGCAGCAGGCCGATCGCGTCGGTGGCCGCTTTCGCCTCCCGCAAACGCTCACCGTCCGCATGGCCGAGCCGTTCCGCGAGATCGGGGCGGCCGACCTGCCGCGCGACGCGCACGAGGCGACGGCGGATCGCGCCGATCACGCCGCGCGCCGACCGCCCGCCGCCGAGCCGGTCGGGCAGGTAGCGTTCGACGGCCTCGCGCACGGTCATGCCGGCATACCACGCGCGCAGCGCGGCGAGTTCGTCGGCGTCGGGAAAGCCTGCGGGCGCAGGCGCGGAATCGGCGGAAAGCGGTGCAGTGAGGCGCGGTTTCATGGGCGCCAGTTTGACAGAAGCGCCGAGCGGGCGGCAACGTTGAAGCGGCTGATGATCCAGATCGAACAGGACGGCACGAATGCGCCGGCGACGACACGCGACCACGCGAAGTCACGGCGGCGCAACGGCCGTCGCCTGTCATCGCGAAACCGCGGCCCGACGCGCGCCGCCACCCCGCCCGCGTCACTCCTCGCCTTTCGGCCCCGGGTTCAGCATCACGACGAAGCCGGCGACGCCGACGATCAACGCAAGCGCGCCGCCGCGCAACGCCGTCGCGGCATCGAACAGCAGGCCCGTCACGACGGCCATCATCCCGGCGAGCGACACGAACACGGCGATCGCCGCGACGACGATCCGGTACTGGCGGCGTATCATCGCGCGCGCCGCGTCATGCCGCGGCCGCGGCGGCCGGCGCGTCGGCGTCGTCGCCGCGAATCAGCAGCACCGGGCACTTCGCGCCGCGCACGAAACGCTCGGCGACGCTGCCGAGCAGCACGCGCCGGATGCCGCGCCGCCCGTGCGTACCGACCACCGCGAGATCGATCCCGCGCTCGTTCACGTAGCGTTGCAGGCGTTCCGCGATGTCCTCGCCGATGCTCTCGGTCTCGACGAGTTCGCCTTCGCCCTTCGCGCCGGCCAGCGCGATGACCTGTTCGGCTTCACGCAGCACCTTGCGCCCGTCGTCGCGGATTTCCTCGACGAGCGCATGCGGATCGAGACTGCCTGCATACGTAAACAGTACCGACTTGTCGACCACGTACACCGCGCTGACGTGCGTATCGCCCGCCAGCGCCACCTTCACGGCTTCGGCAAGCGCCTGTTTCGACGAAGCGCTGCCGTCGACGGCCACCATGATTTTCTCGTACATGCGAACCTCGCTGGGGTGAGTTGCCGCGCGCGCTGTCGCGCACGGCGATGCCCCCATCATCGGCCGGCGGCGGGTTCGGATGTTGACGGCGGTCAAGCCCCGGCGATCCCGCCGGATGCGGCAAAGCGACGCGACGGGAAACGGGCGACTTGCGTTGTCGGCAGGCCGCGAACCGCGCCGGCCATGCAGGCGCCGATGCTCTTTCGAGCGCCCATCGCGCCGAAGGCGCTATCATCGACCATGCGACTTTCGTCCGGCCCTTTTTTGCCGGCCCCACTTTCAACTCGCTCAACCGACATGACAACGACTACCGAACGCGTGGACGGCGCCGCCCAGCATCTCGTCGCCGCCCGCCATGCCGGCTCGCCCGGCCCGCTGTTGCCCGATGCACTGCGCCCCGACGACATCGACACCGCGCTCGCGATCCAGCAGCGCGTGGCCGACTTGCTCGGCGAACCCGTCGGCGGATGGAAATGCGCGTTGCCGCCGCCCGATCGCGTGATCCTCGCGCCGATCTTCGCGTCGACGATCCGAGACGCCGATGCGCCGTACCGCGTCGTCGGCGGGCCGATCGTGCGGACCGAACCGGAAATCGCGTTCGTGCTCGATCGCGACCTGCCCGCGCGCGAGCAGCCGTATGACGAAGGCGACGTGCGCGCGGCGGTCCGGGAAGTGCGGATCGTGCTCGAGGTGCTCGGCTGCCGCTACGCGGAGCCGGCGCGCGCATCGAAGTTCGAACTGCTGGCGGACGGGCAATTCAACCAGGGGCTGTGCGTCGGCCCGGTCGTGCCCGACGGGCTGAACGTGCCGCTCGCGACACTCGCGCTGTCGTTCGAAGGCGCGCTGAACCGCACGATCGACGGCAGTCATCCGGACGGCGATCCGCTGAAGCCGCTGGTGTGGCTCGTCAATTTCCTCGCGTCGCGCGGCGATGCGGTACGCGCCGGCCAGATCGTGACGACGGGCTCGTACGCGGGCGCGATCGAGGTGCCGCTCGGCGATGCGCTGACGGTGCGCTTCGGCGAGCTCGGCAGCCTGTCGGTGACGCTGACCGCTTGACCGGTCGGGTCTCTTTCACGCCCACACCGCCATGTCGCTGACACCGCTTCCCGCCCTGCTCGACGCCACCCTGCGCACCGTCGCGCGCCGTTACCGGCTGCCGCCGCTCGAGCGCGCGTCGTCGCTGACCGACGCGACGAACCCGGCCACCGCGCTGGCGATCGTGATCGACGAAGCGCGCAGGATGCGGGCGGACGGCCACGCGCCCGGCGCCGACTTGCGGCAGCGCTTCATCGATGCGCTCGCGCGGATGATCCGCGACGCGATGGATCCATCGTCCGGCGATTCGTCGTTTCAGGCGTCGGTGCTGCGTCACGATGCGCCGAACGTGCGCGAATACGCGTCGTTGTCCGCGCACGCCGAGCAGGATCGGCGCGCGCTCCACTCGGCCGTCAACGCGATCGCGCACCCGGCCAAGCTTGAGCGCAGCGCACAGGCCTGGCAACGCGACGGGCTCGCGCGCCTGCATGCGGCGGCGACCGCGGCGTCATGGGCCGAGTTGCATGCGGCGCTCGCGCAACTGCTCGCGCTGCCCGGGATGGCGACCGACGCGGCGTTCGAGCAGGACGTCGTCAAACTCAAGGACAGCCCCGCGCTCGAACGCATGCTGCGGCTCGACGCGCTCGCCGCGGACGAGGACGTCCGTCGCTACCGTGCGCTGTGGGTTCGTCAGGGCCCGCTCGTCGGCAGCACGGTCGCCGTCGCGCAGGGCGTCGCGTCCCAGCAGCGCGGCGCGGCCGTCGAAGCGCTGGCGGCGCATGCGCTCGACGCACTGGCGCGCAAGCTCGACGCGGTGGACGAGCAGCGCACCTACCGCGTGGTCACGTCGATGCGCGTGCCGTCGTCGATCCCGGGCCGGCACGACCGCGCGAAAACCGAATGGGATGCGATCCTGCTCGAACGCGCGCGCGGCAACGACCCGGCGCTCGCATGGAACGTGCGCTTCCTCGTCGAGGCGAAGGCCTCCGCGGATGCCGCGACGACCGATCTGCCGCGGCTGCTGCGCGGCCTGACCTTGCTCGCGCAAGCGGCCCCCGACACGGTCTATGCATTCGAGACGCACCAGGGCACGGTACGCGTGCACGGCGCATCGCTGCATGCGTTGACGACCGACGATGCGGCGCTGCCCCGGGAAGTGCTGTATTGCTGCGACGCGTCTGCGGATGCGACGCCGCGGCTGCTGAGCGCCGCGAGCCGGATGCAGCTGCTGTCCGCGCAGGCGAGCCTCGAATACGCGAGCGCGCTCGCGCAACGGCAGGATGCCGATCCGGACGGCCTCGGCGTCATCTGGCACGCGCTGCTGACCCTGCCGCAATGGCAGGCCGTGCTGCATCAGTACCCGTCGTTGCGGCAGGTCCGCGAACTGATGGTGGCCATCGACGACTTGCGCGCCACGCTCGACGAGATGGACGACGGAGGCATCGCCAGCAGCGTGTGCGCGTGATGTGCGAATACCGCCGCCACCTCACGACGCTCGCGCATGGACCGCTCAGTGGGTGAGCACCCCGAACGGCAGCGTCCAGCCCGCCAACCGGCCGCCGTCGCCCCAGCGCGCATCGGTCGCATCGCACGGCGGCAGGATCGGCGCCGCCGCATGCGGTCAGTGCGGACTCGGCCGCCATGACCATCCATGCAAGGGTTTTCATCGGAAACGCGAACGCCGCTTTCGGCAGCCCTCCCCCGTCGGGCAACGCGGACCCCGTCGGGTCGCCCATCGCCGGACGTCCGCCACTGCCGGCTGCATCTTAATTGAAGCGATCCGGATTCAAGGTGGCGTTGCGTCCACACTGAGTGGATTTCCATTTCGCGGGAGCCGGCCTTCGGCGCGACCGGCAAGCCGGCACACTGCCGGCCATGACGGCCCGTGAGGTACGATACGCGCCGGGCCCACGCGCCCCCTGAGAGAACCGGCCGTCGCGGCCCCCTACCCGACACAAGAAAAATGCGAAGAAACCCGACGCTGCACCGAAACCTGTTCGCCGCGCTGGCGGCCAGCCTGCTGGGGATGCCGGCCGCCCATGCGAGCGGAGACGACGGCTGTTACGTGCCGAACACGCTCCGGCAGACGTCCTACTCGTGCGGCAACGTGCCGATGCTGACGCCCGCCAACGACACGCGCGTCAACGCGATGCTGATGATGGTCGACAGCGCCAAGGTCGCGCAGGTGTTTCCCGACCCGAAGACCATTCCCGCGAAAGAGCGGATCGACCGGATCATCGTGCCGTTCCCGATGGACTTCTCCGGATGGATCGACATCGGCCAGAAGACGCCCGACAAGACCGGCGGCGGGGCCGATGCCGATGCGTCGTCGAACCGGTACGCGGACGGCGAAGGCAGCATCTGCCGCAGCATGAGCGCGGGCGCGGACGCGTTCAACGACGCGCTGGGCGGCGCCGGCGGCCTGCCCGCCGACGAAGCCGCGCGCCTGCGTGCGGCGCGCGCCGACATCGCGCAGAAGACCTGTGCCGCGGGCGGCGCGAGCGCCGCATGGACGAAGCCGCCGGTCAAGTCGCCGCTCGGCCAGCAGTTCGCCACGTACCTCGACGGGACGAACGCGTTCTACCGGGCCGACTTCCTCACCGCGACCCGCGCGTTCGCGAACGCGTCGCACAGCGCGGACCCGTGGCTGAAGGAAACCAGCCTCTACATGGCCGGGCGCGCGCAGTTGAACGCCGCGCAGGCCAACGTATTCGACAACGACAGCCCGACGCCGACGCGCGCGCGCGTGACGAAGGTGTCGCTCGACGCGGCAAACACGGTGTTCCAGACCTATCTGAAGGTGTATCCGAAGGGGCGCTATGCGGCGTCCGCGAGCGGGCTGTTGCGACGGGTCGCATGGCTCGGCGGCAACGTCACGCAGCAGGCCGACCTGTACGGCCATGCGCTCGCTCGCTGGTCGCCGGCGACGTCGAACGTGCCGCTGATGCAACTGGCGAACGAACTCGACAGCAAGCTGTTGTTCGGCCCGGATTTCGATGCGCGCCAGATCCAGTCGCCGACCGTGCTCGCCACCGTCGACCTGCTGCGCATGCGCGCGTCGGACAGCACCGATGCGAGCCGCAAGCCGATGACGCTGGACGAGCTGCAGGCGCAGAAGCCGCGCTTCGCGAACGCGCCCGCGCTGTACGACTACCTGCTCGCAACGTGGTACGTGCAGATCGGGCACAAGCCGGACGCGGCCCTCGATCTGTTGCCGCAGACGCCCGCCGCGCCGCTCGACTACTTCGGGCTGAGCCAGCAGGCGCTGCGCGGGTTCGCGCTGGAGGACAGCGGGCAGAACGACAAGGCCCGCCAGCTGTGGCGCGACCTGATCCCGCTCGCGACGTTCCGCTTCCAGCGCGAAATGCTGGAACTCGCGCTCGCGATCAACCTGGAGCAGGCCGGGCTCGTCAACGACGCGTTCGCCGACGATTCGCCCGTGCAGAACGCCGCGATCCGCGGAGTGCTGCTGCAACGCACGGCCAACGCCGACCTGCTGCGCGCGCAGGCGCAGAATCAGGCGACCACCGGCGCGCTGCGCAGCACCGCGCTGTACACGTTGCTGTACAAGGAGCTCACGCGCTCGCACTACGCGGACTTCCTCGCCGACACCGCGCTGGTGCCCGGCACGCTCACCGATCCGTTGAAGCCGTTCGTCGCCGCCGGCGCGAAAAACGAAGACGGCTACACGTGCCTGTCGGCGCGCGACATCGCCGCGACGCTGCAGCAGAATCCCGCCGATCCGAAAGGGTTGAACTGCCTCGCCGATTTCGTCCGGCTGCATCCGCCCGCATCCGGCCTCGAAAGCGATCCGGTGCCGCTGTGGATCCGCAACGCGTCGAACACGGCCGCCACGCGCGTGCCGCCGACGCTCGGCGCGGCGCCGTCGCAGTTCGCGGGCAAGCCGTACGAACGGATGTCGAGCTACGTGACGGTGATGGCCGATACGCAGGCGAACCCGAACGACCGCGCATACGCGTTCTACCGCGCGATCAAGTGCTATGCACCGGGCGGCTCCAACGAATGCGGCGGCAAGGACGTGCCGAAGAGCACGCGCAAGCGCTGGTTCGACACGCTGAAGACCGCCTATCCGGGCAGCCCGTGGGCGCAGAAGCTTCGCTACTACTGGTAAGCGCCGGATGAAGCGCATCGCGTGCGTCGCGCTGCTGCTGGCCGCGCGCATCGCGCTGGCCGGCACCGTCGACGCCGCGCGGTACGACGCGTTCTGGCTGTGGGCGGGCGTGAAGCCGCAGGCGGTCGTGCGCGGTGCGCGCATCGTCTACGTGCTGCAAGGCCAGATCGAGGCGTCGCCGCGGGACGAGTCGCAGGTGCGCGTGATCGCGCAGGGCGTCGCGCTGCCGCCGGCGCCCGACGCACGCGTGTGGCTCGTCTATCGTGCGCATACGCTGCGCTGGACGCCGCGCGTCACGCAGATCATGCTCGCGCAGCTCGCACGCTGGCGTGCGTCGGGGCGCACGATCGCCGGCATCCAGATCGACTTCGATGCCGGTACGCGGCATCTTCAGGATTACCTTGCGTTCCTGCGCACGCTGCGCGACACGTTGCCCGCCGATTGCCGGCTCAGCATCACGGGGTTGCTCGACTGGAGCAGCCGCATCGATACCGACCAGGTCAACCAGCTCAAGGGGATCGTCGACGAGGTGGTCGTGCAGACCTATCAGGGCCGCCGCACGATTCCCGACTACGCGGCCTATCTGCCGCGCGTCGCGCGGCTGCAACTGCCGTTTCGGATCGGCGTGATCCAGGGCGGCGAGTGGGACACGCCGCCGTATCTCGCGTCGAATCCGTGGTTTCGCGGTTATGTCGTGTTCCTGCGCAACGACTAGCGGTGAGGGACTAGCGGTTAGCGGTTAGCGGGCGGGTGCAAACGCGGCGGGGCGATCGGCAGCCATGCGCGGCACCGCCGCCGGATCGCCCGGTTTCGATCACGGCGCCGCACGCCGCAGCGGGCCGGCGCCGCCATCGTCATGCCCGCACGAACGCGAGCAGGTCGGCGTTGAGCACGTCCGCGTTGACCGTCAGCATCCCGTGCGAATAGCCCGGGTACGTCTTCAGCGTGCCGTTCTTCAGCAGCTTGACCGACTTCAGCGCGGCATCCGCGATCGGCACGATCTGGTCGTCCTCGCCGTGCAGCACGAGCGTCGGAACCGAGATCGACTTCAGGTCTTCGGTCTGGTCCGTTTCGGAAAACGCCTTGATGCCGTCGTAATGCGCCTTCGCGCTGCCTTCCATCCCCTGCCGCCACCAGTTGCGGATCACGCCCTGATGAACGGTTGCGCCTTCGCGGTTGAACCCGTAGAACGGGCCGCTCGGCACGTCGAGGAAGAACTGCGCGCGATTGTCGGCGAGCGCTTTGCGGAAACCGTCGAACACCTCGAGCGGCAGGCCTTCGGGGTTCGATTCGGTTTTCAGCATCAACGGCGACACCGCGCTGACCAGCACGGCCTTCGCGACGCGGCCGGCCGGCTCGCCGTGCTTCGCGACATAGCGCGCCACTTCGCCGCCGCCGGTCGAGTGACCGATATGCACCGCATTGCGCAGGTCGAGCGCTTCGACGACCGCGAACGCGTCCGCGGCGTAATGATCCATGTCGTGACCGTCCCACACTTGCGCCGAGCGGCCATGGCCGCGCCGGTCGTGCGCGATCACGCGATAGCCGTTCTGAACGAAGAACAGCAGTTGCGCATCCCAGTCGTCGCTGGACAGCGGCCAGCCGTGGTGGAACATGACGGGCTGCGCGTCTTTCGGACCCCAATCCTTGTAGAAAATCTCGACGTTGTCCTTCGTGGTGACGTATGGCATCGCGATGCTCCTGTGAGGTGAATGAACGTGGCGAACGGGCCGCAGCCATTATCGCCATTATCGTGAAACCACGGCGCCATCGTGCAATGCAACGGCCGATCGTCGCTCGGCAGGGAACGAACGACGCCGCGCGCGTCAGCCGTCGGTCGACACCGTCACGGCTTCCCACGCGCGGATTTCGTCGTCCAGCGCTGCCAGTTTGCTCCGCACGAGGCGCAGCGCGTCGCTGCCGAGCAGCAGGTGCGCGGGCGGATGGTCCGCCGCGATCACCGCGAGCATCGCCCGCGCGGCCTTCGCGGGGTCGCCCGGCTGCTTGCCGCTTTTCTCCTCGCGCGCGCGGCGGATCGGGTCGAACAGCGCGTCGTAGTCGGCGATCGAGCGCGGCGTGCGCGCCATCGAGCGACCGGCCCAGTCGGTGCGGAACGAGCCCGGCGCGACGGCCGTCACCGCGATGCCGAACGGCTCGAGCTCCTTGCCGAGGGTTTCGGAAATGCCTTCCAGCGCGAACTTGCTGCCGCAGTAGTACGCGATGCCCGGCATCGTGATGTGCCCGCCCATCGACGTGATGTTCAGGATACGGCCGCGCCGTCGCTCGCGCATGAACGGCACGACGGCCTTCATCATCGCGACCGCGCCGAACACGTTCACGTCGAACTGCCGGCGCATCTCGTCGAGCGGCGCCTCCTCCATGATCCCTTCGTGCCCGTAACCCGCGTTGTTCACCAGCACGTCGACGGGCCCGACGTTCGCTTCGACGTCCGCGACGACGCCGTCGATGCGCTCGAATTCGGTCACGTCGAGCACGCGCGCGACGGCGGCCTGCGCGGACAGCGCTTCGAAGTCGCGCGCCGCCTGCGCGCTGCGCACCGTGCCGACCACCGTGTGGCCGGCGGCCAGCGCTTCCTGGGCCAGCGCGCGACCGAAACCGCTGCTGACGCCGGTAATGAGCATGATGTTGCCGGATGCCATGTGAGCTTCTCCCGAATGTCGATTGAAGCGTGCATACTAGTCTGACGATCCGAGCCGAATAAGCCCGATTCCACTGATTTTCTTGCACAAAACTATGAGCACCGTACCCGTCTCCGCCCGGCCTCCGGCGCCTTCGCCACGCGACCGGAAGCGCCTGGTGACGCTGCTGCGCGCGCTGGCGCCCGACGAAGGCTACAACCTGACCTCGCTGCCGAGCGTGCGCATCCTGCGCTCGAACCGCGCACTGTCGCGCACGCCGGTGCTGTACGACCCGGGCATCGTCATCGTGTGCCAGGGGTCGAAGCGCGGCTACTTCGGCGGCGAGCGCTATCTGTATGACGAACACCATTACCTGGCCGTCTCCGTGCCCGTGCCGTTCAGCATGGAAACCGACGCGACGCCCGAGCGCCCGCTGCTCGCGCTGTACCTGCACCTCGATTTCACGCTGGCCGCGGAACTCGCCGCGCAGATCGATCGCGCCGGCGTCGCGGAAATCGTGCAGGCGCCCAAGAGCATGATGTCGACGCCGATGGACGAAGCGATGCACGCGTCGGTGCTGCGTTTCGTCGACGCGATGCAGCGGCCGCTCGACGCCGCGGTGCTCGGCCCGGCGCTGCTTCGCGAGCTGTATTTCCGCGTGCTGACCGGCGCGCAGGGCAACGCGATGCGCAGCGCGCTGGCGATGCGCGGGCAATTCGGCCGGATCGGGCGATCGTTGCGCATGATCCATGCCGATTACGCGCGGCCGCTCGACGTGTCGCAGTTGGCCGACGCAGCCGGCATGAGCGTGCCGAGCTTCCACAGTCACTTCAAGGCGATCACGCAGGTGTCGCCGATGCAGTATCTGAAATCGACGCGCCTGCATCAGGCACGGTTATTGATGGTGCGTCAGGACCTGACGGCGGAAGCGGCCGGCTACGCGGTCGGCTATACGAGCCCGTCGCAGTTCAGCCGCGAGTTCAAACGCCTGTTCGGTTCGACGCCGGCGAAGGAAGCGCAGCGCATGCGCGCGAGCTTCGCGATTCCGGAGGCGTTCGACGATGCGGTATTCGTGTCGTCGCATTGACGTGATTGGCGTGCGCCGAACTCCGAGCGCGACGCACGCGTTCATTGCGCGGCCTCGAGCGCGAGGCCGGCCAGCGACTTCACGACGAACGCGGTCACGCTTCAGATGTCCCGCGGCTGATTCGCCCGATACCAACCGCCCGCACGTTCGCCGTTCGCGTATTGCCGCGCCAGTTCCACATTCGGCAACGCGGCGAACCGGAACGCGACAATTTCCCCGCTTCACCCGGCGGACGTCGGTTCGCCCGCGGCATCGACGCTCACGCGTGCGGCCCCGACCCAGGCGGCCACCGTCACCGCACCCGCCGCGACGAGCATCATCGCGCCCCACCCGATCCGTTCGACGAGCATGCCCGCCGCCACGGCGCCGCCGGCACCGGCCGCGTAGTACAACGTCAGGTACGCGGCGTTCAACGCACCGGCCCGCGCCGGTTGAATCGCCACGACACGGGCCTGGTTCGCGACCTGCGCGGCGAAGCAACCGGCATCGAACAGCGCCAGCCCGACACCCAGCCAGCCCGGATGACCCAACGCCACGCCAAGCAGCAACGTGGCAAGCGCAGCCACCGCGAGCCCGCCACCGATCACCGCACGATCGCCGAAGCGATCCGCTAGCTTGCCCGCCACCCGCGTCACGCCCAGGCCGATCACGCCGGCGAGACTGTATGCGCCGATCGCGGCCGCCCCGAGGTTGTACGGCGGCGCGGCCAGCCGGATCGCCAGCCCCACCCACACCAGATTGAACGCAAAGAACCACAGCATGCCGGCGCAGGTGCGGCGCCTCAATGCGGCGCTGTCGCGCAACAGCCGCGGCATCGCGCCGATCGTGGCCCCGTGGCCGGAACGCCGTTCGGGGCAATCGCCGGGCAACAGCACGCCACTGCCGACGGCCGCCAGCGCCACGCAGCCGGCCAATGCGAGCAGCGCGCCCCGCCATCCGCACCATTGCGACAACGCGCCGCCAACGAAACGGCTCAGCAGGATGCCGGCGGAAATCCCCGCGGAGACGGCGCCCATTGCCCCGCCGCGCCGATGCGGATCCGCGTGCTTTCCGACGACCGCGCTGCATTGCGCCGCGACCGTCGTGGCCGCGCCCACCAACAGGAAGCAGGCGTCGAGCGCGAGCGGCGTCGGCGAGCGCGACGCGCACGCGAGCAATATCGCAAGCACGCTCATTTGCGCCGGAATGAGCGTGCGCGCACCGAACCGGTCGACCAGCGGCACCAGCAGCGCCAGGCCGGCCAGATAGCCGAGCATCGTCACGGACGCGAGGGTCGCCATCCGCGCGGCCGGCACGCCGAAGTCGCCGGCCATCGCCGCCAGCGACGGCTGCAGCGCATAGCCGTTGGCGATCGCGACGCCCGCCGCGAGCGCCAGCATCGCGGTCGCGGTGCGGGACAGGTACGCGCGCGGGCCGGCGACCGTCATGCGGCGGTCCGGACCGCGATCGCCTCGACCTCGACGCGAATCCCGGGATCGACGAACGGAAGCGCATGGACCAGCGAGAACGCCGGCCGGATATCGCCGTATATCTCGCCGTGCGCCCGTGCCGCGTCTTCCCAATGGTCGAAATCCGCGACCACCAGCCGGCTCTGGACGACGTCCGACAGCGCGAATCCGCTGTCCGCGAGCACCTTGCCGAGCGTCGCCAACGCATCGCGTGTCTGCGCATACACGTCGTCGCCTTTACCGGCCGTCCCCGACACGTAGATTGTGTTGTCGACGACGACCGCACGCGAATAGCCCACCTTCGGCTCCCACGGGGAGCCGGTACTGATCCGTTGACGCATCTTGATGATCCTCTTCGGTAAGGTTTGGAAATCCCGCCTACTACTTCGGTAGTAGACGGAATCGATTCTATACTACTCCGGTAGTTAATCAAGCACGGCCGTGACGCACGCCACGGCCATTCGAGTCCATGCAGATGAACGAAAACGCAGAATTGATCACGTCATTGATCCGGCTTGGCTTTACGCAATACGAGGCGCAGGCGTACGCCGCGCTCGTCGGACAAGCCGCGCTGACGGGCGCGGAAGTCGGCCGGCGCGCCGGCATGCCGCCATCGAAGGTCTACGAGACGCTCGGCCGCCTGGAGGCGCGCGGCGCGGTGCTCGTCAACCGCTCCGAGCCGGTCCGCTATGCAGCCGTGCCGCACCGGTCGCTGCTGGAAGAATTGCGCACGCGCTTCAACGCGGATCTCGAACTGGCGGCGGGCGCGCTCGACCGGCTGCCGGTGCGGCAAGAGCCGGGGCTGGTCTGGTCGTTGAGCGGACGCGCGGCGATCGTCAGCGCATTCGCGCGCGTGATCGACCAGGCGAAAACGGCAATCTTCGCGGGCGTGTGGGACGAGGAAATCGACGATCTCGGGCCGCTGCTCGAAGCGGCCGCGGCGCGGGGCGTCGATACGCACGTGGCGATCTACGGCAATCGCACGCTCAACGGGCCGCGCCACTACGACATGGCCAAATGCGGCGCCAGCGCGCGGCTTCGTCTGTCGGGGCGGCGGCTGGCCGTCGCGGTCGCGGACGACACCGAGGCGGTGGTCGCGGAATTCGGCGACCAGTCGCCCGACCACGCGACGCTGACGACCAATCCGGTCATCGCGCTGCTCGCGGTCGAATACATCAAGGCCGACGTGAGCGGCCGCGTCTTGATCGACGCGATGAGTCCGGCGGAATACCGGAAAGTGTTGAAGCATCCCGACATGCAGGCGATGCTTGCACCGATCGACAAGCAGGGCTGACCCGCACGAGATCCCGATGACCCAATACACCTTCCGTCTGCTGAACGTCTTCGCCGAATCGACGTTCGGCGGCAACCCGCTTTGCGTGTTCGACGATGCGCGCGGCATGGACGACGCGACCATGCAGGCGCTGGCCGTGCAGTTCAACCTGTCGGAGACGACCTTCGTGCTGCCGTCCGAGCGCGCGCATGCACGCGTGCGCATCTTCACGCCCGGCTACGAGATGGCTTTCGCGGGCCATCCGACGCTCGGCACCGCGCACGTCGTGCGCGACCGGCTCAAGGCCGGCGATGCGCTGTCGCTGGAATTCAAGGCCGGCGTCGTCGACGTCACCGCGCGCGACGACGTGTGGACCTTCATCGCGCCGCATGCCGGCATGCCGAACACGGCGCCGTGCACGTTGCCCGATGCGCGGATCGCGGCGCTGCTCGGGCTCGCGGAGGACGACCTGCTCGCGCCGCCGCTATGGGTCGACACCGGCGCCGACCAGTTGCTGGTCGCGCTCAAGAGCCCGGCCGCCGTGCGGCGCGCGCAGCCCGACAGCGCGTACCTCGACATCTGGCCGCGAAGCAGCCTCGGCCGGAAGACCGCCTATGTATTCGCGTTCGACGCCGAGCGCCCGGGGACGGTCGTGTCCCGCTACTTCTTCGTGAAGCAGGGCGGCGGCGTATCGGAAGACCCGGGCACCGGATCGGCCTGTGCGAACCTCGGCGGCTGGTTGCTCGCCGCCGGGCACGATCTGCCGGCCGCGTGGCGGGTCGAGCAAGGCGAAGCCGTCGGTCGGCCTTGCCTGCTGCGGTTGTCGGTCGATGCCGCGGGCGAAATCGGCGTCGGCGGGCGCGTGATCGAACTCGGGCGCGGCACGATCAACGTGTGATCGGTGCGCGCCCGCCAGCGTCGACGATCATCGCGCGCCCACCCGCCACACCGTCACTTCGTGCAGCGTGTCGCCCGGCTTGAGCACCGTCGACGGGAAGGCCGGATGATTCGGCGAATCGGGAAAATGTTCGGCTTCCAGCGCAAACGCGTCGGTTTGCCGGTACACCGTGCCGCCCTTGCCCGCGACGCTGCCGTTCAACCCGTTGGCCGTATAGAACTGCAGCCCCGGCTGCGTCGTGTACAGCTCGAGGAAACGCCCGGACGCCGGGTCGTAAGCACGCGCGGCAAACGCGGGCGCCGGCTGGCCGCCCTGGTCCAGCACCCAGTTCTGATCGTAGCCATGCGCGATCACGAGCTGCGGATACCCATCGCGCAAATGCGCGCCGATCGGCGTCAACTGGCGCAGATCCATCGGCGTGCCCGCGACGCTCGCCAGTTGCCCGGTCGGAATCGACGTATTGTCGGTCGGCGTGAAACGCGACGCGGCGATCTCGATCAGTTGCCGCTCGACGCTACCGCCGGCCTGCCCCGCCAGATTGAAGTAGCTGTGGTTGGTCAGGTTGACGACGGTGTCCTTGTCGGTCGTCGCGCGATAGTCGATGCGGATCTGGTCGTCGGGGGTCAGCGTGTAGGTCACGTCCGTCGTCAACGTGCCGGGGAAGCCGTTCTCGCCGTCGGGGCTCACGTAGCGCAGCGTGACGCTCGAACCCGTCGCGTCGCTGTGCGTGCCGGTGACCTTCCACACCTTCGCGTCGAAACTGTCGGGACCGCCGTGCAGCGTGTTCGGCCCGTCGTTGACCGGCAGCGTCCACATCCTGCCGTCGAGCGCGAAACGCCCGCCCGCGATGCGGTTCGCATACCGGCCGATCAGCGCGCCGAAATGGATGTTGCCGTTGTGCGTTTCGTAGTCGCGCAGCGAATCGAAGCCGAGCACGATGTCGGCAACGTGGCCGGTGCGGTCCGGCACGTCGAGCGCCGTCACGATGCCGCCGTACGTGATCACTTTCAACGTCACGCCGTGCCGGTTCGCGAGCGTGTACTGGCTCACCGCCTGCCCGTTCGCGGTCGTCCCGTAATCCGCGCGGCTGATCGACACGTCGGATGCCGCGTAAGCGATGGCGGCATGAAAGCCGATCGTTGCGAACACACCTATCGCGAGCATCGCTCGTCGTGGCCAGCGTCGTTTCATGAAAACCTCCGAAGTCGTGCAGCCCGTGCTCGCCCGCAAGTTGCATGCCTGCACGTCGCCGCGTTTGCGATGCGCGCGCCCCGCCCCCGGCGTATCGCGGCGCTCACGTATGGTCCGCGCGCCACCGGCGTGGTGTGACACCGGTCAACCGCGTGAAGACTCGCGAGAAATGGCTCTGATCGGCAAAGCCGCATGCAAGGGCGATCGTGCTCAACGGCACGTTCCGGTCGCGCATCCATTCCTTCGCCCGCTCGACCCGCTGCACGATGAGCCAGCGATGCGGCGGCAGCCCGGTGGTTCGCTGAAACGCCCGGACGAAATAGCTGCGAGACAACCCGCACGCGCTCGCGACGTCGGCCAGCCCGATGTTGCCGTCGATGTGCTCGAGCAACAGTTCCTTCGCGCGGCTGGCCTGCGACGGCGTGAGCTTGCCGCCCGATCTCTCCCGCCGTTCGCCGACGCCGCCGTAACGGTGAGCGACGTGGGCCTGAAACGCCAGCCCCACATGATCGATGAAGATCTGCGATGCCTCGCCCGGCCGGGCCAGCGCCGGCAGTAGCGACTGGCCGAGCGCGTGGATGATCGAGTCGTGGGTGCTCAGATGCGGCGGCAGATAAAGCTGCGGCCGCTGCCGGCCGCCGAGGTCGTCGACCGTTTCCTCGAGCGTGTGGCGCGGCAGATGGAAATGCAGGCAATCGAACGCGCCCTGGAGGTCGGCCACCCAGCGCCGGTCGAGATCGTAGATCGACACGGTTCCCGCGTCATACGGGACGAACGGTGCGGGGCGGCCGTCGAGCCACAGACCCTGTTCGCCGAACGGACGCAACTGCAATACGATCAGATCCGTATTCTCGAGTTCGTAGGGTGCGGTCAGCCCCGAGTTCCTGCGCAAGCTCTGAAGTCGGACGATACCGATTTGCCCGTTCGGCAACGCTTGCGTGACGACGGTCTGCCTGACGTCGGCCGGGATGAAATCGGACGATGCGATGTCCGGCTGAGGGGCGCTCATGGGGCGATGCGGGGCGGCGAATGACGATACCCGCCACTCTAGCAAATCGCGGCGACGCACGCTGCTCGCGCCGCACCGTGCACTGGTATGATGCGCCAGCCACCTCTCCCGGAATTCGCAATGAAGCTGTCATTCGAAGCGCTCGAAGCCCTGGACGCGATCGACCGCACCGGCACCTTTGCCGAAGCAGCGGAACTGCTGCATCGTGTGCCCTCGGCGCTGACCTACCTGGTGCAGAAACTCGAAAGCGATCTCGGCGTGGCGCTGTTCGACCGCAGCGGACGGCGCGCGAAGCTCACGCATGCGGGACGCATCGTCGTCGAGGAAGGCCGGCGCCTGCTGCGCGCGGCCGAGCAACTCGAAATGAAGGCGCTGCGTGCGCAACAGGGCTGGGAAACGGAAGTGCGCGTCTGCATCGATGAAATTCTGCCGTTCGACGCGCTGTGGCCGTACGTGCACCGGTTCTACGCGCTCGGGATGGACACGCGGCTGCGGCTGTCCACCGAAGTGCTCGGCGGCGCATGGGATGCGCTGATTTCGCGTCGGGCCGATCTCGTCGTCGGCGCGGCGGGCGAACCGCCGGAATTGCCGGGCATCGTCGCGCGGCCGATCGGCTCGCTGAAACACGTGTTCGCGGTCGCGCCGACCCATCCGCTCGCATCGATGCCCGAACCGCTGGCGATGGCGTCGGTCGTCCGGTATCGCGGCGCGGTGATCAGCGATACGTCGCGCGAATTGCAGCCGCAGTCGGTCGCGATCGATGCGGGCCAGCCGACCCTCGCGGTCCCGACGCTGGCCGCGAAACTCGAAGCGCAATGCGAAGGGCTCGCGGTCGGCACGCTGCCGGAATGCATCGCGGCGCGCGCGATCGCCGACGGCAAGCTCGTCGCGCGCCAGGTGACGGGCATGCGCGACACCACGCACTGCTATCTCGCGTGGCGCGGCGACGAGGCCGGCCGCGCGCTGCACTGGTGGGTCGAGCAACTCGACCAGCCCGATCTCGTCGAGCGGTTCACGACACCGGACTGACGCACCCGTTCACGGCCTGCCGGCACGGCGGGGTCGCACCCGCGACCGCGTCGTCGATGGCCGACGGCCCGGCAGCGCGCGCGTGGCGTACCACCAGCTCGCCGCGCTGCCGCCGGCCGCGCTGGCGGCCCTCGCGATCCGCACGTCAGCCGAGCGAATCGTGCAGCCGCTTCATTTCCTTCTCGAGCCAGCCAATCAGGCTGAACCCCGCGTGCGCCTTCTCGACCGGGGGAATCATCATCCTTTCCTCGGTCGCGATATGGTCGGTGAGCGACTCGCACATCAGCCTGCCGAGCGCCGGCTTCCTGCCGATCAGTGCCGACAGATCCTCGCTGCGAAGCTGATGCACAGTCATCGCGGTCACCGCATGGACGGTCGCGTGAAGCCGCGTGCCGGCGAGCACGACCGACTGCCCGATCGCATCGCCCGGCGCCATCCGTCGCACTTCGACGTCGCCCGACGCGCCCGGCACGAACACCGCCGCGACGCCCGATTCGACGATGGTCAGCACGCGCGACTCCGCAGTCGACGCATAGATCACGTCGCCCTTGCCGAACGAACGCGAGACCAGCGCATCGGCCAGCACGGCCAGATCGTCGTCGTCGACGCGCGCGAACAGTTCGACCGCACGCAACAGCAGCAGCCGGCGCGATACCGGATGCGCTTGCGACGTCGACGACGATGCGGACGCCGGCGCCGGCCCCGCGAGCGGCCGCCACGCGACGCCCGCCGCGGCCAGATGCCGATGCGCGAGATCGTAGAGCGCGTTGCGCACGGTCGTTTTCTTCTGCAGCGCGTCGACGTAGCAGACGAGTTCGTACTGGATCGCGTTCGCGCGGAACGCCTTCACGACGGCGATCGGCGCGGGGCGCGCGAGCACGTCGAGCGAACTCGCCGCGGCCCGCTCCAGTGCGCCGACGGCGACGGCCGGCCGCACCGCGGGATCGAGGTCGAGCGCGAGCGTGACGCCGTGCAGGCCGGCCGGCTCGCTGAGGTTCACGATGGTGGCGCGCGCCGCCGCGCTGTTCGGCACGACGACCAGGTTGCCGAGGCTGTCGATCAGCTTCGTCGAACGCCAGTTGCTTTCGACGATCCGCCCTTCGAGTTCGCCGATCGACACCGTGTCGTCGAGCCGAAACGGCTGCGTGGTGTTCAGCACGAGCCCGGAGAACACGTCGTTCAGCGTGTTCTGGAGCGCGAGACCGAGGATCACCGCGACGGCGCCGGAGGTCGCGACCAGGCCGCTCAACGGCAGGCCGAGCACGTAGCCCAGCGCGGCCACCGCGGCCGCGCCGAACACGATGCCCGCGGCGATGTCGTGAAAGAGCCGCTGGCTATGCCACGCACGCGGCAGCAGCAGATGATTGAGCAGCAGGCTGAACACGATCGCGCACTGGAGCCACCACGCGATGCACACGGCCTGGACCACGATCCGGTCGAGCCCGCCGAGCGACGCGGGAACGGCGAGCGGGCTGACGCCGGTCGCGAACAGCACGGCGCTCAGCGCGGCGAACGCCGCGCAGCGCCGGATGGCGCGCGCCACGGGGCGATCGTGCCCGAGCAGCCGCCACGCGGCGAGGTCGGCCAGCACGATCGGCGCGCCGTAGATCGCCGTATCGGAGAAATTCAACATGTCGGATCGCCAGCGCGGCGCGCGAAAGAGTGGAAGCGCCAGCACGCAGGTCGCTGCGGGCACGGAACCGGCGGATACATGGCGGGCGCGCCGCCGACGCGCCGGTTGCGGCTAGCTACGCCGACGCACGACGCCCGGCAACGGCAACACATAGCGGCCGGGGCCCGCGATCGCGATCGTGCCGAACAGGATCAGCAGCATCCACGCGAACTGCGCGTCGCGCAGCGGCCAGTCGGGGTGGACGAACACCAGCGCGACGAGCGTGACGATCATCACCGGCAGCGCCGCCAGCCTCGGGAACAGACCGACGATCATGAAGATCGGGCACACGACCTCCGCGAAGATCGCGAACAGGATCGACAGCGTGCGGCCGAGATGGAACGGATCCTCGATGGCCGCGGCTTCGGCCGTGTAATGGACGACCTTCGGCAAGCCGTGCACCACGAGCAGCAGCACGCTGGCGGCGACACGCAGGAACAGCAGGCCGAAATCGGTCGCGCGACGGGAAAGGTCGGACGGGTCAGGTTTCATGCGGAGGTTCGTCGATTGAGCGGGACGCGCGACGACGTGCACGCCGGGCGTTTCGCCGCGCCGGCGTTCAGTGATGTCGCGCGATGCCGGCGGGCGCACGGGGTCGGCTCGCACGCGTGCCGACGGGGTGCCGGCGCCCTCCGTTCACGCAATCTACGCGCGCGGCCTGCCGCCGTCCTGTAACGGGGCTGAATCGTTCTGAAGCATCGAGACGCGCGACGAACCCGGCGTCACGACTCGCGCGACGGCAGCTCGGCCTCGGCCGCATCGAGCCCGAGCCCGTGCACTTCCGACCACGCATCGTGCACGGCCTGCGTCGAGCCTGCCGTATGCGCGAGCGCGGCCGCATACGCGGCCAGCAGCCGCACGCGCGCATCGTCGGACACGGGCGCCGCGCCTGCGTCCGCGTCGCGCATCGCATCGAGCGCGACGCGCGCCCGCTCGCGGCATTCGTCGACGAGCGACAGGTCGAACAGGCAAGGCACCGCGAGGGCCGCGAGCGCGATGCCGAGCGCCGCGTCGCCCTGCGCCGAAAACGCCCAGTCGAGCGCGGCACGCAGATTGCCGAGCTCGCGCCGGACCGCATCGAGCCGGGTCGTGCTGCCGGCCTCGCTGCGCGACTCGTCGCCATCGTGGGCCGCGCGCCGGAACAACGCGAGGAAGTAGGTCGCATGCGCGCGCGCGGCGGCCGCCGCCTCGCCGTGACTGTCGAGCTGCTGTTGCGCGTAGGCCCGCGTGGTCGTCAACAGCCGGTAGCGCGGCGCTCCGTGCGCGGTCTCGAGGATCAGCAGCGACTTCGACACGAGGCCGGCGATCGTATCGAGCAGGTCGGCGCCGGCCAGCCCGTTGGCGCCGACGACCTCGCGCACGGCCTCGATCGAGAAGCCGTCGCGAAACACGCCGAGCCATCGCAGCAGCAGGCGCTCGGCCTCCCCGAGCAACCGGTAGCTCCAGTCGTACATCGCCTGCAGCGTCTGATGGCGCGGCAACGCGGTGCGGAAACCGCCGGTCAGCAGCCGAAAGTGATCGTCGAGATGGGCGGCCAGCACGTCGATGCCCAGCACGGCGGCGCGGGCCGCGGCCAGCTCGATCGCGAGCGGCAGGCCGTCGAGGCGGCGACAGACCGACGCCATCAACGCCACGCTGCGTGCATCGAGCGGAAAACGCGGATCGGCCGCGCGCGCACGCGCCGCGAACAACTGCACCGCGCTCGCGCGCATCGCCTCGTGTTCGCCGGCCCCTTCGTCGGGCACGTCGAGCGGCGGCACCGGGCACACGCGCTCGCCGTGGATGCGCAGCGATTCCCGGCTCGTCGCGAGCACGCACAGCCCGTCGTCCGCATCGGTGAGCGCGCTCGCGATCTGCGCGGCGGCGTCGAGCAGGTGCTCGCAATTGTCGAGCACGAGCAGCATCCGGCGACGCGCGACGCTGGCGAGCACCGCTTCGAGCGTCAGCGACCCGATCGGCTGCGTGATGCCGAACGCGCCGGCGAGCGCGTCCGGCACGAAGCGCGGACACGCGACTGTGGCGAGCGAAACGAATACGCTGCCTTCCGGAAAGCGGGCGTCGGCGCGCGCCGCCGCTTCGATCGCGACCCGCGTCTTGCCGATGCCGCCCGCGCCGACCAGCGTCACGACGCGCGCGCCCTGCAGCGCGGCCAGCACGTCGGCGACCGTCTGTTCGCGGCCGAACAACGCACTCGGCGCAGCGGACGGCCGCCACGTCGCGGGACGCACGGGCGCGTCGCCGTCGTCCTGCCCGACGACCAGCCGGTAGCCGCGGCCGGGCACCGTCACGATCAGGTTCCGGTCGCCGGCCAGCGCCTTGCGCAGCGAAGCGATGTGCACCTGCAGGTTGTTTTCCTCGACCACGGTGTGCGGCCATACGCGCTGCATGATGTCGTCTTTCGATACCAGCGCACCGTTCGCCCGAATCAACAGCTCGAGAATTTCGAATGCGCGGCTGCCGATGCGCAGCAGCTTGCCGTTCGAACGAATTTCACGTCTGTCGAGAAAAACGTGAAGTGTTCCAATCCGGATCATGAGAATTTCTTGAGGGTGACATTCAACGGCGCCCCACTGAAATCGGGGGCCGGTTCGGTGTCAATGCTACGGTATTTGCATGGCCGAATGATTCAAATTATCAGAATGAACGGCACGATTTTTTTGAAATGACGAAAAACGCCGCCGCGACACGCTGCTTTGAACCCCGCACCGAAAGGCGACAAGGCCGCGCACGTTTCATGTGCAAATCGTGGATGCGCCGATGAATACGACTTCGTTATATCAGACGAAATGTTTTTCGACTGGCGCCATGCGCGCATTTTCGTTTTGATTGACCGGCCGGTTTATTTTCAGGCGCCTCTATTGCGCCGGCCGACTATCCGCCGGCTCGTTTGCCCGCGTTTGCGGCGCGATTCGCCGCGCGGCGCGGGCGCGCCCGCGGCCTCGCGCCGCCACCGGCCGGCATCGCGGGCTCAGGCCCGCGCGAACGCCAGCAGCTCGTCGTTCAGCCTGGCCGCGTGCGTCAGGTAGAGCGCGTGCGGGCCGCCTTCGTAGACGCTCAGCGTCGCATGCAGCACGCGTTTCGCCGTGGCGGCGCCGGTCAGCGCGAGCGGCGCCGTCTGGTCGTCGTCGCCATGAATCACCCGCGTCGGTACGTCGAATCGTTGCAGATCGGCACGGAAATCGGTTTCGGAAAACGCGCGGACGCAATCGAGCGTGCCCTTCAGCCCGCCCTGCAGCGCCATGAACGACGTCCAGCCGAGCGCCGCGCGCGACACCGTCGAGCCGTCGCGGTTCGAACCGGTAAAGAGCGGCCAGAAGCCGTCGAAAAACGCCGCGCGATCGGCCACGATGCCCGCGCGCATGCCGTCGAATACCGCGACGTCCACGCCCTCCGGATGATCGTCGCGGCGCGCGACGAGCGGCGTCACCGAGCCGATCAGCACCGCCTTCGCGATGCGGCGCGTGCCGTGCCGGCCAATGTAGCGCGCCACCTCGCCGCCGCCCATCGAAAAGCCGACGAGCGTCACGTCATGCAGGTCGAGCGTCTCGAGCAGCGTGGCGAGATCGTCGGCGAGCGTGTCGTAGTCGTATCCGCTCCACGGTTGACCGGACCGCCCGAAGCCGCGCCGGTCGTACGCGATGCAGCGCAGGCCGTGCGACGCGAGATGATGCATCTGCACGTCCCACATGTCGGCGTTCAGCGGCCAGCCGTGAACGAACACGACCGGGCGGCCGCTGCCCCAGTCCTTGTAGTGAATCGACACGCCGTCGCGGGTGGTGAATGTGCTCATGAGGGTTCCTTTCGCATCGGGACGCCGCGGCCGCGAACGCGGCCGACGCGTGCGGCGCGGCGCGTCATGCCCGCGACGGCCGCGCGACGAACTGTTCGAGCGCCGTCGCGAGCACCATCTCGCGGCAATTCGCGGGGCGTTTCTCGCCGCGCCACTGCGGTTTGTAGATCGCGTCGCCGATCCGGATCGGCTGCCCGGTGAGCGCGCAGCGCGCCAGCCTGCGCGCCTTCGCGCAGATCCAGCGTTGTTCGTCGTAGCGGCAGCGCGTCGGATCGCTCCACGACACCAGCATCGACGAATCGGTCTGCCGCTCGACGGCGACGATCGCGCTGCGGCGGCGCACGTCGCCGCTCGACGGCATCGGCGCCTCGTCGCGATGCGGGTGACGCGAGCCGTCCGTCTCCCGCGTGCGCGGCATCGGCAGCAGCCGGACGCCCGCGACGGGCAACGGTCCGAGCGACGTGATCATGTGCTCCCAGCGATTGAAGGCGTCCATGGCGGCATATCCAGGCAGGTGACGGGCGGAGCGGGCCCGCCGGCCCGTGCGCGTGGCGCGCAACGTGTGCCGGTGACCCGATGTTGACGATAGCCGCCGTGCGCTGAAGAGTCCCGGTCCCGCGCTTAATTTTTCTGCAGCGCGGCAAATCCGCGCGCGCCGCCGCGGCGTTCAAGAAAATTCAGCCGGATTTCAGTACGGCGGGCGCCGCGCCGGGATACGCTCCCGACGGCTTTCGTTCGTCCGCGCGCGCCAGTCGACGCGCGGCGGCGCACGCCGGACGGCTGCCGGGCGGGATGGCCGCGGCCGGCCGCCATCGAACCACCGTCCCGGGCGGCCTCGCCGCCGCATACCTCAGGAGTCCAGATGCACCCCGAACAGACCGATGCCGTTGCGTCGGCCCGCCGCCGCGACATGCTGCTCGCCGGCGCGACGGCCGTTGCCGCAGCCGCGCTGCCCGCGATGGCGGCCGCCGCCGGCACGCCGTCCCCCAGCCCCTCTTCAGCCCATGCAGGAACGCAGACGATGAACACGATCACCACCAAGGACGGCACGCAGATCTACTTCAAGGACTGGGGTAGCGGCCGCCCGGTCGTGTTCTCGCACGGCTGGCCGCTGTGCGCGGACGCGTGGGATGCGCAGATGCTGTTCCTCGTGCAGCGCGGCTATCGCGTGATCGCGCACGACCGCCGCGGCCACGGCCGTTCGAGCCAGCCGTCGCGCGGCAACGACATGAACACGTACGCGGACGATCTCGCCGCGCTGCTCGACGCGCTCGACGTGCGCGAAGCCACGCTCGTCGGCCACTCCACCGGCGGCGGCGAAGTCGCGCGCTATATCGGTCGCCACGGCACGAAGCGCGTGGCGAAGGCCGTGCTGATCGGCGCGGTGCCGCCGCAGATGGTGAAGTCGCCGACCAATCCGGGCGGCCTGCCGATGGACGTGTTCGACGGCATCCGCAAGAACGTCGCGGAGAACCGTTCGCAGTTCTACAAGGATCTCGCCGTGCCGTTCTTCGGCTTCAATCGCCCGAACGCGAAGGTGTCGCAGGGCACGATCGACGCGTTCTGGTCGCAGGGGATGATGGGCGGCATCCACGGCCAGTACCTGTGCGTGAAGGAGTTCTCGGAAGTCGACTACACCGACGACCTGAAGAAGTTCGACGTGCCGACGCTCGTGCTGCACGGCGACGACGACCAGATCGTGCCGATTGACGATTCGGCCCGCCTGTCGTCGAAGATCGTCAAGCACGCGGTGTTGAAGGTGATCGAGGGCGGCTCGCACGGGATGTGCGTCGTGAGCGCCGATCGCATCAACGCCGAATTGCTCGCGTTCCTGCAGGCGTAAGCGCGCCGTCCGTCGCGGCGGCGCGCATGCCGCCGCGACGGACGCCGCACGCGCGCCATTCAGGATTTTTCAGGAAATTTCAGATCGTCCGGTGCGGCGCTCAAGGCGCCCACACCGGGCGCAGCAGGATGCCGAGCAGCGCGCCGGCGAGCGCGAACGCCATCGCCACGCGGAAGTTGTCGGCCAGCGCGAGCGTCGTGGCCTGCACGCGCACCGCGCGGTCGATGAGCGCATAGGCCGCCTGGTCGCCCGTCGCGAACGTGGCGCCATGCGCGACCAGCGACGCCGCGCCCGCCCTCAGCCGTTCGAGCGTTTCCGGATCCGACAGCGACACATGCAGACCGACGAGATTCGAATGGGTAGCCTCCCTGATCCGCTGAATCACCGCGATCGACGTCGTGCCGAGCTGCCCGCTCAGCAGGCGCGTCGTCTGCACGACCGCGCCGAACGTGAGCGCATGCTCGGCCGTCACGTGCCGGCCGAAGAAAACGATGACCGACGTGAGCGCCGTCGTCTGGCCGAGCGCCTGCAGCAATTGCGACGGAATGAAATCGGGTTCGGCCCACACCGGCGTGAGCCGCGAACCGAGCGCGAACGCGATCGCCACCATCGCGAAGCCGGCGACGATCAGCCGGCGCGGGTCGACACGCTGCAGCAACAGCGCGACACACGGCGCGAACAGCAGTTGCGGGATCGCGATCCAGCGCAGCGTGTCGCCGATCTGCAGCGGGCGCAGGCCGTACGTGCTGGCGAGGAACAGCGACGGGATGAAGCTCGTGTTGAGCACGGTGAAGCGCACGAGGCCGACGAGCACGATCAGCAGCGCGATGTTGGGCCGTGCGAGGTAGCCGAGATCGATGCCCGCGCGCGGCGACGCGAGTTCGTGGATCAGGAATGCGGCGATCATCAGGATGCCGGCGACGAGCAGCGCGACGATCAGCGGCGACTGCAGCCAGAACAGCCGCTCGCCCTGGTCGAGCGCGACGCACAGGCACGCGAACCCGCCTGCGCCGAGCAGCATCCCGCGCGCGTCGATGCCGGACGCGAAGCGCTTGATCGGCTCGTCGGCGAGCGACAGCATCAGGCACGCGATGAACGGCACGGTCAGCGCCGCGTTCTGCCAGAACAGCCAGCGCCAGCTCAGGTGTTCGCTGTACCAGCCTTCGAGCGTGGCCGACAGGTTAAGCGACATCTCCAGATTCATCGCATACGCGGCGATGCCGAACGGAATCAGCCGCGGCGGCAGCGTGCGCACGACGAAGCCGACCGTCAGCGGCACGAATACGCCGGACGCGAGCCCCGCGATCGCCTGGCACACGATGAACGCGCCGAATTGCGTGCAGAGCGGCAGCACGGTTTCCGCGCCGAGAAACACCACGGCGCCCGCGACCAGCACGCGGCGCGTGCCGAACATGAAGGCCGCCGCGATCGCGAGCGGCCCGACGAACATCTGCGACGCGGTAAACGCGGTGTTGATCCACGCGCCTTCGTCGAAGCCGATGCCCAGCGCGCCGCGCACGTCGGCCAGCCCGAGCGACGTGATGCGCGACGTCAGCGTCGCGATGATCGCGCCGAGCAGCACGGCCGCGATCGCGGCGATCGACCGAAACGTCGGAATGTCGGAGGCCGGCCCTGCGGCCGGCGCCGGCATGGCACTGCCGGTGGCGAACGTCGTGTTCATCGTCGAGCGGCTCCCGCCTGTCAAGCTGGCGCAAGCATAACGCGGTGCGTCGAATCCTGCCCGTACGACGGAGTTTACCGATCATGACCCCACCCTCCCCCGCGCCGTCGCCCGCCGTGCCCGCGCGTTCCCGCAAGCCGGCCATCGTCGCGATCGCCGCGATCGCGCTGCTGCTCGCCGCATTGCTCGTGTACGAGTTCGACGCACGCGATCGCGGCACCGACGACGCGTACGTGACCGGCCACCTGCACGTGATCTCGCCGCGCGTTTCCGGCACGGTCGAACGCGTGCTCGTCGACGACAACCAGTTCGTGCACGCAGGCGACGCGCTCGTGCAGATCGACCGGCGCGACTTCGACGTGCGTGTCGCCGCGCAACGCGCACGCGTCGCCCAGGCGCATGCCGATGCGAGCCGCGCCCACGCGCTGATCGAACAGGCGGACGCGGCGCTCGTGTCGGCGCACGCCGATGCCGAAAAGGCCGAACTCGATTACGCGCGGGCCCGCGAACTGACCCGCGAGACGCCGCGCGGCCTGTCGAAGCAGGAGTTCGACGCGGCCGATGCCGCCCGCAAGTCCGCCCGCGCGCGTGTCGTGGCGGCCGACGCGCAACGGCGCAGCGCCATCGCCGCCGCCCAGGCCGCCGACGCCGCGTCGAGCCAGAACGATGCCGAGTTGCGCGACGCGCTGCTGCAGCTCGGCTACACGGCGGTCGTCGCGCCGTCGGACGGCTACGTCGGCAAGAAGACCGTGGAGACCGGCGAGCATGTCGCGCCCGGCCAGGCGCTGCTCACGCTGGTCGAGCCGCATCCGTGGATCGTCGCCAATTTCCGCGAGACGCAGTTGCGGCACGTGCGCGCCGGCGACGCCGTGCAACTGCGCTTCGATGCGCTGCCGGAGCGCGCGTTCAGCGGCCACATCGACAGCCTGTCGCCCGCGACCGGCGCGCAGTTCGCGCTGCTGCCGCCCGACAACGCGACCGGCAACTTCACGAAGGTCACGCAGCGCGTGCCCGTGAAGATCCTGCTCGACGGCCCGGCCGCGACGGAGCCGCGCATCCGGCCCGGGCTGTCGGTCGTCGTCACGCTGCAACCCGGCGGCGCAGCGCAATGAAGCGCGCCTTCGCCCTGCTCGCCGCGAGCCTGCTGGCCGCCTGCTCGATCGCGCCGCAGCCGCTCGCGCCCGTGCCGGTCGGGCGCGACGGGTTCCGTCATGCCGATCCGTCGGCCGATGCGCATGCGCCGTCGCTCGCGGCATGGCCCGCCTGGTTCGGCGACCCGCGGCTCGGCCGCCTCGTCGACGCCGCGCTCGCGCACAACCTCGATATCCGCGCGGCGGCCGCGCGCGTCGATCAGGCGCAGGCGCTGCTCGGCGTGCGCGAGGCCGCGCTGGCGCCGACCGTGCGCGTCGACCCGTCGTTCAGCCGCTCGCGCGTATCCGGCACGGTCGACAACGCGCTGCCGAAGCGCACGATGCACAACTGGTCGGTGCCCGTCGCCGCGAGCTACGAAGTCGATCTATGGGGCCGCTTGCGCGGCGATGCCGACGTCGGCGAACAGAACGTGCTGCAGGCGGCGGCCGACCGCGATGCGCTGCGTCTGCGGGTAGCGACCGAAGTGGCCGTCGACTACCTGACGCTGCGCTACGTCGACGACGATCTCGTGACGCTCACGCGCGCGATCGGGTTGCGGCGCACCGCGCTCGACGTGATCGCCGCCCGCGTGCGGGCCGGCGCGGCGAGCGATCTCGACGGGCTGCGCGCGTCGGCCGATCTCGATACCGCGCATGCCGATCTCGCGGAGAGCCGCCGGCTGCGCGAGAACCTCGTCGACGCCATCGCGGTGCTGACCGGCGTGTCGCCGACCGCGTTCGACGTCGGCACGGCCGCCGTGCCCGTGCAGGTGCCGGAGGTGCCGGCCGGGCTGCCGTCCGCGCTGCTCGCCCAACGCCCGGACGTATTCGCGGCGGCCCGGCGGGCCGACGCGGCGTCGCTCGAGCTGGGCATTGCCCGCACCGCGTGGCTGCCGACGCTGACGCTGACCGCCGACGGCGGTTTCGCCACCCGCGACCTGCGATCGTTTCTCGACCGCAACAGCTCGCTGTGGAGTCTCGGCGCGAACGTCGCGCTGACGCTGTTCGACGGCGGCAAGCGCGACGCCGCGGTGGCCGCCGCGCGGGCCGGCACGGACGTGGCCGACGCCAACTATCGCGCGACCGCGATCGCTGCGTTGCGCGACGTGCAGGATGCGCTCAACGACATCGCCGCGCAAAAGGAGCGGATCGTGCGCTACGACCGCGCGGCGCACGCGACGGACGCCGCGGCGCGGCTGTCGCTGAGCCGTTACGCGCACGGTTACGTCAGCTACCTGGAAGTGATCGACGCCGATCGCGATGCGCTGAATGCGCGGCGCCAACTGATTCACAGCCGGCAGGCGCTGGCCGTCGCGACGGTGAGCCTCGTGCGCGCGTTGGGCGGCGGGTGGACGCCGCCGGCGCGCGCGGGCCGGGATGGGTTGCGGGACGGGCTGCGCGACACGACGCAGGCCGACGCGCGATGAATGGATCGAACGGCCCGCGCGAGCGCGTCACGCGAGCGCGAGCCGATGCGCATCCTCGCCGAGAAACCGGTGCACGAAGGTCACGGCCATCGCGCCTTCGCCGACCGCCGACGCGACGCGCTTGACCGATCCCGATCGCACGTCGCCGGCCGCGAACGATCCCGGCACGCTGGTTTCGAGGTGGTACGGCCGGCGCTCGAGCGGCCATACGCGCTCGAACGCCGGACAGTCGTACAGGTCGCCGCCGGTCACGAGATAACCGTCCGGATTGCGAATGATGTCGGTGTCCTTCGCCCAGTCGGTATTCGGCGCGCCGCCGATGCACACGAACAGGCGCGTGGCCGGCAGCCGTTCGAGCGTGCCGTCCGCCGAGCGAAGCTCGATCGCGTCGAGCCAGCCGTCGCCGTGCAGCGCGGCGACGCTCGACCGGTAGCGGACCTCGATGTTCGGCGTGCGCTCGATCCGGTCGATCAGGTAGCGCGACAGCGTGTCGGCGAGCGACGCCCCGCGCACGAGCATCGTCACCTGGCGCGCATGCCGCGCGAAATTCATCGCGGCCTGGCCGGCCGAATTGCCGCCGCCGACGATGAACACCTGCTCGCCCGCGCACATCGGCGCTTCGCTCGACCCGGCGCCGTAGAACAACCCCGCATTGAGAAACGCCGGCTCCTCGGGCAGCCCGAGGCTGCGATATTCGATGCCGGTCGCGCAGATGTTCGCGCGCGCGACCAGGATCGACCCGTCGGCGAGCTCGACGCGGATCTTGCCGTCGACGAACGTCGCATGCACGCCCTCGCGCATCGTCAGCAGCTCGACGCCGAACTTCACCGCCTGCTCGCGCGCGCGTTCCGCGAGCTCCGCGCCCGGGATGCCGTCGGGGAAGCCCATGTAGTTCTCGATCAGCGAACTCGTGCCGGCCTGCCCGCCGATCGCGCCGCGCTCGATCACGACCGCGCGCAGCCCTTCGGACGCCGCGTAGACCGCCGCCGACAGCCCGGCCGGCCCCGCGCCGTAGATCGATACGTCGTATTCGACGAAGCGCGGGCGCGCGACCCAGCCGAGCCGCGCGGCGATTTCGGCCAGCGTCGGCTGGTACAGGCGCGAGCCGTCCGGAAAGATCACGACCGGCAGCCGGACGTCGCGCAGCGGCGCGATGCCGAGCATCTGTGCACAATCGGCGTCGGATGTCAGCTCGCACCAGTCGTACGCGATCATGCGCCGCTGCAGGAAATCGCGGATCGCGTACGCGTCCCTGCTGCGCGGCAGGCCGACGATTCGCACGTGTTGCGGTTGATCCATGAGCGCCTCCCGATGAAGTCGATGTCGAATGCGGTCCGGCCGATGCCGCGGCGTGGCCGGACGCATTCGCGACTGTACGCCGCCGGTGCGGGCCGCGCGGGTCGCTTCATGACAATTAAGGTCGGGCCGCGACGCGACGCTGCACAATGCCGCGTATCCCTTCCGCTTGCGGCCGCGTGCCGGCCACGCCGCAAGCGTCGCTCCCGCGCCGGCATCGGAGCGCAAGATGGCCAACGCCTGTACGCATCTCGACGAAGCACGCGTGTTCGACACGGACAAGGACTACTGTGAGGAATGCGTCAAATCGGGCAGCCGCTGGGTGCATTTGCGGATGTGCCTGATCTGCGGGCACGTCGGCTGCTGCGACTCGTCGCCGAATCGCCACGCGAGCCGGCATTTCCGCGAAACCGGCCACCGGCTCGTCCGCTCGATCGAGCCCGGCGAGCGCTGGATCTGGTGCTACGCGGACGAAGTCGTCGCCGGCGAGATGCCGTCGTGACGCGACGCGTGGAGCCGCCGCGACACGGCGCGCCCGGGATCGGCCCCCCGGCCGATCCGGCGCCGGACACCGTTCAGAACGTTTCAGCGCCGTTTCAGGCAAGGGTCGCGGCCTCTGCGTAGACTGCCGTTCATGAGCCGCCGCGCAGAACGGCGCTTGCGCCCGTTATCGACTGCTGGAGTAAAAACATGATCCCCGCCGCCAATCACCGCCGCTCGGCAACACGCTCGCGGCCGCATCGGACGACACCGCGCAGCCGACACGCATCGTCCGGTGTCGCCGCGCCTCGCATGACTTGCGGCGCACCGCGTCGCCTGGAGCGCGCATGAAGCACAAACGACTCTGGTTCGGCGCGGCCGGCATCGCGATCGCGGGCGTCGCAGTCGCGATCGGCATCATGGTGCGGCCGCCGATCGCGCCGATCGATCCGCCGGCCCCTGCTTCGTTCGATCCGCAACTGGTGCGCGCCGGCGCGCGCGTCGTCGCGCTCGGCGACTGCATCGTGTGCCACACCGCGAAGGACGGCAAGCCGTTCGCGGGCGGGCTGCCGCTCGCGACGCCGTTCGGCACGATCTACGCGACCAACATCACGCCGGACGCCGAAACGGGGATCGGCCGCTGGTCGCGCGACGCCTTCGCCCGTGCGCTGCGCACCGGCATCGGGCGCAACGGCCAGCCGCTTTACCCGGCGTTTCCGTACATTCATTTCACGCGGATGTCGGACGACGACATCGCCGCCGCGTACGCGTACCTGATGACGCGCGAGCCGGTACGTGCGAAGGCGCCCGCCAACGACCTGATCTTTCCGCTGAACTTCCGGCCGCTGGTCGCGTTCTGGAACGTGCTGTTCCTGCGCGAAGGCGCGTATCAGCCCGACCCCGCGCAGTCGGCGCAATGGAACCGCGGCAGGATGCTCGTCGACGGGCTCGGCCACTGCGCATCGTGCCATTCGCCGCTGAACGCGATCGGCGGCGAGCAGCGCGGCCGCGCGTTCGACGGCGGCATCGTCGATGGCTGGGAAGCGCCGCCGCTCAATGCGCTCGGCCAGGCCGCGCGGCCGTGGACGCAGGCGCAGCTCGTCACCTACCTGCGCACCGGCCGCGCGAGCGAGCACGGCGCGGCGGCCGGGCCGATGCTGCCTGTCACGCGCGACCTCGCGACGGTGCCGGTGGAGGACGTCGAGGCGATCGCCACGTACATCCTGTCGATCCAGAAACCGGCGACCGCGCGTGCGGCCACGGCAACGGCCGCTGGCGAACACCCCGCGACGACGCCGGCCGCGCAGCGCGGCGCGACGCTGTTCCAGGCGTCGTGCGCGCAGTGCCACGGGCCGGCCGCGCCGATGCAGTCGATCGGCGAGCGGCCGACGCTTTCGTTCAGCACGGCGGTCAACGCCGATACGCCGCGCAACGCGATCCAGATGATGTTCAACGGAATCGGCTGGCACGGCGAGGACACGCTCAACTACATGCCGTCGTTCATCGACCAGTACGACGACGCGCAGATCGCCGATCTCGCCGCGTACGTGCGCGAGACCTATACCGATCGCCCGGCGTGGTCGGGCGTCGACGCGATGGCCGCGAAGCTCAGAAAAGAGGACACCGCACGATGATTACCCTCACCGTCAACGGCGTGCGGCACACGCTGGACATCGATCCGTCCACGCCGCTGCTGTATGCGCTGCGCAACGACCTGCACCTGCACGGCGCGAAGTTCGGCTGCGGCCTCGGCCAATGCGGCGCCTGCACCGTGATCGTCGACGGCAAGCCGACCTTCTCGTGCCTGATGCCGGTGGCCGCGATCGGCGCGCGCAGCGTGCGCACCATCGAGAGCCTCGGCACCGCCGAGCATCCGGGCCCGCTGCAGCGCGCGTTCCTCGAGCACCAGGCCGCGCAGTGCGGCTACTGCATCGCCGGGATGATCATGCGCGCGCAGGCGCTGCTCGAACGCAACCCGAAGCCGACCGAACAGGAACTGCGCACGCACATGGAACCGAACCTGTGCCGCTGCGGCACGCACATGCGGATTCTCGCGGCGGTGCGCTCGGTCGCGGGGCTGCCGCCCCCGGAACCCGCTTCCGCTCCCGTCACGATCAGCAAGGGGCTGTGATGAATTCCCATGACGACATCGACGAAGGCCGCCGGCACTTCATCGTCTCCGGCGCGCTGTTCGTCGCGTTCACGCTCGCGCCCGCGTCGCGCGCGGCCGCGCAGCTGGTGATCGCCGACGAAGGCGCGGCCGTGCACGTGGCGAAGGCCACGCAGGCGCTCGCCGGCAGCCTGAAGACCAATCCGCTGCTCGATGCATGGGTCAAGATCGCGCCCGACGGCAAGGTCACCGTGTACACCGGCAAGGTCGAGCTCGGCACCGGCGTGCGCACCGCGCTGCTGCAGGTGGCCGCCGAGGAACTCGACATGAAGCCGTCGCTGATCACGTTCCTGACCGCCGACACCGGCGCGTCGCCGGACGAAGGATTGACCGCCGGCAGCCATACGATGGCCGACAGCGGCTCCGCGCTGCTGAACGCGACCGCGCAGGTGCGCGCGCTGCTGGTGGAAGGCGCGGCGAAACGCTTCGGCGTCGATCCGCGCACGCTGACGACCGCCGACGCGGTGATCACGGCGCCCGACGGCCGCACGATGACCTACGGCGACGCGATCCGCACGGTGGACCTGCACCGCAACGCGACGCCCACGTCGCCGCTGAAGAACCCGGCGACGTTCGCGGTGATCGGCACGTCGCTGCCGCGCGTCGACATCCCGAACAAGGTCACGGGCGGCGTCAGCTACGTGCAGGACATGCAGCTGCCCGGCATGCTGCACGCGCGCGTCGTGATGCCGCGGGTGTATGAAGCGAAGCTGCTGTCGTTCGACGAAGCCGCGATCCTGAAGCTGCCGGGCGTCGTGCGGATCGTGCGCAACGGCAGCATGCTCGCGGTGGTCGCGCAGGGCGAATGGCAAGCCGTGGTCGCGCAGCGCGCGCTCGCCGCCGGCTGCCGGTGGTCGCCGGGCCGCAAGCTGCCCGAGCGCGGCACCGTGCACGCGGACCTGAAGCGAATCTCGACGCAGCGCATCGAGATCGCGAACACGCACGCGGCCACCGCGCCGGCCGTGAAAACGCTGAACGCGACGTTCCTGAAGAACTACCTGCTGCATGGGTCGATCGGGCCGTCGTGTTCGGTCGCGCATCTCGAGAACGGGATGATGACGGTGTGGACCCACTCGCAGGGCGTCTATCCGCTGCGCGACGCGCTCGCCGAGATGCTGTCGATGCAGAAGGCGAACATTCGCTGCATTCACACCGAGGGCTCCGGCTGCTACGGACACAACGCGGCGGACGACGCGGCCGCGCACGCGGCGCTGATCGCCGCCGCGATGCCGGGCAAGCCGATTCGCGTGCAATGGATGCGCGAACAGGAACACACGTGGGATCACTTCACGCCCGCGATGGTGACGGAGGTCAGCGCATCGCTCGACGCGAGCGGCCGCATCGTCGACTGGAACTATGCGTTGTGGAGCAGCTCGCACAACGAGCGGATCGTCAACGCCGGCCGGCTGCTGCCCGCGCGCATGCTGGAGCCGCCGTTCGTGCCCGCGCCGTCGACGCCGATGCTGCAACCGGAAGGCGGCGCCGACCGCAACGCGATTCCGCTGTACGCGCTGCCGAACCAGCACATCGTCAACAACTTCTCGCCGACGATGCCGCTGCAGACCTCCGCGATGCGCTCGCTCGGCGCGCACACGAACATCTGGGCGATCGAGAGCTTCATGGACGAGCTCGCGCATGCGGCCGGCGTCGATCCGGTCGAATTCCGGCTGCGTCACATGGAAGACCATCGCGCGCGGCAGGTGATCCAGCTCGCCGCGAAGCACTTCGGGTGGCCGCGGCCGCCGCGCGCGCGCAACCGCGGCGTCGGCTTCGCGTTCGGCAAGTACAAGAACCTGATGGCCTACGTCGCGATCGCGGTCGAGGTGTCGGTCGTGCCGGAAACCGGCCAGGTGACGCTCGAACACGCGGAAGCCGCCGTCGACGCGGGCCAGATCGTGTCGCCGGACGGGATCCGCAACCAGATCGAGGGCGGCATCGTGCAGGCCGCGAGCTGGACGCTGTACGAGGCGCTGAAGTACGACACGGAACGGATTCGCAGCTTCGACTGGAGCAGCTACCCGATCCTGCGCTTCTCGGCCGCGCCGCGGAACGTGAAGGTCCACCTCGTCAATCGCCCCGGCGCGCCGTTTCTCGGCGCGGCCGAGGCGTCGATGGGCCCGACCGCCGGCGCGCTGGCCAACGCGATCTTCGATGCGACCGGCCAGCGCCTGCGCGAAATGCCGTTCGCCGGCGATTCGCTGAGAAAGCGCATCGAAGCCTAGCGGCGGCGTCGCACCCGCCACGCGACACGCCCTATCCGATACCCGACAAGACGGCGCCGGCACGCACCGGCGCCGCGCCCCGACAGGAATGGAGAGCTTCCGACGATGGATACCTTGCTTTCGATGCGCGTGTTCACGCGCATCGTCGAAACCGGCAGCTTCACGCGCGCGTCCGACACGACCGGCCTCACCACGCCGCGCGTGTCCGCGCTGCTGAGCGCACTCGAGCAGCATCTCGGCTGCCGGCTGCTGAACCGCACCACGCGCCGCATCTCGCTGACCGAGGACGGTCAGGCGTATTACGAACGCGCCGTCGCGGTGCTGCGCGAGATCGACGACATGGAGGCATCGGTCTCGCAGGCCCGCAACGTGCCGCGCGGCCGGCTGAAGGTGAACCTGCCGCCCGCGATGGCGAAGCAGGTCGTGGTGCCCGCGCTGCCGGCGTTTCTCGACGCCCATCCGGACATCATGATCGAACTCGGCGTGACCGACCGGCAGATCGACCTCGTCGGCGAAGGGGTCGATTGCGTGGTGCGCATCGGCGCGCTCGACGATTCGGGGATGATCGCGCGGCGGATCGGCAGCCTGACCACCTGCACGTGCGGCTCGCCCGCGTATTTCGCGCGGTGCGGCGAACCGGAGACCGTCGACGATCTCACGCAGCACGTCGCGGTCAGCCACATCTCGGCCGACACCGGGCGGCCGCGCCCGTGGGATTACGTCGTCGACGGCGAGCCGCGCATCGTGCAGATGTGCGGCACGGTGGCCGTCAACGACGCGGACAACTACATCGAGTGCGGCGTCGCCGGCATCGGCCTGATCAAGACGTCGCTGTACCTCGTCGAGCCTTACCTGAAATCGGGCCGGCTGCGCGAGGTGCTGACCGATTTCAACGCGCCGGCCAAGCCGATCTCGGTGCTGTATCCGCCCAATCGCCACATCCCGGTCAAGCTGAAGGTGTTCGTCGACTGGCTCGCGGGGCTGTTCGAGCAGATTCCGACGCTGCAGGGCAAACGCGGCTGAACCGGTGCGGCGCGGCACTTTTGCGTGCCGCGCAACGCTCGATTGCGCGGCAGCTCGCTTCCGGCTTTATCGATTGATCAATAGTATGGACGGCAATGCGATGCACCGTATCGCGGCCGGGCGAACTCGATGCCGGCGCGACGCTTCGGTGTCCGGCCTTTCTCTTTTCCAGGAGTCGATCATGTCAACGGATTCAACACCGCTCGCGCCGCCCGCGCACGGCGTCAAACTCACGCAGGGGCTGATCCTGCTGTTCGCCTTCAGCTGCGGCGCGATCGTCGCGAACCTGTACTACGCGCAGCCGATCACCGAGCTCATCGCGCCGAGCCTGCACATGTCCGGCAACACGGCGAGCCTGATCGTGTCGCTGACGCAGATCGGCTATGCGCTCGGGCTGTTCTTCATCGTGCCGCTCGGCGACCTGCTCGAAAACCGCAAGCTGATGATCGTAACGGCCGTCGTGTCGATCGCGAGCCTCGCGGCGGCGGCGTTCGTGCGCACGCCCGGGCTCTTTCTCGCGATTTCGCTGCTGATCGGGTTCAGTTCGGTGGCCGTGCAGATCCTCGTGCCGCTCGCCGCGCACCTGGCGCCCGACCATTCGCGCGGCCGCGTCGTCGGCACGATCATGAGCGGGCTGCTGCTCGGCATCCTGCTCGCGCGGCCGCTGTCGAGCGTCGTGGCCGACGCGTTCGGCTGGCGCTTCGTGTTCGCGGCGGCGGCCGTGCTGATGACGCTCGTCACGGCCGTGCTCGCGCTGACGATTCCGTCGCGCCAGCCCGATCATCGCGCAACCTATTTCGAACTGATCGGCTCGCTGCTGCACCTCGTTCGCACGATGCCGGTCCTGCGTCACCGCGCGTTCTACCAGGGCCTGATGTTCGCGTCGTTCAGCCTGTTCTGGACCGCCGTGCCGGTCGAACTGACGCGTCACTACGGGTTGTCGCAATCGGCGATCGGCCTGTTCGCGCTGGTCGGCGCGATCGGCGCGACCTCGGCGCCGGTGGCCGGGCGCCTCGCGGATGCCGGCCATACGGTGCGCGCGACGCTGATCGCGCTCGTCGCCGGCGCGCTCGCGTATGCGGTCGGGTTCGTGCACGGCGCCGGCCTGTACGGGCTCGTCGTCACCGGCATCGTGCTCGACTTCGCGGTGCAGATGAACATGGTGCTCGGCCAGCGCGAGATCTACGCGCTGCATGCGGCGAGCCGCAACCGGCTCAATGCGCTGTACATGACGAGCATCTTCGTCGGCGGCGCCGTCGGCTCCGCGCTCGCGAGCCCGCTGTACGAGCACGGCGGCTGGCCGCTCGTCGCCGCGGTGGCCGGCGCGTTCCCGATCGTCGCGCTCGGCCACTACCTGCTCGTCGGGCGGCCGCACGCGCAACGTCACGCGGCGGGTTGAACCCTCGTCACCCATCGAATCGATCCGTTCGCGGGGCGCGAAGCCGCCCCGCTCCCCGTCGAACCACAGGAGTCCATCATGTCTTCCCTGCTCAGTGCCTACGATCTGCGCGGCCTCGCGCTGCCGAACCGCGTCGTGATGGGGCCGATGACGCGCTCGCGCGCGCCGTCGCGCGGGCTGCCCACCGAACTGATGGCCGAGTACTACGCGCAGCGCGCGTCGGCCGGCCTGATCGTGACCGAGGCCACCAACGTCAGCCGGGCGTCCGCCGCCTTCGAGCTGACGCCGGGGCTCGTCGACGATGCACAGGCCGCCGCCTGGAAGATCGTCACCGACGCCGTCCACGCGAACGGCGGACGCATCTTCGCGCAGCTGTGGCACGGCGGCCGCGTCAGCTCGCTGACGCTGCTCGGCGGCGCCGCGCCGCTGTCGCCGTCCGGCGTGAACGACGACCTCGAACAGTTGCAGGTCTGGGCGCAGTTGCAGAACGGCTACTACACGAAGATCCATGCGACGCCGTCGCGCGCGATGACGACCGATGAAGTCGTCGCCGCCGTCGACGAATTCCGGCAGGCCGCCGTGCGCGCGATGGCCGCGGGCTTCGACGGCGTCGAGATCCATGCGGCCAACGGCTACCTGCCGCACCAGTTCCTGTCGTCGACGCTGAATCGCCGCGACGATCGCTACGGCGGATCGGTCGCGAACCGCGCGCGCTTTCTCGAGGAAATCGTCGACGCGGTCGGCGGCGTGATGCCGCTGAGCCGCGTCGGCGTGCGCATCTCGCCGTACGCGAAATACAACAACGTGCGCGACGCCGATCCGGACGCGACGCTCGCGTACGTCGGCCGGATGCTCGACGCAGCGGGCATCGCGTATCTGCATGCGGCCGACACCAACGGCTGGAGCGGCGAACCCGATCTGCCGCGCATCGTCGAGCACGCGCGCCGGTCGTTCCACGGCACGCTGATCGTCAACGGCGGCATTTCGCCGGAAGCGGCGAACGCGCTGATCGACGCGGGCGACGCCGATCTGGTCGCGTTTGCGCGCGCGTATATCGCGAACCCGGATCTCGTGGAGCGCATCGCGGCCCGCGCACCGCTCGCGGAGCCGAAGGCCGCCGGCTGGTACGGCGGCGACCGCGCCGGCTACGTCGACTATGCGCGGTACGACGCGGCGCCCTCGCACGCGTGACCCGCACATGCGGCGCGCAACATGCCGCATCCCCGGCGCGGCCGCGCGCCGCGGCCGGCCCAGCGTGCGGCAGCCGCACGCTCGACCGGCGCCGTCAGGTGTCGTTCCACCGCGCGCCCAGCACGCGCCCGCAGAAATTCGGCCGATGGAAATCCGGATCCGCGCGTTCGAGCACGTCGGCGCTCCACGTGCCGAAGGTCGACTGCGGCCGATGCGAGACGCCGCGCGCGACCAGGTCGAGAAACGCTTCGGGAAAACCGCTACCGCGCGGATACGCGGCAAGGAGCGCGTCACGCTCGTCGGCCATGTATGCGTCGAAGTCGGTCGCCATCAGGTCCGTCGACACCGCAGCCGCCAACGCGCGCGCGAGCGGCGACGCGCGGACGGCCACGCCCGGCGTCGTATGCAGCGCGATCGCGTGCCACACGTCGTCGCGCATGCGCCGCGACCGGCGGTGCCGCAGCAGCAACGCGCGCGCGGCATCCGCGCCGTCCAGTTCGTAACGTTCGGTCGAACGGCAGTACGCCGGGCTCAGCCCCATGTTCGCGTACATCGCGGCGACGTACAGTGCATCGGCGTCGCACGCGTCGCCGGCACGCCGCGCGGCGAGCGACGCGAACACGAACACGCGCGCCGCGTGATCGACGAGCGCGGCGGGCAACGATGCGCGGGCCGCGTCGGCTGCCTCGACCGCAACGGGCGTGCGCGGAATGCGAACGCCGGCCACTTCGTCGCCGGTGGCCGATGCGCGCGGGTGCGCAGCATTCATCCTGTCTCCTTCATGCCCCGTGCCCGGGGCGGAAAATCGTTCCATGCACGGCGGCGTGCGTCGCGCACCGGTACGCCGCTCAAAACGCGACGCAGCAGCGGCCGAAGGCTTCGCAGTGTTCGGCGGCCGCGCTTGCCGTCGGATAGCGCGACCGCGCGAAGCGGCGTCCGTGACTGTGCGCGCGGCAGGCATCGACGCCGGAAGCCGCGCATACGTCGCCCGCCGCCGATGCATGCGGCGCGGCGCGCCCGCCGGCGCCCGCCGCATTGGCGACGCCGCCTGAACCGACCGGCGACCATGCCGGGCTGACGGGCGGAGGCGGCGGCGCCAGCGGCGAGAATTCCTGCTCCGCGTGCACGACCTTGCCGTCGACGACCGTCAGCACCGACGACAGCGCCGGGATATGCCGCGCGTCGACCGTGAAGTAATCGTCGCTCAGCACCGCGAAGTCGGCGTACCGGCCGGGCACCAGCGCGCCCTTGCGATGCTCGTCCGCGGAGAACCATGCGCTGCCGACCGTGTAGCGGCGCAGCGCCTCCATCCGGCCGAGCCGGTTGCGCGCCGGATACAGCGCGGTGCCGCCGACGCTGCGCCCCGACACCATCCAGTACAGCGCGACGAACGGGTTGTAGCTCGCCGCGCCCGTCGCGCCCGAACCGGCGCCGACCGGCAGCCCGGCCGCGAGCATCGCACGGATCGGCGGCGCGCGCGTGGCCGCCGCCGCGCCATGGCGCGCGATGAACGCTTCGCCCTGGAACGCCATGCGCGGCTGCACGGTGATGCCGCCGCCGAGCGCCGCGACACGCGCGATATTGGCATCCGAAATCGTCTCGCAGCGGTCGAAGCTCCAGCGCAGCCCGTCGAACGGCGTGTCGCGATCCACCGCTTCGAACACGTCGAGGAAGCGGCCGATCGATTCGTCGTAGGTCGCATGCAGCCGGAACGGCCAGCGATGGCGCACGAGCAGCCGGACGATGGCCGCCAGCTCCACCTCGACCGATGCGGGCAGGTCGACGCGCGGTTCGAGAAAATTGCCCAGATCGACGGCCGAGAACAGCAGCCGCTCGCCCGCGCCGCTCGCGCGCAGGAACGCGTCGCCACGGCCGGGCGCCGTCAGCGCGATCCATGTCGCGAAGTCGTCGAGCTCCCGGCCGGCGTGCCGCGCGCCCAGCGCATAGGCGATGCGCGTCGTCAATTCGCCGCGCCGCGCGAGCGTCGCGACCGCCGCATAGTCGTCCGGATACGCGAGGCCGTCGCCGCCGGCGTCGATCGCGCTCGTCACGCCGACGCGGTTCAGCGCGCGCATGAACTGCCGCGTCGAGTTGACGCGGTCGTCCGCATCGAGCATGGGCGCGCGAGCGAGCGCCGCGCCGAGCACCGCCGGGTCCGGACGCGCGAGCAGCAGCCCGGTCGGCCGCCCATGGCGGTCGCGCCGCAGTTCGCCGCCAGGCGGATCGGGCGTGTCGCGTCCGTAGCCGAGCGCGCGCAGCGCGGCCGCGTTCAGCCACGCACTGTCGGCCAGATGCTGGATGAACACCGGCGTGTCGGGTGCGATCGCGTTGAGCTCGGCCGCCGTCGGGCCGCGTTTTTCCGCGAACTGCAGCGCGGTCCAGCCGGCCGCCACCCGCGCCCATTGCGGCGCGGGCGTGCGGCGTACCTGCCGGCCCAGCAGCTCGAGCGCGTCGGCCAGCGACGGCACGCCGTCCCAGCGCACCTCGAGGTTGAAGTTCATGCCGCCGCGGATCGCCTGCAGGTGCGCGTCGATCAGGCCCGGAATCACGGTACGGCCGTTCAGATCGATTCGGGTCGTGTCGTCGTGCGCATGGCGCAGCACGTCGCGATCGTCGCCGGTCGCGACGATGGTCCCGTCCTTCACCGCGAGCGCGCGAACGAACGAGCGCTGTTCGTCCTGGGTCGCGATCTTGCCGTTGAACACGACGAGGTCCGCCGAACGCGCGGGTTCCGTCGCTCTAAGCACCGTCGGGCCTCCCGTGCGCGCCCGCGCGCGACGCCATCCGACACGCGCGGCTTCCCGCCGCGCACCGGCAAGCGTCCACGGCGCGCGCGTCGGCACGCATGCTGCGATCGCGCGGCCGCCCTGCGGTACTCGGTTCGCGCATCGTTATGCCGCCTGCTGCGCCGCGTCGGCGGCATCGCGTCGCGTGCGCGTCAGGCACGGCGCGAGCGGCGCATCCGGACGGACGAAGTTCTGCACGCGCAGCAAGCGGCGCACGTCGTGGGCGCGCGAATGCGGATCGAAATGCCGCGCGACCCCGGCGACGAGCGCCGACGCCTGCGCGGTGTGCCCGCGCTCGATCAGGTGATCGGCGAGATCGAGCGAGCCGCGCAGCGCCCACATCGCGGCGCCCTGCGCGTTCGCGGTCTGGATCGCCATCTGCAGATGACGGTGCCCGTCCGCCTCGTACGCGGCGGCGAAATCCGCGCCGACGGTGCGCGCCTGTTCGAGCATCGCGACGCCTCTCACGCGCAGCAGTTCGGGGACGAACAGGTGCTCGCCGTGCGCGCGGCAGCGCGCGAGCGTCGCATCGAGCCGGGTGCACGCTTCATCGGCGCGGCCGGTTCGCACGAGGCCTTCCGCGTACGCGACGGTCAACGGCGCGAGCACGCGCCGGAAGCCGCTCGCCTCGACGCGCCGCAGCGCGGGTTCGAGCCGGGCGAGCCCGGCGCCGGGATGGCCGGCCTGGATGTCGAACTGGCCGGTCAGGCATTCGGCGTGACTGCGCCAGATGTCGAAGCCGTGCGCGTCGGCGGTCGCGCGCAGCGTCGCGAGATAGTCGGAGGTGATGTCGTGATCGCCGTAGCGCAGCGCGATCGGCACGGCGGCCGCGCCGAGCACGATGCACAGCGCGAGCGGCGACGGGCCGCGCCGCGCGCACTCGACCGCCTGCGCGGCGACGCGCATCGCGTGCTCGGGCTCGCCTTGCATCCACAGAAGACGGATCAGCATCGTGCGGCCCAGCGTCGCCATGTCGACGCCCAGCGCGGCCTGCGCGCACGGCGATTCGCCCGCGTCGGCAAGCTCGGCCGTCGCCGCTTCCAGCCGCTCGCGCGCCTGCGCATGCTCGCCGAAGTAATGCAGCGACGTCGCGACCATCGTGTTCGCCAGCAACCGCTGCGACCGGTCGCCGCGCCGCTCGGCCGCCCGCTCGAAGCGCGTCGCGTAGCGCAGCGATTCGTGAATGTCCGACAGCGTCAGCATCGTGTTCCACAGCCCGACCAGCGCGCGCGCGTCGAACGCATCGTCGCCGACGTGCGCGGCGAGACCGAGCGTGCGGTCCCACATCGCAGCGGCGGCCAGCGCGTCGCCGTCGGTATGCAGCAGCGCCGACGCGCAGGCCGCCCGCAGCCGCATCTCGCGCGCCGCGTCGACCGGGTCTGCCGCGCCCGTGTCGAGTTCGTCGAGCACCGCTCTCGCGCGCGCCGTGCACGCGCGCATCCGCGACGGCTCCAGCAGCGCGCGCGCCAGCCGGTCGGGCTCGGGCACGCCGGCGGCCTCGGCGGCGTCCGCCGGTTCGTCCAACGGTTCTTCCACGGCCAGCAAGGGCGCATCGGCAGGCGTCACGTCGGCGGGCGTCACGGGCGCGACGAGCCGCACGGGCGCACGCTCGCGCTCGTACGCCGCATGGCGCGCGACGATGCGCTCGAACTCGCCTTCGTTGTGCAGTTTTTCGAGCGCGTACGCGCGCGTCGATTCGGTCAGCCGGTAGCGCGCATACGCGCCGTGGAACTCGACGGTCACCAGCGATTTCGCCACCAGCTCGCCGAGCACCGCGATCATGTCCGCGGCCGACGTGCCGGGCTCGGTGGCGACCGCGTATGCGGCATCGAACGAAAACGGCCCGATGAAGCACCCCATCCGGCGAAACAGCGCGCGCGCGGCCCGATCGAGCAGCACGTAGCTCCAGTCGAACGTCGCGCGCAGCGTCTGATGACGCGGCAGCGCCGAGCGCAGCCCGCCCGTCAGCAGGTTCAGCCGGTCGTCGAGACGCGACGCGACGACCGCGAGCCCGAGCGTCGCCACGCGCGCCGCGGCCAGTTCGATCGCGAGCGGCAGCCCGTCGAGGCGCCGGCAGATGTCGCCGATCAGCCGCACGCCGGCTTCGTCCACCGTGCACTCCGGCGCGGCCGCGCGCACGCGCTCCAGGAACAGCTCGACGGCCGAACAGCGGACGATTTCGTCGGCCGACGCGTTGCCGTCCGGCACCGCGAGCGGGCTCATCCGCAGCACCGCTTCGGCCGAGATGTGCAGCGGCTCGCGGCTCGTCACGAGCACGCGCAGCGAGCCGGCGCTCGACGTCAGCGTTTCGACGAGGCTCGCCACCAGATCGACGATGTGCTCCGCGTTGTCGAGCACGAGCAGGCAGCGCGACGCTGCGAACGCGTCGCCGATGCGGTCGATGGCGGGCACGCCCTGCGTGTCGAGGCCGAGCTCGGCGGCGAGTGCGATCAGCATGTCGTCGCGTGTCGACGCGCGCGCCAGTTCCACGAACAGCACGCGCTCGCGCGAGCGGCTGCGCACGCCGTGCGCGACGCGCACGGCAAGACTCGTCTTGCCGATGCCGCCCGCGCCGACGAGCGTGACGACCGGCGTGCGTTCGAGCATGTCGACGATCTGCGCGATTTCGGCGTCGCGCCCGACGAGCGGCGCGGGCAGCGACGACGCGGGCGCATCGGGCAACGCGACGACGGGCGGCGCCGCCTCGATGGCCGGCGCGTCGACCACGGGCACGAGGTCCGGGCCGGACGACGTGCTCGCCACCAGCAGGTAGCCGCGCCCGGGCACCGTCTTGATCAGATCGCGGCTCGCGCCGAGCGCCTTGCGCAGCGTCGCCACGTGCACCTGAAGCCGGTTTTCCTCGACGATCAGGCCCGGCCAGACCGCGTCCATGATGTCGTCCTTCGACACGACCGAACCGCTCGCGCGGTGCAGGACTTCGAGAATGTCGAGCGCGCGCGCGCCGATGCGCAGCGACGCGCCGTGCTGGCGAATGTCGCGCTGCTCGAAATCCACAGACAAAGTTCCGATCTGGATCATGGCCGCCTCCGGTCCCTCGGGATGGCTGCCCGATGAACGCGGCAGTTCACCCGGCAGGAAGTCCGCGTCCGGCGCGCCGTTGCACCGGACGGAAAATGTCGAATTCCGGACCGAGTGTAGACGGGTGGCCGCCGAAAATCTTGAAGGAAAATGCGCTCTGGCCGCCGATTTCGGTCGGGCGCGACCGGCACGATCACTTGCGTGTAAAAGTGGGGCGCTATACTCTGCCGGGCCGCTCGCGCAGGCGTTGAGCCGGGCCACGCACGCATCGCGCGCATGCATTGAAAGCACTTTGTAATGATGGCCGGTGGACGTTTATGCAAATTCATTTTGAACGTTCGCGTGCGCATCTAAACTGGACTCGTCATTTCACGCTCCGAGTCCCTCGCTGGGGAATTCCATGTCAGACTCCGTCATCGCCGCGCCGGTGGCATCGCCTCCGCGGCGGCCGAAAGACACGCTCGGCTGCGTGTCGAGCCTGCTGGCAAAGGATGTCGAGACGGCATCCGGCGGCCTGAGGCTGCACCGCAAATGCATGCGCGAAGCACACGTCGAACGCATCGAGATGCCGCCGTGCGACCGCGGCTTCCTGGTCGGCGTGTCGCTGGGCGGCGGCCACCGCCGCACGCTCTATGGGCGCGCCGGCGCGAGCGAGCGCCGGTTCCAGCATCACTCGATCTACATTCGCGATTTTTCCCGCCATTTCCACGCGGACCTGTACGGCAACTTCGACTTCGTGCTGGTCGAGCTGCCGCATGCGTATCTCGAACGCGTCGGCCCCGAGCACGGCGGCCAATCGATCGGCGGCCTCACGTGCCGCCCCGACGTACGCGATCCGGTGCTCGGCCATCTCGCGCACGCGGTAGCCGACAGCCTCGACGCAGGCGGCCCGCTGAACGCGCTGTTCATCGAACAGATCGGGCTTGCGATGGGCACGCATCTGGTGCGCCGCTACGGCAATGCGCGCACGCGCGAACTCGAACGCAAGGGCGTGCTGTCTCCCGCGAAGGTGGCGCGCGCGCAGGAGCTGTTGATGGAAAAGGCGGACCTCGGCGTGTCGATCGAGGAAGTGGCGAACGAATGCGACCTGTCGCGCGGTTATTTCATCCGTGCGTTCTCGCGCACCACCGGCCGCACGCCGCACCAGTGGCTGCTCGAACAGCGCGTGACGCGCGCCCGCGAGCTGATCGAGACGTCCGACATGACGCTGGCCGACATCGCGATCGCGTGCGGCTTCGCCGACCAGAGCCATCTGAACCGCGTATTCGCCCGGATCGTCGGGCATCCGCCCGGCGCGTGGCGGCGCGCACGGTCGCGCTGATCGGCCTTCCATGCCGTTGGCAAGCGGGTCGAACGTGCAAGCAGGATCGGAAAGCATGGCGACAAACCTGCGTGCCGAACCGGTCGCACAGTGCGGGCATCTGCCGCACGAGGAACAACCCGGGCGCGTCGACGCGCTGCTGCTCGTTTTCCCGAGGCGATCGATCTGTCCCATATTCAGTGTCCGCGTGGCGTCGCGCGGATCGTGCCGCATGCCAATCGCAATGCCGCCTCGGTGGGCGGCGTGTCGGCGAGGCCGTCGAGCACCGTGAAATCGCGAATCGTGCCGAGGCAGCGAACCGCGCTGACGCGAACCCCGGCGAGCATCAGCTTGCGGGCGTAGGCTTCGCCGTCGTCACGTGCGACATCGTTTTCAGCCGTGACGATCAGCGCGGGAGGCAGGTCTTCGAGATCCGTGTAACTCGCGTTTAGCGGCATGGCGATTGTTTCGCCAAGGTTTTCTGACGGAAAGCGCGTCCGTGCGTGCATGCGCCCGGTGTGCGCGGTCAAGCCGGGGCCGTCGGCGTATCCCGCTGCCGACGCGCCCGCCGTGCTTGTGGAAAACGTCGGACACAGCATGATCTGAAGCGCGATACGGGGACCGCGGCGCGCCTTGGCGAGCAGCGCGAGGGTCGCGGCGAGATGACCGCCCGTGCCTTCGCCGGCGACGATAAGGGCGCCGCCGTCGAGATTCAATGCGCGTGCGTGCTCGTGCAGATGGGCGAGCGCGGTGAACGCCTGCTCGTTTTGGGTCTGAAAGCACGCAGCGGGTGCCGACGTGTAATCGACGAGTACGACGGCCGCCTCGGAGTCGGTGGCGATCCTGCGCGCGAGCCGGTTGTCGCTTTGGCAACCCGCGAAGCTCGCGCCGTCCGGCAGGAAGAGCACGGCGGGCAGCGGCGTCGGCGCCGCCTGCGGCGGTCGTACGATCCGTATCGTGAAATCCGAGGCCGCCGCGCCCGCTTTCAGCGCGATTTCTTCGGCGTGCATCGCGTCCGTGGCATCGCCGTTTGCCCATTCGCGCAAACGCTCTGCCGGAACTCCTGCCTCGGTGGCATGGTCGACGAACGATTGCGTTTCCGCATCGAGGACCGGATACGAATCCGCGGATCGGATCAGGCCCGGTGCGGCGTCTTCGGGCAGACGGGCAGACGTGAAATCGTTCATGGGGCAGTTTCCGATGAGTGAGCTTGCTTGTCGATCCGGCACCGTTGGCCGTCGACAGAACAAATTTTCATCGGATGCCCGCACGAGCGACAGTTAAGCGTTGCTAAGAGGCGTTAAGCCCGTGTCCAGCAAAGCGTTCAGGCCAGTGACGCACGCTTCGAGCCGATTTAGCGTCGCTTCATGTCTACGCACCGCGCATTGCCGCGGCTTCCAGCAAATGCACCTGTAACCACGATGGCGTGTTCGCCCGTCCGGCTTCGATCAATGCGTTAGCGCTCCCTGCGTCGCCAGCGCGCGCGAACACTTCGAGTTGCATCGGGGTGGCGCCTGCCGGCATGACGGGTCTCCCTTCGTGAACGGCCTCGAAGCCCTCGCCCCATTTGTCCCAATACGCGAGACCGCGCCGGCGCGTGCGCTCGCGAAGCCGCGCGGTCCATTCGCGCGCGAGCGTCACTTCGCCTTCCCATGTCGCGACGGCGATCGAGCCGATCGCGAGCCCATAACAGACGGTCAGATCGTGGTCGATCGCGAGCGCCTCCGTCGCGCAGTCGCGCGCGAGCGCCATCGCCGCGTCGGTCTCGCCCTGCAGCCACAGAATGCGCATCAGAATGGCAATCGCAGCGATATGCGCGTCGACCTGCGCGTGATTCGCGTGCGTCGCGCGCACCGGGTCCTTGTCGCGAGCCATCACCGCTTCGATCAATGCGCGCGCGATATCGTGGTCCCCGAGGAAGTGATGTGACAACGCGCACATCCGCTCGCCGGTTTGCGTCGTCGAAAAATCGCCCGTGCGTGCGGCGGCAGCGCGAAACGCACGCGCATGTTCGAGGCTTTCCGCGTACGCGCCCGCGAGCGTCCGATGCGCCCACACGCCCCACAGCATGCGCAAGGCGAGCCGGTCGTCGCCGAGGCGCTGCGCGGCGGCCTGTGCGGCGTCGAACGCGTTCGCCATCTCCGCCGTCGGCCCACGCGTGTGCCAGAGCGCGTGACCGTACGCGGCAAGCAGCTCGATATGCTGCTCCTTGCCCGCCAGATCCGAGCTTTCCGCGGCAGCGATCGCGCGCTCGGCCATCCCGAGGAACTCGTGAGGTAGCGAAAGATGAAACCACAGCGGCGCCGTCGCGATCAGCAGGTCGATCGCGAGCTTCGGCTCGCCATCCTGGCCGGCCGCCCAATCGAACGCGGCTCGGACGTCGTCGATTCGCTGGCTGTGAATCGCGAGCCACTGACGCGGCGCCTTGCCTTCCCACGCCGCCACGGGGTCGGCAAAGCTCGCACAGCAGTACGACGCATGGCGGCGGCGCGCGTCATCGCGCTCGCCCGCCTCTTCAAGTCGCATGGTTGCGTAATGGCGCGTTGTGTCGAGCAGTCGATAGGGATGGTCCGAATCGTCGATTGCGCAGGCGATCAGCGACTTGGCGATCAGGCCGGTGACGGCGTCGAAGGCTGCGACGTCGTCGACGTCGCCGCCGGCCGCGACAGCCGCCGCGGCATCCATGCCGAACGCGGCCCGCATGACCGAGAGGCGGCGCAGCACCTGGCGTTCCTCCGGCCCGAGCAACTCATAGCTCCAGTCGAGCGTTGCGCGCAGCGTCTGCTGGCGCGCAAGCGCCGTGCGGCGGCCCTGCGTGAGCAGCGCGAAGCGGTCGTCGAGCCGCGCTGCAATCGAATGCACGTCCATCAGGCCGACGCGCGCCGCCGCAAACTCGATCGCGAGCGGGATACCGTCGAGCCGTCGGCAAATATCGATAACGGGGCCCAGATTCGCGTCGCTCAACGCAAACCGGTCATTGGCGGCGCGCGCGCGGTCCTGAAACAGCGCGATCGCCGGGAACTGCACGGCGTCGTGGAGGCTCACGCCTGCGTCGGTTTCGGGCGACGACAACGCGGCGAGGCGATGGACGGATTCGCCTTCCGCGCGCAACGGCTCGCGGCTCGTGACCAGCAGATGCACGCCGGACGCGCCTTGCAGCAGTTGCTCGGCGAGCACGGCAATGGCATCGATCAGATGCTCGCAGTTATCCAGCACCAGCAGCACCGGCGATGCTCCCAGCGCCTGGATAAGGTCGGGTACCGGATCGCCGCTGGAGACGGCAACGCCGAGCGCCGAGGCGACCGTACTGGCCGCGCTCGCGGCCGCCGAAACCGGCGCGAAATTGACGAACACGGCGCGCATGCCGGTGCGCTGCGTGAAGCGATGCGCGACAGCGATGGCGACGGTCGTCTTGCCCATGCCTCCCGGGCCCGCGATGGTGAGCAAGCGTCGCTCGGGCAAGTGGTCGGTCAGGCCTGCGATGACGTCGTCGCGGCCTATCACGCGAGCGAGCGTGACCGGTAGACCGCGTGAACCGCTTTCGGCCCCGGCGGAAGGCCGGGCGACGTGCGTATGAGGCCGTGGTGCGGCAGGGTCCACGGCTTCGGCCCGGGTAACGGGCGCGGCGAAACGATAGCCGCGTCCGGTCTCATTGACGATGTAACGCACACCGTCCGGTCCGTCACCGAGCACCTTGCGCAGCGCCGACAGATGCACGCGCAGCGCGCCTTCCTCGACCACGTTGTCCACCCAGACGCTGTCGCACAGATTGCGCGTGGAGACCAGCGCGCCCGCCTGCTCGACCAGTACGACGAGAATGTCGAGCGCGCGGCTACCGATTTTCAGCGGCGTCCCGTCCTTGAGCAGGACCCGTTGCGGAAATTGCAGCGTAAAAGGGCCGAACGCGAGGCTGTAGGGAGCGGTCATCGAGAGCGTCATCGCGCGGGTTGAGTGTCGGCCAATACGGTGCGCCGGGCGCGCGCATTGACGCAAAAACAGCCAATCATTGCTCAAAAGCGCGGTACGCGCCCTTAAAAGATCTTAAAAAAACCTGTCTTGTTGCAGCCGACGAGGATCGGCACGGCTCCGGGCGCCGACTTAGCAACGCTTAACAAGTCGTAACTGGCCCGATGCGCGTCTCCCCGCCAACATTGCTCCATGCAAGCCAATCAATGATCGGAGGTCGAGATGGAGCGTCTGAAAGCGCTGGAGGTATTCAAGGCAGTGGCGGACCACGGCAGTTTCACGCGGGCAGCGGACGCCACCAATCTTGGCGTACCGTCGGTGAGCCGCGCGGTGCAGGATCTCGAAACGATGCTCGGTGTGCAACTCTTCAACCGGACCACGCGCCGCGTCGCGTTGACCACGGCGGGCCATGCGGTACTCGAGCGCGTCGCAGGCGTCCTGTCCTCCTATGAAGACCTCGCGCGCACCGGCAGCGACGAAGCCGGCGATTGCGCGGGTAACGTCCGCATCGAGGTGCCGGCAATCTTCGATACCGCCCGCCTCACTTCCGTCCTGGTCCGCTTCATGCGTGCTTGGCCGAAAGTACGGGTCGACGTGCGGCGCGTCGATCACCTGGCCGATACGCTCGGCGATCTTGCGGACCTCGCAATCGTCGTCGGTCGCTCGGCGCCGTCGTCGTGCATCGCGCGATCGCTCGCGGCCGTGCCTCTCGGGCTCTATGCGAGTCCTGCCTGGCTCGAACGGACCAACGATCTCGCTCACCCGCTCGACGTGCCTGCCGAAGCTTGCCTCGCGACCGGCGCACAGCATTCGGTATGGACGGTCAGCCATGAAGCATCCGGGGAGTGTGTGTCGCTTGCCCCGCGCGCGGCGCTGCGCACGAATTGTCCTCATGCGCTGCTCGCGGCGGCCGTCGATGGCGAGGGAGTAGCAATCCTGCCCGACCCGCTCGCACAAGCGGCGCTCAATCGCGGCGAACTCGTGCGTGTGCTCGATGCGTGGCAGGTGGCGCCACTGGAAGCCTGCCTCGTCTACCGGTCCAGACGCAATCTCCCCGCGCGGGTGCGCAGATTGACCGAGTATTTGCTCGACGCCTTCGCCGAGCAACGAGACGAGGTTGGCGCCATGGCGGCTGTACCGAACATTGCCCGGATTGCAGCGACGCAGGCGACGCTCACGCCGTGCGCAGCTTGATGAAGATTTTGCTGATACGAATGCAGGGGAAACAACGAAATGATGGTTGATTTTGCTGGATGTCTGCTGGACGTGTCGTCGCGGTATCTCGGACTCGCGATCAAGAACCGGACGGTCGTGGCTTACGTCGAGGCCGGACCAGGACACGCCACGCGCGCGAGCGATTCACCTCGTGGCGCGTCGTCCGCCAGAACGCCGCAGCATGCGCATGCGGCCACGGACGTGGCCTCGCCGATGTAGCCGGCCCGTCAGAGAAGCGATGTGACGGCACTTCGCGTGCGGTGACGAAGGACGCCGGGCGCCGGGCGCCGGCTCGTCACCGCACCGGCGTCGCGTCATAGTTGACCGGCACCCAGTCGTATTGCGCACCATCCCGGCGCAGGTGGCCGAGCCCGGGAAACGCGATATGCGCGGCGCCGACGAGATAGCGCCGATCGGCGACGCGCTTCAGCGTGTCCCGTCGCGTGCGGCGGGCCGCGCCCGCATCGCTGTCGTACTGGACCGTCGCGTCGACGTCGCGCAACTGGATCGCCGCCACGTGCACGATGTCGCCCCACGCGAGCAGGCCCGCATTGCCGCTCTCGATCAGATAGGCCGTATGGCCCGGCGTATGGCCGGGCATCGGCACCGCGCGAATGCCGGGCGCGAGCGTCGCTTCGCCGCGAAACGTCTTGAAGCGGCCGGCCGCGACGTAAGGCGCGACCGCCGCCGCGGCCGCATCGAAGAACGACGCGAGGAACGCCGGCGTTTGCGCCTTGTTGGCGGGATCGAGCCAATACGCGGCCTCGACGGCGTTCACCCGCACGACGGCATTCGGAAACGTCATCGCGCCGTTCGATACGATGCCGCCCACATGATCCTTGTGCAGATGCGTGAGCAGCACTTCGTCGATCTGCCCCGGCGCGTAGCCGGCCGCGCGCAGGTCGTCGACCAGCTTGCCGCAGCAGTCGCCGTACAGCGTGCCGGCGCCCGCATCGACGAGGATCCGCTTCGATCCGGTATCGACCAGGAATGCGTTGATCGACCCCTGCACGGGCGGTTCGAGGAACGCGCGGTCGAGGTCGCGCCGGATCTCGTCCTTCGAGATGTCGCGAAACACCGTGTCGACCGGAAACGGATGGGTGCCGTCGGACAGCGCGATCACCGTGAAGTCGCCGATCTTCTGCCGATAGAAGCCGGGGGGCTGCCGGCCCGCGCCGGGGGCCGGCGCCGTGGACTGCGCTTCGGGTTGCGCATTGGCACGGGCGTCGGACGACGCCTCGGCCTGCGCGAACGCCGCGGATGCGAGCAGGCCCGCACATCCGGCCACGACGAGCAAACGGGCCGCATGCACGACGCACGCGTGCCGGAACAGGGTCTTCATATGTTCTCCGTGACGAACCGGACGCCCGCCCGGCCACGAACGGACCGACCCGAACGACACGCGATGTGGCGCAGCTTATCGGGCGCCTTGGCGAAAATCCCGCGCGTGGCCTGAATTGTCCTGAAGACCGGTACGCGCGCGCGGCCGCCACGCCGGCCGGCGCTAGAATGCGAACCGCATGCACCCCGACCTTACGACCCGCATCGAGGCGACCCCATGGACAAATTCTCCGCGCTGCGCGCCTTCGTCGAAGTCGCGGAAGCCGGCGGCTTCTCGAGCGCGGGGCGCCGGCTCGATCTCGCCGCTTCGTCGGTCGTGCGCGCGGTGGACGCGCTCGAGGCGTCGCTCGGCACCGTGCTGCTGAACCGCACGACACGGCAGGTCACGCTGACCGATGCGGGCGCCGTCTACTATGCGCGGGCGAAACGCGTGCTCGGCGAACTCGCCGATGCCGACGCGCTGGTGGCCGATCGCGGCGACGCGCCGTCCGGCCCGCTGCGCGTGTCGGTCCCGGTCGCCTACGGTGTGCGCCGCATCGCGCCGCACGTCGCCGCGTTCGTCGCGCGGCATCCGAAGCTCGACCTCGACCTGCAACTGACCGACGAACGCGTCGATCTCGTGTCCGCGCGGATCGACGTCGCGATCCGGCTCGGCGACGCGGCCCCGACCGCGGAAGTCGTCGCGCGGCCGCTCGGCACGTTCCGGCGCTACGTGGTCGCGAGCCGCGCTTACCTCGACGCGCACGGCACGCCCGCGGCCCCGGGCGAACTGGTCGATCACGCGTGCCTGCGCTTTCATTTCGGCGTCGACCAGCAGACGTGGACGTTCGCCGGCGCGCAACGCACGACGCAGGTCGTCGTCACCGGCCGGCTGAAATCGAATCACAGCGAGGTGCTGCGCGAGGCCGCGCTCGACGGCGCCGGCATCGCGCTGCTGCCCGACTGGCTGATCGATGCGGACCTCGAAGCAGGCCGCCTGCAGCGGCTGTTCGATCAATACGACGTGACGCCGGGCTCGGCACGCGCGGTGATCACCGCGCTGTACCTGCCGAACCAGCGCGGCTCGAAGCGCGTGAGCGCGTTCATCGATTTCGTCGAATCGCTCGCCCGCGCTCAGGCCTGACACGCGCGGCGCCGCGCGACGCGTCACCAGCCGAACTTCGCTTCCATCCCGAGATAGTCGGCATTGCGTGCGCCGAGCGCGCGAATCGACGAGCCGAGCTGGAAGTGCACGGCTTCGAGCGCGAGCGCGACGTTCGCGTTCACGAGCCAGTCGACACGCGCCTGTGCATACATCCCCGTCCACGCGCCGCCCTTGCCGGCCGTGCCCGGCACCGCCGACATCCCCTGCCCGTAGATCGCGTCGGCGGTCGTCTGCCGCCACTGGAAGCCGACGGCGGTGAGCACCGTCACCGAGCTGGCCGGCTTGAACGTCAGCGACGGCTTCACGTGGATCAGGTTGCTGTATCCGGTATAGCCGGCGAGCGTGAAGTAATAGCCGTTCGGAAACATCGGGTTGAACGTGCCGACGCGCCGGTCGCCCGGATGCGCGTCGCCCGATGCGCCATCGACCTGGATGCCGACGCGCGGCGTGCCGGCCGTCTTCGCGAACGTGTAGCCGCCCAGCGCGCCGAACGCCCACGCGCCGACCGTGTCCTGCCCGACGTGGCCGGTCTGCAGCATCGCCTCGACGTCCCAGTCGAACCCGTCGGTCTTGCCCGCGTAGCGCATGTCGAACACGTCGCGCCGCTCGGTGCCGGAGGCATCCGGATAGCGCGCGTTGTCGCGCGTATAGCGCGACCAGTACGCGGACAGATCGCCGGGCCCCGTGCCGGTGCGCTCGACGCGCACGCCGTCGAACCGCAGGTGCCGGTTCGACACGTCGTCGAACACGGCCGCATTGCGATACTGCACCGGCCGCGTCACATAGCCGATCAAGCGCCATTTGCCGATTTCGTAATCGGTCCACAGTCCGTCGTACGCCTGCCGCACGTTCGGGCCGTCGCGCACCGACACGAAGCGCTGCAAGTCGAACGCCATCTCCTGCCGGCCGACCCGCGTCTTGAACGTGCCGGGCCCCAGTTGATCGACGTACGCGACGAACGCCTGTTCGAGGTCGAGCTGATCCTTGTCGACCGGGCCGACCGTGTCCTTACCGAACGGCCGCGCATCGACGAACTGCACGAACGCCTGGAAATGCCCGCGATAGCGCAGGTCCGCATGCACGTTCGCGCGCTGGATCACGTAGTTGTCGTCGTGCGCGGCGCCGAGGCCGAACAGCGGCGCGTTGTTCAGTTCGAAGCGCTCGCGCAGGTTGGCGCCGAGCGACAGGTAGGTCGACGGGTCGTCGCCGAGCCGTATGTATTTCAGCGCGTCGAACGGCTTGCGCGGCACGCACGGATTCGCGAGCACCGACCAGTCTTCCTGCCAGCGGTTGAACGACACCGTCGGGCGCTTCGCGGTGCACGCCGCCGCGGCGGCGGCCGGCGACGCGGCCGCGCCGGCCGCCGCCACATTGGCATCGACAGCGCCATCGGCGCCGACGGCCGACCCCGCGTGCAACGCGGCGCCGCCCGCCAGCACGACGCACGGCAGCGCACCGCGCCACGATCGCTTCATCGGCCGGCGCACCGTCATTTCGACCGCGCGTGGATTTCGGCGACGTAGCCGCCCGGGAACTGCACGAGCGCCGCGTCGCGGCCGTCCGACTTGAACGGCGGCACGAGCACCGTCACGCCCGCGGCTTCGGCCTGCTTCAGCGTCGCGGCGAGATCGGCCACTTCGTAGCCCGTCATTTCGCGCCCGAACGGGTAAGGCAGATGGCCGTCGGTCGCGAGCACGGTCATCTTGCCGAAGCCCGACTCGATCCGGATGCGGCGGTACGTGTCGTTCGGCCGGCCGATCTCGATGCCCGGCGCATGGCGCACGTCGGACACGATCTTGCCATGCGAGAACGCGGCGAAATCGCGTGCGAGCTTGCTCGCGCTTTGCGGCGATACGTACACGCGGTTCTCCGGCACCGTCTGCAGCGGGTCGTAGTTCGGCGCCTGCGTGTGCCAGTACAGCTGCATGTTCACGCCGCCCGGCCAGCGGACGATCGCGTCGCGGCCGATCGGGTCGGGGAACGTCGTCACGACGATGTCCGCGCCATGCGCGCGCGCCGACTTCACCGCGACGTCCATGTCGGTGACGAGATAGCCGGTGCGTTCCTCGCAGAACGGATACGGGATCGGCGTCTTGAAGCCGAACACCGAGATCGTGCCGACCGGCGTCAGCACGAGTTGCGACATCGTCTGGCTCGGCGTCGGCGTGACCTGGAACACGCCCTGCTTCGACTTCTTGCCGCCGAACGTCGCGACGAAGCTGTCCGTGAAGCGGTCGAAGTCTTCGGGTGCGACGCACACGTGGGTCGTGTCGTATTGCGGGCCGACCGCAATCGCGGGGGAGCGCGCCGCGGCGGCCGGCGACGCGATGTCGTCGAGGTGGGTTTCGTCGGCGAGTGCCGGCGCGCCGGCCAGCAGCGCGGCGAGCACGGCCGACGACGCGGCGGTGATGCGCAGCATGTTGCGCAGATTCAGTGAACTCATCGGTTTTCTCCTTGATGGTGACGCGCGCGGCGTGGCGCCGCGCGCGGATTCGGATTCAGCGGAATGCAAGCCACTCATCCAGGCGGCCCGGACGGCAGGCGAAAAACACGCGCCGCGAGCGGCGGCGTGCGGCCCCCTGCCGGGGCGTTGCAAGCGGTATGCACGCGATATCAGATCGCCCAGCACGAACAGCCGAACGCGCCCCAGAAGCCCTTCGCGTCCGACGTCGGCAACGCGCTGGCCCATGCGCTCGCGTGCGCATGCTGGTGAAGGTTGCATTCGTTCGCGCAGGCGCACATCGCGGCGGCCGCCGCGCGTTGCAGCGGCGCGCCGCTACGCTGCGTCGCGCCCCAGCCGCCATAGCCGCCGAACTCGCGCACCGGCGACCAGTCCGGCATCGCCGGCGGGATCGGCGCGTCGTGCGACGCGAACGGCCCCGCGCCCCACACGATCTTCCCGTCGACCACCGTCAGCAACGCGGTCGTGGCGGCGATATCGTCCTCCGCGCACCCGAAGAAATCGCGATCCGGGACGACCAGGTCGGCAAGCTGCCCCACCGCGATCCGGCCTTTCTTGCCTTCCTCGTTCGAGAACCACGTCACGTACTCGGTCCACATCCGCAGCGCGGTTTCGCGATCGAGCAGGTTGCGCTGCGGATACATGCGCATGCCGCCCACCGTCTTGCCCGTCACGAGCCACGCGAGCGACACCCACGGGTTGTACGATGCGACGCGCGTCGCGTCGGTGCCGGCCGATACCTTGAGCCCCTTCGCGAGCATCTTCGCGACCGGCGGGGTCGCCTCGGCGGCCTGCGCGCCGTAGCGTTCGACGAAGTATTCGCCCTGGTACGCCATCCGGTGCTGCACCGCGATGCCGCCGCCGAGCGCGGCGATCCGGTCCATCGATTTTTCGGTGATCGTTTCCGCGTGATCGAAGAACCAGTTCAGCCCGTCGAGCGGGATGTCCTCGTTGACCTTCTCGAACACGTCGAGCGCGCGGCTGATGGTTTCGTCGTAGGTCGCGTGCATGCGCCACGGCCAGCGGTTTTCCGCGAGCGCGCGCACGACGCCTTCGAGATCGTCCTCCATCTGCTCGGGCAGGTCCGGACGCGCGACGCGGAAATCTTCGAAGTCGGCCGCGGAAAACGCCAGCATCTCGCCCGCGCCGTTGTTGCGGAAGTAGTCGGTGCCGTCGTGGTACTTGACGCTCTTCGTCCAGTTCACGAAGTCTTCCTTCTCCGCGTTCGGCTTCTGCGTGAACAAGTTGTACGCGATCCGGATCGTCATCTCGCCCGCGTCGTGCAGCTTGCGGATCACTTCGTAATCGTCGGGATAATTCTGCGAACCGCCGCCCGCGTCGATCACGCCCGTCACGCCGAGCCGGTTCAGCTCGCGCATGAAATGACGCGTCGAGTTGTACTGATATTCGAACGGCAGCTTCGGGCCCTTCGCGAGCGTCGCGTAAAGGATCGTCGCGTTCGGGTTCGCGAGCAGCAGCCCGGTCGGGTTACCGGCGGCATCGCGCAGGATGGTGCCGCCCGGCGGCTCCGGCGTGTCCTTCGTATAGCCGACGACACGCAGCGCGGCCGCGTTCAGCAACGCGCGATCGTACAGGTGCAAGATGAACACCGGCGTGTCCGGCGCGACTGCATTGAGTTCGTCGATCGTCGGCAGCCGCTTCTCCACGAACTGGTGTTCGGTGAAGCCGCCGACCACGCGCACCCACTGCGGCGCGGGCGTCACGGCGACCTGACGCTTGAGCATCTCCATCGCGACCGCGAGCGACGGCACGCCGTCCCAGCGCAGTTCCATGTTGTAGTTCAGTCCGCCGCGAATCACGTGGCAGTGGTTGTCGATCAGGCCCGGCAGCACGCCGCGGCCGCCGAGATCGATCGTCTTCGTCGCGCGGCCCGCGAGCGGCATGACGTCCGCGTCGCTGCCGACGGCGACGAAGCGGCCGGCGGCAATCGCGACTGCCGTGGCGACGGGGTTCGTGCGGTCGAGCGTCGTGAATCGTCCGTTATGCAGGATCAGATCCGGTTGGGTCACGGTTGCGGTCATGTGCATCACCTCTTGTTGATCAGAAGCCAAACAGCTGTTTCACGGTGGGTAAGGCTTGCACGCCGATCAGCATGCCGAGCAACCCGACCAGCGCAATCAGCGGCGGTGCGGGAGAGCGAACCTTGATGGCGCTGTAAATCACACCGATCAGCAGGCCCGCACCAAGGGAAACCAGATAAGGTTCCATGCGATAAATCTCCCGGACAAATTCAAATGCAGGCGCAGTGTTTCGAACGGCATGCCGCGGGCGGCATTCGTGTTTCGGTCACGTCCGCCGCCCGCGGCAAGGGAGCCCATGCGGCGCGTTCGCATCGAACCCGCCGCACCGGCATCGGCCGTTACAGGCCGTCAGCGCTTACTTCGCCGGAACGGGCGCGATCGACTCGTGCGGCGTCGCGGTGCGCTGCGGCGCCTTGTGGAGCATCGTGTACGCGTAGTCCACGCCCATCCCGTAGGCGCCCGAATGCTCCTTCGCGATCGCCATCACCGCGTCGTACGTCTCGCGGCGTGCCCAGTCGCGCTGCCATTCGAGCAGCACCTGCTGCCACGTGACCGGCACCACGCCGGCCTGCACCATGCGCTGCATCGCGATATCGTGCGCAGCCTGCGTCGTGCCGCCCGATGCGTCGGCGACCATGTAGATCTCGTAGTCGCCTTCGAGCATCGCGCACAGCGCGAACGTCGTGTTGCAGACTTCGGTCCACAGGCCCGACACGACCACTTTCTTGCGGCCGTTCGCGGCCAGCGCGTCGCGCACCTTCTGGTCGTCCCACGAGTTCATCGACGTGCGTTCGAGCGTCTTCTGGTTCGGGAACACGTCGAGCAGCTCGGGATAGGTGTGACCCGAGAAGCTCTCGCTTTCGACCGTCGTGATCGTCGTCGGGATGTTGAAGACCTTCGCGGCCTTCGCGAGGCCGATGACGTTGTTCTTCAGCGTCTGGCGATCGATCGACTGCACGCCGAACGCCATTTGCGGCTGCTGGTCGATGAAGATCAGCTGGCTGTTGTGCGGGGTAAGTACTTCAAGCTTGGGGTTGCTCATGATGGTGATGTCCTTTGACGCGGAGAAAGATGAGGCTTGCCTGGCCGACGCATCCGCGCGGCGTCCGATGCGCGGTGTCGGAAGCGTCGGCAGCCGGCCTGCGTCATTCAATACGCGAATGCGCGACCGCACCAGTTAATTGTTCTGATTCTCGCCACGCGCTGAATTCAGACTGAAAAGATCTGAATTTCATTGAATGCGCTGACGACGAACGCGCAGACCTGATAGGCTGGCCCAACACTTTCGGATCGACGCCAGCCCGGTATTCATCCGTATTTCTAACGGCCGTCACTCCATTCCACATCCATGAAACCGTACATTGCTTCACTTCTCGCCGGCATCCTCGCCGGCGTCGTTTACGCGCTGATCGGCGTGCAATCGCCGGCGCCGCCCGCCGTCGCCCTGGTCGGCCTGCTCGGCATTCTGGCCGGCGAGCAGATTCTTCCCGTGGTGCGCCGGATGTTCGACGGCATCCGCCCGGGAACCGCGTGGCGCGACGCGAAGTGCAGCCAGCACATGTTCGGCGCACTGCCCGGCGCGCACGCGGATGCTGCCGTGAAGCGCCGCGAATCGACGCCGACGTGACAGGCGGATGTCGAGCGCATGCGGCGGCGGCCCGACGGTTGGCGCACATGCGTGCGTGTCTCGGTACGTCGGACGACGAACCGTTTTGAACCGTACTGGATTCAGCGTCGCTCGACGGCGCGACATCGGCTGATGCCCTTGCCGTAGCGGAACTCGTGATGAAGCTGTCATTCGAAGCACTCGAGGCACTGGACGCGATCGACCGCACCGGTACGTTTGCCGACGCGGCGGAGTTGGTGCACCGCGTGCCGTCCGCACTGACATACGTCGTACAGAAGCTCGAGAACGATCTCGGCGTCGCGTTGTTCGATCGCAGCGGGCGTCGCGCGAAGCTCACGCGCGCGGGTCGCGTCGTCGTCGAGGAAGGCCGCCGCCTCCTTCATGCCGCCGAACAACTCGAACGGAAGGCGCAGCGTGCGCAGCAAGGTTGGGAAACCGAGGTCCGCGTCTGCATCGCCGAGATACTGCCCTTCGACATGATGTGGCCATACGTCCACGCGTTCTACGATCTTGAAATGGACACGCGGCTGCGACTCTCCACCGAAGTGCTCGGCGGCACCTGGGATGCGCTGATTTCGCGGCGGGCCGACCTGATCGTCGGCGCGGCCGGCGAGCCGCCGGAACTGCCGGACATCGTGGCGCAGCCCATCGGCACGCTCCGGCACGTATTCGCGGTCGCCCCTACCCATCCGCTCGCTGCGCTGCCCGAACCGCTGTCGATGGCGTCGATCGTCGCGTATCGCGGCGCGGTGATCTCCGACACGTCCCGTGAACTTCAGCCGCAGTCGGTCGCGCTTGACGCCGGCCAACCGTATCTCGCGGTGCCGACGCTCGCCGCGAAACTGGCCGCGCAATGCGAAGGACTCGCGGTGGGTACGCTCCCGGACTGCATCGCGGCGCCCGCGATCGCGCAAGGCAGGCTCGTCGCGCGGGAAGTCACCGGCATGCGCGACACGACCCATTGCCATATCGCGTGGCGTGCCGACGAAGCCGGGCACGCACTACGCTGGTGGGTCGACCAGCTCGGTCACCACGACCTCGTCGACCGGTTCACCGCGCTCGCGTGACGCCGCGCTTTCCGCAAACAGTCGAGCGGTCTCGCGCTTGCCGGCCTGCATCCAGCCGTTCTCGAAATCAGCGTTGAAGGAAACGAAGAAACGCGGAGCGGCTTCGCCGCCGCTCCGGTCGCGCACGCAGCCGACGCCGCGCGCGGAATCGGCGTTCAGCGCGACGCGGACGGCTCGCCGGCTCGGCCGGATCGCCAGGTGAGGAAACCGAGCGCCGCGAGCGGCAGCGCCAGCGCCCAGAATCCGGCGTACAGGTAGGCGCTCGCCCCGGCGCCCGCGCCGAGCGCGAACCCGACCACCGGCGGCAGCGTGCGTCGCAGCCGCGCGCGCGCGGCTTCCCGTTCGGCCGGCGCGGCGATCGGCACGAGCCAGTCGAATGCATCGATGACCGCTTGCGTGACGTTGCCGGTCATCACGGTGTTCGCGACGACGGTGCGCGCGGTCAGCCGGCCGTGCGCGTTCTGCACGCCCATCGCCGCCGCACCGAGCAGCCCGCAGACGATCGTCGCGGGCGCATCGGCGCTGCCGATCGGCGACGCCGCGACGCCCGCGAGCATGAATCCGGCCAGCAGGATCGTCTGCAGCGCGTACAGCGAGCGCGCCCGCGGGCCATGCCCGCGCACGCGCATCCGGTGATCGAGCAGGCGGGCGGCCACGATTCCCGCGATGAATGCCGGAAACGCGAGCCACTTGATCATGAGGCCCTGACCGACACCGGCGAGGCCCGAGCCGATCAGGATGAAGTTGCCGGTAACGTGTGCGGTAAAGAGCCCGAACAGCGCGACGAAGCCGAGCGTGTCGACATAACCGGCGATCGACGCGAGGAACACGTCCTCGCCGCGCACGTGATCGGGGGCCGCCGTGCCCGCTGCCGTTACTTGCGCGGGCTGCATGTCGTGGCTTCCGCGGTTGTGTCGGCGGTGTCCGCATCGCGGACCTGTGCGGCGGGCAATGGCACGCGCCAGAGAGGGGGCAGGAAGCCGACTGCGATGCCGGCTCCCGGCGAGATCAGATGAGGCATGGTCCATTCCGGTTGCGCCGCGAGCCGGGCCGACAGGATGACGCCCGGCCGTGCGGCGGTTCTGAAGCAAGATTAGGGAACGCCGGCCTGAAAGTCATGGCGGCGAGCTGAATTTTCCTGAAAGCGCCGAACGGCGCACGGCTCTGCGCGGTGCCCGCCTGCGTGGCCGGCCGCGCCGGGGCGCGCGTTGCCATCTTTCGATCGACAAGGGCAGAATGGCCGCATTCAGGAGCCGACGCATGACCGAAGCCAAGCGCAATGCCGCACCCCGCACGCGCGGGACGACCGTCGACGCCACCGCCGGCCCGTCGGGCCGCCGCCTCACGCCCGAAGCGCGCGAGCGCCAGATCGTCGAAAAAGCGGTCGAGCACTTCGCGACCCACGGGTTTTCCGGCAGCACGCGCGAACTTGCACGACAGATCGGCGTCACGCAACCGCTGCTCTACCGGTATTTCCCGAGCAAGCAAGCGCTGATCGATCGCGTGTACGACGAGGTCTACACGTGGAATCCCGACTGGGAAAAACTGATCGCCGATCGCTCGGTGCCGCTGCAGCAGCGACTCGTCGCGTTCTACCGGTCGTATGCGCAGACGATCCTGCGGCGCGAATGGATCCGCACGTTCATCTTCGCGGGGCTCAGCCGCGAAGGCTTCAACACGCGCTATCTTTCGCGGCTGCGCGAACGCGTGTTCCTGCCGGTGCTGCGTGAACTCCACCACGCGTACGACATCGCGACGCCGGGTTCGGAAGCGCAGCGCAACGCGGAAATCGAGCTCGTATGGAGCCTGCACGCGAGCATCTTCTATCTCGGCGTGCGCAAGTGGGTATACGGGCTGCCGATCCCCGACGATCTCGACACGGAAATCGAACGGCAGATCGACGCGTTCCTCAACGGCACGCCGGCCGCGCTCGAGCGTGTCGCGTCCGCCGCGGCCGCGAAGCGCCCGCGCCGCAGGTGAGGCAGCGGCGCCGCGCACGGGCCGCGCTTGGGCCGGTTCAGAACGATTCAGCCGCGACGCACGTCGCCTGCCCTATGCTCGGACAGCATCGGACGCGTGCCGTATCGCGCACCGCCCGCAGAACCAGGACTCCCACATGACGACCGACACGCTTGCACCGACCCATCACACCGTTACGGCGAACGGCATCCGCCAGCACGTCATCGATGCCGGCGCGGGCCCCGTCGTCGTGCTGCTGCACGGCTTCCCCGAAACCAGCTTCGCGTGGCGCTTCCAGATTCCGGCGCTCGCGCGGCACTATCGCGTGATCGTGCCCGACCTGCGCGGCTACGGCGAAACCGACAAGCCCGCGGCCGGCTACGACAAGCGCAACATGGCGCGCGATCTCGCCGCGCTACTCGATGCGCTCGGCATCGAGCGCATCGCGCTCGTCGGGCACGATCGCGGCGCACGCGTCGCGACGCGTTTCGCGAAGGACTTCCCCGAACGCGTCGACCGGCTCGTCGTCATGGACAACGTGCCGACGCGCATCGTCGCGCAGAACATGACCGCGCAAACCGCGCGCGCGTACTGGTTTTTCCTGTTCCATCAGGTGCCCGACCTGCCGGAGGCGCTGATCGCCGGCAAGGAAGCCGAATGGCTCAGCTACTTTTTCGCCGACTGGTGCTACAACCCGCACGCGATCTCGGGCGATGCATTCGACACGTACGTGCGCGCGTATCGGCGGCCGGGCGCCGTGCGCGGCGCGCTGGCCGACTATCGCGCGAACGCGGAAGACGTGCGGCAGGACCTCGTCGATGCGGATGTCAGGATCGCGTGCCCGACCATGGCGATCTGGGGCGAGGATTTCTACGCGGTCGGCAAGATGTTCGACATGAAGGCCGTGTGGGAAGGCATGGCGACCCATCTGCGTGCCGAGCCGATCGCGCAGTGCGGACATCTGCCGCACGAGGAGCAGCCCGAGCGCGTGAACGCGCTGCTGCTCGATTTCCTGCGCGGCTGGGCCGGCTGACGCAACGCCCGCCGCACGCGGCATCATCGGGGGAACATCGGATGGAACACGGAACGGGCCGCAAGGCCGTCATCGCCGGCGGATCGGTCGGCGGGCTGTTCGCGGCGACTGCGCTGCGCGCGGCCGGCTGGGACGTCCGCGTCTTCGAGCAATCGCAGCACGCACTCGACAGCCGCGGCGGCGGCATCGTGCTGCAACCGCCGATCGAGCGCGCGTTCGCGTTCGGCGGCGTGGCGCTGCCGCACGACGCGGGCGTCGATTCGGTCGACCGCATCTACGTCGACGCGCAGGACCGGATCGTGCAGCGCTTCGCGATGCCGCAGACGCAGACCGCGTGGAACGCGATCTACACGGCGCTCAAGCGTGCGCTGCCGGCCGAAATCATCCACGCCGGCGACGCGTTCGAGCGGTTCGAGCAGGACGGCGAGCGGATCGTCGCGCATTTCGCGAGCGGCCGCGCCGAGACGGCCGATCTGCTGATCGGCGCGGACGGCGGCCGCTCGACCGTGCGCGCGCAGTTGCTGCCCGACGTGCAGCCGACCTATGCGGGCTATGTCGCGTGGCGCGGGCTCGTCGACGAACGCGCGCTGCCCGAGCAGGTGCTGGTGATGCTGCGCGAACGCTTCACGTTCCAGCAAGGCGATCGGCACCTGTTCCTGACCTATCTGGTGCCCGGCGCCGACGGCACGACCGAACCGGGCGGGCGGCGCGTGAACTGGGTGTGGTACCGGCGGCTCGCGTCCGAGCGGCTGCCGTCGCTGTTCCTGGCGCGCGACGGCACGCAGCGCGACGGGTCGCTGCCGCCCGGCGCGATGCGCGACGACAACCGCGCGGAACTCGTCGACGCCGCCGACCGGATGCTCGCGCCGACGCTCGCCGCGCTCGTCGATGCGACCCCCGCGCCGTTCGCGCAGTCGATCGTCGATCTCGCGGCCGCACGCATGGCCTTCGGCCGCGCTGTGCTGCTCGGCGACGCCGCGTGCATCGTGCGTCCGCACACGGCGGCGGGCGTCGCGAAAGCGGCGGACAACGCGGTCGATCTCGCCGAAGCGTTGCGCGACGTCGCACGCGGCGCCGCGTTCGACGCCGCGCTGGCGGGCTGGGACGCGCGTCAGCGGGCGGCCAGCGCGTTGTTGTCCGCGCGCGGGATCGCGCTCGGCGCGCGGCTGATGGGCGCGGCGTGACGGCTCGCTGCGCGGAGGTCGACTGCCGCGTGGTGCGGATCGAAGTCGGGATTGAGCGCGCGCAGCACGCTGGCGCGCCCGCCATCGTCATCGGGCAGTTGCGGCTGCCCGCGCGCGAAAGCCGGGGCCGCGGCCGCCGCGAGCCATACGGCGGCCGCCAGCCCCCTCGCGCACGTCGATATGGCGGCCCGCTTCATCGCGCGCTCGCGGTCGACACGGCGGCCGACGTCATGGCCATTGCCGTGTGGCTGTCGCCATGGGCGATCGCATACAGCTCGCGATTGCGCGCAATCGTCTGCGTGCTCGGCGGATAGTCCCAGTTCGACGTCGGCAGCGTACCGTCGCGTTCCGCCTGAATCAGCTCGGCGCGCACGTCGGCGCGCGTGACCGTATGGTCGGCGGTTTGCGCGAATGCGACGACCGGTGCGCTCAGCGCACAGGAAAGCAGGACTGCGCGAATCAGTTTGTTCATGACCTTCACCTCTCAAAGATGGCGTGTTCGCGTCCGCAGATCAGGCCGGACATCCGCTCCGCATCGATGCGATGAGGAGTGGTGTCCATTCTGCGATTCGCGCGCTTTCCGGAAGGTGAGGCTTCGATTACGGTCTTGTCATCTGGCGCGGCCCGGCCGCTCGGCCGTGTCGGTCAGCGCGCAGCGGTTTCCGGATTGCGCACGCTGCCCAGAAACCGAGTCAACTCCACCGTCCGCGGCCGCTCGAAGATCTCCTCGGCGGTCCCGCTCTCCCACACGCGCCCCTGGTGCATGAACACGATCCGGTCGCTCACCGCCCGCGCGAAGTTCATCTCGTGCGTGACCATGATCAGCGTCATGTCCTCGCGCGCGAGCTGCTCGACCACGCCCAGCACCTCGCCGACGAGTTCCGGATCGAGCGCGGACGTGATTTCGTCGCACAGCAGCACGCTCGGCTTCATCGCGAGCGCCCGCGCGATCGCGACACGCTGCTGCTGGCCGCCCGACAGCTGTTCCGGAAACGCGTCGAACTTGTCGCCGAGGCCGACGCGCTCGAGCATCAGCTCCGCGATCGCGCGCGCCTGCTGGCGGTGCGACTTCTTCACCACCGACTGCGCGAGCATCACGTTCTGTCCGGCGCTCAGGTGCGGGAACAGGTTGTATTGCTGGAACACCATGCCGACCTTCAGCCGCAGCGCACGCAAGTCCGCATGCCGTGCATCGACGCGTTCGCCGTCGACCGAGATCGTGCCCGCGTCGATGCTCTCGAGCCCGTTGAGCGTGCGCAGCAGCGTGCTCTTGCCCGAGCCGCTGCGGCCGATGATCGACACGACCTGCCCGCGCTCGACGGAGAAATCGATGCCCTTGAGCACATGATGGGTGCCGAAGTTCTTTTCGAGACCCCGGGTTTCAACGAGCGGCATGCCATCTCCTTTGCAACGTGCGCGCATAACGGGTAAGCGGATAACAGAGCGCGAAATAGATCAGCGCGACGAGGCCATACACGACGAACGGCCGGAACGTCGCGTTCGAGATCGCGATGCCGGCCTTCGTCAGCTCGGTGAAGCCGATGATCGACACCAGCGCCGTATCCTTCACGGCCTGCACGCCGAAGCCGACCGTCGGCCCGATCGCGATGCGCGCGGCCTGCGGCAGGATCACGTGACGCAACTGCTCGACATAACTCATCGCCAGGCTGGCCGACGCCTCCCACTGCCCTTTCGGCACCGCCTCGACACAGCCGCGCCAGATCTCGGCCAGATACGCGCTGGTGAAGAACGTGAGCCCCGCCGTGGCCGCGACCCACGGCGAAACGTCGAGCCCGACGAGCGGCAGGCCGAAGAACACGATGAACAGTTGCATCAGCAACGGCGTGCCCTGGAACACCTCGATATAGAGCTTCGCGACGCCGCGCAGCACCGTCGAATTCGACACGCGCATCACGAGCAGCCCGAGGCCGACGAGGCCGCCAGACACGAACGACACGATCGACAGCACGATCGTCCAGCGCGCCGCCAGCAGCAGGTTCGCGAGAATCTGCCCGAACGTGAAATCGGTCATCGCGCACCTCGCACGCGGCGGGAGAACAGGCGGCGGCCCATCGCGCCGAGCGTCGCGCGCATCAGCAGCGCCATCGCCAGATACGCGAGCGTGATCACGAAGTACGTCTCGAACGCGCGGAAGTTGCGCGACTGGATGTAGCTGGCCGCATAGGTCAGATCGGCCACCGAGATCTGCGATACGACCGCCGACCCGAGCATCGTGATCACGATCTGGCTCGACAGCGCGGGAAACACCTTGGCGAGCGCCTGCGGCAGCACCACGTGGCGCAGCATCTGCGCGCGCGACATCGCCAGCGCGGACGCCGCCTCCAGATGCCCTTTCGGCACGGCGGCCACGCCCGCGCGCACGATCTCGACCGAGTACGCGCCGAGGTTGAGCGTCATCGCGAGAATCGCGGCCGTGTATTCGTCGATGTGCACGCCGAGCGCCGGCAGGCCGAAGAAGATGAAGAACAGCTGGACGACGAACGGCGTATTGCGAATTGCCTCGACGTACGCGCCGATCAGCGGGCGCAACCGCACGGCCGCGCGCGCGTCGGCGCTGTACGCGGCCGCGCCGAGCACGCCGACGGTCACGCCGAGCACGGTCGCGACCGCGGTCAGCGCGAGCGTGATCGCCGCGCCGCTCGCGAACACGCCGGCGTACTCGGCAAGCTCGCCGAATTGAAGCTGGTAGCTCATGGGAACGGAATGAATTCGGGTTCGGACAACGACACGCGCCGCGCCGGCCATGCCGGCCGCGGCGGCGTGTCACGCGACACGGCGCTTCGTCACAGTCCGGCCGGCAACGGCTGGCCGAGCCACTTGCGTGACATTTCGCCCAGCGCGCCGTCCTGCTTCGCATGCGCGATCGCATCGTCGATCTTCGCGAGCAGGCGCGGTTCGTTCTTGTTGACGCCGACGAAGCACGGCGAATTCTTGATCACGAACTTGACCTCGGGGCGGCGCGGCGGATTCTTCGCGAGAATCGCCGCCGCGACGATGTTGCCGGCCGCGATCAGTTGGACCTGCCCCGACAGGAACGCCTGGATCGTTGCGTTGTTGTCCTCGAAGCGCTTGATCGTCGCGTTCGGCGCGAGCTGCGACAGCGCGATCTCCTCGAGCGCGCCGCGCGTCGCGCCGACCGTCTTGCCGGTCAGGTCGGCGGGCCCGCTCACCTTCACGTCGGACGGCCCGAACACGCCCTGGAAATACGGGGCGTACGCGGTCGAGAAGTCGATGACCTTCTCGCGCTCCGGCGTCTTGCCGAGCGACGAAATCACCATGTCGACCTTGTTGGTCGTCAGGTACGGAATCCGGTTCGCACTGTTCACGGGCACCAGCTTCAGCTTGACGCCGAGCGCCTTGGCGAGGAGTCCTGCCATGTCGATGTCGTAGCCCTGCGGCTGCATGTCCGTGCCGACCGAACCGAACGGCGGATAGTCCTCGGGCACCGCGACGCGCAGCGTGCCGTTTTTCGCGATGGTGTCGAGCGCATCGGCATGAGCCGGCGCGGCGGCAAACAGCGCGATCACGGGGGCGGCGAGCAGCGCAGCCAGCCAGGTGCGTCGGGGGAACGGTCGGGTCGTCGGGCTCACGGTGAATCTTCCTTGTCTGGTATGTCGTCGGGCAGCGCAACGATTGCGCGGCCGACACCACTCCAGCAAAAACCGGGCCATCGACGTGAAACGCTTGCCGCACCGGCGCGAGACGGAAATTGCGGCGGACCTTGCGGCGAACCGGATTCCTCATTTCGGTGCATGAGCCGGCGCCGTCGGTAACGGTTGCCCTCGCAGCGCGCGCGGGCGCACCAAATTACCTATCCGGTTCACCCGGCGCCGCGACGCTATGCACGGATTCGAACAGCCCCAGTCCAAATTTGCATTCCGTTTGTGCCCGGAATTACGGCTGAATACGTTCGCGACGTACCGTGCCTTTCGTCACGTCAGACGAATCGCAATCGGGACGGACGCGCTCGATTGCGCGCGCCGGACCGCCGGTACCGGTGGTCCCGATCGCCCCGCGATCGGGATGAATCCAATCCCATCCGTGCGCGAGGATACCGTCATGGCATCGATTCCCGACCCGTCGACAACCGGCGAAACCGACAAACGCAGTTGGCTCGAATCGCACGAAGCCGGCTATCACAAGACCCTCGGCAATCGACAGGTGCAGATGATCGCGATCGGCGGGGCCATCGGCACAGGGCTGTTTCTCGGGGCCGGCGCCCGGCTGCAGGCCGCCGGCCCCGCGCTCGCGATCGTCTATCTGGTATGCGGCGCGTTTTCGTTCCTGATCCTGCGCGCACTCGGCGAGCTCGTGATGCATCGCCCCAGCAGCGGCAGCTTCGTGTCGTATGCACGCGAATTCCTCGGCGAGAAAGCGTCGTTCGTCGCGGGCTGGATGTACTTCCTGAACTGGGCGATGACCGGCATCGTCGACATCACCGCCGTCGCGCTCTACATGCACTACTGGGCGCCGTTCGCGGCCGTGCCGCAGTGGATCTTCGCGCTCGTCGCGCTGTGCATCGTCGCAACGATGAACCTGATCGGCGTGAAGTGGTTCGCCGAGATGGAATTCTGGTTCGCGCTGATCAAGGTCGCCGCGATCGTGCTGTTTCTCGTGATCGGCGCGGCGATCCTCGGCACGGGCATGCCGGTGGCCGGGCACGGCACCGGCATGCATCTGATCACCGACAACGGCGGGTTCTTTCCGCACGGACTGATGCCGGCGCTCGTGCTGGTGCAGGGTGTGGTGTTCGCGTTCGCGGGCGTCGAGCTGGTCGGCACGGCCGCCGGCGAATGCAAGGATGCGCGCAAGGTGCTGCCGCGCGCGATCAACAACGTGATCTGGCGCATCGCGATTTTCTACGTCGCATCGGTCGTGCTGCTGGTCTGCCTGCTGCCGTGGAGTGCGTACAAGGCGGGCCAGAGCCCGTTCGTCACGTTCTTCGGCGCGCTCGGCGTGCCGGGCATCGGCTCGGTGATGAACCTGGTGGTGCTGACGGCCGCGCTGTCGAGCCTCAACTCCGGCCTGTATTCGACCGGGCGCGTATTGCGTTCGCTGTCGATGGGCGGCTCGGCCCCCGCGTTTCTCGCGCGGATGAGCGGGCAATCCGTCCCGTACGCGGGCATTCTCGTGACGGTCGCGATCTATGTGGTCGGCGTGCTGCTCAACTATCTGGTGCCGTCGAGCGTGTTCGAGATCGTGCTGAACATCGCGTCGCTCGGCATCATCAGCACATGGGGCTTCATCGTCGTGTGCCAGATGAAGTTCCGCGCCGCGGTCAGGCGCGGCGACGTGGAAGACGTGTCGTTCAGGATGCCGGGCGCGCCCGTGACGTCGTGGCTCACGCTGCTGTTCCTGCTCGGCGTGCTGGTGCTGATGGCGTTCGACTACCCGAACGGGACGTGGACGATCGCATCGATCCCGCTGGTCGCGCTGCTGCTCGTGGCCGGCTGGAAGTGGCTGAGCCGTCGTGCGCGCCGTGCGTTGCTCAAGCCGACGATTCCGTCGATCGCGCTCACGCAGAACGTGCTCGAGAACGGCGAGAACTGACTCGCGGCGGCATGCGCGCCGCCGAACGATCCGCCGTCGGGCCACCGACGGCGGTCGACGGCCGCATTCAGTGATGCTCGTACAGCGGCTGCGTGTCGAGCGACGCGAGCGATGCGAACGACGGCGCGGCGGTCTTGGCGGCGGTCTTGGCGGCAGTGCTCGGCCGTGCGGCGGCCGATTGCGCCTGCTGCGCGACGACCTTCGCTTCGGCGGCCTGGATGTCCTCGGGATAGTACGGATCGCTGACGACCGGACGATAACCGGCCTTTTCGACGCGGACGAGATCGGCGCGCACGTCGGCCCGTGTGACCGCATGGTCGGTGGTTTGCGCAAATGCGACGATCGGTGCGCTCAGTGCGCAGGACAGCAGGACTGCACGAATCAGGTTGTTCATGATGTTCACCTCTCAAAGATGGCGTGTTCGCGTCCGCAGATCAGGCCGGACCTCCGCTCCCCATCGATGCGATGAAGAGTTGGGTGCATTCTGCGATTCGCGCGCTTTCCTGAAGGTGAGCCTTCGATTACGGTTTTGTTATCAGCGCGTATCCAGTCCGATCATCGAGCGGACGCCCTGTTCGACGATGGCCCGACTCATGTCCTCGATTGACACCGGCTTCTCGGGCTTCTTCACGACGCCCTTCAGCGATGCGAGCGAGCGCGTGGCCGGGTGGATCTCATACCGGCCCGTTGCCTCGTTGAAGCTGAATTCGATCCGGTCTCCGGACTCCAGGCCCAGTCGATTGCGGACGTCCACCGGAATGGTGACCCGCCCCTTTGACGTGATAGCGGCTGCCGTCATTGCGGCACCGCCAATATTCCTGGCTTTCTTGTAAGGCATATGAAAAAGCAAGGGCGAGCCGCAGGCGACCAAACGCCGACGCTGCCGCCGCCCGCACAGATAACGGTTTCGTAATCCTCGAGTCAGGGTCGGGTCAACGCCGCGCCGGCAGACTGCATGCTCGTCGCATCGAATGCGCATCCAAGCCCTGCTTCGAGGAGCACCATCATGTGGATCGTCCGGCTGGCGTTACGCAGGCCCTACACGTTCGTCGTACTCGCGCTGCTGATCTTCATCGCGGGGCCGCTCGCGCTGCTGCGCACGCCGACGGACATTTTCCCGAGCATCGACATTCCGGTCGTCAGCATCGTCTGGTCGTACAACGGCTTCTCCGCGGAGGACATGGCCAAGCGGATCACGTCGAACTACGAACGCGCGCTCACGTCCGACGTCGACGACATCGAGCACATCGAGTCGCAGTCGCTGAACGGCGTGTCGGTCGTGAAGATCTTCTTCCACCCGGGCGCCGACATCAATCGCGCGATCGCGGAAGCCGCGAGCAACGCCGCGTCGATCCTGCGCATCCTGCCGCCCGGCACGCTGCCGCCGAACATCATCACCTACAACGCGTCGACGGTGCCGATCCTGCAGCTCGGGCTGTCGAGCGACACGCTCGCCGAGCAGCAGCTGTACGACCTCGGCAACAGCTTCATCCGCACGCAGCTCGCGACCGTCCAGGGCGCGGCCGTGCCGCTGCCGTTCGGCGGCAAGATCCGCCAGATCGTCGTCGATCTCGATACGCGCGCGCTGCAGGCGAAGGGCCTCGCGCCGATCGACGTCGTGAACGCGATCAACGCGCAGAACCTGATCCTGCCGGGCGGCACCGCGAAGATCGGCACGCACGAATACAACGTGCAGATGAACGGCAGCACGCAGACGGTCGCCGCGCTGAACGACCTGCCGGTGAAGACGATCGGCGGTAATGTCGTCTATGTGCGCGACGTCGCGCACGTTCGCGACGGCTACGCGCCGCAGACCAACATCGTGCGGGCGGACGGCAAGCGCGCGGCGCTGCTGACGGTCGAGAAGACCGGCAGCACGTCGACGCTGACGATCATCGACCAGGTGAAGACGATGCTGCCGAAGATCGCGGCCGGGCTGCCGAAGGCGCTGCACATTTCGCCGCTCGACGATCAGTCCGTGTTCGTGAAGGCGGCGGTCCAGGGCGTCGTGCGCGAGGCGCTGATCGCCGCTTGCCTGACCGCGCTGATGATCCTGCTGTTCCTCGGCAGCTGGCGCGCGACGCTGATCATCGCGATCACGATCCCGCTCGCGGTGCTCACGTCGCTGCTCGCGCTGTCCGTGCTCGGCCAGACCATCAACATCATGACGCTCGGCGGGCTCGCGCTCGCGGTCGGCATTCTCGTCGACGACGCGACCGTCGCGATCGAGAACATCACGCATCATCTCGAACTCGGCGCGCCGCTCGAGGAGGCCATCCTGACCGGCGCGGGCGAAATCGCTGTGCCGACCTTCGTGTCGACGCTGTCGATCTGCATCGTGTTCGTGCCGATGTTCCTGCTGACCGGCGTCGCGCGCTATCTGTTCGTGCCGCTGGCCGAGGCGGTGATCTTCGCGATGATCGCGTCGTACTTCTTCTCGCGCACGCTGGTGCCGACGCTCGCGATGGCGCTGATGCGCGCCAAAGGGAGCAGCCGGCCGCCGCGCGGCGTATTCGCGCGCATCGCGCGTTTCCAGGCCGCGTTCGAGCATCGCTTCGAGGCCGTGCGGCTGCGCTATCGCGCGCTGCTGTCGGCGGCGATCGCGCGGCGCCGCCGCTTCGCGGCCGCGTTCCTGCTCGCCTGCATCGCATCGACCGGCCTCTACGCATTCGCCGGGCAGGACTTCTTCCCGTCGGTCGACACCGGCGAGATCCGCCTGCACCTGCGCGCGCCGACCGGCACGCGAATCGAGGAAACCGCGCGGCTGACCGACGAAGTCGAAGCGAAGATCCGCAACGTGATTCCGGCGAACCAACTCGCCGGCGTGCTCGACAACATCGGCGTGCCGGTGAGCGGGATCAACCTCACGTACGACTCGTCGGATCCGATCGGCACCGAGGACGCCGACGTGCTCGTCACGCTGAAGCCGAATCACGCATCGACGGCCGCATACGTCGCGAAGCTGCGCAACGTGCTCGCGCAGTCGTTCCCCGGCGTGACGTTCGCGTTCCTGCCGGCCGACATCGTCAGCCAGATCCTCAATTTCGGGCTGCCCGCGCCGATCGACATCCAGATCGTCGGCAACAAGCTCGACCAGAACCGGGCGGTCGCGAATGCGCTGCTCGCGAAGCTGCGCGGCGTGCGCGGGCTCGTCGACGCGCGCATCCAGCAGCCCGGCGACGAACCGGCGATCAACGTGAACGTCGATCGCACGAAGGCGATCCAGGCCGGCCTCGAACAGCGCGACGTCGCGCAGAACCTGCTGATCGCGCTGTCCGGCAGCTCGCAGACGACGCCGAACTTCTGGCTCGATCCGCGCAACGGCGTCAGCTATCCGGTGCTCGTGCAGACGCCGCAATACACGGTGAATTCGCTGCAGTCGCTCGCGAACGTGCCGCTGCCCGCCGGCACCGCCCGCTCGCCGCAGACGCCGGCCGGCGGCCCGGCCGCGGGCGTGCCCGCGCAGAACCTGCTCGGCTCGCTCGGCACGTTCTCGCGCGCGACGCAGCAGGCCGTGGTGTCGCACTACAACGTGCAGCCGGTGCTCGACATCTTTGCGTCGGTGCAGGGGCGCGACCTCGGCGGCGTCACGGGCGACGTGACGAAGCTCGTCGACGCCGCGCGCGCGCAACTGCCGCCCGGCTCGTCGATCGTGCTGCGCGGCCAGGTGCAGGCGATGCACGAATCGTTCACGGGCCTGCTCGGCGGCCTCGTGCTCGCGATCTCGCTGGTCTACCTGCTGATGGTCGTGAACTTCCAGTCGTGGCTCGATCCGCTCGTGATCGTCGGCGGGCTGCCGGCGTCGCTCGCCGGCATCGCGTGGATGCTGTTCGTCACGCACACCACGCTGTCGGTGCCCGCGCTGACCGGCACGATCCTGTGCATCGGCATCGCGACCGCGAACAGCATCCTCGTCGTGAATACGGCGCGCGAGCGGCTCGCGGGCGGCGAGCCGCCGTGGCAGGCGGCGCTCGACGCGGGCTTCAGCCGCTTCCGGCCCGTCGTGATGACCGCGCTCGCGATGCTGATCGGCATGCTGCCGATGGCGCTCGGCCTCGGCGACGGCGGCGAGCAGAACGCGCCGCTCGGCCGCGCGGTGATCGGCGGGCTCGCGTTCGGCACGGTGTCGACGCTGCTGTTCGTGCCGGTGCTGTTCGGCTTCGTCCACGCGTGGCTCGCGCGGCGTCGCGACGCCGCGGCCGCCCGGCGCGCGCAGCACGCGCCCGATACGCCCGCGCTGCGTTGAGCGCGGACGCCCCCTTCCCATCCTTCGATTCGCCCGACCCGGACCCATCATGAACGACTCGATCGAACCCGTCGCCCCGCCGCCCGCCGCCGAAGCGGCCACCACGGCCACCGCGGCCGCAGCCGTGCCGCCCGCCGTGCGCGGCGCCGCCGCCGACACCCCGCCGGCCCGCCGCGGCCGCAAGCTGGCCGTGCCGCTCGCGGCCGCCGCGCTCGCCGCCGCGCTGCTCGCGCTCGGCATCGTGCCGCGTATCGATGCACGCGCCGCGCAGCGTGCGCAAGTGGCCGTGCAGCAGGCGCTGCCGGTGTCCATCGTCGTGCCCGGCGCGGCGCCGGCCGACCAGACGCTGACGTTGCCCGGCTCGGTCGCGCCCTATGCGGACGCATCGATCTATGCGCGCACGAGCGGCTATATCGCGCACTGGAGCGTCGATCTCGGCACGCACGTGAAGGCCGGTCAGACGCTCGCGCAGATCTCGGCGCCCGATCTCGACGCGCAGCTGCGCCAGGCGCGCGCCGACGAAGCGAGCGCGCAGGCGAACTACGACTATGCGAAATCGACCGCGCAGCGCTGGCAGGACATGCTGAAAACGCAGTCGGTGTCGCAGCAGGACACCGACACGAAGGTCGCGGACATGAACGCGAAGCGCGCGATGCTCGCGTCCGCGCAGGCGAACGTCGCGCACCTCGCCGAACTCGTGTCGTACGAGTCGGTCACCGCGCCGTTCGACGGCGTGATCACCGCGCGCAACGTCGACGTCGGCACGCTGGTCACAGCGGGCGGCACGCCGGGCAGCCCGGGCCTGTCGGGCGAACTGTTCCATCTCGAACAGACGGACATGCTGCGCGTGTTCGTCGACGTGCCGCAGGACAGCGCGAGCGGCGTATCGACCGGCACGCCGGTCTACCTGACGACACCGCAGTATCCGGGGCGGCGCGTGGCCGCGCGTGTCGCGCGCAGCGCGGGCGCGATCGATCCCGTCACGCGCACGCTGCGCGTCGAGATCGACGTCGACAACCGCGACGGCACGCTGATGCCCGGTGCGTATGCGCAGGCGCATCTCGTCTTGCCGAGCGCGGCGCCGGCGCTCGACCTGCCGGTCAGTGCGCTGCTGTTCCGCCCGAACGGCGTGACGGTCGCCACCGTCGGCACGAACGGCCGCACCGCGCTGAAGACCGTGCAGATCGGGCGCGATTTCGGCACGCGCGTGGAGATCGTCGCGGGGCTCGCGGCGACCGACCGTGTGATCGATAACCCCGGCGATGCGATCACGGCCGGGGAAGCCGTGAAGATCGTGGCGACGTCGCACGATGCGGCGCCGGTTGCGGCTTCGTCTGCTTCGTCTGCTTCGTCCGCGCAAGCCGCGCAACCGGCGTCCGCCGCCGGTGCGCGCGACGTGCCGCCGCTGCGCGCGGCCGGCATCGCGCCCGCTGCTTCAACGCCCGCTCCGGCGCCCGCCCGCGGCTAACCCATCGACGCCCATCCACGAGATGCCTGCCATGCGCCTTCTTCATCCGCTCCCGTTCGCTCGCCGCATCGTCGCGCTCGGCGCCGTCGCCGCACTGACCGCCTGCTCGACACTGCCACCCTATTCGCCGCCCGCCGTCGCGGTGCCCGCGCACTACGCGGGCGCGCCGGCCGCACCGGCTGCGCAAGCCGGCTGGCGCGCCGCAATGCCGGCCGACGCCGCCGCGCGCGGCGCGTGGTGGACCGTGTTCGGCGACGCCGACCTGAACGCGCTCGAAGCGCGCGTCGACGTGTCGAACCAGACGGTGAAGAAAGCCGTCGCCGACCTGCAGCAGGCACGCGCGATGGTCGACTATCAGCACGCCGGGTTCCTGCCGACGATCACGGCAGGTGTCGCGCAAAGCCGTGCGCGCGTGTCGCAGAACCGGCTCGGCTCGTCGCTCGCCGGCAAGACGACGCCCGACTACCAGGCCGGCGTGGCCGCGAGCTGGGAGCCCGACGTGTTCGGCCGCGTGCGCGACGCGGTAACGGGCGCGCAGGCGAATGCCGCCGCGAGCGCGGCCGACCTGCAGGCCGTGAAGCTGTCGGTCACGGCCGAACTCGCGACCGACTATTTCGCGCTGCGCTCGCTCGACACGCAGAAGCAGTTGCTCGACGACACGGTACATGCGTACGCGGACGCGCTGACGCTGCTCAAGCAGCAACTCGCGGCCGGTGCGATCGACGCGTCGGCGGTTGCGCAAGCCGAGACGCAGCTCGAATCGACACGCACGCAGGCCACCGACATCGACGCGTCGCGCGCGCAGTTGCAGCACGCGATCGCGACGCTGGTCGGCGAGAGCGCATCGACGTTCGCGCTGCCGCCGCGCGTGCAGGCATTCCACGTGCCGGCCATTCCGGCCGGCGTGCCGTCGCAATTGCTGGAGCGGCGGCCCGACATCGCGGCGGCCGAGCGTCGCGTCGCGGCCGCGAACGCGCAGATCGGCGAGGCGTGCGCCGCGTTCTTCCCCGATCTCGTGCTGTCGGCCAGCGCCGGCCTCGAAAGTTCATTCTTCGCGCCGTGGCTCGCGGCGCCGAGCCTGTTCTGGTCGCTCGGCCCGCAACTCGCCGGCACGCTGTTCGACGGCGGTCGCCGCAGCGCGTCGCTGCGCGGCGCGCATGCGCAATACGACGGCGCGGTCGCCGATTACCGGCAAACGGTGCTCGTCGCGTTCCAGCAGGTCGAGGATCAGTTGTCCGCGATCGATGCGCTCGCGTCCGAAGCCGGCAGCCAGCAGCGCGCGACCGACGCGGCCGACCTGTCGCTGCGGCTGACGACGAATCGCTTCAACGCGGGCGCCGTCAGCTATCTGGACGTGGTGACCGCGCAGACGATCGCGCTGACGAACCGGCGCACGGCCGATCAGATCGACGCGCGCCGGATCGAGGCCGAAGTCGGGTTGCTGAAGGCGCTGGGCGGCGGCTGGCAGGCGAGCGCGAGCGCAAGCTCAGGCGCGGAATCGAAAGCCGACGCGAAAGTCACGAACACGATGTACCCGTAACGTTTTCTGTCCTTCACCCTGGTTGCCCCGCTTCTGGCAGTCGGGAAAAAATTCCAGATGTGGGAGGGCGAGGCGATGAGTTCGTTCTGGCGTGTGTCCGGAGATACAGGGGCAAGTTCACTGAGCAGCAGCAGGCCGTTGTCAAGGTGTTTCCATGAGGTGCGTCGAACGCCAAACGATGGTGTTGAAGCGTGGGCTGGACGTTCGCCAACGCTCAATGTGAACCTCCGACGCCCTGTAAAACAAGCACTGGCGTCGCCCCACCGGGCGTCGGACGATGATTGTATCGTTGTGCATGCACCCAATTTGTTGATCATCTGCTACGTGCACGCTATGCTCTTGTCATAAGTCGCTTTCCTCATCACGCCACTCATGAACCCCATCTGACATTGCAAGCTCTTGAAGGCGCATTGGCCACATCTTCGCGCATACACCCCCCATTTTTTGCATGAGCGCAACGCGTGCAGACACGAAAAGAACGTCGCTCTCAGCCTTTGCTGACGGCACTACCACGAGTTTTCCCAGTAGCAGTATCCGTGGTGACTGTTAGCAGAAACTTCGAACGGCAACAGCAATGGACCATGCTGTTGCCCGCCCCCGTTCAACTGGGCGTGCCCGTCTGATGTGCGGCTTAGCTGGGCTGATTCGCCATGACGGCCACGCGCCCGCACAGGTCGAGCGGGTGCTCGCGATGCGCGAGCGACAACGGCATCGTGGGCCGGATGGCCGCGGCTTATGGCATGACCAACACGCCGTGCTTGCTCACGACCGTCTGGCTTTACTCGACGCCGAACATGGCGCGCAACCGATGTGCAGTGCCGACCATCGTTACGTGCTGGTCTACAACGGCGAGATCTACAACTACGCGGAGTTACGCCGCGAACTGAGCGGGCACTGGTCGTTCCGCACGAACACCGACACCGAGGTGGTGCTCGCCGCGTATGCGGTATGGGGCGAAGCGTGTCTTCGGCGCTTCAACGGCATGTTCGCGTTCCTGGTATGGGACGCCCATCGTCAACGAGCCTTTGCCGCGCGCGACCGGCTGGGCGTCAAGCCGTTCGTTTACCTGCAGCAGGGGGCGGAATTCCTGTTTGCGTCGGAGGCCAAAGGACTGCTGCCTGCGATGCAAGCGCCGCGTGCGAATATCGACGCCGTGCTGGAATACCTGGTGGCGCCGTTCTTCAGCGGCGTGACCCAACCGATGTTCGATGGCATGGCGTACCTGCCGCCCGGCCATCTGCTGCGCGTGGATCGCGATGGCTTGCAGCTATCGCGCTGGGCGCCGGAGATTGCCGAAAACCCCGCTGCGAAGGCCGACGATGTCGCCCACGCGCTGCGCGAGCGCCTCGCCGCGGCTGTCCAGCGTAGCTTGATCTCCGATACACCGGTCGGCCTGTTTTTCAGCGGCGGCCTCGACTCCACGCTGATAGGCGGCCTGGCGCGAGCGGCTGGTGCGACACCGTCCTGCTTCACCATCCGTTTTGAAGATCACCATCGCTACGACTACATGCGTTCGCTGATCGTGGCTTCCGACGATCAACCTTTCGCCGAACAGGCTGCGAACGAATTGGGCCTGCCGCGCGAAGACGTCGCACCGACGCGCTCGACACTCGCCCAGGATCTGCTGCAACTGGCCACGCAAAACGATGCACTGCCCGCGTGGGAACAGGAGCTGGCGCAACATTACTTGGCGCGAGCCGCCAGCACGCGCGTCAAGGCGGTATTGGTGGGCGATGCAGCGGACGAAACGCACTACGGTTATCACTTCCTGCTCGACCCGCACGCCACCCGCGATCCGACCCATATCCTTCAGCGCTTGACCGCCGATCCCTATCTACGGCCCGGCGTGCTGGCGCAACCGTTGCAACACTACGGCGAGGTCTATCGCGAACTGGCGACCGCAGCCGGACACGATTGGCATACGCCTGCCTCGCGTGTGCGCGCCACGCAATGGCTGGTGCGCCATCGTTGGTTGCAGCGGCTGTTGCATAACGGCGATATCCACGGCATGGCGCATGGACTGGAAGCGCGCGTCCCCTTCAGCGATACCGAAGTATTGGACCTGGCCGCCACCATTCCGGCCGAGCTGGCGCTACGTGATGGCGTGGAAAAAGCCATGTTGCGTGAAGCGTCGCGCGGTGCGTTGCCGGAAGCCGTGCGCCTGCGCAGGAAGTCGGCCTTACCCAAGGATCAAGGCAACGGCGAGGCATTGCGCCAGCACGCCCGCGAAATACTGGCGACGGACGCCGACCGCATCGCCGGTTTGCTCGACGTACCGCGGCTGCGGCGCCGCTGCGCCGATCCGTCCCCGCTGAACGAGCACGAGCGCGCCGTGATGTTTCGGGCTTGCTCGCTCGCGCACTGGTCGCGGGCTCACGGCGTGAGCATGCCATGAGGCAGCCCTCGTTTTGCGTGGTGCCCGAGAACGAGCATCTCAATCCTCCTATCGAACCGGATCAGCGCGTGCGAACCGGTAAGCTTCGAGGTGGCGTTCTACGCGCCAACCATCCCGGCCTTGGTCGGGTTCGTGAAGGCGCTGGGCGGCGGCTGGCAGGCGAGCGCGAGCGCTGACTCGGGATCAGGCGCGGAGTCGAACACCGGCGCGAAGGAACCCGCGGCCGCCGTGCGCCCGTGCCGCCGTCAAGCAACTGGCGGCCGGTTGAACGTAAGCACGAACCGCGTGCCGCGCGCATCGCTTTCGACCTGCGCGGTGCCGCCGTGCAGCTCCATCACCGAGCGCACGATCGCGAGGCCGAGCCCGGCCGTGCCGCCCGGCGCGCCGCCGCTGCGTGCCGGGTCGCCGCGCACGAACCGGTCGAAGATCCGCGGCAGCAGTGCGGGATCGATCGGCTCGCCCGGATTCGCGACGACGACGCGCACCGCGTCCGGCGTTTCGTCGACGGCGAGCGTGATGACGCCACCGGCAGGCGTGTAACGCAGCGCGTTCGCGAGCAGGTTGCCGACGGCCCGCCGAAACAGCTCGACGTCGGCGGTCAGTTGCCCGTGCCCGTCGACGCGCAGCGTCGAGCCCGCTTCGTCGGCGAGCCCCTCGAAATACTCCGCGATGCGCTCGAGTTCTTCACGCACGTCGAACGCGCGCTGCCGCGTGACGAAACTCGGATGCTCGGCGCGCGCGAGGAACAGCACGTTCTCGATCATCCGCGCGAGACGGTCGTATTCCTCGAGATTCGATTCGAGCAGCGTCTGGTACTCGTCGACCGAACGCGGCCGCGCGAGCGCGACTTCGGTAGCGCCGCGCATGTTGTTCAGCGGCGTGCGCAAATCGTGCGCGAGATCGGCGCTGAATTGCGACAGATGCGCGAAGGCCTGCTGCAGGCGGCCGAGCATCGCGTTCTGCGCATCGACGAGCGCGCGCAGCTCGGGCGGTGCGCGCGACGCGTCGAGCCGCGTGTCGAGCTTGTCGACCGTGATCCGGCCGGTGTCGTCGACGATCTCGCGCAACGGCGCGAGCGCCCGGCGAATCAGCCAGTAGCCGAGCAGCAGCGCGAACAGCGCGCCGAGCCCGCCGGCGAGCTCGAGCCGGTCGCGGTAGCCTTCGAGCAGATCGGCCCGGTCGCGCATGTTGCGCGCGATCGCGATGCGGATCGGCGTGCGGTCGCCGAGCGCGGCCTCGATCACGACGCCGCGCATCGGCATGCCGCCACCGGCGGTCCACGTGACGAGCTGGTCGGTCGTGATCCGGTCGTTCGCGGGAACCGGCACCGCATGCGGCGCGAACAACTGCGCGTCCGCCAGCGGAACGGATGCGGCCGCGGGCGCGTCGTCGAGCGCGGCGAGCCGGACGTTGTGGCGCGCGAGCACGTCGCCCTGCGCATCGACGACGACCATCGACAGCGCCTCGTTGCCCAGCACCTGGCTCGTGAGCCGCTCCGCATGCGCGCGAACCGCATCGAGCGACTCGAGCTCGCCCGCGAGCCGGCGCGTGTGGCGCGCGGCCAGCACGATGTCGAGGTCGTCCTGCGTGTTCACCTGCCGCTCGAGGCCCGCATACACATACGCGCCGACGAGCGCGAACGCGGCGAGCGTGGTCACGGCGAACGCGAGCGCGAGCGTCGCCGCAAGCGAGCGCGGGCGCGTCATGCGTCGTCCTTCGGTTCGAGCACGTAGCCCACGCCGCGCACGGTATGGATCAGCTTGACGGGGAACGCGTCGTCGATCTTCGCGCGCAGGCGCCGGATCGCGACCTCGACGACGTTGGTGTCGCTGTCGAAATTCATGTCCCACACGTACGACGCGATCTGCGTTCGGCTCAGCACCTCGCCCTGCCGGCGCGCGAGCAGCTGCAGCAGCGAGAATTCGCGCGGCGTCAGGTCGATTCGCGTCGCGCCGCGCTTCACGCGGCGGCGCACCACGTCGATTTCCAGATCGCCGACCACCAGGTGTTCGGTCTCGCGCGGCGGCCCGCGACGCGCGAGCGTGCGGATGCGGGCGAGCAGTTCGACGAACGCGAACGGCTTCACGAGGTAGTCGTCGGCGCCGAGTTCGAGGCCGTGCACGCGGTCCTGCACGTCGTCGCGCGCGGTCAGGAACAGCACGGGCGTCGTGTGCGTTTCGCGCAGCCGCTTGAGCACGCCCCAGCCGTCGAGCACGGGCAGCATCACGTCGAGCACGATCACGTCGTAACGCTCTTCCTGCGCGAGCATCAGCCCTTCGGCGCCATCCTTCGCGAGATCGACGCTGAAGCCCGATTCCTCGAGCCCCTTCTTCAGGTACGCGCCCGTCTTCGGTTCGTCTTCGACTATCAGGATGCGCATGGCCGGCTCCGTCGCTTTGGTGGGGACATCCGGCGATGTTACCCGGAAATGGCGACACGGCTGCGCTCCGTGCAAGCGCGGATGGCGTAGATGACAAAACGGTAATCAAACGGTCAGCCTGGCGTGCGGCGCGGCGGGTCGAGCGTGCCCGCCTTCTGGTCGAATGCCTCGAACAGGACGCCAGCCCGGCGAACACGGCCCGGCCCGAGCGGTGGCTTCAAAACGAGCCCTCGACCACGGTCGACAGGCCGTTGATATCCATCAGCGAGTCGACCGCGGTCTTCGAGTGGCAAGGCGTCTCGTCCGCACCTCGCCGCCGGCTATCTTCCGCCGAGCGCGACGTAAAGGGCGACCTGATTCGTGAGGATCGAATAGCGTGCGTTCGCGAGTTCGGCATCGGCGTTGCGGCTTGCCTGCTGCGCGTCGAGCCAGTTTTGCAGCGGAATCGAACCCGCCCGGTACTGCCAGCCGATGCGTTGCTCGCTTTGTCGTGCTGCTTCGAGCGCATCGGCCCATTGTGTGATTTCGGCCTGATAGTCGGCGCGCGCAGCAAGCGCGTTCTCCACATCAGCGAGTGCCTGATAAAACGTCCTGGCGAATGCAACCGCCGCGGCGTCATAGGCTGTTTGTGCCGAACCCACCTGCGCTTTCATCGTCCAGACATTCAGAAACGGCGCCGCGACATCGGCTGCGATCGTGCCGAGCGGGTTTTGCAACAGATTGCGCAATGCGTCGCTCGCGGTACCGGCCGACCCCGTCAACGTGAGGTTGGGGTAGAAACTGGTCCGTACGGCATCCACCCTTGCGAGCGTGCTTCGCGTGCGCAATTCCGCCGCCATGACGTCCGGACGGCGAACGAGCACGGAGGCCGGCACGCCCGCGGCGACGGCGGGCAACGGGGTCGTCAGACGCGCCGAAGGGACGACGAAGACTTCGCCTGGTGGCTGACCGAGCAAGATCGCGAGCGCGTTTTGGGTTTGTGTTCGCTGCGCCAGTAGAACACTGCGCGACGCGCGTTGCGACGCGAGCGATTGACGGGCCGCAAGCAGGTCCACTGCCGTAATCGCCCCCGACGCATACCGGACATTCGTCAATGCCAGCGTTTGCTCGCCGTAAAGAATCGATGCATCGCTCTGTTCGATCTGTTCCGTCAGCAGCGCGAGCAACCAGTAGTCTTGGGCGACCAGGGATGCGACGGTCATCTTGACCGTCCGCTCATCCTGCTCGGTTGCCCGCGCCTCCCAGCGCGATGCATCGGTCGAACTCGCCAGCGAACCCCATAGGTCGACGACGTAGCTAGCCGATGCGAGAAGCGACTTCGAATGCGACACGACGCGCGTGCCACGCAGCGAATGAGAATTCGACAACGCCGCACTCGAGCTGATCAGGGGCAATTGATTTGCGCGGGCGAGATCGACGGCAAATTGCGCCGCGCGCAGATTGACGACGGCGGTCTTGAGATCGTGATTGCCCGCCAATGCGCGCTCGATAAGCCGGTTCAGTTCCGGATCGCCGAACGCGTTCCACCACGGGTCGATATTCGCATCACCGCCGGGGTTCGCTGCCGTGTCCGCCGGCGACGACCTGGACGCGGCGGATTCTGCCTGCCAATGCCGGGGAATCGAGACGTCGGGCCGCGTCCATGTCGTGCGCGTCAACGTCCCGCATGCGGAGACGCCCAGCGACACGATCACCAAGGCGATCGTGCCGAATCGCGACATCGACCTGGACGCTCGAACCGGTCGTAGAACCGTACGTGTCAAAACAGCATGCAGTGAATGAGAGAACGTGTTCATTCGCGGGCCAGTGCTTCTGCCGGGTTGAGGCGCGCGGCCTGACGCGCCGGGAAGTAGCCGAACACGACACCGACGAGCGCGGCACTGGCGAACGCGGTCACGACCGAGTCGGGCGACAGCACCATGTAGAAGCGACTATGAGGCTCGGAAAAAAACCGGATGATCCCGAACGCAAGCGCCACGCCGACCACGCCACCGGCGACGCATAGCCAGACGGACTCGATCAGAAACTGATCGCGAATATCGGAGCGGCGAGCGCCGATCGCCATGCGGATGCCGATTTCATGGGTGCGCTCCGTCACCGACACGAGCATGATGTTCATCACGCCAATGCCGCCGACAAGCAACGAAATGCCCGCAATCGACGCAATAAAGAGGCGAAAAGTTTCGTTCGACGCCGTCGCGACCTGAAACAAGGCGTCCGAATTGAAGGTCGTGAAATCGATGGCGCCATGGCGCATCTTCAGAACCTTGTTGATGCCGGCAAGCGCGGCGCTCGAAGGTATGCCGTCGGCGAGCCGGACGGTCACGCTCTGGAGGTTGTACGAGCCGGTCATACGCGACATGACCGAGGTGTACGGCATATAGACTCCCAGCGTACCGGGTGCAAACGACATGGCGTTCGAACCCGCCACGCCGATCACATGGCCCGGCAGATTTCCGACGAGTACCACTTTCCCTATCGGCGAATCGGAGCCGAACAGCGTTTGCCGGGCCTTCTCATCGACGACGACAACCGGAGCGTTCGATTCGACCAGCGACTCGTCGAAAGGGCGGCCTTCAATCATATGGATGCCGTGGACGCGAAAATAGTCGGCGCCCGTGCCATGAACCGTCGCGGATACGTCTTTGTTGCCCACGCGAATCGTTCCTGTGCTCGTCACTTCCGGCGTCACGCTATCAATGTAGCTTTGCGCCTGCAGCGCGTGCACGTCGCCGAGACTCAGCGTATGAATCGAGTTCGCACGCAAGTCGCCGGCCATCCGTCCTGGATAGATGCTGATCGTGTCCGTACCAAACTGCCGTAAATGATCGATGATCGCCCTGCGGCTTCCTTCGCCCCGCGCGACCATGCACGCGACCGACGCAATACCGGCAATAATGCCCAGCATCGTCAGGAATGAGCGCAGACGATGGTTCGCCGCCGAGTGCATGGCAAGCCGGAATGCTTCGATGAGCCGGCCCAACGCGAGCGGCTGCGCATTTTTGCGTCGAAGCAGGACCGCAGGCTCAATGGGCGAGGCAGACGACACATCGCAGGCGTTCGCCGATCGCGTCGATTCAGGGCGACTGTCTCCGACGATGCGCCCGTCGCGAATCTCGATGATGCGGCGCGCATGCCGGGCGACGTCCATATCGTGCGTGACGATGATGATCGTATGGCCCTGCCCGTTGAGCTCGTGGAACAGCGCCATCAGTTCTTCGCCGCTCTGGCTGTCGAGTGCGCCTGTCGGTTCGTCGGCGAGAATGACGTCGCCGCCGTTGATCAAGGCGCGCGCGATGCTGACCCGCTGCTGTTGACCGCCAGAGAGTTGCATCGGCCGATGGCCGAGGCGGTCACCCAGACCCAGGCGCTCGAGAAGCTTCCTTGCTCGTCCGCGTCTTTGTTCCGCGTCGAGGCCCGCATAGACGGCAGGTGCTTCGACGTTGGCGAGTGCGGTCAGATCGTTCAGCAACTGATAGCGCTGGAATACGAAGCCGAAATGCTCGCGACGCAACTGCGCGAGCGCGTCTGCGTCGAGCGACTGCGTCTCGACTCCGGCGATCCGGTAAGTACCGGACGTCGGCGTGTCGAGACAACCGAGGATATTCATCAACGTCGATTTTCCCGAACCCGATGCGCCGACGATGGCCACCATCTCACCTCGCTCGATGCGCAGACCGATCTGGTGCAGGACGGTAAGCGCCGCCTCGCCGGCGCCATAGGTGTGGCTCACACTATCGAGTTCGATCAGCGCCGGATTCGACGTCCGTGCGTGTGGCGTGGACATTCCGTTACCCTGCAATGCCGTAAGGGTCACGCGGCCCCGCGCCGGAAGACTGACCGACGACGATACGATCGCCCGCCCCAAGGCCGCTGACGATCTGCACGACGGTGTCGTTGGCAATGCCGGTCCGTACCATCCGGCTCGTGACGGTGCCGTCGGCCGCCAGCACCCGCACCATCGCGCGCCCGTCGCGCGGCGGTGCGGTCAGTGCAGCGACCGGCAGGACCGCCACGTGTCGCGCCCGCGCAAGCACGACCGACACCTGTGCCGTCATCGAAATGCGAAGTCGATGATCGGGATTCGGCATATCGAGCCGGCCGTTGTAATAGATAGCCGTATTCGTCGCCGACGAAGTGGTCGTGGGACTGGTTGTCGTGTCGGTCATGATCGAGTCCGGCGCGGGCTCGATGGCTTTTAGCGTGGTTTCATATCGATGCGACGGGTCGCCGAGAATCGTGAAATAGGCGGGCAGGCCAGGCCTGAGCCGCACGACGTCGGCCTCCGAGATTTGCGCCTTGACCTGGATCGTGTCGAGGCGCGCGATCTTCACCAGATTCGGCGTCGTCTGATTGGCGTTGACGGTTTGGCCCTCTACCGCGAGCACGGCAACAACTTCCCCGTCGCTCGGGGCGACAATGCGCGTGTAGCCGAGCGTGACGCGCGCGGTGTCCACATTGACCTGCGCTACCTTCATCTGGGCATGACTCGTTTCGACATTCGCGCGAGCCACGTCGAAGGCTGCCTGTGCCGTTTCCAAATCGGCATGCGCGCCGGCGTCATGTTCAGCCAGTTCCTTCTGCCGTCCCAGCGCGAGCCTGGCCTGGACAAGCGACGCCTCGCTCGAATGCACTGCGGCCACCGCGCTTTGCAATTGCGCCCGAGCCGTGTCCAATGCGTAGATCTGTGGCTGCGAGTCGATTTCCGCGATCAGTTGACCTTTCCTGACATGATCGCCGAGCGCCACGTGCATCGACTTGATCTGGCCGTTGACCTGCGCGCCGACGCTAACGAGATCCGCCGCGCGGATCGTTCCCACGGCCTCGACGGTGGACTCGATGTCCTGATACGAAACCTGGGCGGTAACGTATTGAATATTTGGCTTGTCGTGCCGTGTATATCTATATGCGACGACAGCCGCTGCGGTAATCGCGAAAGCCAAGATGAAATACTGAATAATTTTCTTGTTCACGCCCCATCTGCCTTATTCTGCGAAGCCTTCGCTCTCTCGCTCGTTGTTGTCTCGCCTCCGAATTCCCGGATCGACACAGCGTCAACGGTCAATTCAGATTTCCGCATTGGCCGTCAACTTCGATCCGAATGCCATGGTAACCCGCGAAAACTGGAATAATTTTGCTTTTTCGTTCCCGCAAGGGGAGCAGCAGTGAGTGGTGGCATCAATGCGTCGGCGTAAAAACGGTATGAGATTCCACATGCGACGCCTGTATTAATTTAAAAATAGCTCAGTGAAATAGCGAATCTGTCGGCCCCTATGGTCACGTATCCAGAGTCGACTACAGCCACGGACGGGCTCGCTCCTCCCGTATCGAACAGCAAGACACGAACGTAGCATCAAGTACGAATTCGTAAAGATATTGAAAGACAATACGGTGCACGATTAGCAATATCGGGATCACGAAGGTTTGCAGCCAGTCGTCCAGCGCAGTGCCGACGCGCTCGTACGCGTCGTCGAAGCCGAAGCCCTCGGGGCAATCCGGCGAAGCATCGGCTTCGATCGACCCGCCGAATGCCGGGTGCAACGCCCGCGCGTTCGCGGCCTCGATCGATGCGATGCCGAGCCACGGCCGACGAGGCCACCGAATGCACCTCAATAAAAGTCAGCCCGCCTACCTGCGGTACGGACCCATCTGCGTGCGTGTTCCGAAGGCCCGACCTGCTTGCGCGCAACGTCCCAACGCTTCCGGGATGACACTTTCACGCTCGCGGCGTGACGGTGTCGGTTCGGGACCGCATTGATTTATTGACCGCGCACCGCGCGCAAACGATTGCGCACAAGACGAAAGCAAAACGTTTATGTACCATTCAGATAATAAGGATCACTTCCAGATACGAACACGAACCGTGTCTGACACATGGATTTCATTATGTACTTAAGACGGGCGTGAAACGGGACGCTCGTCGCCCCGCGCCCATGTGGGTGCTTCCGCGCCTCCACCGCCTGGTTATTGCACATACCGCCTGCCCCATTGCTTCGAGCGTGACCGAAATCGGCGCGCTCGTCCGTCGCTCGATCGTCGACACACACGCGAACGCGATTGCCCTGCATTGCGCAGACCATTTCCATGAGCACCGACGTAGCACCCTTCAACGCAAGACCATGCCGCTAGTCAGACCGAGGTTTTCAACGCAATTGTCGCTACTCAGGGCACTTGCCGCAGTGTTGTGCGCGTCGCTGGTCGCAATCGTCTGGTTAATGGCCAGTTGCACCGAAGGCCAGCGGATCGCATCCGCCAGGCAGCGCGCGAGCGACGCGTGCGAGGCGATTGCTTCCCACTACACGCTGTCGTTACCGCACGCGACGGAGCCGAACGTTCAACTGTTGCACGACGTGCTCAACGCAGCCCTTGCCGCATCCGCGGGTATCGAGGGAGGGTTCTGGCGGGCTGGCGCGTCGTATTCCGCGCCGCCGGCGAGTGCGCCCGAGCATGCTGGTGGATTCCTGGCCTACGCGTTTCCCTCTTACCCCGGCAGCGGCATCAAACGCGACATTCCGGAAGCGGAAACGCCGCTGATCCTGAGCGCACTCTCCGCTGCTTCCACCGCCGTTCGTACTGCCGCCGAGATAGTCGGACGACGCCGCGAGGCAGTCATCGCGACCGCGTGCCCCGTGAACGGACATACCGGGCTCTATGCGTGGACCCTCGTGCGCGCGCAATCGATGCTGGTCCACCAAGGCGACACCATCGTAGCGACGTTCGCCGTCGTTCTGGCGGTGCTGTTCGCCGTTTCCCTGTATCTCGCATTCGCCCTGTGCGCATGGCGTGACAAATTCGAGCGGCTCGACACCGCGCTCTCGAACGACGACGCCGATTCGATCGGCAGCATCTCCTGCCCGGGCGAACCGGAGCTCGATCGAATCGCGCATGCATTCAACCGCTGGATTGCGCGTACCCGCGACGCTCGCGAACAGGCGAGCGAACTGGAAACTCGCCTCGCTCACGCGCATCGCGTCGCGCTGCTCGGCACACTGGCCGCCGAGGTTGCGCATGAAATCCGCAATCCGGCCGGCGCGATGCGCTTGAAAGCCGAGAACGCGCTGGCCGGCGATGCTTCCCGGCAGCAATCGGCGCTGCGCTCGATACTCGGCCAGATCGAGCGCATCGAAATCCAGGTGTCGAGGCTGCTGGCGCTCACCCAGCCCATTACGCCGCGCATCGAGCCGGTCGATCCGGGCACGTGGCTCCCGGAAAGCGTGCAGACGCATGACGAGCTCGCGCGCAGCAAGGGCGTCGCGTTGACGGTGGCCTGCACTATGCCGACAGCACCCACCGGAGAAACGACCGATCGCCCCGTTTTCGATCCCGCCCAGATGCGTCGTGCGCTCGACAATCTGATCGTCAATTCGCTGGCGCACGTTCGACCGGGCGGCACGGTTCACATCGAAGCCAGCCGTCGCGCTTCGCCATGCGGCGTGCGCTTCGTGCTCGAAGTCGCCGACGACGGCCCCGGCGTGGCCGAAGCCGAGCGCGCGCGCATCTTCGAACCTTTCGTCAGTGCGCGGCCCGGCGGCTGCGGGCTGGGTCTCACCCTGGTTCGAGAGATCGCGGCGTCGCACGGCGGCAACGCCTATCACGCCGCCACCCCTACTGCCTGCTTTGTCATCGATATCCCATGGCGACCATCCTGCTGATCGACGACGACGATGCCTTCCGCGAAGGATTGTCCGAAACCCTGACCGATCTCGGTCACGAAACCCTATGCGCCGGCACGGGCGAGCACGCGCTCGCCCGCATCGAGCGAGGTCTGCAACCCGCCTGCATATTCCTCGACGTCCGGCTGCCCGACATGGACGGAATAGCCGTGCTCGAGAAACTGCGGCGCGTCGACCGACTCGCGACGGTACCCGTCGTGGTATTGACCGCCTATGCCCGTAGCGGCAACACGATCGCCGCGATGCGCCTGGGCGCGTTCGACCACCTGGCGAAGCCGGTCGGCCGCGACGATATCGCGTGCCTGCTCGAGCGCATCTTCGCGGCGCATTCTCCGTCCGACGCCGTTGCCCATGCGCACGCGAACGTCGACACATTCGACGAGCCTGTCGGTGCGGAGCCGCGCTTGCTCGGCATCAGCGCGGCGATGCGCGAAGTACAAAAATGTATCGGCCGCGCGGCAGCGTCGGACGCGACCGTTCTCATCACCGGGGAAACGGGAACCGGCAAGGAAGTCGCGGCCAGGGTGCTCCATGTCGAGTCGTCGCGTAGCGGCCGCCCGTTCGTTGCCGTCAATTGCGCGGCGATTCCTCACGAGCTTCTCGAAAGCGAGCTCTTCGGCCATTGCAAAGGCGCTTTCACGGGCGCCACGGCCGCACGGACGGGCCGAATCGTCGAAGCCGATGGCGGCACGCTTTTTCTGGATGAAGTCGGCGACATGGCGACCTGCATGCAGGCCAAGCTGCTGCGCGTGCTGCAGGATCAGCAAGTCACCCCGCTCGGCGTCAACCGGTCCATTTCGGTAAACGTCCGCGTGATTGCGGCAACCCACCGGGATCTGCGAACCATGGTCGCGAACGGAACGTTTCGCGAAGATCTGCTTTACCGACTCAACGTCATCCCCATTCATCTGCCGCCGCTGCGCGAGCGGCTGGCCGATATCCTGCCGCTCGCCGTTCATTTTCTCGACACGACGTCGAACTCGACTACGACGAAGCGGCTGTCCGTGCAGGCGGAGCGCCGCCTGCTCGCGTATGCGTGGCCGGGCAACGTACGCGAGTTGCGCAACGCGATCGCTCGCGTGAATGCGCTCGCGCCCGGCGCCGTCGTCACCGGATGCGATCTCGCGTTCCTCGACGAACCGGGTGTTCCGTCGCGCGACGCGCTGCTGCCGGCGGCGATGCTCAATCGTCCGCTATCGGAGGCCCTCGCCGCCGTCGAGCGCGAGATGATTCTGCGCACGCTGTCACTCACCGGCGACAATCGCGCGGAAGCGGCGAAGCGGCTCGGCATCAGCCGCCAGTCGCTGTACACGCGCATGGCGAACCTCGATATCGGCTAGCGTCGGATTGCCGGACATACGGGTCCGGGCGCGTCGACACGCGCGCTGCCGCACCGCCGGCAAAGCCGTGTCGCCCGGCGCTACAGTGCTTCACCGCGTCCAAGCTGAAAAACCGAGACGACCTCCACCAGTTCCCGTGACTGCTGGCGCAGATTGATCGCGGCCGCCGCCGTTTGCTCGACCAACGCGGCGTTTTGCTGCGTCGTGCGTTCCATCTGGCCGACGGCTTCGCCGATCTGGGCCACGCCGAGCGATTGCTCGGTGCTCGCGGCGCTGATTTCGCTCATCGTCTCGGTGACGCGACGAATCGAGTTCACGACTTCCGTCATCGCCACCCACGCGCGCTCGACTTCCGTCGAGCCTTGAGCGACGCGCCCCACGCTCGAGCCGATGAGCTTCTTGATCTCCCTGGCCGCATCGGCGGAACGTCCGGCCAGGCTGCGCACCTCGCTGGCCACCACCGCGAAGCCTCTGCCCTGCTCGCCGGCGCGCGCGGCCTCCACCGCGGCATTCAAGGCCAGGATGTTCGTCTGAAAGGCAATGCTGTCGATGACACCCGTGATGTCCGAGATCTGGCGGGAACTGTCGTTGATGCCCTTCATGGTTTCCACGACCTGATTGATCACTTCGCCGCATTGCGCGGTCACCGTGGACGCATTCATCGCCAATTGATTCGCTTCGTGAGCGTTGTCGGCGTTCCGTGCGACGGTGGAACTCAGTTCCTCCATGGAGGCGGCGGTTTGCTCGAGCGCGCTGGCCTGGCTCTCCGTGCGTGAACTGAGATCGTCGTTGCCCTGCGCAATTTCGGCGCTCGCCGCCGCGAGGTTATCCGAGCCGCGGCGCACGTTGGACACCACGCGAAGCAGTGCAGCCTGCATGTCACGCAAGCTGCCGAGCAATTGGCCGAGTTCGTCCGTGCCATGAACGTCGACACGAACGCTCAGGTCGCCTCTGGCCACGCGATGCGCGACGTCCGTCGCGCGCATGAGCGGCCGGGTAATACTGCGGGTGATCAGCCATCCGCATACCACGCTCAGCAGCATGCCGACCATGCCGAACGCGATCATCAGCGTGCGCCCGAATCGATAATTCGCGTCGATCTCGGCCGCGAGTCCGTCGATTTCTTCGCGCTGGTACTTCACCAACGCGTCGACCTTTTCGACAAGTTGCCGCGCGGTCGGTATGAACTGCTGTTCGAGCAACTGGTCGGCCTGTTCCGCCTGTCCTTCCTTCTTCAGCGCATAGATCTGATCCCGGATCGCGAGGAAGCGCTTGCGTTGCTCGCCGATGGCGGCGAACAAGCGCTTTTCCGCGTCCGACGTCATCAATGCCTCGATGGCCGTCTGCTTCGCCGCGGACACTTTCGATGCGGCAATGGCTTCGTCGTTGAAATAGTTGGCCAGCCCCGGATCGGCGCTCTTGGCAATCGCGGTAGTACGCGTGACCGCGACGCTGATTTGTCGGGACCAGTCATTGACCAGCCGCTCGGTCTGCAACGGCCTGGCAACCATGTCGCGGGTGGCCTGGGCAACGGAAGACAGACGCGCCAGTCCGATGACGATCCCGATCAACGACATCGCCAATACCATCGCAAAACCGAGCCCCAGCCGCTTGCCGATGTTCAACTTCGAAATAACGGTCAACATACCTGTCACTTGTTTGTGTTGTTGAAGAAATGGATGAATTGCAGATACGTGACTCGCAAGCGTATGTCGCGACATGCCGAAGCAAGACCATTTCTACTGCATCAAAAGATCAACATGTTCTCGGCGATCGCGTGCTTCAACTCCTTCAGAACGAGCGCGAGAAGACGAGATACCTGCATGTCGACCTCGTCGCCCTCGAAGGTAACGAGGGCCCGCACCCTGTTGCCTTCGATACCGCCGAGCCAGTCGAGGTCTTGCGGGCGCGTCGACCACACCAGCAACGGCACGCCTCGCGGCAATCGACTCGATCGGCAATCCGCGCGCGTGTTCGCCGCATTGGGACCGTCACCCGACATGAGCGACTCGCTCCATGCACGGTGGGCATCGACGGGATCGTCGATCTGGAGAAGCGCGACTTCCGGCATCGCCGAGAAGCAGGCGACGGCCGCCGAAACCGCGGCCGCGCCGGGGCTCGGATCGATGACGACACACACGCGGGCCCGCTCCGAAGGCGGTAACAGCCAATTCCACGTCGACGCGGCCAACGATATCGTGTCCAGTTTCCTTGCACTCATTGCGATCTCACCTCGCCTGTCGTCGAAACAGTCTCGGCCGCACCCGGCGAAGCCATCGCCCGGCGGTGCGGGGTTCTCTCGATGCGCTGCCTTATCGGAGATTCAACATTGATCGACAGCCGCGCAATGCCATCAAGCTCAGCACGCCGAGCAACATCAGGTAAAACGCCGGCGATGCCAGATTGCCGGTCTGATGGATCAACGAGGCGACGATCAGCGGCGCGAAACCGCCGAACAGCGTGACGCCGATGTTGTAGCTGATGGCCATGCCCGTCGCCCGGGTTTCCGTCGGAAATACTTCCGCCATCAGCGCGGGCAGCGCGCCAAAATAGACCGCCTTCAGCGTCCCGATCCAGGCCATCATCGCGATGAGCCGTCCCAGATCGGGATGCGCCCCAAGCAATTTGAAAACCGGATAAATGGTCAGAATGAACGCGATCCCGGCCCAGATCATCAGCCTGACGCGGCCGATCCTGTCCGAGAGATAGCCGACGAACGGCGTCACGAACGTCAGGATGGCGCCGGTCAACATCGTTGCAATGAAGCCGAAACTGGCGGGCAGATGAAGCTCGCGCACCGCGTAGGTCGGAATATAAAGAATGACGTAACTGGCGCCGGTGGAAAGGACGAGCGTACCGATCGCCAACAACATTCTGGTTTTCTGCTTGACGAACACTTCTCGTACCGGGAACGATGCGGGCCTTTCGCGCCTCGCGCCATCGGCCTCATGCACGTGCTTTCGCAAGTACAGGCCGACGGGGCCGATCAACACACCGAAGAGAAACGGGATGCGCCAGCCCCATGCGTCGATCGCATCTCCGTCGAGGGTCAAGGTCAGGAGAACGCCAAAACCGGCCGCGAGCATATAGCTCAACCCCTGACTCGCGAACTGGAAGCTGGCGAACAATCCCTTGCGTTCGGGACACTGTTCCACCAGGAACGCAGTGGTGCTGCCGAACTCGCCGCCCGCGGAAAAGCCCTGAAGCAGTCGAGCGCAGATGACCAGAATCGGTGCGATCACGCCGATCGACGCGTAACTCGGCGTCAGTGCGATCGTCGTCGTGCCGACCATCATCGTCACGATCGACACCATCATCGATGCCTTGCGGCCGCGACGATCCGCATACGAGCCCAGCACGAGTGCTCCGATCGGCCGGGCCAGATACGAGATCGCGAACGTCCCGAACGTCAGAAGAAGGGATACCCCGCTGCTCGACGCCGGAAAGAAAGCCTTTGAAATCGAGATTGCGAAGAATCCGTAAATCAGTATGTCGAACCACTCCAAGGCATTGCCGACGGTTGCGGCGGACACCAGCCGCAACACGTTTGGCCCCTGCTCTCTTGTCGGCGCGGCATCCATCATTTCCATAGTACGCATCTCATTCTCCGTTAACTGACGATAACAAGTGCATTAAAAACGGGCGTCTCATGCCTGGGTGACAAGCGCTCCTTCCTTGCGCCGATCCCGGACGGCGGATGCCGACTCCCCGAGATCCCAAAATATGCCCGCCATGATCTGCAGCGCCTCGCGCGCGACACTTCCAAGCAGGTGTTCGTTCGGGGCATGCTGGGAGCAGGCGCCGTATGAGTGCGGAATCCAGACCGTCGGAAGGCCCAGCACCTCGGAAAAGACGTCGTTGGGCAGCGACCCGCCAAGATTGGGCAGCAAATCCGGCTGCTTGCCGGTCGTCCGCTCGATCGAATCGAGCGCCCATGCGACCCACGGATCTTCCGGCGGCAAGCGCGTGGCGCCCATCCGCTCGCCGATGGCCACCTCGACCCGATCGAACCCGCATGCGTCGAGGTGATGCCGCAGAACTTCTTCGATACGCTCGCAATCCGTACCGACGACGTATCTGAGTTGGCAATGCGCGTGTGCAACGGGCGGAATCGCGCCGATCGGGCTGGTCGGGTTGCCGGTGGTAAAGGCCAGGACTTCCAGCGCGTTCCATGCATAGACGCGCTCCGGGGTGGTCAAGCCAGGTTCGCCCCAATTGGCATCGACGTGGGGATCGTTAGGTCCGCCACCCACGGCAATATTTTTCAGCGCAGTCCGCACCGCATCCGGAATATGCGTAGGCAACAGCGCGTCGACGAGGATCCGCCCACGCCCGTCGACGAGCGACGAGATCGCGTTGGCGAGCACGGTGCCGGCATTACCGAGCGCCCCGCCCCAGTTTCCGGAATGATGTGCGCCCGACCGGAGCCGGACGGAAAGCGTGAAGTTGACGAACCCGCGCGCCCCGAGAAAAACGCAAGGGACGTTCGATCTGGCCCGGGGGCCATCCGAAGCGATCAGAATGTCGGCGGCGAGAAGATCCTTGTTCTGCTCGCAGACCGCGCGTAGCCCGGGCGACCCCGTTTCTTCCCCCATCTCGAGCAGCAGCGTCGCATTGAAACCCAGGCGTCGATTCCTGGCCTCGACGACTTGCTCCAGCGCGGCCAGGTTGATCGTGTGTTGCCCTTTGTTGTCCGCGGTGCCCCGCCCAAACCATCGGTCTCCGTCGACCGTGACGTTCCATGGCGACATCTGATCCTGCCACTGTCCGTCATGGCCACGGACGACATCACCGTGCCCGTACATCAGGATCGTCGGAAGCGAGGGGTCCTCGATACGCGTCGCAATCAAAAACGGCGCGCTCCCCGCAACCGGGTTCTCGACGATACGAGACTCGAAACCCATACGGGCGATCGACGGCGCGATCTCGTCGACGAGGTAGGCTCGAAGCTCGCTTGCCCTTCCGGAATCCTGACTTTCCGTCATCATGTGGACGCGTCGCGCGAGATCTTTCAGGAAGCTTCCCGAATCGAAATATGTTGTGGCAGAGTCGATTGCTTGGTGGCGCGTCATGGAGATCCTCGCGTGTATCGTGGAAGAGCGGTTTGTTCAACCCTGATGGATCGAGCGTACGAAGCCAAAACGCGCACTACAATTGACTTTTTTGCGCGCCCTGCTTTCCAATAACGCAAACTTGGCGGCCCGTCATGCACAACGCTGCACTCCGATACTTCCTTGCCGTTGCCAACACCGGTTCGTTGAGCGAGGCGTCCGAGAAGCTGCACGTTTCGATCTCGGCGCTCAGCCGTCAGATTACGAAGCTCGAGGAGGAGGTCGGCTGCCCGCTGTTCGAGCGTCAGGCGCGTGGCATGGTCCCCAACAAGGCCGGGGAGCTGTTGGCTGCGCATGTCCGACGAACCCTGCTGGAAGGTCAGCAGGTGATCGACGAGATCAAGGCGCTGAACTCGTTCGATCGAAGCACGATCCGCGTCTCGACGTCGGAGGCGTTTTCCCGAGATGTGCTCCCTCGCGCCATCACGCACTTTCTGGAAAAGTCGCCCGGTACCCGTTTCGAGGTGGCGGTGACTGCGCCGGCGGAGGTAACGGCACACGTAAGGAGCGGCGAAGCGGATATCGGCCTGACGTTCGGTGTCGTACGAGAGCCGGAGATCAACGTCGAGTACACGCAGAGCGCGCCCATTTGCGCGGTCATGCCTCGTTCACACGCGCTGGCCGGGCATGCGACGGTATCGATGGACGAGTTGCGGAATTACCCGATTGCCTTGCTTGATCGCGGCACGACGATCCGTCAGCTTTTCGATACGACGGCGAGCCTTGAGAATCTTCTCTTCGAGCCCGTCCTGACCTGCAACAATTCCGGCACTCTGTATGCATTCACACAAATGTCGGGGGTGGTGTCCCTGACGAGCCGCCTGACGGTGCAGGCGCGTCTGGCGACGGACGGCCTGGTCGCGATCCCGATCGATCATCCGGGCATGTCGTTACGTGCGATCCAGATCCAGACCTTGACTGGAAGGGTGTTGTCGACCGTATTGATCGACTTCGTTGGCGAATTGGTGAAGCAACTGCATACGACCGACTAGGTACGCAGCGACGTCGTACCCGAATACCACGAACTGGTGCGACAAACAAAACACGAACCTGAGCAGAACCCCCTTTGCCGTCCGCCCAAGGACGCGCCTTTCTTTTGGTTACTTTTCTTTGGAAGACAAAGAAAAGTGACCGCCGCCCCGCGCAGGGGCGACACTAATAGACCGCTAGCAAAACAGGTTCAACGACAAGCGCATGGAGCGCGCCTAAAAAAAACCACGCACATATCCAACCGATATCCCACCGTTATCCCGCCACCACCCCGACGACATTAGCAGCACCCGATTGCTTGCAAACCTCATTCCCCGCCCCCTGCCCCTCGAAGGCCCGCAGGCTTGCCTGCACGATGGCATGAGCATCCACCTCAAAATACCGCCGCAACTCCGCCCGCGAATCGCTCCGCCCAAACCCATCGGTCCCAAGCGTGACATATCGCCGCCCGTCCGGAATATACGCACGAACCATTTCCGGAAGCGCTTTCACATAATCTGACGCGGCGACAATCGGCCCGACCGTCGCGCGCAGCTGACTATAAATCCACGACTCCCCGATATCGCCGGAACCAAGCCGCCATTCCCGCTCGCATCGCGCGCCATCGCGCCCCAGCTCGACATAGCTGGTGACACTCCAGACGTCCGCGCCCACCCCATGTAACCGCTCGAGTTCGTCCGCCGCCTTGAGCACCTCGCCCATGATCGCGCCGCTGCCGAACAACTGAACCCGCCTCTGAAAACGGCCGCCCTGTCGAAACAGATACATGCCTTTCACGATACCTTCGTGCGAAGCATCGGCAATACTCGGTTGCGCGACGTTCTCATTGGTCACGGTGACGTAATAGAACTCGTCCTGCGCATCACTCAGCATGCGCCGCAACCCATAGTCGACCAGGACAGCCAGCTCGCCGGCAAAGGACGGATCGTACGCCCGACACGTCGGTATCGTCGACGCGAGAAGATGACTCGAGCCATCCTGATGCTGCAATCCTTCTCCACCGAGCGTCGTGCGACCCGACGTGGCGCCGACGAGAAAACCTCTGGCTCGCTGGTCCGCGGCCGCCCAGATCAGGTCGCCGATACGCTGAAAGCCGAACATGCTGTAGTAAATGTAGAACGGCATCATCGGAACACCGTGCACGGCGTAACTCGTCGCGGCGGCCGTCCACGACGATATGGCTCCTGCCTCCGTAATCCCTTCCTCGAGAATTTGACCATCGGACGCTTCACGATACGAGAGCATCGATGAATTGTCTTCCGGATCGTACAATTGCCCGAACGGCGCGTAGATTCCGACCTGTCGGAAAAGATTCGCCATCCCGAACGTTCTGGCCTCGTCCGCCACGATCGGAACCAATCGAGGGCCGAGGTTGGCGTCCTTGAGCAGCGCACCGAGCTGCCTGACGAAGGCGGTCGTCGAACTCATGACCTTGCCGTCCGCATTCATCGAAAAACCCGCGACGCTCGCCAGCGGGGGCACCACGAGTCGCTCGGATGCCGCACGTCGCTCAGGGAGATAGCCGCCGAGCGTCTCGCGACGCGTGCGCAAGTACCGCAGTTCATCGCTATCGTGCGGCGGTCGATAAAACCGCGCTTCCGATGCCGCTTCGTCGGAAAGCGGGAGCGCGAATCGATCCCGAAACGCGATCAGGTCGTCCCGTTCCAGCTTTTTCTGCTGATGCGTCGTCATGCGCCCTTGCGCGATCGTGCCCATGCCATAGCCCTTCATGGTCTTGGCCAGCACGACCGACGGCCGGCCATTCCTGACCGTCGCCGCGGCAAAGGCGGCATGGATTTTCACGGGATCGTGCCCGCCGCGCCGAAGCATCGCGATGTCGTCGTCGGACAACGAATCCACCAGCGCTCGCAGTTCCGGCGTCCGACTGAAGAACGTCTCGCGATTGAACGCGCCGTCATTGGCCGACAATGTCTGAAAATCGCCATCGACGGTGTTCGCGAAAGCCCGCTCCAGCACACCCTCACGATCGCGGCCGAGCAACGCATCCCACTCGGAGCCCCAGATGCATTTGATAACGTTCCATCCGGCGCCGGCGAACAACGCCTCGAGCTCGTCGATGACCCGGCCGTTGCCGCGAACCGGCCCATCCAGTCGCTGGAGATTGCAGTTGATGACGAATACGCAGTTGTCGAGCCGCTCGCGAGCCGCGAGCGTCAATGCGGCGATCGACTCGGGCTCGTCCATTTCTCCATCGCCGAAGAAACCCCACACGCGACGCTCGCCGTGCTCCTTCAGGCCGCGATTTTCCATGTACCGCATGAACCGCGCCTGATAGATGGCGTTGAGCGGCCCCAACCCCATCGATCCGGTTGGAAACTGCCAGAAGTCCGGCATCAGGAAGGGATGAGGATATGAACTCAATCCCCGGATGCCGCGAGCCTCCGCCACGATCTCCTGGCGGTAATGGGACAGCGATTCTTCCGACAGTCGTCCCTCGAGGAACGCCCGGGCATAGACGCCCGGCGCGGAGTGCGCCTGGAAGAACACCAGATCGCCGCCGTGCACCGCATCCGGGCCGCGAAAAAAATGCTGGAAACCGACCTCGAACAAATCCGCGGCGGAAGCATAGCTTGCAATGTGCCCGCCCAGTTCACCCTGCGCACGGTTGGCACGGACCACCATCGCGAGCGCGTTCCACCGTATCAACGCCGCGATCCGCCGCTCGATTTGCAGATCGCCCGGATAGGCCGGCTGCTCGTCGGGCGCCACGGTATTGACGTACGGCGTGACCAGGGGCGGCCGCCACCCGACGCGACGGGCCTGTGCGTGGGCCAACAACGAATCGAGAAGATGGCGCGCACGTGCGTTGCCTTGATCGCCGCCCCACGCATGCAACACGCCATCGAGCGCGTCGCACCATTCCCGGAGTTCCTCCGGGTCGGGATCCGTCATCGTGCTGGCCGGAAGTCGATTCTGCATGTCCATACTTGGCACCCCGAATTGGCGATATGCACGCCGCGTTCCGACTCTGACTCTAGTTGCAGCCGGAACGCGGCCAAGCCTCAACCGTTCTTGAACAGGAAGCTGTAGGCGTTCAATGCGGGGACGCCGCCGAGGTGCGCATACAAAACCCGGGACCCTTCCGGAAACTCGCCGCGGCGCACCTTATCGATCATGCCGTGCATCGACTTGCCTTCGTAAACCGGGTCGGTCAGCATCCCCTCGGTCTTCGCGCACAGGCGAATCGCTTCGAGCGTGCCTTCCGACGGCAGGCCGTATTCCGGGCCGCCGTAGCGCGTGTCCAGCACCACGTCCGCGTCCGCGATCGGCCGATCGAGTTCCACGAGATCGGCGGTCTGGCGTGCGATGCGCAGAATCTGCTCGCGCGTCTGCTCGGGTTTGGCCGACGCATCGATACCGATCACGCGATCCGCGCGTCCGTCCGCCGCGAACCCGACGACCATGCCGGCCTGCGTGCTTCCGGTCACCGAACACACGACGATGTAGTCGAACTTGAATCCGAGTTCAGCTTCCTGGGCGCGTACTTCCTCCGCGAAACCGACAAACCCCAGGCCGCCCAGCCGATGCTCGGAACAACCGGCGGGGATCGGATACGGCTTCCCGCCCGCGTTGCGAACACTCTCCATCGCCTGTTCCCAGCTCGGGCGAATGCCGATGTCGAAGCCGTCGCTGACCAGCCGAACGTCGGCGCCCATCATGCGGGACATCTGGATGTTGCCGACGCGGTCATACACCGCGTCCGAGTAGTTGACCCAGTTTTCTTGAACCAGCACGCATTTCAGGCCAAGATGAGCCGCGACTGCCGCGACCTGACGCGTCTGGTTCGACTGGATGCCGCCAATCGATACGAGCGTGTCGGCGCCGCTCGCCAGAACGTCCGGCACGATGTACTCGAGCTTGCGGGTCTTGTTGCCGCCGAACGCCAGGCCGCTGTTGCAGTCTTCGCGTTTTGCATAGAGATGCACTTTTCCACCCAGCTCCTTGCTGAGGCGCGGCAACTCATGGATGGGGGTGGGTCCGAAGGTCAGCTTGTGGCGAGGAAAGCGATCGAGGTTCACGGAGGTTCTCCGAAAGATGGGCGGTGGGTTCCGACGCCCGATGTCGCCGGGGCGACCGGGCACGAAGAAATTCTAGTTAAATACCCGCGAAACATGGTTGCAAACATATTTCCTTCTCCGTGCTTTGAAATACAATTTCCAGCATCTCCACGAACGTAAATTTTTTCGAATCGATGAAATCGACAACAAAATTTCTCGACAAATCGCGCCCGGACGACACCAGCCACGTCGAACTTGACCGCACGGACAAAGCGATCCTGCGCGCCCTTCAGAAGGACGCATCGATCTCGAACGTGGCGCTGGCGGCGAAGGTGAATTTGAGCGCGCCGGCCTGTTTGCGCCGCGTCGAACGGCTCAAGAGCCTGGGTTTGATCCGAGGAATCGTCGCGCTGCTCAACGCGCCTGCCCTCGACGCGGGCATGGTCGTCATCATCGGGGTCGTGCTGGATCGATCGACTCCCGAATCCTTCGCCGCGTTTGAAAAAGCGGCCCAGAACGTATCCGGCTGCATGGAATGCCACGTGGTGACCGGCGAGTTCGACTACTTCATGATGCTGCGCACCCGCGATAGCGAAAGCTTCAACCGACTCCATGCCGAGCAACTGCTTTATCTGCCCGGCGTGCGTCAGATCCGGACTTTCATGGTGCTCAAGCAGGTTTTTTCCTCGACGCAGATCGCCATATAGCGGCTGAGCCAGGCCGCCGTTTCCCGCGCACGCCGGAACTCGCCGGCGACGATCGCGCGGAAGCAGCGAAGCGGCTCGGCATCAGCCTCCGCGCACGCGCATCGCGAGCCTCGACATCGGCTAGCGTCGGATTTCCGGACACGCGTGTCCGGACACGTTGACACTCCCGCCGCCGCACTGCCGGCACAGCCTTGTCCGACAGTCCCCTTTATGTGGCACACCGCTTGCATGTATTGCCCGAAACGATCTCGCGGATCGCACCGGGCGGGCGGCGTTCATCCTTCGCGAAACGGCACGCGAAGACATCGAAGCCGGTACCGGTCCCTGCGTGGTCGTGATTTCAACGACGGGAGGCGGATGAGCTTCGACGCATGTCGACGCCTTCCCGACCCGACGTTCATAACAAGCACAACGACAACCGCTCACCGGAGCGAACGACAGGGGAAGACCAAAGATGAGCTTCGGACAATTGACCGTGCGAGTAAAACTCGCGTCGACCTTCGGCATGATGGCCGCGTTGGTGGTTCTGGTTTCGGTGCTCGCGCTCAGTGCGCTCGGCGACGCGAACGACGGCTTTGCCGGCTACGTCGACGGCGCGCGCGCCCGCGCGGCGTTGACGGAGACAATTCGTGCGGCGGTACTGCGGCGTGCGGTCGCCGTCCGTAATCTCGTGCTCGTGACGAAGCCCGACGATATCGAAGCCGAACGCGTTGCGATGACGCAGGCGCACGACGAAGTGCAGGCGCGGCTTCGCCAGTTGAACGAAGCCATCGCCACCGATTCCGACGTGACGGCGAACGCCCGTGCGCTGGTGGCCGAGATCAATCGCATCGAGTCTCGATACGGCCCGGTGGCCATCGCGATCGGCGACGCCGCGTTGCATGGCCAGCGAGACCAGGCGATCGCGATGATCGTCGATCAATGCCGGCCGCTACTGAAGGAACTCGTCGCGGCAGCCGACACCTATGCCGGTTTCGCAAGCAATCGGGCGGCTGAAAGAAAGCAGGCGTCCGTGCAACAGTACGGCCGACACCGCGTCTTGCTGATCGGCATCTGTCTGGCTGCACTCGCGGCAGCCGTCGTGGCGGCCTTCCTGATCACGCGCAGCATCACGCGGGCACTCGGCGCGGAACCCGGCGACCTGAGCGACATCACACGCCGCGTCGCGGCGGGCGACCTCGGCACCGTCGACGGCGCCGCCGCCGCGCCGCGGGGCAGCGTGCTCGCCTCGATGGGCGAGATGCAGGCGAGCCTCGTTCGGCTGATCGGGCAAGTCCGCACCGCCGCGGACAGCATCGCGACGGGATCCAGCCAGATTGCATCCGGCAACCAGGACTTGTCGTCCCGCACGGAGCAACAGGCGGCGTCGCTACAGGAGACGGCATCGAGCATGGAACAGCTCACCGCCACCGTGCGGCAGAACGCGGAGAGCGCGCAACAGGCGAGCGCCCTGGCCGACGGCGCGTCGGACGTCGCGCAAAAAGGCAGCGCGGTGGTGAGCCAGGTCGTGGACACCATGACCGACATCAGCCACAGCTCGTCGAAGATAGCCGAGATCACCGGGATCATCGAAGGCATCGCGTTCCAGACCAATATTCTCGCGCTGAACGCCGCCGTGGAAGCTGCCCGCGCGGGCGAACAGGGTCGCGGCTTCGCCGTCGTGGCGAGCGAAGTCAGAAGCCTCGCACAGCGTTCGTCGGGTGCGGCCAAGGAAATCAAGGCGTTGATCGGCGCATCCGTGCAGAAGATTCAGGATGGGTCGCGTTTTGCCGACGACGCGGGCCACACGATGGCCGAAGTGACGAAAGCCGTGGCGCGCGTGACGGACATCATGGGCGAAATCGCCGCGGCCTCCTCCGAACAAAGTCGCGGGATCGAACAGGTCAACATCGCGATCACGCAGATGGACGAAGTCACGCAACAGAACGCGGCACTGGTGGAGGAAGCGGCGGCCGCGTCGAAGTCGCTCGAGGATCAGGGCCGTCGATTGACCGAGGCTGTCTCGTTCTTCCGCGTCGGCTCCGCGGACAGCCGTGCATACGACCAGCCGGCCGCGCACCGGGGTGCGGCAGCCACGGCGGCCGTGTCGCGGCCGGTGCGACCGGGCCGCACGCCCGTGACGGTGGCGAGCACACCGTCACCCCGTGCCGCGATGGACGCTGCAACAGACTGGACCACCTTTTGATTCGGCACGAACCATCCATTTTTTGGAGCATGACATGACGGAAGCAGTTGAAATCGCGGAGAGCACACCCGTACGCGATAGCGCCGGCGACGCGACCACGCAGGTATTTGTCGCCTTCGTGCTCGGCGACGACGAATACGGAATCGATATCCAGAGTGTCCGCGAGATTCGCCCTTATGTAGAACCGACGCCCGCCGCCGATGCGCCGCCGTTCGTCAAAGGCACGATCAACCTGCGCGGCTTCGTCATGCCGATCGTCGACCTGCGCATGACGTTCTCGCTGGACCCGATCGGTGGCACCGTGCCGACCGCCATCATCGTGCTCGACGGTGCGGAACAGGCGATCGGCCTGATCGTCGACTCGGTGAGCGGCGTCGTCGATATCGATCGCTCCGCGCGCCGCCCGGCACCGGAGGTCGGGGCCGCGATGCAAACGGAATGCGTCACGGGCCTCGCCGCCTACGAAGGAGACGACGGCGAACAACTGCTGGCCCTGCTCGACATCGATCGACTGATGGAGACGATCGACGTCGGCGCGCGCTGGAACCGTCCGAGCAAAGCTTGATCGACATTCAAACGATGACGAAAGACACACAACGGCCGCCGGTATGGCGGCCCATCGAGTTTTTGCCGAGCCTGTTCTATCTGGTCGACGCTCAAGTGGACGAAGCCCGGGCGACCTTCGACAAATTGACCCGGCACACGACGGAACGACACATGCCGGACCCTGCGATGCGCGAGCGAGTCAGGCATGACTACATCGGGCAACGGAAGCTGTTGCCGATTCAATACGAGCAATTCATGCGTTGGCAATGGGAAGCCACGACTGCGGAGCAACGGGACATGCTCAAGCGGATCGGCGAGCGCGCCGACCACCTCGCCGCGCTGTACGATTCGATCATCGCGTGGCTCGACGAATCGTCCCGGGCCACATCCGGCGTCAAGCAGCCGAACGATTCGTCGACGTTCGCCTGAGCTCGATTCGAGCCGGCGTCATCAGCCTATGCGCGCCGGCTTTGCTTCAACCCGCCGAGCGATTGAATGGTATCGGCGATGTAAACCGGCCTCGCGTCCCTTTCCAAACTATTTCGGTTGATTGACGACAATAAAACACGCCCCACATCAACCTCGATCGGCGTCTAATTCGTTGACGCCGGTGTATCGATTGATTGACACATCCGATTGTTCGCTGTTGGCAGTGTCTCGTCCGGCATAGGCCTTGACGTGGCACGTCGCTTGCATATTTCGCGCGCACAGGAAGCGGCCCATGCAACGGCGGACGTAGTCGAAAGCGGGCCGGATAGCGCGGCATGCTCGCCTGACCGTCATGCCGACCCGATGCGTGACGAAATACCGTATGGTTTTCAGACAGGTGCCAAGGATGAACATGCAACCGATGGAGAGCACGCTGCCCGTTTTGACGGATGCAGCCACGCTGCAATTTTCCGCTTATGGATTCGGTTGGGGATATCGTTCGTTTTCGTTATTGCGCGAGACGATGTGCGCCTTCCTGGGCGCCCGGGATACGAGCGAGCAGCAGATTCGGCTGGCCTTCGAACTGAACCGGCATCGGATCCTTCGCGCGGTCGGACCGTTCTCGGCGATGCCGTATCAAGGCGAGACGATCCCCGTTCCGGTCGAGAACCTGTAGACGGCTTGCGCCGGCATTCACCGATGCCCGGATAGCGGGTGACGACATGCGTGCACGATGTCGTCGCACCCGAAGCGCGATACAGCCGGCGTTCGTTTCACTGAACATCCCGCGGCAAACTGCTTCGGCCGGCGAAGCATCGCCGCGCGAGCGGCTCGGCTCCCGCTCGCGTCGACTTCCGGCGAAGCACGGGGGCCGAGCCCGTCAGTGCGCAAGCCCGCGACCGATCCTGAATACCCCGACGACCTCGCGCAGCGTGGTGGCCTGCTGCGCCATCGCCTGCGCCGCTGCCGATGCCTGCTCCACGAGCGCCGCGTTCTGCTGCGTGACCGAATCCATCTGGCCCACGGCAACATTCACCTGCTCGATACCCGTTCCCTGCTCGTCCGACGCCGACGCGATTTCACTCATGATGTCGGTCACGCGCCGTACGGACTGCACGATATCCGACATGGTCGCGCCCGCGCGTTCGACCTGCTGCGACCCCTGCGCCACGCTCTCCACCGAACTCGTGATGAGATCCTTGACTTCCTTGGCCGCGTTCGCGCTGCGTTGCGCCAACGTGCGCACTTCGCCGGCCACCACCGCAAAGCCACGCCCCTGCTCGCCCGCGCGCGCGGCCTCGACTGCCGCGTTCAACGCGAGAATGTTCGTCTGGAACGCGATCCCTTCGATCACGGTAATGATTTCGGCAACCTTGCCCGAACTGCTCGAAATGGCGCGCATGGAGTCGACCACCTGGTTCACCACTTCGCCGCCGCGCATCGCGACCTCGCAGGCGCTGCCCGCAAGCGCATTCGCCTGCTTGGCGTTTTCCGTATTCTGACGAACCGTCGCGGTCAACTGCTCCATGCTGGCCGCCGTTTCCTCGAGCGAAGCCGCCTGCTCCTCCGTTCGCTGCGAGAGATCCAGGTTCCCCTGCGCGATTTCGCCGGCCGAAGTCGTGATCGATTCCGCGGTCGACTGAATTTCCGACACGATGCCGCTCAGTTGCCGTCGCATCGATTCGAGCGACGCCATCAGGCTGCCGCGATCGTTCGGCGCGACCGACACGGGCGCTTCGAGATCGCCTTCGGCAATCCGCCCGGCCACGACCGCGGCGTCGGTGGGCTCGCCGCCCAGCGACCGCATGATTCCACGCGTGATGACGGTCCCCAGCACGATCGAGAGGATGACGGTGATGATGCCAGCCGCCGCGAGCGTCAACTTGGTTAACGCAGTCAAGCTGGCCACCTCGTCTGAACGTTGATCGAGCAGCGACTGCTCGGCCCCGGTCAGTTCGGCGGCCACCGCTCGATAGCGATCCATGAACTGCTTGTCGTCGCCCTGCTTGAAGTAGTCGATCAGCACGTTGGCAGGCTGCGTACCGGCATTGACGTCGCGCCGCATGGCGATCAGCTTGTCGTCGACCTCCGCCACCTTCCGATGCATGTCGCGCAGTGTCTCGAGACGACGCTGTTGTGTGGCATTGTCCGAAGTGAGGCTGCGCACGACATCGAACGACGTGGCGAACTGCTTGAGGCCGGCCTTATAGGGCTCCAGGTACCGGTCATCCCCCGCGGCCACGTAGCCGCGCACGCCCGTCTCCATGTTGACCATGCTGGTCAACATGTCGTCATTCGCGCGCAGGACCTGGTAACTATGAACGTTCCAGCCGTTCGCCTGGTTCAGCTTCAGAAAATTGACGATCGAGATCGCGCTGCCGATCAACGATATGAGTACGACGATACCGAATGCTGCGCCCAGCTTCCTGCCGACTGTCATGGAGCCCATGCTTGCTTCCCCCCTGTGTTGTTGTTCGTTATGTCGGCACGCAAGCAAACTTACTGTAATGCCCACCCATCCGGCCCGAAGAGACATTTCGCAAGATGGCCGGCCATATCGGTTGGCTTTCCCCGACACGCAGCCGCATCCGGTGACTATCCATCCTCGCAAACGATCGCGGACGTATTATCTTTTTATCGGTTTCCGCAAAAAACATTGCGCCGGGCGTGATAAACATGCCGGAATCCTCTGACAAATTCGGAATTCGGAGAATTTCTCCCGTGAATGGAACCGCACGTGCCGGACGGTGCGATGCTCGGACGAATCCGGCATTACCACACCCGGCAACGAACAACGTTACCGCGTCAAGACGAGCAGTTCATGCGCTGGCAAGCAGAGGCGACGACCGCGAAGCAGCGAGAAATGCTTGCTCGCATCCGTGTGCACGCAAACGCACTCTCCACGCTGTTCAATTCGATCATCGCGACAATCGACGCGCTCTCCAGAGATGCGCTCGACAGCAGGACGCCAGATGCGTCACGCTCCGCCCGACTTCGCCTCGCGGCATTGCCATGATGCCGTCGCATCGGGGCCCGTGCCGACGGTGCGCAACGCGCCATCCGTCACGTACGGAATGAGACCCGCCGCGCGAATCTTCGCGGCGATCGTGCTGCGGCACGCCGCGTCGTCCGCCGCGCAATAGTCGATCGAGATTACCGGCAGCGCGTAGCGCTCTTCAATGGCCTTGGCTTGCGCGAGCAGCCAGTCGCGATCCGCTGCAGGGACGGCGCCGTAACGCCGGTTGCGTTGATCCCAGTTGCCGAACAGCGATTCGAATGCAACCGCGGCGATCGCATCGTGCACCCTCGGCAAGATCTCGAAGCCGCGGTTCAGGATCAGTTGCGCGCTCGGGTAGCGCGACTTCACCGCGCGGATCACAGCGACAAGGCCGGCCTCCTGCTTCGCGCGCGCCGCTTCCGTCTTCGCGACGAGCTGGTACGAATCCAGCGTATCGAAAAAGAAGCCGCGGTACCCACGCGCCCACAGCGGCGCGATCACCTGTTCGACGAAAAACGACGGCCACCCCGGCGCCGACTGATCGACGACCGTCGACGCCCATGTCGTATTCCGCCCGAGCAACCACTGTTTCGGCATCCTGCGCGCATAGTCGCGCTCTGGTGTGACCTCGCCGACGCTCACATAGGCAAACCACGCAGGGCGTCGCGCGTCTTGAGAACGTGGATCGAAGCCGCTGTCGGGTTCGACGACGACGACATCGAACTTCTCCAGCTGACGAACCGGCACGTCGTTGCCGTAGAAGAACGCGACGGAATGCGGACGCATCGCATCGGCCGGATCGCACGCGTCAGGCGACGATACCGGCGGGGCGGGTTGCGCATAGACTGCCCGCCCGCACAGCGCACCAAAGATGACGACGGCGACGGCGGCCACGGACGACGCCGCTGCCCTCATCGGCGGCCTGCTCGACCGACGGATTCGGAATGAAAACATATCCCCTCAATGACGCAACATATAGGTTTCGTATTCGAGGCGGCCGAACTTGCGGTCAAGCAGCAGCACCGCCGCGACATCGAGAATGAGCAGTGCAAGCGCGAAGCCGTAGCCGTATGCATCCGGCGTCATCCATAGCGTGATGCCGGTCAGTACGCCGTTGAGCACGACGAAAGCCGCCGACAGCGCCACGACAAGCCGACGCGCGTCGAGATAGAAGAATACGTTCAGCAAACCCAACAGCAGCACCTGCAGACTCGCGGCGATCACGTCGACGAGCAGAAGCGGAAGGTACAGCATCGAAATGTGCAGGGCCGCCAGCAGCCAGTGACCGAAAGCGACGATCAGCACCAGCACGGCGGCCTGCACCTTGATGATTTCATACAGCCCGGCGCGCACGCTGCCGACCATCATGTCGCGCATGTCGTTGATGTGCCGCAGCGTCGCACCGCTGCGCACGGCTTCGTAGAACGCGTCGTAATACTCGACGAAGTCCGCCTCGATGCGTACCAGGAACGTCGCCATCCCGGGCATCACGCAAACGTACGCGATGAACACGGGAATGTCGTAGATCACCGATGCATGCAGCGGCCCGATCACCGGGGCACCCGTGCCCGGCGCATACCAGAACATGAACTTGTCGAGCCATACGCCGAGATTGAACAGCAGTCCGACGAGCGCGAGCGTCGGATACGCGAAGCGCCGGTCGAGCATCTCGAACGACACGAAGCGATCGCTGCGGTAGTTTCGGTAGATCAACCCCGAAAGCCCGGCGAACAAGACGAGGTGCCCTGCGACGAAACCCCCGAGCAGGCCGCAGATGCCCTGCCGGTTCAGCATCAGCGCGAACGCGACCGTGCAGCCGTAGCCGACCAGGAACACCGCAAGGATCTGCCGGTACTGTTTCACGCTGGACAAAAAGATCACCGCGATCCAGATGTTGCTGACGATGACGAATCCCGCGACCATCAGCAGCCGATACAGCAGCGGCTCACCGCGAAATCCCGCCGCCACCGCGATGAAGCCGATGCATCCCGATGCCGCCGTGGCGATGAGCGCCACGCCGTTATAGTTCGACAGCACGAGATCGTCGCGCTTTTCGAACAGCCGGTCGGAGATGAAGCGTGTGAACGACAATTGCAGCGGCCCGGTCAGAATCAGACTGCACGCGATCAGGTAAGTCACCGACACCTGAAACTGGACGATCGCATATTTGGGTATCACGAACGCGATGCTCATCACGCCAATGATCAGGATCCCGAATATCGAAAGAATCAGCGGCCCGGAGCTGATCAGCCCCGCATACGCGTATGCGCGTGCGACGCCGAAAAGCGTCTGCTGCCGCAGGATCTTGCGCAATTCGAAGCCGATGCCGGCCATCAGCGGCCCTCCTTGCGCGAGCCGGACGCAGCCACGCCCGCACCCGCATGGTTCACCGGGCATCCGACTTCGAACGGCTGCCCGCGACGCATCCGGTCGGGGGCGATCGCGAGCGCATCGTACAACGCCCGATACCGGTCGATCATCTGCGCACGCGTGTAGAAGCGTCGGACCCGGGAGAGGCCGGCTTGCTGCGCGGCCTGCCAGCGCCGCGCGTCGCCGAGCAGGTCGAGCGCCGCCTGCGCGAACGCGGCCGGATTCGCGATCGGCACGACCGCGCCGGCGGGCCCGAACGCGCGGTCGTCCTCTCCGAGCCCTTCGATCAGTTGCCGGCACGACCCGACGTCCGTCGTAATCGACGGCACGCCGGCCGCGAAGCCTTCGAGCACGACGAGCGGGAGCGCCTCGCTGATCGACGTCAGCGCGATCACGTCGACTTTCGGCAAAATGTCGTGAATCCGCTGGAAGCCGAGAAAGCGCACCGTCGTCGCGAGCCCGAGGCTCTGCGCGAGCGCCCGGCATTCCAGCGCATAGGCGGGATCCTCTTCTTCCGGCCCGACGATCCAGCCTTCGATTTCCGGCATCGTCCGCGATGCGATGAACATCGCGCGGACGAACGTCTTGATGTCCTTGATCGGCACCACACGGCCGATCAGCGCGACGACGCGGCGCGGGCCGCCGTCCCGCTTGTCCAGCAGCGGCGCGAAGCCGTCCACGTCGACGCCGTTCGGAATGTTGCGCGTCCGGGCGGCCTCGGCGCCGTCGGCGATCTGACGGTGTCGATTGGCCTCGTAGAGCGCGACGATCTCGTCGGCCGCGTCGTAGGCGAGCTTGCCGAGCGCTTCGAAGAAGCGCACCCACAGCGCGCGGAAATAGCTGATCGTCGATACGTCCCGCTCGAACGCGCCGCGGTTGTCGCGGATCCACTCGCTTTGCAGCAGATCGATCTTGCGTTCCTTGGTATAGATGCCGTGCTCGGAAACGAGCAGCGGACGGCCCGTGCGGTAATGCAACAGCGCACCGAGAAAGCCCGCGTAACCCGTCGACACGGTGTGATAGACGCGCGCCGGCGGCAGTGCGCGTGCGATCCGCGCAAGCTGCCACAGCGGCTTGTGCATGATCCGCACCGTCCAGAAGTAGTCGGTGAAGGAAGGGTCGGTGCAGTAGCGGTGATAACGCTCGACGATGAAGTCCCACGCCGCGCGGCTGGTGGAAAACTGCTGTTCGTTCAGTGGTCCGTCGTCGCCGATCAGTTGGACCAGGTCGGCCATCAGCGCAGCCGGGTTCGCCGCGACACCGTCCGTACCCAGCCCGCGCCACGCATCGTGCAGCGCGGCCGATCGCTTGAACGCTTCGGGGTCGCCGGGAATCTCCCGTGCGCCGCCCGTATCGGCAGGCACGTCGCCATACAGATAATGGGATTCGAAGTGAACGACGTTGTCGGGCAATCCGTACGCGGCGCCATGATAGTCGTCTTCCCGGCTGCCGATGAACACGATCGCGAAGTGCTTGTGCGGGTATGCACGAATCATCTCGTTGACCCAGCTCGATACGCCGCCTCGCACATACGGGAACGTGCCTTCGAGCAGCAGGCAGACGTCGATCGCGGTCGACGGCCCGGCACGGCGGTGAATGGACGGTTTCATGACGACCAGTAACGAACGACGGGATTGAGAACGGGCAGCGCGGCCGCATTGCCGAGCGACGCGAGCAGCTCGGCCGTGCGCGAATACTCGCCGCGCAGGAACGCGGCCTCGGCGAGCCACGGCACGAGACGCTCGCGCGGAAAGCCCCATTCGAGCGCGCGGCTCATGTATTGCATGGCCGCATCCGCGTCGCCGGTCGCGAGTGCGAGGCGGCCGCGAACGAGCCACATCGCCGCGTCGCCCGCGTCGATCGCGAGCGCGGCCTGCGCGTGGCGGTCGGCCTGTTCGCGCGTGTGCCCGTGCACCGCACCGAGCACGAGATTCTGATAGACCAGCTCGAAGTACAGCTCGGCAAGCCGGCGATGGGTCGCCTGGCGCGTTGCGTCGTCGGTGGCGGCGTCGAGCGTCTGCTGCGCGTGGAAGATGTTCTGCGCGATCTCGTTCTCGGCGCGGTCGAGCGTGCCGTATGCGATGAGCCGCACGTCTTCGAGCGGATCGGCGAGCAGATCGCGCAGCAGCGTGCCGGTCGTGCGCGTCGGCATGCTCTGGATCGCAACGAGCGCGGAGAGACGATCCGACGCGGCTACCCGGGTATTCACGAGACGCGCCTGCAGACGCGCGCCGCCGCCGTGCGAGACGCGCGACACGAGATAGGTGACGAACTCGGGCAAAGGCACGTCGGCGTATGCGTCGTCGCCCTGCTTCGCGGGCCAGCAAGCCGCCCACGCACAGCTGGCCAGCACGACGAGGCCGCCGCCGACAGGCACGAACGTACAGGCGAGCCAGAGCGCCGCGAGCGTCCCGTTGCGCGGGGTTCGGTAACGTTGCGGCAGCAACTGCCGGTACAGCAGCGCCTGCGCCGCGCCGCCCACCACCATCGCGCCGAACACGGGCCACAGGGGGTCGACCGGCGATGCGGGAACGGGCATCGCCGCCCCCGCCCGGGCGAACCCGCCGAACCGCGCGAGCACGGCATACTGCAGCGCCGCGACGATCGCAATGCCGACGGATGACGCGAGTGCGGCCAGCATCGACGCCGATGGCACCCGTAACGCGCCGGGGGGCCACGAACCGGATCGCAGCCTAGACATGGATGCCGCTTCCCTTCAGCAGGCGCTGCAATGCCGGCCCCGGTTCGAGGCTGCCCAGATGCAACGTATGCACGCCGACGCGCGCGCCTTCGAGATCGAGACCGAACTGCGCATCGAGGCTCGCCTCGACGCGTGCGAGATAGCCGTCGACGCCGGCCGTATCGGTCGCCGGCATCAGATTCACGAGCACCGATTGCGTCGGCGTCTTCAGCGGCCATACGAGATCGAGCGAACGGCGCCCGCGCATCACGTGCTCGAACAGCGAATCGTCCGCCTCGTCGTGCTGGAACACGAGCGCGACCACCGACGACGCGATCCCCGACTCGCGCTGCAGGCGCGTCAGACGCGCGATGTCGAGCGCGAATTCGTACGGGCACGCCGGTACCGCCGCCACCACGTCGCGCACGCACGTCGCATGCTCGACGCCGTCCGCGTAATAGCCGAGCAGCACCAGCAGCAGTTGCAGATTGTCGAAGTTCAGCGACAGAAACGGCATGCGCTTGATCGCGAGCAACGCGATCAGGCGACCGTCTGCGCACACGACCGGCGCGGCGACGAGCAGCGCCGTATTCGGCGCCACGTCGCCGCTGCTTTTCGGATGGGCGATGCATTTCGTCTCGAGCGCGCGGGCCACGAGGCTGTCGCGCGGATCGAAATCGAATGCATCGCCGAGCCGCGCAACCGGTTCGCACACGATTCCGGGCGAGTTCGTCGCGCCTTCGACCGGATACAGCGCCGCCACCTCGATCTGACACGCCTGCGCGACGAATTCGAGCAACGCGTGCGCACCGGGTAGCCGTACCGTGCTCGCCGCACCCTGCGGCGGCGCATCGAATCCGTGCGCGAGCGACAGCCGGCGCAGTTCGGTGATCGAATCCCGCAGCGTGGTCGGCTTCGACAGCAGGTCCTTTTCCAGCCGCTCGTGCGACAGACGCATCAGGTAGTGGCTCTTCGTGATCGCGACGAGCCGGTCGTTCAGATAGTCGTTGAGCGCGTTCGCCCGAGTTGCGCGAGCGCCCCACGTGTCGCCGAAATGGCCGACGACGATCGTCTGCAGCAACCCGCCGGCGAAGCGCTGCAGCGGCCACGCTTCGCCGGCCGCGGCAGGATGCAGGTGGGCGACGCATTGCCATGCGCCGATCATCAACGCGTTCGCGAGCAGCCCGAGCAGCGTCCCGTAACGCAGCGCGACGATGAGCGGGCCGAACCACAGCCACGGAAAGTCCGCACGCAGCAGCAGCGGATCGCTCCGGTCGAAGTACCAAGCAAGCGCGAGCACGAGCAGCATGAACACGATCGTTTCCACGACCGAAACCGGCCGTGCAGCGGCAGGCGCGACGAGACGGCGTACCGTACTCAGGTGCCCGAACGGATTCGCCTGACGCGATCGAGGCGACGCCGGTGCAGGGCCGCTCCCGCCGTGCGGGTTGCCGGTAGCGTTCGCGGCGCTCATGGTCGCCTCCGGGCCCAGTCGTGTCGGGCACGCATCACGAGCGCGGCCGCAACGGCGCGAGCAGGCGGCCGACCAGCGCATTCGCGACGCTCGACAGGCTCGAACGGCTCCAGCCGCTGCGCGTGCCCGCCGCGCTCCAGACGACCCGGCCCGAATCGACGTCGACGAGTTCGAAGGTCAGCCCCGCGACCGGCTCGCCATCGACGCCCACCTTGTAGCGCCACTCCTCGACGGCGCCGGCCAGCACGTACTTCACGTGATGCTCGCGCGCCCATGCGAGCCGACGCTCGCCCGTGTCGCGCTGCGCGGTGTCGAACATCGCGTTGCCGTCTCCGTCGGCCGGCGCGAGACGCACGTCGGCCAGCCCGTTCGCGCGCAATACGGTCGCCGCGAGCGCCGCGGCGCTCCCGCCGGCCGCGGGCGTTTCGGTGAAGTTCGCAATCGGTGCGATCGCCACCGCATCGCTGGCCGCGAGCGTCGGCGCCGCGGTCTGTCGCATCGAGCCGCAGCCCGCCAGTACCGCCGCCGACATCGCGATCGCCGCGCCCCAGCGGACGAGCCGGGCCGCCTCCGCGCCGCGCAACCATCCGGACCGTACAGTCGCTTCGTTCATCTCGTTCATCGAACCACTCCCTACTCACTTCGTTGCATGCATCATCGTGTGCGTCGTTCCGTTCGCGCCGCGCAACGATGGAAACCGGAATCAATAAAACCAGCGGTATTGCGCGCCGACCACCGTCACGGGCGTACCGAGGCGTGATACACGCTGGTGCTGGATGAACAATGCGGCGTGATCCCCGCCGAACACCGAACCCGCCATGCCGGCATCGACGGCCGCTCCGCCGCCCTGAATCGAATCGTGCAGGACGCCGACCTCGAGAAACGGCCGCCACCGATGCGTGTACCGCTCGCGCAGATCGGTCCCGAACCCCGCGAACAATCCGTATTGCGTGTACGTGGCCGGCATGAAGTTTCCCGCGGAGCCCGACCGGCTCGCGGCAGGCAGAAGCGACGAAATCAGCGTGTCCGCCCGCCCCCCCGCACCGTAATCGCCGTGCGTGCCGACGACGCGGATCGTATAGTCCGGGTACGCCGTACGAATTCGGTAGCTGACCTGCGCGGTCGACAGCACGCCGCTGCCGAGATAGGTGCGCGCCTGGCTGTAGAAACGGTCCATCTCGACACTGCCGGACACCGTCACGCGTTCGTTCGCCTGCCAGCTCCCATCGGCGATCAGGTTGTCCTTCATCCCGCCGATGCGCAACGTCGGCAGCTCGTCGGCGACCTGATCGCGGCCCGCACGTATGCCGAGCTGCAACGGTCCGTTGCGTCCGAATTCCGCGCCCAGTCCGATCGTATAGAAGGCGTCGAGTCCTTCGCGGCGGCCCGCACTCACCGTGAACGCATCGTCACGCGTCTGCCGCCTGGCATGGACCACCAGCGAGCGGTCCGCCGACGGCACGTTGACCAGTTGCGATGCGTCCGTCGATCGCTGGAGGTCCAGCGTGGCGGTCATGCCGATCAGGTAATGCCCGGCGATCTTGCGGCTTGCCGCGATCGTCTGTTCGCTGTAATCGAGCGGATGTTCGGCGTAGCGCGTCACGGTCGCGTCGAGCGACTGCGGCCACGCGAGCGCGGTTTCGACGAAACGCCGATGCATTTCGCTGTCGTCGGGCGCGCCATCGAGGCCGTCGAACGCGAGCGTTTGTGCTTGCCCCGGACGGTCGACGGCTTCGGCCGCATCGATCCGGTCGTAGCGCGGCAGGCGCACGCCCCGATCGAGCAGACGCTCCATCGTTCCGATGTCGCCGTCGGCGAGCGCGACGGTCAATTGCGCGGACGCCGGCCGCGCGAACAGGTTCGCCGCCTGCAACGCGAGCCACCGCTTCGCAAGCGGATTCGCCTCGTGCGACAGCGCCCACGTGATCGCCACCTCCTGCGCGACTGCCGCGTACGCACGGCGATCTTTTTTCAGCATGTCCTGCATCGATTTCGCGCTACCCCGCGCCGACGATTCGAGCGGCGAAAGACCGCGTGCATCGCCGAGCAAGGTACGGCGTTCGCTGATGAAATCGGCAGCCGCCGAGCCGTCCTTCAGCAGTGCGTCGAGCAGCGCGACCGCGTGGTCGGCGTTCGAATATTGCGCAGCCAGATCGACGCCGCGGCTGCGCACCTCCAGGCGCGTCTCGATGTCCTGCGACGTACGCGCCGGAACACCGCGTTGCATGGGTTGAGCGGCTTGTGGCGCCTGCGTCGTCCGTCGCGGCGGCGAGGACGATGCATCCCGTTCCTGCGGCGTCTGCCGGGCCCGCTTCCGGCCGAATGCGCCGATCTGCAGCCACACCTTGCGGCGAATCGACCACGCGAGATCCGGACGTCCCGCCATTTCCTGCGCGTCGGCGTACGTAAGCAGCCACAGCGGATCGTGCGACATCATCACGGCCTGACGGCGCAGATATTCGAGTGCATCGACGGGCCGGTTCAGGCGCAGTTCGGCCGCGGCATACGGTCCCCATAGCGGCGCGTCAGCCGAAGCCTTGTCGCGCCAGCGCTTGAGCGCCGCACGCAACTCGGCATCCGTGCCGTAATCGACCAGCGTCCACAATAGCGCCGCATTCAGATCCGCCGATGCGCCAGGCAGATCGACCGCACGCTGCAGATCGCGCAACGCATCGAGCGGACGCCCCGCTTGCCGCTCGTACTCGGCGCGCACGCCGAGAAAACCCGGCGACGCCTCGGCCGCCTCGCGCTCCTGCGGCGTGAGGCTCGCGAGCAGCGCGTCGATGCGTTCCATCGCGCCGGCCGCCGTGTAGTAGTAAACCGCCTGCTGCAGCGCACGCACGGTATGGTCGCGCCGGTAGTGCAGCGCCGAGATGCGGCCGGCGTCGATCGGGTACGCATCGTAGAAGTACGACATGTCGGCCAGATCCTCGGGTGTCGCCGCATCGCTCGCCAGCAGGTGGCGATACGCGTCGTGCGCCGCGTCATCACGTTGCAGCAGGCGCGCCAGTTCGCCGTAGTTGCGCCAGAACGCCACTTCGCCGTCCTGCGCGTAACGGCTCGCGTTCGTCATTGCATCGAGCGCGCCCGCGTAGTCGCCGTCGCGGTACAGGACGTTGGCGGTATGCAGCGCGTAGCGCGGATTGCGCGGCTCGCGCCGTTGCAGCCGACGGTAGATCGCGAGCGCCTCGTCGTCGTGGCCGGCACGTTCCGCGAGCGCACCGGCGCGTTCGTCGAGCGCGTTCGCTTCACGGCCGTGCGGCAGACCGTCGAGGAACGCGATCGCGTCGTCCGGCCGCCCGAGGCGCTCATACGTTGCGGTGATGGAATCGACGAGCTTGAGATCATTGGGCGTCGCCCGCGCCGCCTGCAGCAAAGCCGCCAGGTAGGCGTCGTCGTCGTCCAGCATCGGGGCGATGCGCCGAACGTTCCGCCAGCCGACGGGGTCGCCCGTTTGTCGCGCATAGTCGAGCCAGGACTTCAGCGCGAGCTGCGACGCCCCGTTCCATTCGGCCACCTGCGCCAGGCGCTTGCGCCACAGCGCCGAATGCGGCTCCTTGGCGAGCTGCGCGAGCGCGACCTTCTGCGCATTGGCGGGATCGGCGGACTCCAGGAACGACTTATAGAGGAGATCGGCAATGCCCGCCCCATCGGCAGCCGGCGGCGACGGAAGTTGCACAGCCCCCGCATGCTTCGATACCTGTGTCGCGGCGACGAAGCCCATCATTGCGTCGCGCCGTTGCAGCGCGACCTTCACGACGTGCGCCCGCGGTTGCGTCTGTGCGGTGACTTGCGCTTGCGCCGCATCGATGAACGGGCCGTGGCCGTCACGGCCTGCCCGGAGCTGCCGCGCGACGCCACCGCGACGTGCGCTGCCCCATGCCGTCGGACCGTCCAGATACGCGTACGCCCGCGGCGTCGAATCCGACCCGTGAACCGCCGACATGGCGAGCGCGCGCTCCGCGCGCCGGCTCCGATAGGCAATCCCGCCGATCCCCGCGCGCCGCGCCAACGCCTTCGCATACCGCTCGATCAGGTCCGGCCGCTGCGCCGCCCGTGCGAGGTCGAGCAACGCGACGAGCGTCGGCCGATCGTCGATGAACGCGTCGTTCTGGCGCTGCGCAACCGCGATGGCATCGGCGGTCAGATTGCCGGCCTGCAGCACGCGAATGCCCGCGATGAAGCAGCGTCGCTGGGCGCCGAGCGTCGTCGCGTTCTGCTGACGCTCGAACCAGCTGTCGGCCGCCTCCTTGTAGTCGCCGATCTGCAGCGCGTAGCGCGACACGTATCCGTCCCACGTATCGCGATGTGCGGTGTCGCGCCGCGCGAGGCGCACATAGAAACGCAGCGCGAGCGCGGGGGCACCGACCGATGCCGCGGATTGCGCGAGCCATTCGAGATCGGGATCGGACCAGTCGAGCGCGGCCGCGTCGGAGAGCTGCCGGCGCAGCGCGGCAAGCGCAGCGGAACGGCGCGGATCGTCGGCCTGCATCGCGTTCGTGCGTTGCTGCGCGATCGCGAGCCGCAGCTTCATCGCGGCCTGCCGCAGCGGCGCGGAAGCCGCCTCGTCCATCCGTTGAACGACCCGCCCTGCATCGGCGAGCCGGCCCAGCGACACATATTGCTCACCGAGCATCGCCAGTAGCGCTTCGTCGCGCGGCCGCACTTTCAGCCACGCTTCGAGATACGCCGCGCTCAGATCGCTCGGGCCGCCAACCGCGGCCATCCGCTCACGCAGCCCGTCGTGCGGTGCAACCGCATAGCCTGCCAGCAGCACGACGCCTGCCAGCACCAGCACCAGCCATGGCGGCGCGATACGCGGACGCTTACCGGCCACACGCAATCTCGACCGGTTGGTAGTGCATCGGGTGACGGACGTCGGCCGCCGTTTCGAAACGGAGAACCGTTCCATCGCGCCGTGCATCGATCGGTCGGCCCGCGATGCGCACACGGCAGCGCTGCGCGTCGGCGAGCTCGACGAACGGCTGATAGTAGCCGCCGAACTCGAATGACATCCCGTCGGCGGTACGGTGGAAGTTCCGGACGAATCCGTTCGCTTGCGCGATATACGGCGTCCCGCCCGGGCCATGCGGTTGCGCTGCGCCGCGCAAGCCGTTCTCCGTGTCGCGCTCGAACACGACACGCGCCGCGCCGTCGGCGATATGGATATAGAGGCCGTCCGGGCCGGGCGCATAGCCGGTCACGCCCTGCGATGCACGCAGGTCGGGCACGTCGTTGCGCGGCCAGTGCAATTCGCGCACGTCGCCGTTGCCGCGCACGACCCATGCGCCGCCGGCCACTTCGCGCGCGACCGCGAAACCGCGCCAGTCCAGCACCTTGTGCGTGTAATCGGTGATGTAGACAGGCAGCACCGGCTGCTTCAGCACGGTCGAGTAGATCTGGTCCAGCGCGCGCAGCGACGCGAGCTTCGTGCCGCTGTACATGTGGTAGTACACGTCGATCGGTTTGAAGCGATACGGATGCTCCGTCATGTCGTAGGTCTCGAGTACCTGCGTGAAACCATAAAACGGGCCCTGCCAGTCGTTCGTGTAAACGTTCTCGTCCTGGTTCGGCGCGTATACCTGGTACGCGCCCGGCCCCTTGTCGACGCCGAGCGGCGCGATATGGGTCCAGCTGTTCATCGACTTGCGGATGATCGTGTCGCCGCCGTTGATGTTCTGCACGCCGGCCGCATAGGCCTTGCGCACGGCGATCGCGGGCGGCTCGCAGTCGCCCGGCCATTGCAGCACTTCGGTACGCTTGCCCGGCGGCGCGAGACGCGAATCGATGTACGCGATCGAACCGGCGATCTCGCGGTCGAGATCGAACGTGTAGCCCGGGATATCCAGCGAGAACGCCGTGTCGCCGCCGTTGCCGCGCTCGACGTTGTTCCGGTGGTCGACGCGTGCGCCCGTCGTCGCATCGAGGTCGGCCATCTGGAACGGATGCGAGTAGGTATGCGAACCGATCTGCACCCACGGCAGCGCGAACATCTGCCGCGCGAGCGCTTCGAGGCGCGGCGACAGTTTCGGATACAGGCCGGTCGGCCCCACTTCGCCTTCGATGACCGACAACGTCATCGGCACCTTGTAGCGCGTGAAGATCCGTCGATAGAGCGCGTCTCCCGAATAATCGGCGCCGGGGAATTCCGCGCGCGACGCATAGCCGTCGCCGTCGACGTGCGACATGAACAGGCGCCGGCCGTTCTCGGTCGTGACGCTCGGCGACGGCATCCGCACGAGACGCAGCGCGTCGGTCACGAACGAGATCGGCTGAATCGCCCAACGCGTCTGCCCGATGCCGTTCAGCGAAACCACCGTGTACGGACTCAGCGTATAGCCGCCCCACGGCGTGATCGCGGCCGCGTCGACGTTCGTGCCCGCCGCCGCGAGCCGCAACAGCACACGGCTGCGCGATCCGACGCGCATCCCGACGAGATCGCGCGCATCCGGCCTCGGATCGATCTCGAAGTGCATCATCGGATCGCGCGTCACGACGCTGAGCGGCGCCGTGAACGGGCCGGGCACCGGCTGCAGATCGAGTGCCGCGCCCTCTTCCTGCGCGGCGTCGAAGCCGAACTGTCCCATGAAGGCGACCGGCACGTGATCCGCGATGCGCGCATCGATCCAGCGCCGCCATCTCGCGGGATCGGCGGGCTCCGCGCCTTCGATCCAGGCGACGACGCCCGCGTAACGGTCCGGTGTGATATCGGTCGGCAACGGGGCGTCGAGATCCGCGTATTCGACGTCGTAGCCAAGATAATTGAGCGGCATCGCGAGGTCGCGCACGCCGCGCGTTTCGTCCACTGGCGTATCGGCGTCGCGGTTCTGTACGATCAGCACCTTGCGCGGCAGCACTTCGATCGCACCGATGCCGACGACGTCGCGGCCGGCGTCCGTCACGTACGGTGTCACGCCGGTCGCGACGACCTGCGCGGCCGTCGCGCGGGCACATGCCCGGTCGGTGCGCTCGCAGATCTCGAGCGACAGCACCGGCACGTGCGTCTCGCGCATGAAAAGCCGCGCCGCGTCGACGCGTGCGCTGCGGTCGGCGGCGGCGACGTCGCGTACCGAACGCATGTCGTCGCCGTCCATGAAACCGCGTACCAGCGGCGGACCGAGCACCGCGTAAAGCACGCTCGCATGCGATTGCGCCGCACGCAGCGCATCGTTGCCGCCGACGATCAGCCGCGCGTCAGGATAAGTCGCATGAATTGCCTCGCTCGATGCAATCGCCTCCGGCGTGTCGAGCAGGAAGCCGCGATAACCGCGCGCCCACAGCGGCTCGATGCGCTGCGAGACAAACGCCGCGGGCCCGAGTGCCGGGCCCGACGCGCCGTGCGGTACGCGTGCGACCCAAACGGTATGCGCGAGCGGGTGCGTCGCCGGATCGAAGCCCCGGGCGGGATCGAGCACCACGGCGTCGAACGCTTGCAGCAAGCCTTCGGGCGGCTGGGCACCGTCGAAAAACGCGACGTTTGCACGTGGCGCGGCCGGCGGGGATGGATGTTCCGGGGTATCGGCCGCCAGGGCGTGCAGCGAAACGAACGCAAGCGCGGCGATGCACAGAGTCGCGGCAACGCTGCCGCGGGCAGCAAGCATGGAGGCCGTGCTCGCTCTGGGTTGGTGATTCAATTCGTGTCGTTCCGGACGTCAGGCAATGCCGGCGCATGCCGCCCCGGCACAGGTAAGATTAGCGGATGGTGTCTACAGCCGGGAGCCGTCCCCACATACGCACGGGACCGTCGCGCCCCATCGGCGCACGCGCATGCAGCAACCACGATGCAGGGGAGATCGTTTGCGCACGCACCGTTTGCCGGCGCCCACGCCCGCTGCGCCCCGCGTCGGCGATACGCGGCATCTGCAAGCGCGTGGCGACGCCGAAACCGGCGGCCCTGTCGGCAGTCAATACCAGGGCGGCTTGAAGTGCGCCCATGCCGTGTATGTCCGAGTAATATGCGAGGCGATCCGTGCTCTCGATCTTCGCCGCGGCGGGCAGCACTTCGCCTCGATAGACGACGAAAAAACAGCACGTGATGATCCACACACACAAGACCCGCACCGCAAATGGCTGCACGCGCGGCGCATTGCAGCCATCGACCGCGGAAGAGCCGATGGAACTGGCGACAAGCATCGAACCGGATGCTTTTTCCGACTTGGCCATACTTATTATTTCCCCGTTTGTTCTTCTTTTTAAAATTACCATGCCCAATGGTGAATTTTATGTTCTTACATAAATTTATGTTTTGATGCGACATCGTAAAGATGGCGAAGGCATTTCGACGGAAATCCGCCGCGTGATGGGATAACACCTTCGCCCAATCGGACCATAGCCATCCAGCGAGAGCGAAATCACCGGCGACGTTTGTGGATTATCCCGGCCCAAGATGACCTGCGTATGGCATTCGACTCTTTCGATACGTCGTAGAGGGCGCGACGCGCACCATGGCCGCACACGTTTGCGCCGCCGCACTGCCATGGATTGCGATTGCTCCGAATATCGCATTCAATTGCCGTGCAGCCTGCCTTTAACCGGGATTTACCCGCGCCGCCGCACATGCGGTTGGCATGCCTACGCGCAGGCACGCCCGCATTCGCTTCGATCGATACCCTCGCCGGCCGGGCGCGACCCGGCCATCTTGTCATCGCGTATCGCGCATATCGATGTCGCCGGCAATCCCCGGCATCGCCGCGGCACCGCTATCGGCCGACGCGGTCGACCCAGCCGCGGTAGAACGCGCGGTACTTGAGCACGAGCTTGTCGTACTTGCTGTACGCGCCACCGCCGTCCGGCTTCATCCCGTTCCAGATCTTGACGTCGTACCCGGCGGCTTGCCGGGTCTGAAGCCCGAACAGCACGTAGTCGGTCGCGCGGCGCAGGACGCCGCCCACCTTCTTGATCGAGATCAACATGTGCATGACGTTCTTGCCGTCGCTCACCGGCGTCACGCACTGGAGCAGCTTGTACTTGACGACGCCATCCAGCGCGACGGTCATCACGCAGCCGCCGGGGTAGCCGTCGAAGTGCAGGTTCATCTGCGACATGTTCAGGCCCAGCGCGCGCGACAGCATGCCGAGAGGCCCGAAATACCGGTTCACGGTGAAGTCGATCCCGGCGCCGAACCACGCGCCGGCCCGCGCCAGCGACTCGACCTCCGGCCACGCGCGCCAATCGTCGAAGAGCTTGAGCTCGAAGGCCGAGATCGGGAGCGCGTGGACGGGCGTCGCGTGCTGCGCGTCGTAGAAGTTCTCGACGATCCGCAAGACCGCCGTCGTCGTCTCGAACGCGAAGTGCAGGTGCATGAAATCGCCGTTGTCGACGTCGGCCGCGGCGATCTCGGGCAGCGGGTGCTGCGGCTGCGGAGAGCCGTACCAGACCCACACGTAGCCATACCGATCGGCGGTGACCCACGTCGGCTGGCGCGCCCCGCGCGGCACCGGCTCCAGCCGGTGCACCGTCGCGCTGTGGCCGGGAATATGCACGCACTGGCCGTGCTCGTCGTACCGCCAGTGGTGAAACGGGCACTGGATGCACCCATCCTTGATCTGCCCGTCGGCCAGGTTCGCGCCGAGATGCGCGCAGTGGCGGTCCATCACCACGGCCCGGCCCGTCGTGCCGCGCCACGCGACGCACGGGCGGCCGAACAGCGTCAACGCGGTCGGCTTGTCCTTGAGGTCGTCCGAGCGCATCGCGACGTACCAGCTCGCGGCCACGCGCGTGGTCGCGTCATACGCCGCCGACGGATGCTCGCCGGCGCGCACTTGATTCAATTGAACGTCGTCTATCATTTTCATTCCGGGGTCGGTCGACTACTTCAGCGCCAGGCCGATGCGGGTCGTGACGTACGCCCTGAGCAGCGCGAACATCGGGTTGTAGTCGAAATACCGTTTCACCTCCGCCGGCGCGCTGGTCTGCGTCCAGTGCAGCAGCTTCATCGCCGGCAGCAGGCTGTACTTCGAGTTGTTGAGCTGCGGTTTGGCGCCTGTGATGCAATATCCGAAGCCGAACATCGGCTTCGCGAATTCGCGTTCGTTGATCAGAACGTGAATCCGCGCCGCGGCTTCCTCGGCCGACTTGAGCCCGGCGCTCACGGCCTCGACCTCGGCCTTGGCGTCGTTGAACAACTGGTAGTAGCCCTCCATGTCCGCGCACAGGAACCCGAGGTACGGCGCGTTGTCGTCGAGGTGATCGAGATCGCGCTCGTCGCGCGACGCGCGGAACCTCGCATGCGCTTGCACGAGCCGGAACTGCCCGAGGATCGTGCCGACCGCCCACAATCGGTGGAACGCGTCCCACAGGCGGAAGTCCGAGAACGCCGTGTAGCAGCAGCTGACGAAGTCGTCGTTGTGGTCCAGCAGCTTCTGCTGCAGGCGCTCGATGTACTCGAAGCGCTCGGGCGAGAAGTCGTCATCGCGCAGCGCCTTAATCAGGCGCGCCGCGAGCGCATGGATCGTCACCGCGGTGTTCTCGAGCCCGCGGGAAAAAAGCGGATCGATGAACCCGTTCGCATGCAGCATCAGGCAGTAGCGGTCGCCGACGCAGGCGCTCGACGAAAACTGCAGGCGGTCGGTCTTGACCCAGTCGCGCACCGGCACGGCATCGCGGAACTGCGCCGCGATGCTCGGGAACCGCGCGAGGAATTCGTCGAATTCCTGCTGCGCGGAGATATCCGTTTTCGGGTAGACACGCGGGTCGAGCTGCAAACCGACGCTCACCAGGTTGTTGGTCGAGCGCGGGTGGTTGTTGAACGGAATCACCCAGAGCCAGCCGCCCTCGAACATGTGGTGCAGGGTCCCCTCGTGCCAACGCCAGCGCTGCCCCTTGACCTTGAAGATGTCGTCGAACGGCTTGACCCCGAGCATGTGCGTGTAGAGGCTGCGCGAGTGCGTCTTGAAACGGCACGGCTCTTCGCGCAGCCCGAACTTGGTCGCGAGCGGCGCGCGCGGGCCGCCGCAGTCGATCATGTAGCGGCCGGTGAAACGTTCGCCCTGGGCGGTGGCCACCGCGACGCCGTCCTTGTCGGCGTGGTATTCGGTCACGCTCGTCTTCTGGCGAACCGTGCAGCCGTACTTGATGGCGGCTTGCAACAGGTACGCGTCGACGTCCTGCCGGTAATAGTGGCTCTCCGGCCCCCACGGCAGCTCGGGAATCACGCATTGCGTGAATTCCTTCGGGTCGTGCTCCTCGCCGGGCTTGTGGAACACGAAACCGAAGTTGCGCTTGATGCCCGTGCTCGACGCGACGTAACGCTGCGTCGCATAGAACGACGTGATGTGGTCGAGCTCCGGAATGCCGTAGCGATCGGCGATGATGCGGTTCATCAGCGACGTCTCGGGGATCGACGATTCGCCGATCGTGAAGCGCGGGTGCGACGATTCCTCGAGGATCAGCACGCGAAACCGCTGCTTGGCCAGGATGGCGCCCATCTGGGTGCCCGACATGCCCGAGCCGAGGATGATCACGTCGTAGTGGTTGCTGTCGCGCCCGTTCGCGGGGCTCTGCTGAGTCATGGGGCAAACTCTCCTGGTGAGATGGAACACATGGCCGCCCGCGCCAAGCCGTCAGCGCGCGCCGAGCGCGGCGCGAACGCGTGAGCGCGCCGCGCGTGTGAGCGTGAGCAGATCGCCGAGCATGCTCGGCGCGTACCCGCCGCTGCCGATCGTGGGGCCGCTTCGGCCCACTTCGTACGCGCGCTCGGCCAATTTGCCGTGCGGCGCGCGAAAGCGCAGCAGCACCTCGAATACGCGGTCGAGGGCCGCCAACCCGGCGTCGACCGGCTCGCCCCGCGCACGGGCCGCTTGCGCTTCGCCGAGCACGCGGTCGACGAGCGCCGGCCGCCCGGCGAACCGCGCGTAGATCGCCCTGAACGTGGGAAGCACGTAGGGCAGGTACGTCTCCTTGAATTCCCGATAAGCCCGGTGGTCCGATTGCGCCCCCCACAGCACGTGCTCCAGCACGAAAAGAGGCATTTCGACCGCACCGGGGCCGAGGTAGTCGTGACCGCCGACTCGAATCGGTTCGTAATACGGACGAAGCTCGTCGTAGAACACCTGCAGCGAGATGAAGCGATACGCGTAGACGATCGAGTCGACCATTTTCTGCAGATAGTCCGCCAGCGTGTCGCACCCTTGCGCGAACGCGGGCGAGCGCAGCGGCACGTCGGTCAGTTCGACGGTCAGCGCGATGGCCGCCTCGAGCGCCGCCATCGAGATGCGAACGCTCTCGAGCAGGTGCGCTTCGTCGCGCAGCCCGGTGTAGCTGCGCTGCGCGTCGGCCGCCGCGGGGTTCCAGACCGTCACGTGCAGCAGCGTCTCGCGCGGCGGCAACTCGGTCGCGCGCGCCAGGTCGAGCAGCACCGGCTCGAGCCCGGGCACCGCGTCCACGGGCTCGTGTCCGTGCCGCTTGAGCGATCCCAGGAAGAACCCGATGTCCCGCATCGCGGCGGCGGCTTCGACGAAGCCCCAACCCGAGGGCACGCCGCGTGCCGGAAGGAACTCGCGCAACAGCCCGACGATGCCGGGCACATCCTGTCGACGGTTCAGGCCCGGCAGCCGCAGGACGCGCGCGCGCGCCTGCAGCGGGTCGCAGGCCGCCACGGCAGCGTGCGTGGCCGCGATCGCGCGCACCCGGTCCGGAGCGCGCTCCACTACAGGATCTCCGGCGTCGCGAGCGTCGGCCCGGGCCGGCTGCGCGACAGCGCCGCGTCGCCCTCGCGCAGCGAGCGCAGGTAATCGTAGTTCGTCGGCAAGCTCGCCCGCAGATGCTCGGCGTCGCGCCGGATCCGCGCGAACATCGCCTCGGCCTTGTCGATCGATTCCGGCCGGTGCCGCAAGAGCGGCAGCGAACGGTCGGGCAACAGCCCCAGGCCGGCAAAAATGCAGTAGTAGTTTCCGTTCAACCAGAAGTTCTTGAACTCGTAGTCGAAGGTGTCGTAGTACGTCGAATCGTCGAACGACGTGGTGGTCAGCGGCAGCCCCGCCTTGTAGCGTTCGACTTTCTCCTGGATCGCGTCCGACAGCCGCAGGTCGTGCCGGTTCGCGCGCCAGAACGCGGTGTCGTCGCGCGACGTGGTGAAATAGTGCGCCTGCACGAAATCCCGGCAGTCGTCGAACATGTAGACGATTTCGGCGTTGAATGCGTCGGCCAACCGCGGGTCGAACGACGTATCGGGGAAGTGCTTCACGAGCTGGTACAGCGCCGCGTAGATGAAGTAGATGCCCGTCGATTCCAGCGGCTCCAGAAAGCACGACGACAGCCCGATCGCGACGCAGTTGTTGACCCACGCGCGCCTGTTGCGCCCGACCCGGAACTTGATCTGGTTGAGCGACTGCTTGTCCGACAGCCCCCACAGGTCGAGGAAGTCGGCGGTGGCCTGATCGCGCGACGTGAACTTGCTCGAGAACACGTAGCCGCTGCCGAACCGGCCCAGCATCGGGATCTTCCAGGTCCACCCGGCGTTCATCGCGATCGCCGACGTGTACGGCTCGATTCCCTCGCGCGCGTCGTCGGCGGGCACGGCGCTGGCGACCGCGCTGTCGCACAGCAGATGGTCGGACATGTCGATGAAGGGCTCCTTCAGCGCCTGGTTGATCAGGAGCCCGCGCATGCCGGAGCAGTCGATGAACAAGTCCGCTTCCAGCGTGCGCCCCTCCTTGGTGGACAGGCTGGCGATGTAGCCGCGATCGTTCAGATGAACCTGCTCGACCTCGTCGATCACGCGCTTCACCCCGCGTTCGGTGGCCCAGCACTTCAGGAAGTCGGCCACCAGGTGCGCGTCGAAGTGCCATGCATGGGACATCTGGCGGGTGCCGTCGGGCAGGCACGGCGCCAGCCTGGCGTCGAGCGCCTCGGTCTGCGGGTAGCACGCGTATTCCATCGGCTGCGGGAAGCCCTGTTCGCGCTTGCGCAGCCAGTAGTGGGTCAGCGGCACGCCATCGCAGTTCGGCACGTTGCCGAACAAATGGTAAAAGTGATCGCCGCGCGAACCATCGGGAGCCTTCCTCCAGTTCACGAACCTGATCGCGGACTTGAACGCGCCGTTCACCTGGGGCATCCACTCCCGCTCCGGTATCCCGAGGAAGTCGAAGAACACCTTCTGCAAACTCGGAATGGTCGCCTCGCCCACGCCGATCCGCGGGATCGCCGCGGATTCGACGAGCGTGATGTTCGCGTGCTGCTGGAGCGCCCGGACGAGGTACGAGGCGGACATCCAGCCCGCCGTGCCGCCGCCCACGATGACGATATTCTTGATCGGGTGAGTCATGACACGCTTCCCATAGGATTGAAAATCGGAATGGATAGTGCCGCCTTGTCGAATTGAATCGGCAACGCTTCCGGTAACGCGTGATGACGCGTCCGGCCCATCACGACAAATGACATCGAAAAGGCGGAGTGAATCGCAACGAACGCATGCAACAACGCGAAGCGCCCATCGCACGCGGCGGCACACCGCGGAAGGGATTCTGCTTCGGCAAATTGACTTTCGGATACGGCGACTGTTACTAGCGCATTTATAAACTCAGTCTACCTAATTGTTTCCAGGATCGTCGCACCGCACGCTTGAACCTCCGACACACCATAGCAGCGTTCATGACGGTGCACTTCGAAAAATTTCATATCAATCTCCGGTTGTTCAGAGAAATTCTAAATGCCGTTAAATTTCGACGAAATACCGCACAACGATCGATTCAAATTTTTCGAAACAACAGAATTCATTTTTTCATTTTAAGCACGTGAATCCAGAATCTTTTCCATCTTTAATATGCGAAATGGCAGACTGAATTCACAGGAAAGAAACAAAGAATTCACCACATCAAATACAAAACCGACGATCTTTTCATATTTTGTCGATCGTGATCTCGACCTAAAAATAATTCGACTCGCCGGCAGAGAAATTCGTCATGATGTGCGCGAGCGAACATGAAGGTCATGCGATGAGTACGGGCAGTTCGCGAAAGCGCGGATCGAACGACCGTGCATGCAGGGCAACCGCTATTTCACGGTGCGCCAACTTCGACCGGACGCGAACCGCGACACTGACGAATCGAGGAGGCCGCGTGCCCATCCAGGAAGCGTTGCTGAAGATGGCGATGTACGTCTCGCTGGTGCTGATCGTGCCGGGGCCGACCAATACGCTGCTGCTGTCGTCCGGGCTGAAGGTCGGCCTGCGCGGCACGTGGCCGCTGGTCGTCGCCGAGGCGCTCGGCTACGCGATCGCGATTGCCGTATGGGGATTCTTCCTGGCCGCGTTCGCTGCCGGCCGGCCCTGGCTTTATGACGTGGTCAAGCTCGCGAGTTCCATCTACATCTTTTTCCTCGCGCTCAGGATGTGGACGCATAGCCGCGTGCTGCAGGACGTATCGGTCGCGCCGGTGCGCTTTCGCGACGTGTTCGTCGCGACGATGATGAACCCGAAGGCGCTGTTGTTCTCGAGCACGCTGTTTCCGCTGGAGGCGTTCAGGTCCGCGCACTATTTCGCTTGGGCGCTCCTCGTCTTTCTGGTCGTGCTCGCGCCGATCGGCGTGGGCTGGTCGTCCCTCGGCGGGATCCTTACTTCGCAACGCGCGTGGGCCGCCCGTACGTCGACGCTGCTGCGCGGCGCGTCGCTCGTGTTGTTGATGTTCTCCGGCACGCTCGTGTACTCGGTCGTGAACCGCTGATCGACGCGGCGTCGCACGCGACGCTTCTCGGTGCGCCCGTCATTTCTTTCGACATCGTTCGCGTGCGAACCCTAACGGGGGCTATCGAGCGGTCAGAAATGAAGGAATCGGCGAACCGGCGCGCGCCGGCTATGGCCACGTTACCGGAATCTCAGCTCCGGCGGCACCCTGCCGGGCACGCCCCGAATTCTCTCTGCACCGCGGAGAGAATTCAGCCAACTTCCCACCCAAGCCCCCGCTTCTCACCGTGCCAAATGCGAGCGTCCGCAATTGCGCTGCAGCACCGCCCGAGGCGAAGCCTTCTCTCCAGCAGGCATGGGCGCATTCTTCGCCTTGCCGCCGGCCAAACAAGTGACCCTCCTAACATCAAAGGATTGCATTTTCACATTTAATGTGATTTTATTATCATCCATCGCGCCCCGCCCCTAACCCTGCGCGGTCGCACCCCATATACCAAGGAAGACACGCAGATGGAGACAATCGCCGTCATCGGCAGCAACATGGTCGACCTCGTGACCTACGTCACACGCATGCCCGCCCGGGGCGAAACGCTAGAGGCGCCGAACTTCGAGCTCGGCTGCGGCGGCAAGGGCGCGAACCAGGCCGTCGCGGCCGCCCGCCTCGGCGCGCGCGTCGTGATGGTCACCAAGGTCGGCGACGACGTGTTCGCCGACAACACGATCCGCAACTTCGAGCGCGAAGGCATCGACACCACGCACGTGCGCAAGGTCGCCGGCGTGCCGAGCGGCGTCGCGCCGATCTTCGTCGAGCCCGATTCGAGCAACAGCATCCTGATCGTCAAGGGCGCGAATCGCCATCTGCGGCCGGCCGACATCGACGCGGCCGCGCCGATGCTCGCCGAATGCGCACTGATCGTGCTGCAACTCGAGATCGAGCTCGACACCGTCTATCACGCGATCGAATTCGGCGCGCGGCACGGCATTCCCGTGTTGCTGAACCCGGCCCCCGCCGTGGCCGACCTCGATTTCGAACGCATCCGTTCCGTCGAATTCTTCGTGCCGAACGAAACCGAGCTCGCGATCGTGTCGGGCATGCCGGTCGATTCGAGCGAGAGCGCGGCCCGCGCTGCCCAAGCGCTGGTCGCGCGCGGGCTCGAGCACGTGCTCGTCACGCTCGGCGGCAACGGCTCGCTGCTGGTGTCGCGTGACGGCGTGCACCACGTGCCGGGCGTCCCGGTCGACGCGCGCGACACGACGGGCGCCGGCGACGCGTATATCGGCTGCTTCGCACGCTGCTATGCGGCGTCGCGCGACGCGATCGATGCGATGCGTTACGCGTCCGCGTACGCCGCGCATTCGGTCACGGGCCTGGGCACGCAGAAGTCGTACGCCGACGCCGCGACGTTCGAACGCTTCCTCCGCGACGCCGGCTTCTGACCGGCGCCTTCATCGACGAGACATTGGGAAGGAGACACCCATGAGCCGGACCCCGATCGAACACACGCCCGACGGCTATTACCTGAATCGCACGCCGCTCTTCGCGTTCACGCTGCTGTGCTGCCTGTTCGCGCTGTGGGGCACCGCCGCGAACCTGAACGACGTGCTGATCGCGCAGTTCAAGAAATCGTTCTTCCTGTCAGATTTCGAATCGGCGTTCGTGCAGTCCGCGTTCTATCTCGGCTACTTCTTCCTCGCGATTCCGGCCGCGACGGTCGTGAAGAAGTTCAGCTACAAGACGACGATCCTCGTCGGCCTGCTGCTCTACACGACCGGCTGCCTGCTGTTCTTTCCGGCCGCGTCGATGGCGAAGTACGGGATGTTCCTCGTCGCGCTGTTCGTGATCGCGGCCGGCCTGTCGTTCCTCGAAACGGCGTCGAACTCGTATTCGACGCTGATGGGCCCGCGCGACACCAGCACGCGGCGGCTGAACATCTCGCAGACGTTCTATCCGTTCGGCGCGATGGCCGGCGTCTACATGGGCAGCTTCCTGATCTTCAAGGAAGGCGACGCGTCGCATGCGCAGCTCGCGGCGATGTCGGCCGCCGACGCGCACACGCACCAGCTCGCGATGATCCAGGCCACGCTCGAGCCTTACAAGTGGCTGATCGTCGTGCTCGTCGCCGTGTTCATCGTGTTCGCGCTCACGCCGTATCCGGCCTGCAAGGGCAACGGCGCGAGTACGGTCACGCACCGGATCGACGCGCGCGGCACCCTCGCGCGACTGTTCGGCAACCGGCGCTTCGTCGCGGGCGTCGTCGCGCAATTCCTGTATGTGGGCGCGCAGGTCGGCGTGTGGAGCTTCACGATCCGGCTCGCGATGCAGATCGGCGGCCTCACCGAGCGCGGCGCGTCGCGCTACCTGCTCGCGACGTTCTTCGCGTTCTTCGTCGGCAAGCTGGTCGCGACGCTCGTGATGAAACGCGTCGGCCCGGCCAAGGTGCTGATCGTCTACGGCATCCTGTGCATCGCGCTGCTCGCATACACGATCAGCGTGCACAACATCACCGCCGTGTATGCGGCCGTGTGCGTGAGCATCTTCCTCGGCCCGTGCTGGCCGACGATCTACGGGCTGACGATCGACGGCCTCGGCAAGGACACCGAATACGGCGGCTCGATCCTCGTGATGAGCATCGTCGGCGGCGCGGTCGTGCCGCTGATCCAGGGGCTGATCTCCGATCACACCGGCGGCAACATGCAGCTCGCGTTCGTCGTGCCGCTCGTCTGCTTCGTCGTGATCGTCTACTACGGCTTCTACTGCCTGCGTCACCTGCCGGCGGCGACGCCCGACGCGACGGCCGACGGCCATGCGGCCGCGCGCTACGCCGCGACGCGCAACACGTCGGGAGCCTGATCATGCGCGGCGAGATCGAATTGCGGCGCGACGACTTTCGCGAAGCGCCGCGCACGCTGTACCGCACCGACGGCCTCACCGTCACCGCGTTCGCGTATCCGTCCGGCGTCGAGGCGCTGAAGCTCGAGAATCGCCGCGGCCATCTCGTCGTGCTGCCGTATCTCGGCCAGATGATCTGGGCCGCCGAATTCGACGGTCGCGACCTGACGATGAAACACATGTTCCGGCAGCCGAAGCGCGCGCCGTCGATCATCGATACCTACGGCTGCTTCATGTTCCACAGCGGGCTGCTGCGCAACGGCTGCCCGGGGCCGGACGACACGCACGCGCTGCACGGCGAGATGCCGTGCGCGCCGATGGACCGCGCGAGCCTCGTCGTCGGCATGGACGCGCGCGGCGCGACGATCGAAGTGACCGGCGAATACGAATACGTGCAAGGGTTCGGCAGCCACTACGTCGCGCGTCCGTCGGTGCGGCTGGCCGAGCACGAGTCGCGGATGACGATCGCGATGGACGTGACGAACCTCGGCGGCACGCCGATGGACCTGATGTACATGGCGCACCTGAACTACGCGTACGTGCCGGGCGGCCGCTTCGTGCAGTCGCTGCCGCGCGGCGGCATGCGGCTGCGCGACAGCGTGCCCGCGCACGTGAAGCCGACCGCCGCGTGGCGCGACTACACGGCCACGCTCGCGCGCGATCCGGCGCGACTCGCGACGCTCGATGCGCCCGCGCTGTACGCCCCCGAGATCGTGTTCTTCATGAACGAGGTTGAAACGGACGCCGACGGCGTCGCGCATTTCCGGCTTGCGCATCCGGACGGCGGTGCGTTCCACACCGCCTACCGCCCCGCGCAATTTCCGCATGCGACGCGCTGGATCCTGCACAACGCGGATCAGCAGGTCGCCGCGTTCGCGCTGCCGTCGACCTGCGAGCCGGAGGGTTACGAAGCAGAGCGCCGCAAGGGCCACGTGGCGGCGCTGGCGCCCGGCGCATCGCGCCGCTTCGAAGTGCTCACCGGCTACCTCAGCGCGGCGGAAGCGCGCGATGCGTGACGCGATGCCCGGCGCCGCGTCAGGTCACGAGCGCGATCCCGTGCTCGCGGATCGCCGTTTCGTAGCGGCGGCTCAGTTGCCCGTCGGAGATCACGTAGTTGAAATCGGTCAGTTCGGCGAAATAGGCCGCGCGCACTTCGTCGAACTTCGTGTGGTCGACCAGCAGGAAGCGGTTCTGCGCGCGCGCCATTACCTTCTTCTTCGCATCGACTTCGTGGAAGTTGAAGCACGTGACACCGCAGCGCTCGCTCACGCCGGCCGCCGAAATGAACGCCTTCGACACGCGCACGGAATCGAGAATGCCCGTTTCGGCGACCGATTCGAACACCATGTTCTGACGGTGATACGCGCCGCCGCACAGGATCACGTTGCAATGCGGCTTCTGCTGCAGCTTCGCGAACACGTTCAGCGAATTGCAGACCGCCGTGAATTCGAGGTCGTCGGCAATGAAGTCGACGATGAACGGCGTGGTCGACCCGCAGTCGACGAAGATCGTGTCGCCGGTCGTCACGAACTGTGCGGCCAGCTTGCCGATGCGACGCTTTTCCTCGGTCTGCCGGTTGTTCTCGGCGCTGATCAGGTACTCGCCGATATCGCTGCGCTGCGCGGCGAAATGGCGCGTCACGTAGCCGCCGATCAGGCTGAGGCCGTGCGGGTTGTCCGCGAGATCGCGGCGGATCGTCATTTCGGACACGCCGAACAGCTCGGCGACTTCCCTCAGATGAATCGCGTTCTGCCCTTGCAGCACGTTCATCAATGTCTTGATCCGTTCGCCCTTCTTTGTTTCCATGCCTGTATCCTGCGTGCCCGCCGCGTGAGTCGCTCGTCGTGCCGGGCGCGCGGGCCCGACCGGAATGTCGTATTTGTAACAAACCGATGTGAAAACATCAACTTTCCGTGTGCCCTTTCCGCACACGATCCGTGGAGTCCTGACACATGCCGCTTTCCAACGCCCAACTCGCCCAAACCATCGATCACACGCTGCTCGCGCCCGACGCGAGCGACGCGCAGATCCGCGAACTCTGCCGCCAGGCGGCCGAGCATCGCTTTTACTCGGTCTGCGTGAATTCGGCGAACGTGCCGCTCGCCGCGCGCGAGCTGGCTGAGACCGGCGTGCTCGTCTGCGCGGTGGTCGGTTTCCCGCTCGGCGCGGGGCTGTCCGCCGCGAAGGCGTTCGAAGCCACCGCCGCGATCGCGGCGGGCGCCGGCGAGATCGACATGGTGATCAACATCGGCGCGCTGAAAAGCGGTCGCGCCGACGACGTAAAGGCCGACATCGACGCCGTGCATCGCGCTTGCGGCACGGTGCCGCTCAAGGTGATCCTCGAAACGGGGCTGCTGACCGACGACGAGAAGGTGCGCGTGTGCGAGATGTGCCGCGATCTCGGCGTCGCGTTCGTGAAAACGTCGACCGGGTTCGGCCACGGTGGCGCGACGCTTGCGGACGTCGCGCTGATGCGCCGCACGGTCGGGCCGACGCTCGGCGTGAAGGCGTCGGGCGGCGTGCGCGACCGCGCGGCCGCGCTCGCGATGCTCGAAGCCGGCGCGACGCGGCTCGGGACGAGTTCGGGAGTGGCGATCGTCAGCGATCAGGGAGCGAGCGCGTCGGGGTACTGATCGCCAGGGTCACCCGCTTTCGTCGGCCACCCGTGAGAACGTTCGTCAACGTGCCGCAAGCAGGCGTCCTGCTCGCGGCCGGACCGGCATGCATCCTGGCCGGCGGCGCGCGACGCTCACACGGTAATATCCGACTTGAACGCTTCGGGCGCGTGCCTGCGCAGGATCTCGAGGCATTTTTTCCGGTCGTCGATGCGCATTTCGGCAAAGGGCAGCTTGACCTTGCGCACCTTGCCGGCGCCCGAGCGCGTCGCAACCCGGTACAGCACGACCAGCGAGAACGGGCCGCGCGTCACCTCGACGACATCGCGATACGGCACCGAGATTCGCTGCACCTTGAAACGGTCGCCGAAGAACACGGCGCGCGTCATCACGAACAGGTAAGCGAGGCCACCCAGCGCGCCGACGAACGGCATGATGAACGACGTGAAGCTGAAAAACGGATTCGCGCTCGCGGCCCAAATGAAACCGCCGCCGATCACAACCAGCGCGAATACCAGGGTCGGCAACGCGAAACGGCTGCCGCGCACGATCAGCTCGGGCTCGGATAACTGCGTCAGATCGTTCATGCTTGCCTCCCGGCGTGAAAAAACAGCGGTCGTCGAATGCCGGAAATTCTACGCTGGATCGGTGCGTGCGCAACCAAGCGCGCTTGGCCCGCCGGGTCGCCCCTTCCCCGGGCCCGGCAACCCCGGCACAATGCTGCCCATGCGCTACGACAACGCCTTCGTCTACCCGTCCTCCGGCCTCGCCGGCCGACTGCGGCGCGTGTTTCCGTCGCCGCTGCAGAGCAATTGGCGGCTCTACGTCGATACGCTGCCGGACGGCGCGCCGGCCGAGCGCACCGTGCTGTTCGTGAAGAACGTGTTCGATCACCCGCTCTATGCGCTTGGCAGCCGGCTGTTCAGCGACGCGCTGCCGTCGCATCTCGCGCGGCCGTTCACGCATACGGCACGCGACGGACGCTACGACACGCGGCTGGCGGGGAGCGGCGGCAGCGCGCCCGACTTCCGCTGCACGGCCGAGCGTCGCACGACCGGACGCTGCCCGACGCCTTCGCGCCATTCTTCGGCGACTGACGCGCGGCCGTCGCCCATGTCGAAGACTGTGACCGCCTCGCGTATGCGTCGATCGACCGGCCGATCGACGTCGACGCGATCCGGCCGCTGAAGACGGTCGGCCTCGCCGACGGCGCCCCCTCGCCCGCATCGGCGCGACCGGCGAACCGCTGTGCTTCGCCGTGCCCGACGTCGCATTCCGCGTGCTGTCCGAGCGGCTGCTATAGCGCGGCTCAGGCCGTCCGGCGCGCGGACGCGCCCTCGCCGCTTTCGTCCGCGAGCCGCCCCGCATAATCGCGCGCGAACTGCACGGCGATGCGGCCCGAACGCGCACCGCGTTCGAGCGCCCACTGCAGCGCGGGCTCGCGCGCCGCGCCAATCTGCGCGTCATCGAAACCGGCCGCGCCGAGGCGGCTCGCGACGACGGCCAGGTACTCGTCCTGCGTGAAGCCGTAGAACGTGACCCAGATCCCGAAGCGCTCGGACAGCGAAATCCGCTCCTCGACCGCATCGCCCGGGTGCAGTTCGCCGTTCTCCGCGCGCGTCACGTTCGCGTTGTCGCTTGCCTGCTCGGGCATCAGGTGGCGGCGGTTCGACGTCGCGTACACCAGCACGTTCGACAGATCGCTCGCGACCGAGCCGTCGAGCACCGTCTTGAGCCCTTTGTAACCGGTCTCGCCGGCCTCGAACGACAGGTCGTCGCAAAACACCAGGTAGCGCTCGGGCCGCGTGCGCACCAGTTCGACGATCGCCGGCAGATCATTCAACCCTTCCTTGCTGACCTCGATCAGCCGCAAGCCGTGCGCCGCGAACGCATGCAGGCACGCCTTCACGATCGACGACTTGCCGGTGCCGCGCGCGCCGGTCAGCAACACGTGGTTGGCCGCGAACCCGTGCACGAACTGGCGCGTGTTCCGCTCGACGATCGCCGCCTGCCGGCCGACGTTGCGCAGCGTGTCGAACGCGACGAGCGCGGGCGAGGCGATCGGCTCCAGCGGCGCCGTTCGATGGCCGCCGCCGAAACCGCGCCAGCGAAACGCAATGGCCGCGTCGAAATCGACGGCCGCCGGCGGCGAGGTGCCCGCCAGCGCCTCGAGTGCGGTCGCGATCCGTTCGAGCTGGCGCGCGAGCGCCGGCGCGGCCCCGGGCGCACGTCCGTCCGGCAGCGCGGCCGGCAGGTCCTGCATGTCGGGATGGGCGCTCATTGTCGAACGCCTTGCGCCGTGCCGGCATGAAACGGAAAGCGCTGTGCGATCGCGACGCCGAGCAGCGCGACGCCGCCGCCGATCAGGTGATACAGCCGCAGCGATTCGCCAAGCAGCACGATCGCGCCGCCGGCCGTCATTACGGGCAGCAGGTTCATGAACATCGCGCAGCGGCTCGGGCCGAGCCGCTGCACGCCCTGCATCCATAGATACGGGAGCACCACCGACGCCAGCACGCCGGCGTACAGGATCAGCGGCACGCTCGCGCGCGTCGGCCACGCGGCGTGCGCGGGCAGCCGCAGCAGCATCGGCGCCATGAACACGAGCGCCGCGAGCGCCTGCACGTAGGTCGACTGCCAGGCCGGCAGCGCGCCGATGCGCCAGCGCTTGAGCAGCACGCCGTAAAGCGCGTACGCGGCCGACGCGGCCAGCATCAGCAGGTCGCCCCGATGCACGCCGTGCGCGACAATCGCCGCCGGGTGCCCTTCGGCGATCAGGTAGACGACACCCGCGAGCGACAGCACCCCGCCGCCGATCATGCCGGCGCCCGGTGGATCGCCGAGCAGCAGCGAGCTCAGCAGCATCGTCATCAGCGGTACGAGCGCGGTGATGATCGCCATGTTGGTCGCGCTGCTCGTCTTCGCGGCCTCGTAGGACAGGCTCTGGAACAGCGCCATCGCGAGAAAGCCGAGCACCGCGAGCTTCGGCAGGTACGCGACGAGCACCGCGCGATTGCGCCACGCGGGGGCCAGCGTGAAGACGCTCATCAGCGCGACGGCGAGCAGCAGCCGGTAGAACGTGATGGCCGCCGGATCGATCGTCGAGGCGGACAGCTTCGACACGACGACGTTGCCGGCCCACAGCGCGATCGCGCAGAAGGGGAGCAGAAAAGGAGACTTGTTCATCGCGTTTGTCGGATTAATATCGTGACAGGAGGGTCTGGCGTGAATCGGAACGCCATCGTGCCCGGCCGCCCACTGCCTGTCTCACGCCAAAATGTCACGACTTGTCGCCAATCGGACACTCGAGTCCACCCCGCCCTTCGCCCACCTGCGCTACGAATCGACGCCGATGCCCGTGTCGGCGATGGCGGCCACGTACGCGCACGGCACGTCGATCGCGCCGCACCGCCATCGCCGCGCGCAACTGCTCTATGCGATCGAGGGCGTGATGCACGTGGAGTCCGAAGGTGCGTCGTGGGTCGTGCCGCCGACGCGCGGCGTGTGGCTCGAAGCCGGGCTCGACCATACGGTGCAGATGAGCGGCGACGTGCAGATGCGCACCGTGTTCGTCGAACCGGGCGCGGTCGAGCACCTGCCCGCGCGCAGTTGCGTCGTCGAAGTGCATCCGCTGCTGCGCGAGCTGATCCTAGCCGCGGTCGACGTGCCGCTGGATTACGCGCCGGGCTCGCGCCACGATCACCTGATGCACCTGCTGCTCGCGGAAGTGACCGTCGCGCCGCTGCTGCCGCTGTATCTGCCGTGGCCGCACGACGCGCGCCTGCGGACGATCTGCGACACGCTGGTCGCCACCCCCGACGATCAGCGCACGATCGCCGAGTGGGGCGACCTGCTCGGCCTGTCGATCCGCACGCTGCATCGCGCGTTCCGGCGCGAGACGGGGCTCAGCTTCCGCCGCTGGCGCGAGCAGGCGCGGCTGCTGCTCGCGCTCAAGCGGCTGGCGCACGGCGAGAAAGTGCTGACCGTCGCGATGGATCACGGCTACAGCAGCCAGAGCGCGTTCTCCGCGATGTTCAAGCGGCACTTCGGGATGTCGCCGTCGGCGTTTTATGCGTAACGGCAGCACGACCGCTACCGCGCCGCGATTGCCGCGACGAAACACGCGCATGCGGCATGCCGACGCCACGGGGGCGCACGTGATTCCACCTCGTCCGGCCGTGCAGGTAGCGCATCCACAGCGCCGTGCCTTGCGTCGCGGCCGGATCGGCCGCGGCGAGCACATCGTCACGCGGCACATTGACGGCCCTCGTCACCGCGAAGATGCCGAACACAGGGAGCACGCCGCCTGCGAGCGCGGCCATCGCGCCCGGCGAGCCGCGATAGCACAGCGCGATCGCGACGAGCGCGAGCACCATCAGCGTCGTGCCGAGGAACAGCGGCATGAACGGCGAACGCACGATGTCGACGTCGATCGATGCTCGGCGGCGCCCTCAAAATAAACGGCCGCCCGAAGGCGGCCGCTGGAAGTGGAATGAAGTACCGCTTACTTGCTGTAGTCGTACACCCCACGCCCGGTCTTGCGCCCGAGCCTGCCCGCCGACACCATCTCGCGCAGCAGCGGACACGCGCGATACTTCGGGTCGCCGAAATCCTTCAGGAACACGTCCATCACCGCGAGGCACACGTCGAGCCCGACGAGGTCGGCCAGCGCGAGCGGCCCGATCGGATGGTTCGCGCCGAACTTCATCCCCGCATCGATCTCCTCGGCCGACGCGATGCCTTCGGCCAGCACGAAGAACGCCTCGTTGATCATCGGCACCAGGATCCGGTTCACGACGAAGCCCGGCGAATTGCGCACGCCGATCGGCGACTTGTCGAAACGCTCGGTCAGCGCGCGCACGGCCGACGCGGTCGCGTCGCTCGTCTGCAGCCCGCGGATGATCTCGACGAGCGGCATCAGCGGCACCGGGTTGAAGAAGTGCATGCCGAGAAAACGCGACGGATCGGCGAGCGGCGCGGCAAGCGCGGTGATCGAGATCGACGACGTGTTGGTCGCGATGATCGCGTCCGGGTGCGCGACCGCCTCGATCTGCTTCAGGATGCGGCCCTTCAGCTCGACGTTCTCGGTCGCGGCCTCGATCACGATGTCGACCGAGGCGAGCGTCGCGTAGTCGGTCGACGTCGTGATGCGCGCGAGCGCCGCATCGCGTGCATCGGCCGCGAGCTTGTCCTTCGATACGAGCCGTTCGAGGCTGCCCTTCAGCGTCGCGAGGCCCTTGTCGAGCGCGGCGTCGCTGACGTCGATCATCACGACGTTCAGTCCTGCAACGGCGGCGGTTTGCGCAATGCCGTTACCCATGGTTCCGGCGCCCACGACGCCGACGGTTTCGATGGCCATGACGATTCCTGTGTATTCGGATGCTGAGCGGTCGATTATCAGATGTTCTCGAAGATCGCGGCAATCCCCTGGCCGCCGCCGATACACATCGTCACGAGCGCGTAACGCCCGCCGATGCGCTTCAGCTCGTACAGCGCCTTCACCGTGATCAGCGCACCGGTCGCGCCGATCGGGTGGCCGAGCGAGATGCCCGAGCCGTTCGGGTTGACCTTGGCCGGATCGAGGCCGAGTTCCTGCGTGACCGCGCACGCCTGCGCGGCGAACGCTTCGTTCGCCTCGATCACGTCGAGATCGGTGATCTTCAGGCCCGCGCGTTCGAGCGCCTTCTGCGTGGCCGGCACCGGGCCGATGCCCATGTACGCCGGATCGACGCCCGCATGCGCATACGCGACGAGGCGCGCGAGCGGCTTCGCGCCCTGCGCGCGCGCGGCGTCCGCGCTCATCATCAGCACGGCGGCGGCGGCATCGTTGATGCCCGATGCGTTGCCGGCCGTCACGGTGCCGTTCTCCTTCGCGAACACCGGCTTGAGCTTCGAGAAGTCGTCGGGGCCCGCGTCGTGCCGCACGTGCTCGTCGGTGTCGAACGCGACTTCGCCCTTCTTCGTGCGGATCGAGATCGGCAGGATCTGGTCCTTGAAGCGGCCTTCGGCGATCGCACGCGCCGCGCGACGATGCGATTCGAGCGCCAGCGCATCCTGCGCGTCACGCGAGATGTCGTATTTCTTCGCGACGTTCTCGGCCGTCACGCCCATGTGGATCGTCTGGAACGGGTCGTGCAGCGCGCCGAGCATCATGTCGACGAGCTTCGCGTCGCCCATGCGCTGGCCGAAGCGCGCGGCCGGCACGGTGTACGGCGCGCGGCTCATGCTTTCCGAGCCGCCGCCGATCGCGACGTCGGCGTCGCCGAGCATGATCGTCTGCGCGGCCGACACGATCGCCTGCAGGCCCGAGCCGCACAGGCGGTTCACGGTCAGCGCCGGCGTGTGCTGCGCGACGCCGCCGTTGATCGCCGCGACGCGCGCGAGATACATGTCCTTCGGCTCGGTGTTCACGACGTGGCCGAACACGACGTGGCCGACCGCATCGCCCGGCACGTTCGCGCGCGACAGCACTTCGGCGACCACCTTCGCGCCGAGGTCGGTCGGCGAGAAATCCTTCAGGCTGCCGCCGAAATCACCGATCGCGGTACGGACACCGCTCACCACCACGACTTCCTTCGCTGCATTGCTCATCGTCTCACTCCGGTTCGTTCGCGCCCGCGGGCGCGGGATGCGTTGCGTTACATGTTCGGGTAATTCGGCCCGCCGCCGCCTTCCGGCGTGACCCACACGATGTTCTGCGTCGGGTCCTTGATGTCGCAGGTCTTGCAGTGCACGCAGTTCTGCGCGTTGATCACGAGGCGATCG